>JAZSLU010000014.1:0-2217 GCA_045535505.1 Acutalibacteraceae bacterium | reverse complement strand
GATGTTTGCGGCAAAAGGATCTAAATTTGCACGTTTCCATGCAAATCAGGGCTTGACTCTCTTTATCGCCTGCGTTGCGTGGAGCATAGTTTACAGCATCCTTAACTGGATCATCCTTGCTATCTCCTGGAGATTGTACTTTATCAGCAGCATCATCGGTTTGCTTTCACTTGTGTTCCTTCTTTTGGCTGTTATCGGCATCATCAATGCGGCAAACGGCAAAGCAAAAGAACTACCTGTCATTGGTAAGTTCAAATTCTTAAAATAAACCAAGTTATTTGCTCTTAAAGGGCAGTGAAGAAATACGAGTACTGTAACAAAAATATACCAAGGCAAAAGGGCGGCTCGGCTAATAATCTCCGCCCTTTTTCTTTGTTGCTAAAGGCGAAAAAATATATGAAGTAATTAATTATAAAAAAATTAGAGAAAGGGTTGCAATCTGAAATGGCATTACGTTACAATTTATTGACTGACAAAAAGCTTAACTGCGCCTATTTCAAAAAACAACTCTGTTATACATACATGTCCAAAAACGGAGGTCATCGTCATGCTTGATCTCACTAATCAAACTTTTGGATTGCTTACGGCAAAAGGAAATTGTTGGTAAAGAACGAAAAGGATACTTATGGCGTTGCGAGTGTGAGTGTGGCGGTGAAAAAGTTGTTCCTGCTTCTTATCTTCGTAACGGACACACCAAAAGTTGTGGATGTATAATGAAAAACATTCGCAGTAACTCAATAAAAAAGGCGACCGCTTTGGTAGATTGGAAGCTGTTGAGTTTGTTGAATATGCAGGTGTATCCTCCGGCAAGCGCCGAGCCGTTTGGAATTTTAAGTGTGATTGCGGAAATGAAAAGATTATGCCTGTCAGTAATGTTAAGTTCGGTAATGTGCGTTCTTGTGGCTGTATGGCAACTGAACATATCACAAATCTTCGCAAAGAGGAATATTACCGATCAAACCTTCGGCAGATTGAAGGCTACTCATCCTACGGAGAAAAGAACATTGTCAGGTTCGATTATTTGGGAACTGGAATGTGAATGTGGCAATACGGTGCACAAGAGCGTTAACGAACTAAAAAACAGGTCGAATATTAAGTTGCGGTTGTCTCTACAAAGAATCCAGAAAAGATTGTACTTTATACCGCAATGATTTTGTAGACAACACTTGTCTCAGTTCCATTGTTGCAGCAAAAACACCAGGCGCACTTAACACCTCCGGTCACACAGGCGTGTATTTTGATAAGAGAAGCAAAAAGTGGCAGGCGTATATCAATTACAGGAAGAAACGACATTACCTTGGTTCCTTTGAGGAAAAGGAAGATGCTATCTGCGCTCGTAAAGAGGGCGAAGCAAAATTGCACGACCCGGTGATTATGGAACACTTTGATAAGCTCACCCCCGAACGCAAAAAAGAATTTATTGCACATATGAAGTCCATTGGGAAAATGAATTAGAAAAGGTTCAATTTGACAAAGCAGGTCAGATGGACTATAATGATATAAAACTATGATTGGAGGAAATAAGTATGAATAAAGCAGAACTTATTGCTGCTGTTGCAGAAGCATCTGGAGTATCAAAAAAGGATACTGAAGCAGTTATTAAAGCAACTTTCGATAAAATTACAACTGCAATGGTTACTGGTGACAAGGTACAGCTTATCGGTTTTGGTACATTCGAGACTCGTGAGCGCGGTGAACGCACCGGTAAAAATCCCCGTACTGGTGAAACAGTTACAATCGCCGCGTGTAAAGCTCCTGCATTCAAGGCCGGCAAAGCTCTTAAAGATGCTGTAAATAAATAAAATCATCTCCATCATAAAAGGCTTGGAATTTCTAACAGAGTTCCAAGCCTTTTATTTGTTTGCTTTTTTCACACTTTAAAATAAATACTCAATATGTTATAATTTTTATAAGGAATTATATACACCTCAGTTGTATAATAAGTGAAAGGGTTCAGACGTGAGCCTTAAGTCAGGAGGAAATCCTATGGATAACGGTGCAAGTAGCTACCGCCGTTTCCTTAATGGTGATGAGAGTGCCTTTGACGAAATAATGAAGGAGTTGTTCGATAACCTTGTATTCTTCGTTGACCGTTATGTGCATGACATCCACGCAGCCGAAGATATTGCCATCGATGCCTTTTCGGATCTGGTGGTTAATAAACATCGGTACAATTTCAAGGTAACGCTTAAAACATATTTGTTTATGCTCGGTCGT
>JAZSLU010000035.1:0-5357 GCA_045535505.1 Acutalibacteraceae bacterium | reverse complement strand
CAATTTTTACAAATATATTTTTTATTTGTTAGCGTCATTTTTCAATAATTTTTATGAATTTTATAAATTTTTCATAAAACTCCATCGTCTCAGTTTTTTTCATTCATGCAATGTATCGTTTCAAATAAACTGAGACGATTTTATTTTTGAGTATTTGTAAGTAATTTTTTCATTGCCGTCGATATGCATTTTTTATTTGTATTACATTACACATCGTTATTTAGTTGTTTTCTTTCTTACATGTTTTATATATATACACATCGCCACTATTAAACAAATTGCTCTTGACTTATTGTAAAAAGTTTTGTATAATTGGATTGTAAAGTTTTGTATAATTCGTTAATATTATTGAGGTGATTTTTTTGAAACATAACGTTATTATGGATGCGCCGCCGGTTATAAGAAATTTTTTAACCTACAGCGAAACCATTAAGGGTAAATCATCTACAACCATTGAAGAATATTATAATGACCTTAAAACATTTTTTAGGTATATTCTCTACATACGTGGCAAAACGCCTCCAGAAATTGATTTTAAGGATATTTCTATCAATTGTGTTGATGAAGAACTTGTAAGGTCTGTCAATCTTTATGATTTGCACTCGTTTTTGGTTTTTTGCAAAAACGACAGGGATAACAACAATACAACACGTGCCCGTAAAGCCTCTACATTGCGCATATTTTTCAAATATCTCGTTAACCAAGTACATATAATTGAGAACAATCCTGCCGAACAACTTGATACTCCTAAAATTAAAGCATCTTTGCCAAAACATTTAACACTTAATGAAAGCGTTCAGCTTCTTGAAAACATTGACGGCAACAATAAAGAACGAGATTATTGTATTATTACTTTATTTTTAAACTGCGGTATGCGATTAAGTGAACTTTGCAGCTTAGATATTACTGATTTTCGTGATGATAATTCGCTTAAAATCACAGGTAAAGGCAATAAGGAACGTGTAATTTATTTAAATGATGCATGTATATCGGCAATTAAGGCATACCTTCCCTATCGCGATACCGAAGGTGTGATTGTAACCGACAAAAACGCATTATTTATAAGCAGAAACAAGCGCAGACTAAGCAATAAAACCGTACAACACATTGTTTATAAACGCTTGGAGGAAGCAGGTCTTGGTGATATAGGTCTTTCTGTTCACAAACTTCGTCATACAGCGGCAACATTGATGTATCAGCATGGCAACGTTGATATACGTGTTTTAAAAGACCTACTTGGTCATAAAAATTTAGGTACAACACAAATTTATACACACGTTTCAGATGAACAGGTTCGTTCAGCAGTTAATGCTAACCCTCTTGCATCAAAAAAGCCAACTATAAAGAGCAAGGAGTAATGATAAATGGCAAAATATAAAAGATTTATAAAAAGATATTCACAAGATTTGAGCGCTATGGAAATTTGGGTTGATAAAGAAACCGGTATCAATTATCTTTATCGTAACGGTGGATACGGCGGCGGGTTGACGGTTTTGCTTGACCGAGATGGTAAACCGATAATAACACCAATCGTCAATGAATAAAGTAAGAGCAGATGAAATTCATCTGCTCTTTATTTTTATTTACTGCAATGTTTATCAAAGCTGGGATTAAATGCGTAAAAATTCTTTGAATTTAATTTATCCTGAACTATGCGCAGTGCTTCGCCAAAGCGTTGATAGTGTACAACTTCACGTTGACGCAAAAATTTTATAACATCTTTTACATCTGGGTCGTCACAAAAACGCAAAATGTTGTCGTAGGTTGTTCTTGCCTTTTGTTCAGCAGCCATATCTTCATGCAAATCAGTTATAGGATCGCCTTTTGATTGAATATATGCAGCTGTAAAAGGTACGCCAGCAGCAGATGACGGATAAATTCCTGTTGTGTGGTCAACAAAATATGCATCAAAACCGGCTTTTTTGATATCCTCTTCTGTTAAATTCCTTGTTAACTGATGAACTATTGTGCCTACCATTTCTAAATGGGCAAGTTCTTCGGTAGCAACATCAGTCAATAAACCCTTTACTTCATCATACGGCATTGAGAAACGTTGGCTCAAATATCGCAAACTTGCACCAAGTTCGCCATCAGGTCCTCCGTATTGAGTAATTATCAAATTTGCAAGTTTTGGGTCGCAATTTTTAATTTTAATTGGATATTGAAGTTTTTTAAGATATTGCCACATTAACATTTACCTCCTTGATATTCCCACGGCCACGGGTTATTTATCCAATCCCAACGGTTATCACCGAAAACATCAGTGCTAACAAGTGGACCGAACTGACTTTCAAAAACAGCAATTAATTCTCTTGTTTCTTTTTCATATTTTTCATAGCTTTTTAATGCCGCTGTATCATCAGGATGAGTATCAAGATACATATGCAATTCCCATGCAGCAAACTGTGCACTTGAAATACGTCTTAAAAGTGTTTCTCTGTCATTCATAGAATTTATACTCCCCTACCACATTTATTTCCGTAAAACGGCTTACAAAGCTCAGGAAACAACGTACCATTATTTAACGCTTGAGATTGGTCATATGTTGCGCTTAATTTCTGGCAAGGAACGTAAGCCATTGTAAGTGGAAGCTCGTCTAATGGTGTTCTCGAAAAAGACTTAGTCTTTGGAACAAAGTTTTCTTTTGTTTGATAATATTCAAAATAATCGTTTATATCTCTCATAAAAATTTTTCCTCCCTTTAAGCGTTTTTGCGCTCACAACATACTATGAACCTTGTCCCAAAAGTGTTACATTGTATTATTGGAATTTTCGCGATAATAATATATAGGTGGTGGTGAAATTGTGGCTTTAATTTCTTGCTCAATGGACTGTAAATATCAACATGACGGCGAATGTAATTTAAATAAAATTACTGTTGTAAACTGTACAAACAGTAAATGTCCGTATTATACAAAAAATACGGACAGCAAAAATGCTGTCCGTAAGAAATTATAATATTTTTTCTATTGCTTGGCGTACCGTGCGTACATAAATTAGCTCGACACCGCCCGTATCAAAGCCGGAAAGCTGCTTTTCGCAGGTTTTTGGCAACATACAAGCCGAAAAGCCCAACCGCCCGGCCTCGCTAATGCGTCGCGCCGCATGTGGTACAGAACGAATTTCACCCGAAAGACCAACCTCACCAAACGCGATAAGATTGTCAGGAATCGGTGTATCTCGAAGACCTGATGCTAATGATAAAATTACAGCAAGGTCAACGGCAGGTTCATCAAGGTACAAGCCTGAAACTACGTTAATATATGTGTCAAGATTTGAAAATTGAATACCGGCTCGTTTTTCTAATACAGCAATCAACAATGATAATCGGTTATGGTCAAACCCGGTTGAAACACGCTTTGCATTAGCATAACCCGCCGGTGAAACGAGACCTTGAATTTCTGCTAACAAAGGGCGTGAGCCCTCCATAGTGCATGTTATTGTACTTCCCGAAACCATTGGTAACCTACCGCTTAATAAAAGCATTGATGGGTTTGCAACTTGCTCAAGACCGTTTTCTTGCATCTCAAACACGCCAATTTCGTTAGTAGAACCAAATCTGTTTTTTGTGGCACGTAAAATTCTAAGCGACTGCGTGCGGTCGCCTTCAAAGTATAGCACTGTATCAACAATATGTTCCATAACCTTAGGACCCGCAATTTCTCCGCCTTTGTTCACGTGACCAACAAGAATCATGGGAATATTAAGGTTTTTGGCAGTGCGAAGCAAAAGGTTAGTACATTCCCTAACTTGAACGATACTGCCTCTCGATGACGGAATTTCGTCAATATACATTGTTTGAATTGAGTCAACAAAAACTATATCCGGTTTGAATTTCTCAATATATTCGCAAACCCGTTGCGCATTAGTGTCAGAAATTATATAAAGATTATCTTTTACAGCGTTAAGTCGTTGCGCTCTTATTTTGATTTGTGTTGGCGATTCTTCACCCGAGATATATAAAATTTTAAGATTGCTATCAAGACTTTTTGACATTTGCAAAAGTAAGGTAGATTTACCTATGCCGGGGTCACCTGCAAGTAACACAACAGAGCCTTTTACAACTCCTCCGCCAAGAACTCGGTCAAGCTCTTCAATATCCGTCTTGTAACGAAAATTGCTACTCAAAACAACATCAGGAAGCGGCTGTGCTGTAATACTTTGTGTTTTTGCACAAGTGTTTGACGAGGTTGCAGTAACCTCTTTTTCAATCATGGAGTTCCATTCACCGCAGTTTGAACATCTGCCGCTTGGTTTAAGAGACGAATAACCGCAAACAGAACATACATACATAGTTTTAATTTTGGTTGCCATAACCATCGTCCTTTGTTTTATTAAAATAATCCGAGATACCGCAAAAAATGCAAAAAGCCAATTTTGACTGATAATTGTTGTCTTTTAACATATTTAATTCTTGCTGGTTGCTCAAAAATCCGCATTCGACAATAACGGCAGGAATTTTTGCATTATAAAGTAAATATGTGCTCTTTGTGCCCGGTTTTACAACACGAGTATTATCAGGTTGCAGCATTGATTTTGCCAATGACTGAATGTTTTGTGCAAGAATTTTAGAATATTCAATATTAGGCGAATAAAAAACCTGCAGTCCTTGCGCAGTGGATTGAGTAAATTTGTTAAGATGAATGCTTAAATAAATCGCATCGGGTGTTGAGTTCATTAATTTTAAACGATTGCGCAAATCGCTCGTTTTGCGCTTTGAAATATTTTGGTCTTCGGTGTTATCAGTGGCCGAGTCGTCATAACGTGTCATTATAACATTATAACCTTGAATTTCAAGCATATTTTTAAGCTTGTGTGAAATTACCAAATTAATATCCTTTTCAACCGTACCGTCACTTGCCACAGCACCACCGTCAAACCCACCGTGGCCTGAGTTAGCCAATACTACACTTTTTTAGTATTCTTGCATAATTTGTCGTATTTTGAGTGGTTATTTTCACTAAATTTTCCACTCAATCTTAATTTCTCTCTTTCCATCCTTTTGGAGTTTTCCGATGAAGATTTTGCTTATAAATTCATCGGCAATCTCGAACGTAAGGGTGTCAATCTTTCGGTACTTTTCGAGTATCGATTTCGTATCCGTTTTTGTTTCGCCACCTGTAAGTGTGGCGAGCTTTGATTTCAAAATTTCGATGCGTTTTTCTGTATCAAGGGATTCCTTTTGATAGCTTTCTCGGTATTTAGTAAACTCCTTAACGCTGATGACACCGTCTAATTTATCGGTGTACATCTGAGCCATACGGTTATCGTTACGCTTTACTTTTTCTTCGAGCTCAGCAATCTGCGACTGCAAGGTTTTAGCACCGTTCTTTTTACGTTAAGTCGGAGGCAAGCGG
>JAZSLU010000024.1:0-25292 GCA_045535505.1 Acutalibacteraceae bacterium | reverse complement strand
TACGCTCGCTGTATCTGCCACAGGCAGCGCTCACGACCTCACCCGTCACTCGCACCAATTTAAGCACTTACTGAATTTGCAGTAGGTGCTTTTAATTTTAAATTAACTTTTGTTGCGGTTGAATTATAATAAGGCTCATTCATCGTTGAAGATACTGCAATAATAAATAAATCTAAAAGTGAATATCTTGGTATTAATGGTAATTGTGAGTTTATAATACCAAAACACGGCGAATAGATTGAACTTTAAAACGCCAAAAACAAAAACAAACTTGCAAAAATCGACAGAATATGTTAATATATTGTTAACATTTTTCGGGAGATGAGAAAAAATGGCTAAACCAAAGCGCCGCATAGGCGACCGCAAGGAAGGAAGAAAGGTTCGCTCACTTGATCCTATGAACGTGGTTTCGGTTTACATTATGCCTGACCGTGTTGGCTCAAGCAATATGTTCCGTGATACTTTAGATATTACTGCGGCTGAAAAATATATACATAAAAAACGTGCCGAAGGCTTAAAAGGCTTTGGTATGTTGCATCTTCTTGTTAGTGCTTATGTAAGAACGGTGTCCCAACGCCCCGGTATTAACCGTTTTATTGGTGGACAAAAGGTGTTTGCACGTAACGATATTGTTATGGCATTGACTATTAAAAAGGGTTTACAGCTTAACACTCAAGAAACTGTTATTAAAGCGAAATTTGAGCCTACCGATACGGCAGATGACGTTTATAATAACCTTTCAAAGATTATTGAAGAAAATTTGGCAGAGGGTGACAAAAGCGCTTTTGATGGCTGTGCAAGGGTTTTAAAATGCATACCCGGTGTATTGCTTAAATTTGTTGTGTGGCTTTTAAGGACCCTTGACTATTTTGATTTGCTTCCTAAGTTTTTATTGGAGCTTAGTCCTTTCCACGGTTCGATGTTTATAACCTCGATGGGTTCTTTGGGTATCCCGCCTATATTCCATCATCTTTATGATTTTGGTAATTTGCCTGTGTTTATGGCTTATGGTGCAAAATATCATAAATATGAGCTTAACGAAAAAGGGGAAACCGTAAAGAAAAAATATATAGATTTTACGGTTAATACCGATGAACGCATTTGCGATGGCCATTATTTTGCATCTGCTTTTAAATATATGAAAGAGGTTTTAACCAATCCTGAGGTGCTTGATGTACCGCCCGAAGCCGTTGTAGAGGATATAAAATAAAACAAAAATTGGATAATTTGTTGATAACAGACAAGCGTAAAATGCGCTTGTCTGTTTTTTTGTAAAAAACATAAAAAAACACTTGCATTTATATAAAATATGTATTATAATGCATACATGGTGGTGGAAAAACCCATAAAAATTCATAAAAGTGTTTAATTGTGGTGGAAAGGAGATGAAAATTGTGCTTTACGGAGGCTTTGACCATACAGTTGACAAAAAGGGCAGAATTTTCATTCCCGCCCGTTTTAGAGAAGACCTTGGCGAAAGCTTTATGATAAGTGCTTCACTTTTTAGTCAAGATGCATTATGGGCCATGTCTAAAGACAGTTGGAACACTCTTGTTGAAAAGGTTGCTGCTGTTCCCGGTAAAGAGGGAAGCGCATTACGTCAATATTTGTTTGACCGTGCATTCTCTGTTGAATATGATGCTCAAGGCAGAATTCTTATTCCCGCAAAACTGAGAGCCGAGTCAGACATTCAAACTGAGGCACATGTTGTTGGAATGAACAGCTATGTTGAAATTTGGGGTGCTGAGCAGTGGAACAAAACTCAGACCGAAAATACATTTGAAAATGTTTTGGGCATTTCTGATAAATATGGCATAACGCTGTAGGGTGCTAAGATGGAGTTTAAACACATTCCTGTTCTGTTTGAGCAGACGATAGATATTTTAGATATAAAGCCTAACGGTATTTACATTGACGGTACTGCGGGCGGTGCAGGGCACTCAACTGCAATTGCAAAAAAACTTAAAGGCGGCCGACTATTTTCGCTTGACCGCGACCCCGATGCTGTTGCGGTTGCAACAAAGAGGCTTGAGGGATATCCAGCTGTGGTTGTGCATTGCAATTATAATGACATGGACAAGGTGATTGCCGAGCACAATATTGATGGCGTTGACGGAATATTGCTTGATTTAGGTGTTTCATCTTTTCAGCTTGATACAGCTGAACGCGGATTTTCTTATCACAACGATGCACCTCTTGATATGAGAATGAGCAAGGATGGACTTAGTGCAAAAGAACTTGTCAATACAGCGTCTTATGAAGAGTTGACAAGAATTTTACGAGAGTACGGCGAAGAAAAGTTTGCATCAAGAATTGCAAATGCAATTATTAGAGAACGAGAAAATGAACCCATTGAAAACACATTGAGGCTTTCTGATGTAATTTCTAATGCTGTTCCTGCAGCGGCGAGAAGAGCGGGGCATCCCGCAAGAAAAAGTTTTCAGGCAATAAGAATTGCCGTAAATGATGAAATTGAAGGTTTAAAAACTGCGTTAAAAACCGCATTTGATTGTTTAAAACCTAATGGAATTTTAGCGGTTATTACATTTCATTCGTTAGAGGACAGAATTGTGAAGCAATATTTTGCTTCACTTGCAGTAGGTTGTACATGTCCGCCCGAGTTACCCGTTTGTGTGTGCGGGAATAAGCCAAAAGCGGATGTACTGACACGAAAACCCATCGAGGCTACGAGCCAAGAGGTTGAACAAAATCAAAGAAGCAGAAGCGCAAAGTTGCGTGCTGTTAAAAAGAAAGGATAAGTTACAGTGAACAACGTTAAGTATTACAACGACAATCTTGCGTATGATTTTAATCTGTTTATGCCTAAAGAGGAAAAGAAGGCAAAAGCGGACAGTAAGGTTATTTCTGTTGGTTCTCACAAGAAACGTAACGCTAAGCGTGCGGCAAGTGCCGTAAGCGGTCACGTGACGGCTGTTGTTGTTACTGCTTTTGTTGTGTTCACACTTTTTGCCGCAATTTACATGAGGGCAAGAATAACTGAAATTTCTCGAGATATTTCTAATGTAAAATCTAAAATTACTGTGCTTGAAACCGAAAAAACAAGGCTTTATGTTGAACTTGAGAATAAAATTTCTTATAAAAACATTGAGGAAGCCGCAAAAACTTTAGGCATGAGAAAGATGGATAACAGCCAGGTTGTTTATATAAGGCTTAATGATACAAACAAGGCAACTAACTCACGCGGTGAGTTAACTGCACAAAATAACAAATAATGCATTTATGAAAAAGACAAAGCATAAAATATACGGTTAGAAAATAAAACGGCGGGAGCAAAGAAAATTTTTTGCTCTCGTTTTCGGCTACTATAAATAGGGATGAGGTGTACAGAAAATGAAGAATAAGGCTGGGCGTGTAATGCGCAAAAAAATGCTTATAATTTTAATGGTGCTAATTTTTGCAATAGTATTGGTGCCATCTGTACGTCTTGTTAAATTGATGCTTATTGATGGACAAAAATATCAGAAAATGGCTTCAGAACAACAACTTTATGACGTAACTTTGAGTGCCCCACGAGGCGAAATTTATGACTGTAATAACAATATTCTTGCAACAAGTTCACCTGCGTGGACAGTGTATATTACACCAAACTCGCTAAAACAGGTTAAAGCCGAAAATCTTTTGATCGTTAAGAATTTACTTGCAGATAATTTATCACAAATTCTTGATATTGACCGTGAAACGATTTTAGGATATACGGAAAAAACCAGCAGTTATTACATTGTAATAAAAAAACGTGCTGACGAAACCGAAGCAAAGGCAGTGCGTGAATTTATAACAGCAAACAAGAAATACGATATTTCGACTATTATCGGACTTGATGAAACCACAAAACGATATTATCCTAACGACAGTCTTGCTTCTGTTGTTTTAGGCTTTGTTGGGACTGATAATCAAGGACTTTCGGGGCTTGAAAGTAAATATAACACTGAATTGACCGGCATACCCGGCAGAGTTGTTGCTGCAAAGAATGCTATTGGACTTAATATGCCGCTTTCTTATGAAAACACAGTAAGTGCGCAACCCGGCAATTCACTTGTACTTACGATTGATTCATACATTCAATATGTTGCTGAAAAATATCTTGAAGAAGCGGTTGCGGCAAACAAGGTTTCACAGCGTGGCGCGGCAGTAGTAATGGACGTTAATACCGGCGCTATTCGTGCGTTAGCTGTTAAAGGTGACTTTAACCCTAATGAGCCATTTACACTTTCAACTGCTGACCAAGAAACAGTTGATGCGCTACAAGGTGATGAGCGTTCTCAAAAACTTTCAGAGTTGCGGAATAAACAGTGGCGAAACAAGGTTATATCTGACACCTATGAGCCGGGTTCGGTTTTTAAGGTTGTTACGCTTTCGGCTGCTCTTGAAGAGGGAGTTTGCACACAAAACAACTCTTACACATGTACGGGCTCAATAAATGTTGCGGGACAGCGTTATTCTTGTCACAAAAAAATTGGACACGGCACACAGTCGCTATTGCAAGGACTTTGCAACTCTTGTAACCCTGTATTTATAACATTAGGCACTCAACTTGGTGCTTCAACATTTTCAAAATATTTTAGTGCTTTTGGTCTGACAAAAAAGACGGGAATAGATTTGCCGGGCGAAGCATTACCTGTTTATCACTCTGAGGAAAAAATGGGAGCTACTGAACTTGCCTCAACCTCTTTTGGTCAGACGTTTAAGGTTACGCCAATACAGCTTATAACAGCTGTTTCGGCTGCGGTTAACGGCGGAAAACTTGTTCAGCCTTACGTTGTCAGTCAAATTGTAAACTCTGATAAAGAAATTGTTAAAACTACCAAGACTAATGTAAAACTTCAAGTTATTTCCGAACAGACATCAAAACAGGTTTGCTCGATGATGGAAAAGGTTGTATCTGAAGGCGGCGGAAAAAACGCTTATGTTGCAGGGTATCAAATTTGTGGCAAAACCGGTACTTCACAGAAGGTTGCTGAAATGCTTTCTACCGGTCAAAGCGGACTATACGTTGCATCGTTTTGCGGTGTTGCACCTGCAAATGACCCCGAAATTGCAGTGCTTGTGCTCTTAGATGAGCCACACGGAAGCGCTTATTACGGCGGTACAATTTCTGCACCTGTTGCGGGACAAATTTTTGCAGATATATTGCCTTATCTTGGCTATGAGCCTCAATATACCGAGAGTGAACTTGCCTCTCTTTCTGTTAACGTGCCTAACGTTACAGGCAAAACTTTGGCACAAGCTAAGACCTCATTAAATTCAGAAAATTTAACCTACAAAGTTATTGGTGACGGTGATACAGTTATAAGACAGTTGCCTGAATCGTCAAAATCAATAAAATCCGGCGGTTTAGTTGTTCTTTATACGTCTGAAGAAGAGGCAAAAACAGTTAACGTGCCTAATTTTTCAGGAATGACAGTTTCTCAGGTTAACTCGGCTGCTTCTGCCGCGGGAGTGAACGTTGAATTCTCCGGTAACATTAAAGGTGCCGGAACAAAAGCATATAAACAAAGCGTTGCTGCAGGCACAAACGTTGAGTTAGGCACCGTTGTTTCGGTTTATTTCCGTGATGACGATACAGGGGATTTTGCCAGATAGCATTTTGTAAATACTTACGGAGGATAATATGTTACTTAAAGACTTAATTTCTACTGACAACCATTTAGGTGATATAAAAATCAGCGGTATAACCTGCGATTCTCGCGAGGTTAAGGACGGCTATGCCTTTGTATGTATAAAAGGATGGAAACTTGACGGTCACGATTATGCTAAAAAGGCTATTGAAAGCGGCGCTGCTGTTGTTATTGTTGAGCGTGATTTAGGCCTCTCAAACCAAATTGTTGTTAATGACACACACGCAGCATACGCTACGATGAGTGCTAATTGGTTTGATAATCCTGCAAAAAAACTTAAACTTATTGGTGTTACCGGAACAAACGGAAAAACATCAGTAACGTATATGATTAAAACCGCATTAGAAAAATGCGGCGAGAAGGTTGGCCTAATTGGTACAATCCATAATATGATTGGCGACCAAACGTTAGCATCACGCAATACCACGCCAGACGCTTATGAACTTAATTCTTTGCTTTCTTTGATGGTTAAGTCGGGATGTAGTTATGCAGTAATGGAAGCGTCGTCACACGCTTTACATCAAAAGCGTATTTTCGGCATGGAGTTTGAGGTTGGTGTATTTACCAATTTGACGCAAGATCATCTCGATTACCATATAACAATGGATAATTATCTTGATGCGAAACGTACATTGTTTAAAATGTGTAAAACTGCTGTTATTAATATGGATGATGAATATGCTAAACGAATGACACAGGACCTTGATTGTAAGGTTGTGACGGTATCTGCTAAAAATGATGATTCGGTTTATTCGGCAAAAAGCATTAATTTCAGAAGTGATGGCGTAAACTATCAACTTGTTGGTTACAGTACTATTCATCCCATTTCACTTAAAACCGGAGGAGTTTTCTCTGTTTATAATTCTATGTGTGCTGTTGTAGCATGTATAGAATTGGGATATACTGTTCATCAGGTTGCAACTGCTTTATCTGAACTTGGCGGTGTAAAGGGCAGGGCAGAGGTTGTTCCTTGCGATAAGAAATTTACTATTATTATTGACTATGCTCACACACCTGACGGTCTTGACAATATACTTAACACTTTTAAAAATTGTGATAAGAACCGACTTATTGCTGTATTTGGTTGCGGTGGTGACCGTGATAAAGACAAACGCCCCAAAATGGGAAGAACGGCGGCGTTGCTTGCTGATTTTGTAATTGTTACCAGTGATAATCCCCGTACAGAAAATCCTTCTTTGATTATTGAGGACATCATTAAAGGTATGAAAAACCTTTCTACACCTTATATAGTCATTGAAGACAGAATTGAGGCTATAAAATATGCTATTGCTAATGCTAAAGAAAATGATATAATTGTATTGGCTGGAAAAGGTCATGAAACATATCAAATTCTTGCAGACAAGACTATTCATTTGGATGAGAGAGAAGTTGTTGCAAAGGCCTTGGCCGAACTAAAATAACGTTAACAGAGGTTGTTTATTATGAAAGAACTTTCAAGTGTTGTTGCTGCGTTAATTGCTTTTGCGGCTACTGCTTACTTAGGCGTATATTTAATACCTTTTTTAAAGAAACTTAAATTTGGCCAGACTATATTAGAAGACGGCCCATCCTGGCATGAAAAGAAGCAAGGAACACCCACGATGGGCGGTATTATGATTATTGCGGGTGCTTTTGTTGGTATTATTTTGACCCTCGTGATTTTTGCTTTTGGCAAATCTAACACGTCAATGGAAATTAAAAATCCCTATAAAATGTCTCATTTTATTTTAGGTATTTTAATGGCGCTTTGTATGGGTCTTATAGGCTTTTTGGATGATTATATAAAAGTTGTTAAAAAGCGAAATTTGGGACTTACGGCAAAGCAAAAAACTCTTTTTCAGTTACTTGTTTGTGCCGGCTATCTTTGGAGTTTATATCTTAGCGGTATGACAAATACATGGGTGCCCTTTTTTGGTAACGTGCAAATTGTTTCGGGCGCAGGTTTGTTGTTTTGGCCTATTGCGTTAATATTTATTTACTTTTTTGTAAATGCTGTTAACCTTACTGATGGTGTTGACGGACTTTGCAGTTCGGTTACATTAGTTGTGGCATGTGCGTTTATGCTGGCTTCGGGTTTTTTAGGTTTCGCTCTTAACGGTGTGCTGTCGGCAGCACTTGCGGGTAGTTGTGTTGGATTTTTAATTTTTAATGCACATCCTGCAAAGGTGTTTATGGGTGATACTGGTTCGCTTTTTCTTGGCGGAATGGTCATTGCGGTTTCTTTTGGTATAGGCAGACCTATTTTACTTATTCTTACAGGCGTTATATATTTGGTTGAGGCTCTTTCTGTTGTGTTGCAGGTTGCCTGGTTTAAAAAGACAGGTAAACGTATTTTTAAAATGAGTCCCATTCACCATCATTTTGAGATGTGCAAATGGAGCGAAGAAAAAATTGTTTTTGTATTTTCGTTTATCACATTAATCGGTTGTGCGATTGCAATTTTTCCTATGATAATTTTTGGATAAAACTTTTAGGAGGGTATTGTGTTGAAAAAATCTGCAGTTAAAAAAAGCGGTTTTATTCAGCAGGGCAAAATGGACATCGGCTTTTTGAGTTTGGTGCTTATTTTGCTGACTGTCGGTTTAATTATGCTTTTTTCTGCAAGCTATGCATACGCTCTGACATATTTTAACAATAGTTTTCATTTTATAATTAGACAGGCGTGCTTTGCGGTTGTTGGACTTGTTGTGATGTTTGCTCTTTCAAAGGTGAATTATCACTGGTATATGAAATTTTCATGGCTTATATACGGTGTTTCGGTTGCAATGCTTGCTTTTTTGCTTATAATGCCGCCAATGATTTCGGGTGTGGAATATAAACGTTGGTTAGTTATTGGACCGATAAGTTTTCAACCATCAGAAATTGCGAAATTTTCTATTGTTTTGTTGTTTTCTGTATTAATTTCAAAGAATCAAGACAAGATGAAAGATTTTAAATTCGGTATTGTTAGACTTGGCATATTGCTTGCGGCAGTTTGCGGTCTTGTTTTGTTCGAGACGCATTTATCTGCAACTGTTTTAATTTTTCTTATCGGCGTTGTTTTGATGTTTGTTGGCGGCGCAAAGGTATCACAAATGTTAATGGTTGGCATGGGCGCACTTTGTGCAGGTGCAGGTGCAATTTTGACTGGCATTGTCAGTTATGGCTCTGACCGTTTTACTTATTGGCTTGACCCATGGAAAGATGCAACCGGTCTTGGTTATCAGACGATACAATCATTGCTTGCGATTGGCTCCGGCGGATTGATGGGCAGGGGGATTGGACAGTCAAGGCAAAAATACTTATGGGTGCCCGAGCCTCATAACGATTTTATTTTTTCGGTAACCTGCGAAGAACTTGGGTATATTGGTGCGGTTGTAATAATTTTGCTTTTTTGTGCGCTTGTATGGCGCGGATTTGTTATTTCAATGCGTGCTCCCGATAAATACGGTTCTTTGATGGCGTTGGGCCTTACGTTTCAGGTGGGAATTCAAGCTGCATTGAACATTTTGGTTGTTACTAACACTATTCCCAACACTGGTATAAGTTTGCCGTTTTTTAGCTATGGCGGTACGGCACTTTTACTGCTTTTGGCGCAGATGGGTATAGTGCTTTCAATTTCAAGAGGCGCATCTTTAGCAAAGGCATAGGAGATAATGCTATGAAATTTTTATTTGCAGGTGGCGGTACAGCAGGACATATTAACCCTGCTCTTGCCGTGGCAAATTACATAAAACAAAAACAGCCCGATGCTGAAATATATTATATCGGCACGGCACAAAAACTTGAAGCTCGTTTGGTTCCTGCTGCGGGCTATAAGTTTTTTGCCATAAACGTTTCCGGTTTTAAGCGCAGTTTATCACCATCGGCTTGTGTGAATAATGTTAAAACAGTTTACAGAGCAGTAAAATCTACGTTTGATGTAAAACGTATTTTGAAACAAATTGACCCAGATGTTGTTATAGGCACAGGTGGTTACGTTAGCGGACCGGTTTTGCGTTGTGCTGCAAAAATGGGTTATAAAACTGCCATTCACGAGCAAAATGCATTCCCCGGTGTTACAAACAAACTTCTTTTTGGTATGGTTGACCTTGTTATGCTTGCAATGCCTAAGGCAATGGACTACATAAAAGACAGTAAAAATGTTATTGTGACAGGCAATCCTATAAGAGCAGACTTTAATGGTCTGAAAAAAGAAAAATCTCGCGAAAAACTTTCTATTCCTGCTGATGCTAAAATGGTGTTGTCGTTTGGAGGCAGTTTGGGCGCCAGACCAATCAATGAGGCAGTTGCGCAGTTGCTTTATGACAGAATTGACGACAAGAATATGTTGTTTTGTCATGCAACAGGCAAAGCAGGATATGACAGTTTTTGCGAAATGCTGAAAGAAAAAAATATTGATAAAAACAGTGTAAATTTAAGAGTTTTTGAATATATAAACGATATTTATGATTATATGGCTGCGGCTGATTTGATTGTAAGCCGAGCAGGAGCAATTACTCTTTGCGAATTGCAAACGCTTGGAAGAGCATCGGTTTTAATTCCATCACCCTATGTTGCTGAAAATCATCAGTATCATAATGCAATGACGCTTAAAAATAAAAACGCTGCGGAGGTTATTGAAGAAAAAGACCTTGCCAATGGTGCACTTACCAAAATTGTTGACCGATTGTTTGAGTCAGAAGAAATTACCGACAATATGGGTAAAGCGGCGGCACAAAGTGCCATTTTGGGTGCTACCGAAAAAATTTACGATTGTATAATGAAATTAGTTAATAAAAATTAACATAAATTGCTCACCTTTCATAAGATAACTGTAAAAAGACAATTTTTTCATAATGCTTATGATGAGGTGCGGCAAATGTCAAAAATTATTATAAAAGGCGGAAATCGTCTTTGCGGAAAGGTGTCTGTTCACGGGGCAAAAAACAGTGTTTTGCCAATTATGGCTGCAACCGTTATATGTAACGGTGTGAATGTTATACATAATTGCCCAAAGATTTCAGACGTTGAAACCTCTTTTAAAATTTTAACACATTTAGGTTGTGTTTGTACCAGGGATCAAAACACTGTAACGGTTGACTCACGTAACGTTAATAAAGCAGAAATACCGGAAGCGTTGATGAGAGAAATGCGTTCATCAATTGTGTTTTTTGGCTCGGTTGTTGCGAGATGCGGTAGCTGTAAGTTGAGCAGTCCCGGCGGTTGTGAGCTTGGACCACGCCCTATTGATTTGCATATTTCGTCTTTGCGGGAGCTTGGATTTGATATATGCGAGGACTGCGGCTTTCTTTGTGGAAAACGTAATGACAAATTGTGTCAAAAACGCATAACGTTATCTTTTCCAAGCGTTGGTGCAACCGAAAACATTATTTTGGCTTCTGCTACAGCAAAGGGTTGTACCATAATTTCTAATGCGGCGCGAGAACCCGAAATTTGTGATTTGCAAAATTTTTTGAATAGCGCAGGAGCAGATATTTGTGGTGCCGGAAGTGACACGATTATTGTAAACGGTGTTAAGTCGCTTTGTGCAGCAGAACACACAATTATACCCGACCGTATCGTAGCCGCAACAGCCATGTCTTCTGTTGCAATTACGGGCGGTAAGGCAGAAATTTGTGATATTGTACCGTCTCACATCACCTCTGTTATTGATATTATGCGACAGGCAGGTTGTGAGGTTAAGGTTGATAGGGACAGTTTATTAATTGATGCACCGTCAAAACTTAATAGGTTACCATTTGTAAGAACTATGTGTTATCCGGGTTTTCCTACTGATTCGGGCCCACCCATACTTGCTATGACAACCCTTGCACAAGGCTGTTCGGTTTTTAATGAGAATATTTTTGAAAGCCGTTTTAGGTACGTTGATGAATTAAAGCGTTTGGGTGCATGTGTTAATGTTCAAGGTAAATTAGCAATTATTGAGGGTGTTAAACGTTTATCAGGCGCAACTGTTGAAGCAACTGACCTGCGTGGAGGCGCAGCACTTGCGGTTGCTGCCCTTGCGGCAGAGGGAACAACCGAGATAAATAAGGTGCATTACATTGATCGTGGATATGAAAATATTGAAAATTTGTTTTCATCGCTTGGTGCAGATGCAATAAGGATATAAAATTGAAAGGAAGTTGAAGGTGCCTAAAGCAAAGAAAAAATATTCAAAGAAAAAGAAGAAAAACCGTATTGGTAAAACCTTGATTTCATTTTTGCTAATTGCTGTTATTGTGCTATTTGCATTGAGTGTGACTGTGCTTTTTCCTATTGCTAAAATTGGTGTTAAAGGGGAAAGCGTTTATTCGCAAAATCAGATTCTTGAAGCATCCGGAATTGATGTTGGAGACAACATTTTTTTACTTGGTAGCAGAGCAAAACAACGTATCGCTAAAAAATTGCCTTATATAAGTGATGTTAAATTTAAACGCTATTTGCCTGATGGAATTGTAATTTGTGTTACACCCGCTGTTGAAAAAAATTGTTATTATAACGGCAAAGATTATTTTATAACTGATGAAAATAATAAAGTTTTAAGAAAAGCAAACCAACCGCAAAATGATTTATTTGTTATAAAGGCAAGTTTTGATAATAATTTAAAAATATCAGACACGTTGACCCTTTTAAAAGAAGAGCAGATTGATACCATAAATAAAATTATGGATGCGACTAATCAAAAGAAGCTTAATGTAACATCTGTTGACGTTACGGATAGTATAAATATCAAGATGACTGTTGATAATCGTTTTGATGTAAGTTTAGGTGACTATGTTGATGTTGACGGAAAACTCGCACACCTTGTTGCAATGATTGAAAAAATTGACAAGGGTGAAACGGGTGAGATTAACCTAAAGAGTTGGTCTGTGGATAAGCCGGAAGGATATTTTACTGCAAAAAACATCGAAAATTCTAAAAAAGTTGAGCAAAAGCAACCGTAATTTTTAAAATGTTTAAAAAAAATTACAAAATCGTAATAAAATATATTGAAATATAAAAAAATATGTGTTATTATCTTATTGTGTATGAATATATATGATATTCTCATTCTTTTTTCGCACTATTTCGTATAATATTTCGGACATAAATTTTGGAGGATGAAAAAAATGGCTAATGAATTTGTTAATGAAGCAAACGAAGTTGTTCAAATTAAAGTTGTCGGTGTCGGCGGCGGTGGTGGTAACGCTATTAACCGCATGGTTGATGCTGGCGTAAAAGGTGTTGAGTTTATTGCTGTTAACACCGATAAAGCGGCATTGTATCTTTCAAAAGCTAATCAGAAAATTCAGATTGGAGACAAGACCACAAGCGGTATGGGTGCAGGTGCTAACCCAGAAAAAGGCAGAACTGCTGCTGAAGAATCAAAAGACGAAATCACTGCTGCTATTCGTAGCGCAGATATGATTTTTATCACCGCAGGTATGGGCGGCGGTACAGGTACCGGTGCTGCTCCTGTTGTTGCACAAATTGCACGTGAACTTGGTATTTTGACTGTTGGTATTGTTACAAAACCCTTTGCTTTTGAAGGCAACAGAAGAATGAAACAGGCTGAAGAAGGCATCGCAGCTCTCAGCGAACAGGTTGATAGCTTGATCGTTATCCCTAACGAACGTTTGCAATTTGTTTCTGAACAGAAACTTACATTCAAAAATGCGTTTGATATTGCTGATGACGTTCTCCGTCAGGGCGTACAGAGCATATCTGAACTTGTTAACGTTACAGCTCTTGTTAACCTCGACTTTGCTGACGTAACTGCTGTTATGAAGGATGCGGGTTATGCACATATGGGTGTTGGTTGCGCTTCAGGTCGTGACAAGGCTGAACAGGCTGCTCGTGCTGCAATTTCAAGTCCCCTTATCGAGACTTCAATGGAAAATGCACGCGGTGTTATCATCAGCATTACCGGTTCGAGTGATATTGGTCTTGAGGATGTTACAATTGCTTCATCTATCATTCACGATGTTGTTGACCCCGAAGCAATCATCATCTGGGGTGCACAGCTTGATGATACTCTTGAAGACACAATCCGCGTTACTGTTCTTGCAACAGGTCTTGGCAATGCTAAGAAAGAGGATAACCTCATTGACCTCATCAATTCTTCTTCAGAAGAGGAAGCAAATGAAGGCATGGATGATGACATACTTACAATTTTCAAAAACAACTAATTTGTTTACATACAAAAAAGCGGTGGCAATTATTGCCACCGCTTTTTTGTTGTATATTATATATTCATTGTTCTAACGTAGTGAAAGATATATTGCTGTACGATACCGGCGTTAGCTTTTGCGCAGTCGGGCAGACTGCCGTCAAACAATTTTTGCATGGCACGTTTTATCCAAACGTCTTGGGGGAAAGCATCGGTTTTGCCAAAGCCAAATAGCAATGTGCAATCGGCAACCTTGGGGCCTACGCCTTTTATTTTCATAAGCTCTGCTCTTGCATCGTCAAGAGGCATAGTGTAAACTTTATTAAAATCTATTTCATTGTTTGCGCATTTTCGAGCTGCATCAAGTAAGTATTTTGCACGAAAACCGCTGCGAAGCGGCGCTAAATCATCAACAGATAATTGTGCAAGGGTTGCAGCGTCAGGAAAGGTGTAATGACCATTAATTTGTTTTCCAAAAGATGTGCAAAGGCGGTCTATTATACCTTTGATTCTGGGGATATTGTTGTTTTGTGAAATAATGAATGAGCATAATGTTTCAAATGGCTGTTGTCTTAGAATGCGTATGCCGCCGCACATATTTGTTGCTTCTTTTAATATTGGGTGGCAACTTACGTCTTTAATGATTTTGCCGTAATCACGGTCAAGGTCAAAATACGCTCGCCAGAAATTATCAAATTCTTGATATGACGTGTTAAAAAAGAGCAACCCATTATCGTCTTGCTTTATTTTAAGTGTGTGTTGGCAAACTATCCCGTGCCAACAGCCAGAGTTGTCTTTTGTCCAACGAAAAGCCTGACCGCAATCGAGAGTGAGAGCAAGATTAAAATATTCAATGTCAGTTATAAGCAGACCATCATTTGTTGTTTTTATGTTCATTTTATCACCGATAAATTATATTAGTTGTTTACATAATGTTGCGTTTTTCGACCTTATTAAGAACTTTTTGCTTTAATTTAGTATAGTTACGATAGTTTTTAACATAGTTATTAACCTTTTTTATGTTAACCGAATATATTTTCCAATGATTGTTAAAAATATATATAAACAATCAAATTGGAGGAAGCTTATGGTTAAAGGTGTTAATAAAACGATAATTGAAATTAACAATACAGAAAGTGAATATTTTGACAGAATATTATTGTTTGTCAAAGCCAGTTACGGTAGCGATAAACAAAAACTGGATAAAGAAATTGCAAAGATTTCGCGTGTGCTTACAAGCGAATCGTTAAGATTGCCTTTAAGAGAGTCGCAAAAGAAACGAAAGAGGAGAATATTGCTTTTTGGCAGTATGGGTATTGTTATAATTGCCCTACTGGTTTTAGGATTAGTTTTATTATAAATTTACGAGAGGGGAACCCCCTCTCTTTTTATAAGATTATGATTTTTCAAAAAATGCGAAGTCCATATAACCTTCGGTTAAAGAATAGTTTTGTGCTAAAATTTCGTTTGTTGAAGCAATGCCGCAAAGCGAGGCTGCTATGGGATATATTATGTAGTTTTTTGCCAGTTCGGCTTGGATTTGCTTTTGTGTAGATGCGTCAATGTTTTGTTTGGAAACAAGGGTTGAAACGATAGTGTCGAGGCTAGGATTATTTATGCTGTATATTTCACCGCTTGTGAAATTTTTAAGGTAACGATATATATCGGGGCTTGTGGCACAAACGGGGATTAACGCCATATCGTATTGGGATGAGGATATGCGGCTGTTAAGACTCGACGGGCTTGAAGCAGACTCGGTATTAATGACAGCGCCGAGCAATTGTTGCCAGTTTGCAGCAATACTGCCAGCAGTTTTGTCCATACCTTGCGGGTATAACAATTTAAAGTCTTCAATTTTTTGCTTTAGAGTTGCGCTTGTGTATAAATTTTTGGCATATTCGGTATCGTAAGAAATTAGAAAATCTTCTACTGAATCATCTAAAAGCACCTGAGGAATATAGCTGTTTGTAGAACTTAGTGAATTTTCATTGAAGGTGCTACTCAGCGTATCAAGATTGAGAGATTTTATAAATGCTTCACGCAGGACAGGATTGCTGAGTTTATCTGAGTTTTTGTTTAGCATTAAAAACCAAACAGTATTTTGCAGGTTTTCAAGGTTGTAAAACTTTTTGGCGCTATCAAACTCGTTATATTTAAGCAACACGGTATCGACGCGGGATTCTTCTAACAGAAGAAGATTATCCTCTTTTGAATTTGTGATTGTAACCGAATAATTTTTTGCAATAAAGTTGCCGTTATATTGCGCATTTCGAACAAGTTTTATAGTTTTTGTTTCGGTGTCCCAAGAGCGTAGGCGGTATGAACCGTTTGAAATAATATAATCGTCATTTAAGCCGTATTGACCGTGCGCATCGTAGAAGGTGTATTGGTGGCAGGGCATTGATATTGCCTGAGATAAGGTTTGAAGGAAAAAAGGGTCGTCATAACTTAATGTGAAGACAAGAGTGTTATTTTCTTTTGCAAAAACACCTAATGTTGACATATCAGACGCGCCGTTATTAATTGATTCTGCGTTTGCTATACAAAAAAGTTTGTTTGCAAAAGGAGCGTTTGTTGTTTTATTAATTGCACGTTGGAATGCAAAAACAAAATCGTCTGCGGTGAGTTGGTCGCCATTTGACCAACAAAGGTTATCGCGTAGGGTAAATGTGTAGGTTAAGCCGTTTTTTTCATATTTTTCAGCCGCACCGCATTCTAAAGTGCCGTTGTTGTTATAACGCATAAGACCTTCAAAAAGATTGCGCACAATAATTAACTCGGCATCGGTTGAGGCAAGTTGAGGGTCTAAAATGGCGGGTGATGAGTCTAAATCGATGAAAATTGCGGCAGAGTCGTCATAAGGTTTGCCGCAGTTGCAAAGTGTAAAAACAAGGCATAAACAAAGTGAAAAAGCACAGAGCTTTTTGAGAATTTTTGATGACATTTTTATACTAACCTTTCTAAAAATTAAGGTGAAATAATTTGTTGAACTTTGTCGTTTTATTATATAATAAGTTGCTTATATTTTCAAGTAAATAAAACCATTGACAAAATTATGCAAGGGTGATATAATCGGGGTGTAAAGAAAAATGCTTTACGGAGGTACCTGTACGTGTCTAAAAATCTAAAAATGTGTACCTTGCTTGACTGTTATGGAAAATTGCTTTCTGAAAAGCAACGCATTTTTGCCGATTGTTATTATAATGAAGACTTGTCTCTTGCCGAAATTGCTGAAAATGAAGGCATAACAAAGCAAGGGGTTCGTGATTCGATTAAGCGTGCGGAAAACCAGCTTGAAGACGTAGAACTAAAACTTGGTATTGTGCGCAAAAGCGAAACTTTAAAAAAACTTGCCCGCATTTGCAGGGAAAAATCTACAGAGGAAAATTTTATAAAGCTTTTTGAAGCGATTGACAATTTGTAAAAGGAGGATAAGCTAATTTGGCTTTTGATAATCTTACTGAAAAATTAGCCGCTTCCTTTAAAAAGTTGCGTTCTCGCGGCAAACTTACCGAGAACGACGTTAAAACCGCTATGCGTGAGGTAAGGCTTGCTTTGCTTGAAGCGGACGTTAACTATAAGGTTGCAAGGCAGTTTACTGAAACTGTTACTGAAAAATGCATTGGCGAAAAGGTTATGGAAAACCTTAACGCTTCACAAATGGTTGTTAAAATTGTTCGTGATGAGCTTATTGCTTTAATGGGCGGCGAACAAGCCAGGCTTAAAACTGCATCAAAAATTCCCACTGTTATTATGATGTGCGGTTTGCAGGGTTCGGGTAAAACCACACATGCAGCAAAACTTGCAAAGCATTTGAAAGCAAAAGGTAACAGACCTTTGCTAGTAGCTTGTGATATTTATCGTCCCGCTGCTATTGAGCAGTTGAAAATTGTGGGAGCACAGGCTAATACAAATGTTTTTGAAAAGGGAACACAAGCCCCTGCAAGAACCGTTGTTGAAGCCATACGTCATGCTCGAGATTATGGCAATGATTTTGTAATTATTGATACCGCCGGTCGTTTGCACATTGACCAAGAGTTGATGGATGAACTAAAAGACATTACTAAGGCTGTTGAGGTTAACAACATTCTTCTTGTAATTGACTCTATGACCGGTCAGGATGCCGTTAACACGGCAAAGGCTTTTAACGAGCAACTTGAGATTGACGGAGTAATTTTAACCAAGCTTGACGGTGATACCCGCGGCGGTGCGGCGCTTTCTGTTAAAGCGGTTACAGGCAAACCTATTATGTTTGCCGGCGTTGGTGAAAAGCTTGATGATTTGGACGAGTTTCATCCAGATAGAATGGCATCTCGCATTCTTGGCATGGGTGATATGCTTTCTCTTATTGAAAAGGTTGAAAGTGAAATTGACGAAAAGCAGGCTGAGATTACTGCAAGACGATTGCAAGAAAACAAGTTTGACTTGAATGATTTGCTTGACCAGTTTCAAAGTATTAAGAAGATGGGCCCGTTAAAATCTGTGCTTTCAATGTTGCCGGGTATGGACAGACAACTTAAAGACGTTGATATTGATGACCGTCAGTTGCTGAGGGTTGAGGCTATTATAAAATCTATGACACCTAAAGAGCGCGCTAATCCTGATTTGTTTAATGCATCGCGCAGACGTCGTGTTGCGGCGGGTGCGGGTATGACTGTTGAGGATGTTAACAAACTTTTAAGACAGTACGAGCAGATGAAAAAGATGTTTAAGCAGTTTAACTCTAAAGGGTCAAAGCGTAGAATGCCGGGCGGTATGAATGGTTTTCCGCCGGGATTTAATCTTTGATGAATGCACACGTTGTGTTTCATAAATAATTTTTAGTATTCTTTACGGAGGTGAATACTTTATGGCAGTAAAAATTAGACTTAGACGTATGGGAGCTAAAAAAGCACCTTTTTACCGTATTGTTGTGGCCGATTCCAGATTTCCTCGTGATGGCCGTTTCATAGAGGAATTGGGTTATTTCAATCCTAATTCCGACCCCGCAGAAGTAAAGCTGGACGGAGATAAGGCAAAAGAGTGGATTGCTAAGGGCGCCCAGCCTACTGACACGGTTAAAGCATTGTTGAAAAAGAACGGTGTTCTTTAATTAAGGACAGGAGGAAAAACCATGCAGGAACTGTTGACAGCGATTGCAAAGGGTCTTGTTGAAAAACCTGACGAGGTTGTCGTTACCGCTGATGAACCCAATGAAGAGGGTGTTATTGTTTTCCACCTTCACGTAGCGGAAGGCGATACCGGTCGAGTTATCGGCAAGGAAGGCAGAATTGCCAAAGCAATTCGTACAGTTATGCGCGCAGGCGCTAACCGCAACAACCAAAAGGTTGCAGTTGAAATTGACTGATTAAGGCGGTTAAAGGAAATATAAAGGGCAATCTTCTATTTATCTATATTGCCCTTTATTTTCTTTTATTGGGAAGTTTTGGCAGGTTTTATTTATGTTAAAGAAATTTATTGAAGTTGGAAAAATAGTCGGCACACATGGGGTGCGCGGTGCATTAAGGGTGCAACCCTGGTGCGACAGCGCAGACTTTTTTGTCGGCTTTAATTATTTATATTTATCTGCTGATGGCAAGGTTTCTTATAAATGCATAAGGTGTGCTGCCCAGAAAAATGTTATGCTTGTCTGGCTTGATGGTGTTGATACCATTGAGAAGGCAAACGAACTCAGGGGCAAGGTGCTTTACGTTAGCCGTGATGATATTAAGCTTGATGAAGGAAAATATCTTGTTCAAGACATTTTGGGTTGTAAAGCCATTGATGCTAACAGCCAATGCGAATATGGCATAGTGAGTGATGTGTTTAACACGGGAGCTAATGATATTTGGGAAATAAAATGCAAGGACAAGGAATATTTAATTCCGGTTATTGACGGTGTTTTGCAGAGCGTTGATGTTGAAAACAGAATTGTTACCATCACGCCTATGAAAGGAATTTTTGATGAAGATTAGCATAATGACCCTGTTTTGCGATATGTGCGAAAAGGTGCTTTCAGAAAGTATTATCGGCAGAGCAAGGCAGGCGGGTGTTATTGACGTTTCGTGTGTTGATATACGCGATTTTGCCGATAACAAACACAATCGTGTTGACGATGCGCCTTATGGCGGAGGCAACGGAATGATTATTCAGGCACAGCCTGTTTTTGACTGTTATCAAAGTTTATGTAAGGACGGTCAAAAACCGCATCTTATTTATCTTTCTCCAAAGGGTAAAACCTTTACTCAAAAACGTGCTGTTGAGTTGTCAAAAATGGACAACATTGCGTTACTTTGCGGTCATTATGAAGGTGTTGACCAACGCGTACTCGACGAAATTGTTGACGAAGAAATTTCAATTGGAGATTATGTTGTAACAGGCGGTGAATTACCTGCTTTGTTGGTGGCAGATGCTGTTTGCCGTCTTGTGCCCGGTGTGCTTTCAAATGATGAGTGTTTTACTGATGAGAGCCATTTTAACGGCTTACTTGAATATCCCCATTACACACGCCCTGCCGTTTGGCATGATAAAGTGGTGCCTGATGTATTGCTGTCGGGGCATCATGAAAATATCGCAAAGTGGAGAGCAGAACAATCTCTTATTGTAACAAAGCAAAAACGTCCTGACCTTTTAGGTGAAAACAAGTGATTAATTTAGTTATCATTTTATACAAACTTTTATGAATATAATACTTATAAGTTTGGCCAAAAAATAGAAACTTAACAATTTTAGTTGACGATACGACATATTGTGATATAATGATAACAGTTACATTAAATAATTTACTGTTTTCACAATACATTATTTGGGCTATCAAGGAGAAATTATTATGTACGATATGAACGTTGTAATTAAAAATGAGGTTGGTTTGCATGCACGCCCTGCTACTTTCTTTATACAGAAAGCCAACGAGTTTAAATCTTCTATCTGGGTTGAGAAGGATGAACGCAGAGTGAATGCAAAAAGTTTGCTTGGTGTTCTTTCACTCGCTATTGTTGGCGGCACAAGCATACGCATTATTGCTGATGGTGTTGATGAACAACAGGCTGTAGAAGGCTTGGTTAACCTTGTAGCAGAAGAACTTGTTGATTAGTTTTGAACCTAATTATTATTTTTGACGGCGTTTTTATGCAAAAGTGTGTTAACGCCGTCTGAAAGTATGTTTTTTATAAAAAAAGAAAAATAATACTTGCATTTATGTAATGTTCGTGATACAATACCCAAAGTGAAATTTTTATCCGGGTGTGGCTCAGTTTGGTAGAGCGCTTGAATGGGGTTCAAGAGGCCGCTGGTTCGACTCCAGTCACTCGGACCAAAAAAACAAAAAGTCGCTTTTAGCGACTTTTTGTTTTTTATTTTATTTCTTGTTCTAAATTTTTAAAAATTTCAGAGTTAAAAAATCCTGTATAGATATTTCTAAACCGTCATAAATTTTCTTTATGGTTGAAATAGTTGTGCTATTATTTCTACCACCGGTTATATTGCTTAAGGTTGACTGTGTTATTCCGCTAATTATTGCAAGTTTATTTATGGTTATATTTTTTGCTTTACATAATTCTATAATTCTAAATTTTACTGCTTGTTGGCGGTTTTCTTATATGTGATGCAACCGGAATTATTGATATAAGAGTTTTATTTGCTGTTGATTTATTTTTTGACGGTTGGTGGACTCTTTTATTAATTGTTCCTTGCATGTTAGGTTTAATTTTTTTTAGAGAAAAAGTTTATAATCTGATTGGTTTGGTTATTGGAATAGGCTTATTTTTATATTGTCAAAATTTAATAAGTTTTAAGACCTTTTACGTTTATATTATTCCCGCAATAATACTAACTGTTGGATTAAAATTTATAATTATTTCTATTTTTCCTTATAAAGCAAATAAAATTATTAAAACCATGAAAAACAGTGGAGTTTTGCCTGAAATTTGCAGAGGGATTTTTTTCAATTTAAGTATGGATTTTGAGGAAGAAAAGTTTCAAAATGCAGAAGTAACAGCTTTTTTTGGCAATGTGATTTGTGATTTAAGCAAAACAATAATAGAAGATGATCGTGCACTTAAGGTTTTGTCGGTTTTTGGAAATGTTTATTTAGATGTACCAAACAATGTGAATGTTGTTGTTAGATCAAGTTCTATTTTTGGAGGGGTATCAAACAAAATTGACATAAAGGATGATGCTCCGAATATTTATGTGAGTTGTACATGTGTTTTTGGTGTTGTAAAAATCATATCAACAAATCATGAGTTTGAAGGACCTTGGGTTTTATAAAAACAGCACGATTTTATCGTATAAATAAAATCGTGCTGTTTTTTGTTTGATTAATCTAAAATTTACTTTACAAATGAGCGTTTTCGTTATAATATAGTATAAGTATAAATAATATATTTACCTAAATTGAAACAGAGGTTAGTTAGTATGAAAATTTCAGTTATTGGTAGCGGACGTTGGGGCGGTTTTATAGCTTGGTATCTTGATCATATTGGTCACAATGTTACGGTTTGTGCAATGCCTGCTGTATATGAAGACCTTATTAAAACACGCACAAATGGTATGGTTACTTTTGGACAGAGCATCACTATAACCGATAATTATGATAAGCTTTGCGAGAGTGAAGTTATAGTAATTTCAATAAACTCACAAAACCTTTCAAGCCTTATGGATGAGCTGAAGGCATATAATCTTAAAAATAAGACATTTGTGCTTTGCATGAAGGGTATTGAAATTGGCACAGGAAAACGGCTTTCTGTTATTGCCGGTGAAAATGCTGATCCATCCTGCAAGGTTGCTGTGTGGATTGGACCCGGTCATCCTCAGGAGTTTTGTGCAGGCGTGCCTAACTGTATGGTCATAGACAGCCTTTGCGAAGAAACCAAGAAAAAGTTGGTAAAAGAGTTTTCAAGTGAGCTTATACGCTTTTATTTTGGCCGTGATATTATCGGCAATGAAATTGGTGCAGCTGCTAAAAATGTTATTGGCATTGCGGCCGGTATGCTTGATGGTTTAAAACTTTCTACACTTAAAGGTGCACTTATGTCAAGAGGCACACGCGAGATTTCTCGTCTTATTAAGGCAATGGGAGGTAATGAACTTTCGGCTTATGGACTTTGCCATTTAGGTGACTATGAGGCAACTGTTTTTTCAACCTTTTCACAGAACAGACGTTATGGCGAATATTTTGTAAGCGGTCAAGAATATGATAAATTAGCTGAAGGATATTATACCTGCAAGGCTTTGGTTGAGCTTTCCCAGCAGTATAATGTTGAATTGCCAATTTCTACTGCGGTTTACAGGGCTCTTTATGAAAATGAGAATCCGAAGGATTTAATGAAGGAATTGTTTACCAGAGCTTTAACATTTGAATTTGAATAAAGATATACATTTGTTATCTTTTAAAAACTACTCAAGTTTACATTATTCTTTGCGTTATACCAGAAGTTTTAGGTAAAGGATAATGTTTAAATAATAAATTATTTTAAAAGGAGATTTAAAAATGGATGCAAGATGGATAAGTGCAAAAGAATTTGCCGATTTAGAACCTATTAATCTTTACGGTAAAGAACATGCACCAAAGCCCAAAGCAGACGAGACTATGCGTAACAAGCATGTTTGGTTTAGAAAGGACTTTGAATATACCGGTGGAAAATATACAATTGACGTATCTGCTGATGACTTTTATAAGCTTTACATAAACGGCGAGTTTGTAGGTATGGGACCGTCAACTGCATATTATTGGAGTTATAACTATAATACATTTGATATTACTCCATTTTTGAAAGAGGGTAAAAACGAGCTTACAGCGCACACTCTCTACAATGGTTGTTGCAACCGTTATCAAAACAGCGGTGAGCTTCGTCAAGGTTTCTGGTGCCGTATCTTTAAAGATGGTGAGATTGTGCTTACATCTGACGAAAGCTTTGAATATGCATATGACACACGTTTTTTGCCTGAGGCGCATGCATTGGGTTATCACACCACATGGGCTGAGTATATTGACCCCGACAAAAAAGATTTTGATTGGCAGCCTGCTGTATTTAAAAAGTATGCTGACTATACCATGGTTCCTCAAAAGAGCAAAACCTGCGTATTTTGGGATTATGACGATATTGTTGTAACCAAACTTGGCGAGAATGATTGGCTGTTTGATATGAAAAAAGAGATAGCAGCCTATACTGTAATTAAAGCTAATCCTAACAGTGTTGGTAAAACTATGCTTTGCTATGCTGAAGAATTAGAAGAAGACGGACACGCAATGTATAACATGCGTTGTATGGACGATAACTATGACATTTGGTATTTGAATGGTAAGGATGACATCGAAAGTTTTGAGTGGAGAGCTTTCCGTTATCTTGAGGTTAAGGGTAATATTGACCCCAGTCAAGTTGTTATTAAACAAAGAGGTTATCCGCGCGACCATATTAAAGAGATTGAAACCGATATTCCTGAACTTAAACAGATTTATGATATGTGTGTAAATACCGTTATGGTATGCTCACAAGAAACCTTTATGGACTGCGCAACACGCGAACGTGGTCAGTATATGGGTGATATGCGTCATTCCGGTCCTACTTTTGGTATGCTTACGGGTGACTTTACACCTTACAGAAAATCTATTTTGGATATGTTTACATCGGACAGAATTTGTCCCGGATTGATGAACGTTGTTCCCGGTTGTCATATGCAAGAGATTGCTGACTCGAGCCTTGGTTTCTCTAAACAAATTTTGGACTATTATAAGTTGACAGGGGACATAGAACTTGTTAAAGAGGTTGTTCCTAAATTGAAAAACATGGTCAACTATTTTAAAAAGTTTGCACGTCCTGACGGTTTGTTAGAGCAAGTGACTGAAAAATGGAACCTAGTTTCTTGGCCGCAAAACCGCCGAGATGATTATGATTTCCCGCTTACTGACTGGATTACACCTATTGGTCCAGGTTGCCATAACGTTATTAACGCATTGTATTGTGGTACGTTGAAGTGCGTTGAGGCTCTTTGCGAGATTGCCGGTGAGCCTTGCGATTTAGGCTTTAAGCAGGTACATGAGTCATTCCACAACGTGTTCTTCGACAAAGAACAGATGCTTTACATTGATGCTGAGGGTTCAAAACACGCTTCTGTTTTCTCTAACATACATCCTATGCGTTTTGACTATGTGCCCCAAGAGTATAGAGAAAACGTTGTTAAGCATTTGTATTATAAATTTACAAGCGGTTTGAATATTGGCATGGGTGTTACACGAAACTTCCTTGAAGCCTTTGTTATTGCGGGAAGAATTGACCTTGTATTTGAGGTTATTCTATCACGCGGTGAATATTCATGGTTGCATATGATTGACAATGATGCTACTACCGTTTGGGAGTCTTGGTCTAAAGAGAAGAAGTTTGAAATTTCGCTTTGCCATCCTTTTGGTACAGCACCTCTTTATATTATGCTTCGTTTCTTTGATGGAAAGATTTTCAAAAAAGATATTGGATTAAAAGAATAAAATTAAAAATCGCCCAACTTCAAATTTGAAGTTGGGCGGTTTTTACTAATTTTAAATTGTATCATTAACCTTTTTTTAATTT
>JAZSLU010000023.1:0-183419 GCA_045535505.1 Acutalibacteraceae bacterium | reverse complement strand
CAATTAAAACAAACAACAAAGCGACTCCTGCTTTTTGTAAAGTAGGATAGCGAGCAAAATCGGGATTCAGCGCCAAAAAGAGCATACACGGAAGCCCCGACAAATTCCAATCGATAATCCATGCAATAATTCTTCGAACTAGCACATTGTTATTCATACCACCACATCCTTGTGTGTATTATCGCATAAAAGCGGTGGAGGCGCAAGAGTTAGTGATATTCTGCGCTATGCACAGAGTGATATTATGCCTTGCGGCATAGTGATATTTTTGCTGTCGCAAAAGTGATATTATATTCGCCCTTAACTGCCCGTAGGGCAATATCACTTAGGCGTAGCCTATAAATATCACTGCGAAGCAATATAACTCGCCGAAGGCGAATATAACTGAAAATGGAACCGGTCTAAAAACCATTAATTTACTTTACAAAATCTTTATATACTTTTATATCTGTATTTTTTATTATACCATCATTATCAAAACTCGTTTTTTCCTCTTTTATAAGCCGATTAAAATTATCATAATGATAATTAACCTCAACATAATGGCTTTTTTCGCCAGACTGTTCATAATGAACTGTCTTTGTATATAATAATTTCCCGTCGGTATCATAGGTATAATCGGTTTCATCGCCAATCCGACTTGAATCGCCAAAATTAGCCATATAACTTTTTTTAATTAAAATATTTTTCGAATCGTAATTGTTTTCATATTCAAGTTCTTTAGTTCCATCAGCATAATATTTATATTCCTTTACGAGATTTCCGCCTTCATCGTATTCATATTCATATCCACAAAACGCATCCTCATAATCAGAAGGATTAAGATTAATTATTTCCTTTTTTATAAGCTGTTGCTTTTCATTGTAAATATAGTTATAACCTTCGTTATATATCTGATGTCCATCTGTTATATTAGTGCAAAAGTCTTCAATATGTATAAGCTCTTGGGATATATCGTCATTCTCATTATACGTATACTCTATATCATATTGTCTCTCGCGAACGTTGAAGAATCCCAAGAAACCTTTTGTATATTCCGTCTTCTTTATTACATTTCCTTTTTCATCGTATTTGTATATAGTCTTATACTCTCCATAAAATCCACTTGAGTTTTCGTGGGTATGTAATTCAGTTTGGGGCAAATTAGTATATTCTTTTCCTATGTCGTCTTTACAAGCCGAAAAACAAAGTGTCATCACACAAACGAGTATAATGGAAAATAATTTTTTCATCTTATCACCGCCTACGTGTATTATATGCTTGTGTCAAGTTAGGAACAAATTCAATTTTTTCTAATTATAACATACCATCAACACAATAAGCAATATAAAAACCGTCTGCATTATTAAAATGCAGGCGGGAAACAAAATGTTTATTTAAATTAGAAGGAAGGAAAGTAACTTAGATAATACAACAAAAGAGTCGCAATCCAATAATAAGTTGTGTATGTTAATGCAAAAATAATTAATCATAATAAATTACTTTTGCATCATCTATTAATTGTTTAACGTATTTAGAATATTGCTCTTCAAAAGAAAGCTCTGAATGTACATAAAGATTATCTTTGAAGTAATTTTTTAACAAATTTATCCGAGCATTGTTATAATACTGATTTGCCAAAATTTCTATATATTGTTTATCCGACAAATTATTTACACTCATATAATTTTTAATTGTCAAAAGCGTTTGATAATTTTCAAAATCATCTTCTGTAACCGAATTCAAATCAGTAAAAACTTTTGTAGCTTCATTTTTACAATCTTCAAAACTAACATTTAGACCTATTTTTTCAACTTCATGCAGAAGAACAAAATATTCTATTTTTTCATTTAAAATCTCACTATATGTTTTTGGCTTGCCAATTCTATCAAGCAACTTTCTTTTTTCTTCAGCATTAATATCTAAATTATTAATTTGCTCGATATTTTTCTCATAAACCAACTTAGAGTTTTCAATCTCGTTTTTTATGTCCGCAATCAATATATCGTTATTGTATACTGTAACTGCTACACCTTCTTTTTTATTAGATGAACAACCACATAAAATTACAAACAAAAAAGCAATAATTAATAAACATATTTTGTTCTTCATAAATCATTCTCCTAAATCGTTAGTTCTAACTCAATATCCCTATATCCAAATGGTGAATCTTTCAACATAGCTATACCTATAGAACGTAATACCGTTCCTTTATTAACATATGAGTTCACTGTACAAAGTCCACGACCCCAAATCCAGTTTGGATCCAACCAAAGTGCTTCTTCTTCACCCATATCTAAAACAGTATTACCTAGAGTAGTTGTACCAACCGAAAGCTCTGGTGCACCTAACGCAAAAGCATTTTTATTAGTATGAATAAATGCACTAATCCTCTCGATCTTCACTCTATTAGAATAAACTTCCGTGATTTTACATGTCAAACTAAAATCAATTATATATGATGCTATACCACCTTCGTTTATTTGCCATGTAAATCCTTCAGTTTTTTCCACCCTTTTATAATAAGGATTAATTGTTAATTGAAATGAAGCACTACTATATCCATCATAAGTATATGCATATATAGTAACTGTACCACATTTATGTGTGGTTATATATCCATAACTATTAACTTCTGCAATACTCGAATCACTTGTTCCCCAGTATATTGTTGACGTAGTGCTACCCATTAAAGAATTATAACCAGACCAACCGACATCTACTTCTAGAGTTTCATTATCAAAATAAATTGAACTGCTATTTGTAGTACCATAACTATACGAATAATACTCCAAACCCGCCACTGCATACGCAGAAGTGTTCTCATCAAGCGTCATTACCGATGCAGTCTGTGTTACCGGCTGTTCTTCATCGTTTGCAGAAAGAACTACAATTTTGTTTTCACTGATACCGATTGTAGCTGTGCCTTTATCCGCTGCCGCTTGTGCCTCTTGCATTGAGCAAGATTTCCAGCCCATATAGTTATTGGTTTTAATGGTTTCGTAAACAGTCTTAATATCACCCTGCGGTAATGCAACACCCATATTATCAAATATAGCTCTCGCTGTGCCAAGTGAATTTTCTGTCTGTTCATACTTTAATGTATTTTCTATTACATTATTATACTGTTTCTTGTTCATTTTTATTATACCTCCTTTACCACATATTTTCAAGTACTTTCTCGTCCTTAGCGTAGACGTCATCTACCCCTATGAAATCAAAGGTAGTAGTACCGCAAGACCAAAGCGAAATGTCCTCTGGCTCTACCGCTGACGGGCAGTAAGGCTCCCACTTTTCAGGCATACTGTCAAGCTTAGGCTCAGTTGCCATAAACACAGCATCAAAGTAATTTGCATCCTTTGTTGCCTGTACATAGTGACTACACTGACGGTCAAAGTTAAAATTCTTACTAGAATCGGTGTTGCCGATAAATGCAGGAACATAGCCATTAGCAGATACAATCTGTGCAAATGAAATCATCCAGTTGTGGTTTACACTCCACTCAGGCTTAATTTCTGCAAACAATGCAATACCCGTATTTTGAGGTACATCTAACGATTTAGCGGTTTCAACTGCCTTTAATGCATCCTCTGTGCCGTTTACACCCGATACCTTTACTTCGGTAAGGTCACGAATAACCAAACCGATTTTGCAATCCTTTGCCTTTAAGAACTCAATCTCTTCGGCAGTAATTTTATTTTCACCGCTAAGTGTTCTCATACAAAAGGCAGGAAAGCATTTTTGTCTTTTTACCCAGTCATACATTGTATAACCATTCTTCAGTTTTTTAGTTATTGGTGTAGCTGAACTAACACCAAAAATAGTTTTCATTTTATATTTCTTCCTTTCTATAATTTATTTTTTGATTAAAATGTAACTATTTTTTGAAACCAGCGTCCCGATTTCTTACAGCTGCAAGCACATTATAAAAACTAACCTTGACAACTAGTGTCAGGGTTAAAAATAAAATTTTAAATTTTTTAAGCAATAATTTTCGTTACTAAACTGCATACGAAAAACATAAGAGATAGAATTTTCGTACACAGTTTTTTACGCAAGGCTTAGTCCCTATCCTTGCGTTGAAATAAAATTTTTGTAGAAAGGAGACGGTTTGCTATGTCAGATTCTAATAATATTACAGTTCTGAATCCGGGCTTGTATAAGAACTTACTTGCTCAAGTTGAGTCTATCTATAAGCACAGCAACGAACTTAGTTTTAAAACAAGAGCTCGTTACTATGAAGCAACAAAAAGGTTCTGTAAGTTTTTAGCCGATAATTATCGTTTGCAAAACTTTAAGAATTTGGAAGACCGACATTTTAAAGCCTATGTGAGCATCTGAAAGAAAACAACTCAGCCGCAACAATTCAATCCGATCTATCAGGCATACGGTATTTCCACAGAAAATCCGGTAGTAAAAATAGACTTTCTAAAAATGATAAGTTATCACTGCCTAAACGAGCAACGGGTGTTAAAGACCATTCGCTATTAGATAAAGAACTTGTCCGTATACGACAGTTGGCTATCGAAAAAGGCCGACAGGACGTGGTTATTGGCTTTGACTTTTCTAGTGAATTTGGTTTAAGGCTTGAAGAAATTTGCACCCTGCGAGTTGAATACCTTATGTCAGCCTTAAAGACCGGGCAACTTGTTATAAAAGGCAAAGGCGGTCAAACAAGGGCTATCGATTTAAGTGCAAAGCAACGAGGTATTATTACTGATAATTTGAACTATGCCAAGTGTTCAGGTCGATACCCGAGAGATTATTTAATCTCAGGTAGCGAAAAGGGCGGCGTTCAACGAGAAAAGCGTTCATTGCAGAATTGGATGAGTTATAACAGAAAATACTTTATGGTAGAAAACCGTGAGGATTTATACGAAGACGGCAAAAAGAAAAGAACTGAAACAATCTCTTGGCACAGTCTGAGACACACCTATGCACAAAGAACCTATGCCGAAGCGTTGGAAGAGAGACCGAAGAAAGCACGAAAGATTGTAAGCGAAAATTTAGGTCACCATAGGACCGAAGTAACAAGAATTTACTTGGCTGATAAGCCGAAGAAAAAGTAATCTATTAATTAAAATAATGAAGGAAGAATTTAAATTGACGACAATATCCTGCTGACGAAAATTGCAGGATTGATATATAGGGAAAAACAAATGAAATAAAGGAGAAACAAATATAACAGAGTCCAGACTTGCAGGTTGCCCGCCTGCAAGCATACATATCTTACATACCTTGCAAAACTCAAAGGCAAGAACAAGAAAGAGAAGTTGAAATTGAGATTGAGATATGTAGAAAGGAAATCGTATGATGTATTTTTATATACATCATCTGATTTGGGCAACTTTCGTAAATACACATAGGAATAGCGGACAACACCTCACGCATATAGTTTATGCACATAGGAGGTACTCGGTATGAAGACATTTGCACCGATTAACGTTATTGTCCACTATCCCACAACGGAAGAAGGATGGCGAGAACTAAGACGGCGTGTAGCCGGTGTTCACGCCGATGGAGTACATAATAGCATTTCTAAGTTAGATTGCCCAATCAGAGAAAAGGAAAGACTGCTTAATGCGATTATAAAAGATACAAAAGAACAGATTAAAGCTGAAAAGAAAAAGTAGTCTGAAAAAAGTGACCGCCTCACATTTTTGTGAGGCGGTTGTCCATTAAAGAGTGATACGATCCTTAAAATATTTCTCCCAAGATTTAAGACTAATTTGTTTTCTCTCGCTTTCCCAAAGCCTAATCATATTGGCATCTACACCAACGAGCCTTGCAAACGGTCTTTTGCCGAGATTAAGGCTTTCTCGGTGCTCTCGTATGAGTTTACCTTGTCCGACTGCTATAAAGCGGTTATAATCATCAAGAAGGTCATATACAGGGATATTATAGAGTTTGGAAAGCTTGTCCGCTGTCGTTTTATTAAAGCCGTTATGGTTGCCTATTTCAAGATTTACGTATGTGCTGCGAGCAATGCCAACAATCTGCGCCACTTCCTTTTGCATAAGACCGAGCTTGTGTCGGCAAAATCGCAAGCGGTCGGGAATATTGTCAATATCCTCGTAAGAATGATATTGCTTGTTAAATAACTGTGCTTGGAGCAGTTTTCTCGGCGCCATCAATCTAAAGCTTAAAACAAATAAGGGGGAATGTTTTGTTTCACCGTTTTCGGTGTGCGACATTATATACATATTTTCTGCCGTCTGCTCGGTAATTCTCCAGTGGTGAGTTCTAATCGTGATCAAAAACTCATTTGTGATAGGGTTGCATTTTCTATACAGCGAGAGGCGTAGGTAGAAAGCCGGATGCTTTTTTCGGCATTAAAGGTTGAAACTGCTTTAATAAGCCCTATGGTGCCTATTGAAATTAAATCGTCTTGACTGCAATTACTGCCGCCGAACTTTTTGGCAATGTGGGCAACAAGCCGCAAATTATGCTCAATAAGTTTATCACGTGCTTTCATATCACCTTTAAAATACTGCTCTAAATATTTTGCTTCCTGCTTTGCTGAAAGTGTTGGGGGAAAGCAACCGCTTTGGGTCACGTGCAAAGCCATATATACCATATTTGACAGTATTGCAAGAATTGTTGAGAAAATCATATCATCACCCTTGGATTATTTGCTCTACCCTAAACAATATGCTTTTCTTTGCTTGTCTTATGTGGTATAATTGAATTGGTGATAAAAATGCTGGTAGAAAAACCGATATACATAAAAGAGCCCACACCCCTGCAATGCGGGCAGGCAGTGCTTGCAATGCTTAGCGGAAAAACGGTTGACCAAATAATTTCGCTTGTCGGTACCGAGAGAGAAACCACTTTAAAGGATATGAAAGAGGCGCTAACCGCTCTTGGCATAAAGTTTTGCGAGCAAAAGCGTCAAGCACAAAGCAAGAGCGATTTGTCGTCGGTTTGTATATTAAGCCTTGAAACGCCTCGCTGTTGGCATTGGTCACTTTTCTTTGACGGTGTTTTTTATGACCCCGAGCATGGCGTTATGGATGATTTTTGCGAGAGCAACCGAAAATATTTTTTCGAAATTTATAAAAACTATTGAAATATGAATAAAAAGTGGTAAAATAATCATATAGGCAGAGTAGAAACTGATATGTGCTTTGCAAGAACGGGGAGTTGTCTTGCAAAAGCTAAAAGCAACAGCTTCGCATCCCGCTGCCGCATGGTAATAATAGGAGCATATCCCTTTCATGCGGCAAAAACGCCGTATAGAAAGGGTTTTTTATGTACACATCTAAAACCAAAGACAAAGTGCTTTTTGTGTCGCTGTTTGCAGTAATGCTTGCGGCAGAGATTGTTCTTTCCCGCTTGTTAACAATTTATATAACACCTAATATAAAAATAAGTCTGGCATTTATACCTCTGGCAATAGCGTGTCGTCGCAATATTGTGGGGGGTGTGGCAGTCGGCGTTTTGGGCGATTTTATAGGCTCACTGCTTTTTCCTGTTGGACCTTATTTTTATGGTTTCACCATTACTGCCGCCGTTAATGCGGTGATATACAGTTTGGTGCTTCGTGGTGATTTGCAGGGCAAAAAAGGCTTTGCAAAGGCAAGCATTGCAGCCGTAATACAGCAGGTTGTCGGTGGCGTTGTTCTTAATACTATATGGCTGTGTTATCTTTTCGGCAGTCCGGTTAAAGTTGTTTTTCTCTCGCGCCTTGTTCTTGCGGCAATAATGGTTCCTGTTCAAATTTTGCTTTTGCCGCCAGTGTTGAGAGTAGTTGATAAAACAATTAAAAGTTACAAAGAATAAAACAAGAGGATTAACCATTGGTTAATCCTCTTGTTTTATATTAAAAATTCGCTTTTGTCTTGACCGTTTGTAAACGTGGTATATTTTGGTTTGATTGCCTTAATAATGTTTTCGCATTTTTCATAAGCACAACAATGATTGTAATTGCAATTTTTGCAATTATGGTCACAATGGGGCAAATACGAATCAAAAGGCGTTTTGCCCGAATTAATGTTGTTATAAAGCATTTCCGGATATTTTTTATCAAAAAAAGCATATAATATAATTTTAATTTTATTTTCGTCAACGCCGCTTTGTTTAAGTGATAGCCAACGGGAAATACAGGAAAAAAACAAAACACAATCGGTGTCAATGTGGGTGTTGTTGATAATTTTTTTAAGATATTTTATGGCATCATCATATTGGCCCAAGCGGTATGCAGCATAAGAACGACATATAAAAATAATCCAGTTGTAAGAATATGAAAAAGGCAAGCCGGAAAGACGGTTAAAATAAGAATAGCGGCTGTTTGTAGTACTTATCAACTGAGAGTGTGTCATGAAAAGTTTAAGCGCACCATTGTCTGCGTTCTTTATGTCTTTTAGCGTTTTTGCTGTAGATTTTGCCAATCCCGTTGTCAAGGTGTCGTTTAATAACGAAATACGTGTTTCCGAAAAACCAGGAACAATAAATTTGTAACAGGGGAAACCCAAAAAAGAAAAGTTTCTTACATATACGGGCTTACCAAGGTCGCGATATAATTCAATAACATATTTAAGTAATTGTTTGTTAGTTTTTTTGCTGTTGTCGTTGAAAACGGTTGCTTTCTTTGCCGAATCACGATTAGTAAAAAAATCTATGCAGTATGTACCCGAGGATGATTCTAACTGGTTCATAATGTTGTTTAGTGAAGCGGCTTCGGCAGGGGTATTAAAGATTGCTTTTTTATCTTTTGAAACAACTTGTGATATGTTTCTGCCTTGCATTAGCTCTGTAAGGGTGCGTTGCAGCGCAATCTCAAAAACAGGGTCGGCGGCAACGTTGATGCGATAACTTTGATTTCGCTTATCAATAACTTTGCTTGCAACAACGGGAAAACCGTTACCTATAGAATAATCTAAAATTTCAACATCAAGCTTTCCCTCGTCTTTTATTTGCTTAAGAATGGAACTGACAATAGGATACTTATTCAAAACATCGTTGCTAAAAGCGGGTGCCGCACATCCACTTGTAAGCATTTTTAAAGATGCATGTCGTTCCATAATTTCAGAAAGTGCGTGAACCCATGCTTCTTCTTTTGTGTTTCCCACACAACATCCGTTTGTTGTGTACATTTGCTCAATAAAGTCGAGGGGCATATATACATATTTGTCTTCAAAAAGGCTATAAAAGGGGAGCGTCAAAATTTTATCATCGAGCGAAAAAAGTTTACAAACCTTCGCAATGTGTTTTCGCGAGTATTTTTCGCCGTAAGATTGAGCGATATAATCCATCCAATCGCCGTCTTCAATTAGCTCCTCCTCAGTCACGTATTTTGCGTCTGGCGCAAAGGCGTTGGGGCGTAAATTTTTGTTTGCACCGATATCTTGCAGCTTATAAAGAAAGATACCCGTTTGAAGTCTCTCGATAAATTCTGCATAAGCACTGGCTCTAGCCAATTCTTTTGTAACACCTTTTCCGTTAGAAGATGGCAGACCTCCGTCTGCATAGATAGAAAGGCTAAAACAATTGTCAACACCCGAATTGCACCATTTTTCAACAACATTTATATTTAATTCGTCAAGAATACCTTTAATTTTTTTTACAGTATCAATAGGACTGGCATCTTTGAAATTTTCGTCAATATATTTCACGGTTAAATCCTCCAAAAGCTTTAGATTAAGATAAGTATAGCATTATGAAAGATAAATGTAAAGAAAAACGGTGAACGCCCCACAAAACAAATCAACGCGGAGCGTTGTATGTAATCCGCAACGAAGTTGTGCGGTATGTAATCATTTTTGCAAGAAAATGTATGTAATCAATCCGAAGGAAAGAACATACAAAGCGTACGCTTTGATAACATACCGTTTGCACAGCAAACGGATTACATCCTCGCTATGCGAGATTATATACCAATCCTTCGGATTGGATAAAAATAAAGCACTTGTGAACAAGTGCTTTATTTTTTGGCACCCACAGTAGGAATCGAACCTACAACTAGCCCTTAGGAGGGGCTTGTTATATCCATTTAACTATGTAGGCGCATTTTGTGCCTATTAATATTACCGCAAACACGCCAAAATGTCAACATTACAGGGCAATAATTGCCGCCATAATGCCGCGTTTTCCGTTTGTGGCGCGGTGTGAGTGCAAAAACCGGCTGTTACAGCAGGTGCATACGTCGGCGATGTCAATATTCTCGTTCTTTACTCCCGCATTTATTAAAATCTGTCGGTTTGCTTCGCTTAAATTCAGCATATAGTGACTGTCGTCAACTTGTTTTATAAAATCATTAACATTAAGGCTATCAATTTGTTTTAAAGCATCTATAACAGGTGTGTCAACCTCATAACAACATTGCTTTATGCAAGGACCGATTGCGGCAATAATATCGCTTGGATTACAGCCGAAATTTTCCTGCATTTTTTGAACAGTCACAGCGCCAATTTGCCCAACGGTGCCTCGCCATCCCGAATGAGATGCCGCAACAACCTGTTTTATTGGGTCGTAAAACAACAGTGGCACACAGTCGGCATAGTGCGTTACAAGTGCAACGTTTGGCAAATTGGTTATAAGACCGTCAACGTCTGTGTAATCACGCTCTTTTATAAAACCTTTGCCAATATCGTTTGCTGTTACTACACGCACGTTTGTGGTGTGTGTTTGCTTTGAAAAAACCATTCGGCTTGGTTCAATGCCCAAACAACTGCAGATGCGGTTATAATTTTCTTTAACATTATCAATATCGTCACCGTTGGCGAAACTCATGTTCATACTGCCTAAATGGCCGCCGCTTACACCGCCTATGCGGGTGGTAAAAGCGTTTTTGATTTTTGCAAAATCAAGTTTCGGAAAAGAAAGCCAAACAATGCCGTTTTTTTGGTTAATGTTCAAGTTTTTTGATGTAAACATAATATCACCTAAAAAATTTGCCCCGAGAAATCGGGGCAAAAAGTTTATTTTGTAATCTCAGGTTCTTTAAATGTAGGCACCATTTCGTGCAGATAAGATACAACAGACTCCTTATCGTTGGTTTTTGCAATTTTGGTTATTGCCTCTAAATTCTTTTTCAACTGTTCGGGGTCAATGTGAATTTGGTTGCCGATAAATATTTTTTTGTTTTCGGTGGTTTTAAGATTTTCTTCGCTCATGAGTAGTTCTTCAAACAGCTTCTCGCCGGGACGAAGTCCTACAAATTTAATGGGCATATCGGTGTAAGGCTCATAGCCGTACATTCTTATAAGATTTTCTGCCAGAGTGACAATTTTAACAGGGTTGCCCATATTTAAAACGTAAATTTCGCCGCCCTTTGACATCTCGCCCGCTTTAAGCACCAATGAAACGGCTTCGGGTATAGTCATAAAATAGCGTATGATGTCCGGGTGTGTTACGGTAACCGGACCGCCCGCCTCAATTTGTGAGCAGAACAAAGGAATAACCGAGCCGTTAGAGCCAAGCACGTTACCAAAGCGCACAGCCGAAAAGGCGGTGTTTTTGGGGTCTTGAGCCATATACTGCATAATCATTTCGCAACAGCGTTTGCTTGCACCCATAACGTTTGTTGGGTTAACCGCTTTGTCGGTAGAAATAAGCACCATTTTTGCTACATCAAACTTTTTGCAAAGTCTTGCTACATTATATGTACCGACAACGTTGTTTTTGATTGCTTCTTCGGGGTTGTGCTCCATAAGGGGAACGTGTTTGTGTGCGGCGGCATGGAAAACCGTGTTGGGTTTATAGCATTCAAATATGCTTTCCATTTTGTCGTAGTCACGCACCGAAGCAATCTCAACTGCAATTTTATCGGCAAAACCTTTATTAACAAGTTCTTGCTGAAGGTCATAAGCGTCATTTTCGTAAATGTCAACCATTACAAGTTTATTGGGCGCATAAGAAATGATCTGTCGGCAAAGTTCGCTTCCTATTGAGCCCACACCGGTAACCATAACGGTTTTGTCTTTAATAAAATCTTTACAGCCGCTGTTGTCAACCTGTACAACCTCTCGGTTTAAAAGTTTATCTACGTCAACAGTTTTAAGCTGTGGCATAATATTAACGGTTGCTGAAAGTTCAAGAATAGACGGCATTTCAATAATTTCACAGCCTGTGCGTGAACAAAGGGAAAGGATGGTATTGCGTCTTTCTTCACTTATTGAGGGAATAGCAAAAATTATGGTTTGGATATTTTGTTTTTTGCAAAGCTCGGGCAAAATCATCATAGGACCGTAAACAGGAACGGAAGAAACAAAACGTCCGATTTTGCCGGGGTCGTCATCAACAAAGCAAATGGGAGCATAGTTGTTTGCTTTTGAATGAAAAATTTCTTTCAAAACAGTTTGTCCGGCATAACCTGCACCGATAATAAGACAGCGTTTGCCTGTCCGGTACTTCATATGTACGCTCACTCTTGAGTTTATAAAAGAATAAATTATTCTTTCCAAACACACAAATAAAAGACCAAAGGCCAACGAGCAGAAAGCGGTAAACAGGTTGTAGGTTCTGTTTGCTAATAAATAAAAGTTGATTATGGCGGCGAAAAAACTGCCGCAACCAACGCCCAATATGCATTTTATAACGCTAATTTCCAGCGAAAATGTCACAATGTTACGGTAAACGCCGAAAATCCACATAAAGAACAGGCAAAGAAAAACGTATGAAACGGCAGAAAAAATTAGAGCCGACGGATTGCCAAAGTCTAAGTGGGCGGCAAGGGGTGCGTCGGCAGATTCTTGTATAGAGTAGCATAAAATTAAAGACAAAAGATAAGAAAACAGCAAAACCAAAGTATCCGCACACATCAAAATGAGTGAGCGGATGTTAATTCGTTTTTTGAATCCTGCATTATTCAATACTATCAATTCCAATCATTTTTAATAGAGAGATAGAGTTATTAATAAATTTATTTTTGCACTGTTCACCGAATTTTTTCTCAATTTTTGCAAAGGCCTTGTCGAAGCAGGCGGGTCGGCCTTTAGGGTTGTGAACGTCACTGGCAATATATGTTACAAGGTTGTTTTGGATAAGAGAAAAACAATCGCGTGTGCTCGAATTTTTCGTAAAAGAAGAAGCGTTAATGTGTGAAAGCGCAATTCCATTACCGACAAATTCTAACAAATTGCCGTAGTATTTGCTCTTTTTATATCTTTCAATGTGAGCGATAATAGGCACTAAACCGCGATTAAGGTTTAAATCGACAACCGAATCGAGTGCTTTCGGCGTTAAAATTTCAGGCAACTCCAAAAGCAGATATTTTGATTTATTAAGAGTTAAAGCGTCTAAACCCGAGCAGGTTGAAATGCCGCTAAAATAATACACCTCGCAACCCGGCAACAAAACGGGCAGGTCCTTTTGCTTGACAGCCTCGTTTAGTTCGGCAAACCTTTTTTCAAACAACTCTTCAAATTCGGCAATGTCGGTTGTTTGTGCATAAAAGTGAGGTGTGAGCAAAACGTGCGTACAGCCCTGCTCTTTTAATCTTTCGAGAAGAACAACAGACTCGTCTATCGAGGTTGCTCCGTCATCAATTTGCGGAAGAATGTGTGTATGAATATCTAACATGAGCATCAATAATAATCGTTGCTGTATTTATAGACGTATTTGTAGCGATAACTCTTGCTCTTTGTTTCGCTTGCGCTGTTAAGCACGGCACCTAAAACGCGCACACCTGCAAGTTCAATGCTGTTTAAAGCACGTTCAAAGTCAGTACGGTCAATATAGTTGTCCTTAACAACCATAATAAGACCATTTGTTTTTGCGGCAACCACCAAGGCGTCCGAAACAATATTAATGGGCGGCGTGTCAATGATGATGTAGTCATACTCCTCATTAAGCTTTGCAAGAAGTTCGTCCATCTTTTTAGAGCTTAAAAGTTCTGCAGCGTTAGGGGGAATAGGACCGCTTGTAAGAACGGAAAGATAAGGGTTAATTTCGGTAACGGCCTCTTGGAGTGTGCAGAAATTCGCAAGAACAGAGGTTACGCCTACGTTGTTTTTTATTTTTAGTTTTTTGTGAATAGTCGCTTTTCTCAAGTCGCAGTCAATAAGCATAACCTTTTCGTTCAACTGAGAAAGAGCAATAGCGATGTTAACAGATGTGGTCGATTTGCCCTCGCCTTTAAGTGAACTGGAAATGGCGATGGCTTTATTCTCGTTTTGAGAAAGCAAAAATAAAAGATTTGTACGAATGGTTTTGTAAGCCTCAACAACTGCAAAGGGAACGGATTTATTGTTTACGCCTTCTTCAGAAATCAACATTCTTGATTTTGATTTAGCCATGATAATAACCACCCTTCGAAGAAGAATTGAAATCAGGCACAACGCCTAAAATTGAAATGTCGTATTTATTCTTAATGCTCTCTTCACCTTTTAAGACGGTGTCGTTAAAAGCCATGAATAAGGTGGGTGCAATTACAAGGAAGGCACCAACCGCAAATGCCACAAGGGTTGAAAAAAGCGTTCGAGGAGAAACCTTTGTTATGCTTGTACTATACTCAACAGGAGCAACATAGGCAAGGGGAAGGGTGTCTTTAATGAAGATCTGAGAACAATCGGCAAAGGTGTTAACCAGTTGGACAAGGTCCTCTTTTTTTGTTCCGCTGACAGTAATGTCAAGCAACAAAGAATCGTCGGAACGGCTTTTAAGAGTAAACATATTCTTTAGTTGACCTTCAGAATAGCCAAGGTTGCTTTCTTCTGCCACCAAAGTAAACATGTTTTTCGTGCCCAAAAGGTCTTTACAGGTTTGCTTTATGTATGACGAAGCGGAAAGGTCAGAACTTGAAACCTTTCCTGTCTGAGAGGGATTTTCAACAACACCGCCGTTACTTACAAAAATTGATGCGGTAGAAGAATAAACGGGTGTAACGAAAAAAGTGCAATAAGCAAAAGTGATGATTCCGCAAATTAAAGAAACAATGGCAATAAGCCAAAATTTTCTCAACAGAATCCGTAGTATGTCAAGTGGCGTTAATTCGTTCATACAAGACCTTCCTTACTTAGAAAAAATAAATCGACACATATCCGTCTAACATTATACAACAATTATCTAAAATATGCAAGAAGTAATATTTATTTATAAATACTATTGTACAAAACGCTTAAAATTTTGTGGCTTTGCGCAATTTGTATTACGTCAGAATAAGCGTTTGAATATACTTCAATCATAAAATCTCCGCCGTAGTTTTCTTCTTTTTTTATTTTTGTAAAGAACCCTTTAAAATCAAAATTTCCGTTTTGCGGCAACATGCAGTCGCAACGAGAATTGCTGTCGCTTATGTGAATGTGTTTAATCTTGCCCGACATTGCATTAACAACCTCGTCAACCGTATAGCCTGCACGAATTGCTTGTTTTATATCAAGGCAAAAATCAACCTTGTCACCGGTTAATTTGCGCATTTTTTTAATAAAATCAGGTCTGCAGGCACGATATTTGTTGACGTTTTCTTGCAACAGGGTTACACCAGCTTTTTTTGCGTCATCTGCAATGATCATAAAGCGGCGGCAATATTCTTCAGCAGAAATTTTTGAAAATTCGCACAAGCGGTCGCCGTGCAGAATTACATATTTTGAACCAAGCCTTGCGGCTGCATCGTAATAAAGCTTAAATTCTTCACGATATTCATCAAAGCGGCGGTCATATTCAGAAAAGAAGTAATAAGGCTCGGCAAAAGATAATGATGGGTGCAACGATACAACATCTATGCCATAATGTTGTGTTATTTTTGCAATTTCATTAACAAAAGGTAAAGTGCGCTCAAAATTGCTGTTAAAGAAAATTTCTGTTGTATTTATGCCCGCTTGGCCAAGGTTTATTAAAGATTGTTCGGTTGAGAGCGGATAATAACAAGCACTTGAAACACCAAGACTCAAAAAATCACGTCCTTTTAGAGTTTTATAAATACGGTGCTGAACTTATCGTAGGTTACCATTCCCGGTTTTGCGCCGGGAGGTTTTTTGACGTATTTAGCAAAGGTGTAGTCAACCGAAACGGCACCCGATGCGGCGCCGCCTGAATGTTTTGCGGCGATTTTTGCGGCATATTCAATAGCTTGGTTGCGTGGCGGTTTGTTATTGCAAAAGAGAATAACGTGAGCACCGGGAACGTCCTTTGCGTGCAGCCAAAGGTCGTTTTTACCGGCAGTTTTAAAGGTCAAAATATCGTTTTGACGGTTGTTTTTTCCTGCTAAAATACGGTATTCGGCAAATTCATATTCATAAGGTGCTCCGGGCCCTACTGCTTTGCCGCTTTGCCGTTTTTTACTTAAAACACCTGCGCTGACAAGTTCTTCTCTGATAGAATCAAGCTCAGCACGGCTTTGAGCGGTGTTTGCCGCCTGTAAAACCGAGTTAAAATATACAAGGTCTTGCTCGGCTTTTTCAATAAGCGAGTCTAAAAGCTGTGCAGCAACACAAGACTTTTTATAATCCTTAAAATATTTTGTTGCATTAGCAGCAACCGAAAGAGCAGGATTAACAGATATTGTAACGTCTTCAAAATTTTCGCTGTAATAGTTTTTTACTACAACAGAATTACTTTGAATTTTTAAGGTTGCAATATTTGCTTTAAGCAACTCGCCAAAAATTCTCAACTGTTCTCGGTTGGCGCAGTCTTGTAGCTCGGTGCGCCGCAAAGCGAGTTTTCGGGTGGTTCGTGATATTAAAGTGTTAATGGTTTTTGTTATTTCACTCTTTGATGCGCGCAAACGTTCTTCACGGTCCCTTGTGCCGTAAAATTCATCAAGCAGAGCGCTGTAAGAGTCAAAAATTTTGTGGGTATAACCTTCCCCATACTGTGTTATGGGGCAAAACGAAAATTCAACAGCCGTGCCGTCTTCGGATATTGTGAGAGCGGGAACGGGGTTTTCAACAGCCGCTTTCAAGGCATCAATATTATCCTCAAATTCACGACAAATTAAGGGTGAAAGACCTGCAACTGCACCGTTTAAACTACTGTTTGTTACAGCGTTTTTAAGTTGCTCTGACGATGCGCCAACAGGGCAAAGCCGTGTGTCTTTTTCAATTTCTTCAAATACAGCGCCGGGTAAGCAAAGACGACCTTCACCAAGCTGTTCGCTACGGCGTAAAGCGTCAATTATTCTGCCGTTTGCGCCCACAAGAATTATGTTTGATTTTGCACCAAAAAATTCTAAAACGAGGGTTAACTTTGTTTTGTCACCCATTTCATCGTTGCCCTCAAAATGCAAAAATAAAATACGGTCAATACCTGCTTGGGTAATGTGTGTAAGCTTTGCGCCGCAAAGGTGTTTTCGCATAAGCATACAAAACATGGGTGGGACAGGGGGATTTTCGAAACTTTGATTTGTAAACTGCACTCTTGCGGCACCGGGACGTGCGCAAAGCAACAGTTTAAAATGAGCGCCGCTTTTGCGCAACAAAAACACCAACTCGCTTTTTGCGGGTTGATGTATTTTTTCCACCCTGCAACCGCAAGCGGTCGCAAGTTCTTGGCTTATATGTCTTAAAAAAACACCATCAAATGCCATAAAAATTATCCTATGCTTGTATTATAAAGCCGTTCACACAGAGCGGCATATTCGTCAAGGTTGCCGCTTTTTTCAAAAGCGGGACGTTCGCCTTTTAGGCGGTTATAGAGTTTTTTTGTATATTGCTTTGCTTGGTATGTGCTAAAGTCACGCTCGCCTGCGTAAATGTAAAATAAATCACGCTTTCGCACCTTACCGTCAAAAACCGCAGGAATAATTGTGTAAATTTTGCCGTCTTCTTCAATGGTAAGTTCTGTGCCAATATAAAAACCTTTTTGGAGCAGATATTTTCGCAAAGCCTCTGCTGAGCTCATGGGCTGAAGCACCAATTTTATCTTTTTTTTGGCAATAAAGGGCGCACGGTCAATAATTCCTGCAATAACCTCGCCACCCATACCCGCAATAACAGCGGTATCTATCTCATCTTCGCATATGCCATCAAACCCATCGCATAAACGGGTTTGGATGTTGTCAATATTAGATTTTTGTATGTTTTTAACTGCGTTTTCGAGCGGTTTTTGGCGCAAATCGGTAGCAATCACGCTTTTTGCAATTCCGTTTTGGCGCAAAAAAATTGATAGCCTACCGTGGTCTGCGCCGATATCGGCAACGCGGCTGCCTTTTTCAACCAGCGATGCGATTGCCGATATTCGTTTTAACTGCACAGGCATTATTTTTCTTCAAAATAAGCGTTAAGTTTTTCGCAAAGCTCGTCGGCATTTGTGCCATGTACAGAACAAGCATCTTCAATCGATTCGCCTCTTGCAGAGGGGCAACCAAGACAGTGCATACCAATTTCAAGAAAATATTCTGCACAGCCGGGGTCCATATCCAATACATCGCCAACGCACATATCTTTTGTGATTTTCATAATTTTTATCTCCTTTTTCTTTTAAAACAGTTTTGGTAAATAATCGCCGTTTATTCTGCCGTGGTTATAAAGTTTGCGGTTATCGAGAGCCCAAACCTTGCCCGAAAAAGTGTCGGCAGCAACACCTTGCAGGTTGTCGTAATATTCAAAAATTCGTGCATCAAGCATATCAAGCTCACTTAAAACCTCAGCCTCAGGGAACTGTGGCATAACCGCTGCGCCATATTCGGGAACGCCGTGGTGTGAAAGTATCATATGCTCAAGCAAAATTGAAGTTTGTTCGCTAACGCCAAGTTCTTTTGCGGTTTGCCTTACCTCTTGGGCGCCCATAACAGGATGTCCAAGCAAAGAGCCTTTGGCGGTATAACCTGTTGCAATACCGGTTTGCGGCACGTCATACTCTTCAAGTTTTGCTATGTCGTGCAAAATTGCACCCGCTAAAAGCAAATCTTTATCAAGACAGGTGTAGATTTCGCAAAATTTTTGAGCAAGACGAACGATAGAAAGCACGTGTGTGAGCAAACCGCCTCGCATAGCGTGATGAAGCTTGAAAGCGGCAGGCCAATAAAGCAATTTGTCACGATGTTTGTCAAGCAAAGCAAGTGTTATGGCTTTAAGACCATCGTCGCTAAAGTTGCTAACAATATTTTCAAGCTCACAGAGCATATCCTTTGTGTCATAGTCGGCACTGGGAACATAGTCTTCGATTTTTACGTTGTCGGCTGCAACGGTGTGTCTAATTTGCTCAATACGCAACTGGTCAACGTTGTTGTAGGGTGAAACTTTGCCTCTCACCTTAATAAGTTCGTTTGGTGCAAAAGTGCCGTGCAAAACATCGTTATAATCCCAAAACTTTGCAACAATTTCGCCGTCTTTATCGCAAAGAATCATATCAAGATAAGGGCCTCCACGAGAAGAGGTCTTAACTTCAACCGATTTTATGACGCAAAAGCATTCAACGGCACCGCTGTCAAGAGTTTTAAAGTTCATATAAATCACCCCATATTATTATATATTAAATATTTTATAAATTCAACTGTAAAAAAGCACCTGATTTAAAAATCAGGCGCTTTAAATTTAGTGTGTCATATAATATTTTATAAGTGTTTGCAACAATGTGTCACGGTCAATGCGCAAAATAAGACTGCGCGCGTTTTTATGTGTGGTTATATATGTGGGGTCTTCAGATAAAATATAACCAACCAACTGATTTATGGGATTATAGCCTTTTTCTTTTAAAGCCTCATAAACTTCAAGCAAAATTCTTCTTATCTCTTGCTCTTGCTCGTTACCTAAAGAGAAGGTCATAGTCTTACTGTTCATAGCAACACACTCCATGCTTTGTAAATACATTTTATAATATAAATATTAAAATTTCAACTCTTTTTTATTATTGACGCAAGGCGGCGCCTTGTGCGTTCAAATTTTTGACAATTTTTGCGCAAACACGCTCAATTTCGGCATCTTCAAGTGTACCCTCGGCACTGCGCAGCGTTACTGTGAAAGCAACGCTCTTTTTGCCTTGGGGAATTTGTTTGCCTTCGTAAACGTCAAACAATTTAACCTGTTCGCAAAGCTTACCTGCACCGTTTGCGATAGCTTTTTGCAGTTGTGCAACGGGCGTTTTTGCGTCACAAAGCATAGCAAAGTCTCGCATAACGGCGGGGAAACGGGGAAGCGCACGGTATTTAATGGTTTTTTCTTCAATCTTTAACAATTTGTCAAGATGAATTTGTCCCACGTAAACCCTGCCACCAAGCTTAAAGTTTTCGGCAACCTTGGGATGAACTTCGCCAAAGGTTGCAACGCAAACATCGTTTAGCATAGCGTTTGCCTGTCTGCCGGGATGCAAATAAGCCTCTTGGCTTCTTTGGTAATCTACTGTTACACCAAAACAGTCAAATATGTTTTCAATAAGACCTTTTAGGGTGAAAAAGTCTTCTTTTTCGCCGTACAAGCCTACGCTCATAGCAGGAACTTCACAAGGTTGTTCGGTAAGGGGTAGGTTTTTAGGAACAAACAGTTTGCTTATTTCAAAAAGTCTTACTGCAGCATTTGAGTGGTTATAGTTGGTTGAAAGCACGGTAAGCATAGAAGAAATAAGCTGTGTACGCATGGTCGAATATTCTTCGCCAAGCGGATTGCAAAGTTCTACAACCTGTCGGCGAGCATCGTCTTGCGGTAAGGCTAAATCGTCAAGCTGCTTTTTAGAAATGAAAGAGTAGGTTGCAATTTCTCTTGCTCCTTGCGCTACCATTCTTGCTTTAATTTTGTCTGTCTTGCGTCGAGCGGTTGACAACTTACCCGGGTGAACAGCACCCTTTAAGGGTGTGCCTATAATGTGGTCATAGCCATATATTCTCATAACCTCTTCGGCAAGGTCTGCCATACTTTCAACGTCAGAACGAATTGAGGGAACCAAACAGGTTAAAACACCCTCTTCAAGCGTGGTGCGAAGACCGAGTCGGTTAAGAATGTCAACCATTGTGTCGGCTGGAATTTCAAGACCTAAAAGTGCGTTAATGCTTTCGGGCGTTGCTGTAACAACATTTGTTTCGGCAGGTGCCGAGTTAATGTCGATAGTGCCTGCAACAATGTCACCCGCATCAAGTTCGGCAATAAGAGATAATGCGCGTTCAGAAGCATACTCAACATTGTTAATGTCAACGCCACGCTGATATCTTGCACTTGATTCGGTTGCAACACCGAGTGCTCGGCAGGTGCGGCGTACACTGTCGCGGCGGAATTTTGCGCATTCAAGGAACAAGGTTTTCGTATCGTCCTTAATTTCGCTGTTAAGACCGCCCATAATACCTGCAAGGCAAGAAGCCTCTTTTGCGTCTGCAATAACAAGCATATTGGGGTTGAGTGTGTGCTCTTTGCCGTCAAGGGTGGTAATTTTTTCTCCCTCAAAAGCGGTGCGCACAATAATTTCTTGTCCGTTTATATCACGATAGTCAAAAGCGTGTAAGGGCTGACCGGTTTCAAGCATAACAAAGTTGGTGATATCAACGATGTTGTTAATAGGACGCATACCTGCCGATTTTAATGCAGATTGCATCCAATCGGGAGATGGCTTAATACGCAAGTTTTCGACCATTCTTCCACAGTAACGAGGACAAAGGTCGCCGTCTTTTACAGAAATTTTAATATATTCATCAATGTGTTTTCCGTCAATCTCTTCATAGCGGGGAACAGGATATTCAAATCTTGTACCAAGCGCAACGGCAATTTCTTTTGCAACGCCCAAAACGCTCTGGCAGTCGGGGCGGTTTGCGGTAATTTTAAAGTCAATTACCCAATCAAACAAGCCCAAAACCTCACGCATATCCGTGCCGGGAGCAAGGTCGTCTTTTAAGATAAGAATTCCGTCAACTTCAGCGCCGGGATAGTCGCCCTCTGTTAAATTTAACTCACCGCCCGAACACATCATACCAAACGATTCAAGTCCGCGAAGTTTACCTTTCTTAATATGAGTACCGTTGGGCAGATAAGAATCGTGCAAAGCGGCAGGAACCAAAGCACCCTCAAACACGTTTGAAGCGCCTGTTATAATCTGTAAAGGCTCGTCTTTGCCTATATCAAGTTGGCAAATAAGCAAATGGTCACTGTCGGGGTGGGGAACAATGTTTAAAATACGTGCAACAACAACGTTGCTCATAGTTTGCGAGAGGTCTTCCATGCTTTCAATTTCAAAACCTGCCATAACCATTTTGTCGCACATTTGCTGTACAGGCACATTTATATCAACATAGCGTGAAAGCCAAGATAATGACATTTTCATAGTAATCGTTCTCCTCCCTTAAAACTGTTTCAAAAAGCGTGCATCGTTTTCAAAAAGCAAACGGATGTCGCTGATTTTATAGCGTGTTATGGCAAGGCGGTCAATACCAATACCAAATGCAAAACCTGAATAAACTTCGGGGTCAATGCCGCAAGAAGCAAGCACACGGGGATGCACCATACCTGCGCCCAAAATTTCAATCCAACCCGCACCTTTGCAGACACGGCAACCCTTGCCGCCGCAAGCCGAGCAAGAAACGTCAACCTCAACGCTGGGCTCGGTAAAGGGGAAGAAGGAGGGACGGAATCGAATTTGCGAATCAGAACCGTAGATTGCCTTTGCAAACTGCTCAAGAACGCCTTTGAGTTCACACATTGTCACGCCTTTGTCAACAACAAGACCTTCCATCTGGTGAAAAACAGGCGAGTGGGTAGCATCAACCTCATCGGCACGGTAAACGCGGCCGGGACAAATCATTCTGATGGGGGGTTGTGTGCTTTCCATTGTTCTGATTTGTGCTGCAGATGTTTGTGTGCGCAACAAGAGTTCAGGTGCAAGATAAAATGTATCCTGCATATCTCTTGCGGGGTGGTCAGCAGGTACGTTTAATGCTTCAAAGTTATAATGGTCGGTTTCGACCTCAGGACCTTCAACAACATCAAAGCCCATTGAACGAAAAATGTCCTCAAGGTCATTTTGTACGATGGTTAAAGGATGTAAAGAGCCTTTTTCGTTTGTTGTTGCAGGCATAGTAATGTCAATTTCTTCCTCGGCAAGACGTGCGCTGAGTGCAAGTTCTTTAAGACGGGCAAAACTGCATTCAAGTTCCTGCTCAATTTGAGCGCGGACATGGTTTGCAAGTTGTCCCATAGCAGGACGCTCTTCGGGTGATAGTCCGCCCATCTGTTTAAGTATTGCGGTAAGTTCTCCCTTTTTGCCTAAATAACGAACCTTAAGTTCTTCTGCCTGTGCCATATTTTGCAGCGCAGCAATTTCGCTTTTTGCGCGCTCAAGAATAGATTCAAGCTGTTGCTTCATTTTTAAAAGTTCCTTTCCTTTATACATATATAATAAAATGCCCCGTCCCATAGGGACGAAGCATATCACTCCGCGGTACCACCCTTGTTTTTGCAAAAGCAAACACTCAGTTTTGACAAATAACGGTGTCAGGCCGTCGCCGCCTACTTAATATATTGTTCAGCGGTGCTGCTCAAAAGTGAATTTTCAACCTGCCAACGCACAGATAAACTTACAGCCTATGGTTTATCCTCTCTGCACTGCGAAAAGGGCAAGCCTACTTTTCTTTGTCGTCGCATTTGGGGCAAATATTAATATAACGGTATTTTAACACCATTTTATTGACTTTTCAAGTCCCAACTTTTCATATATTGTTTTGAGCAAATAAAAACAAAAACCGTACGCTTTTTTCAAAAATGTCGAATCTAAACCCAAAAAGTCGTTTTTGTACAACAATTACTAATTATTTATGCAAAATGAATAATGAAACTTTTTCTCATTTGATAATTATTCATAGTATTTGTCATGTTTGTAGTGGTTGACAGAGGGACTGACCACAATGAAATATAGCACAATTTTTGTTTTGCAAAACGATTTTGTGCTATTTCGTATTATACATTTACAACTTTTGACTTTTGTGTTAATATATGTATCAAATGAGATAATTGCTCATATTTTGGGTAATTATCAAATTATTCCGGTATTACCAGGAGGAAAAAATGAAGCAAATGGGTTATTTTTTGAAAAAATCCACAGCGCTGCTGATAGCACTTTTACTGTGCTTTTCGGTAGTTTGTGCCGTTCCTGTTGTCGCCGCAAAGGATGACGACGTAAAGGACGATGCTGTGGTAGAAGAAACAACGCAGGTTAAAAAAGAATCTTCTTACAAAGATTACCTTGCAAATTTGAAAGACGCAACAGTAGCAAAGGACAAAATTGTCATTTCTGCTGCATCTTACACAGATGGCAGTTCTGCTGCTGTTGAGCAAATTTATACCGACTATGAAGGTAACAGTGGTACCTCTGTTAATTTTAAAGACGAAGGTAACGTTACTTTCAAGTTTGAGGTTAAAAAAGCAGGTTTTTATTCATTGAAGATGACTTATTTTACTGGCGCTGCCAGCGGTTCTTCAATCGTACGCGATATTCTTATCGACGGTAAGGCACCTTTTAAGGAATCTAATGAGGTAAGCTTTCCTCAGCTTTGGATAAACGAAACTAATGAGTTAACCTTTGACAAGCTCGGTAACGAGATTCGCACACCACAGGTGCAGATTGGCAAATGGCGCACAGAGTACGCTACAGACGTTAGCGGTCTTGTAAGCGGTAATTTGCAGTATTATCTTACCGAAGGCACCCATACAATCACCTTGGTGCCCGAGCGTGAGACGTTGCACCTTAAAAACATCGTGTTTGAGGGCGAAAAAGCCGTTCCCACTTATGCAGAGGTTTTAGAAACCTATAAGCAGAATGGTTATAAAAATGCTTCACCTGCTGCCAATGTAACAGTTCAGGCGGAGGATGCTTTTGCGCTCAAATCTGACCAGACAATGTACGGTCTTAATGACCGCACATCACCTTCTGTTGTTCCTTATGACGTTAACCTTATCCGTTACAACACCATCGGCAGCACACACTGGCAGGTTGTTGGTCAGTGGGTTGAGTGGGAAGTTGACGTTAAGGAAACAGGCCTTTACAACATTGTAACCCATTTTAAACAAAGCGAAAAAACCAATGACGTAAGTATTCGCCAAATATATATTGATGGTAAGCTTCCTTTTAAAGAGGCTGATGCTGTCCGTTTCTATTATGACAGCGCATGGCAGAGCGAGTGTATTGGTGACAAAGACGGTAACCCCTACCTTTTCTATATGGAAGAAGGTAAACACGTTATCAGACTTCGCGTAGGTCTTGGTGACACTATTGATTTCCTTTTTGATGCCAAGGATTACTTGTCAGAGTTCAACTATATCTACCGCCGAATCGTTATGATTACCGGTGTTGCTCCTGATACATATCGTGACTATCAGCTTGAAAAAGCAATGCCTGACGTTATCGAGCAGATGAGAGAACTGACAGGCAAAATGGAGCAGCTTATTAAGGATGTTGAGGAATATAACGGTCAAAGCGGCGCATCAACAGTTGCGTTAAAGCGTCTTTATGACCAGCTTGTAATACTCATTGATGACCCCGAAAAAATTCCTGCTGACCTTTCAACATTCCAAAGCAACGTTGCTTCTTTCGGTACATGGATTAACCAAAGAACCGTACAGCCTTTAGAGCTTGACTCTATTATGATAAAATCACCCGACACGGCAACGCCTAAGGGTGAGGCAGGCTTCTTTAAGATGCTGATGCATTATATTAAACAGTTCTTCTATTCTTTCGTTACAGATTATGACTCTGTTGGCGTTATGGAAGAAACTGCACCCGAAGAAATTACTGTTTGGATTCCTACCGGTCGTGACCAGGCACAGATTCTTAAACAGATGATTAATGACGACTTTACACCTAACCACGACATTGCGGCAAACGTTCAGCTTATTACATCAGCTGCGTTGCTTCCTTCAATTTTTGCTGGTTCGGCACCTGACGTTTACAGCGGTGTTGCTATGGCAGACCCGATAAACCTTTCGCTTCGTGATGCTGTTGTTGATTTATCACAGTTTAAAGATTTTAAAGAGGTTATCGGCAGATTTTCAAAAGAGGCAACAGTGCCTTATACACTTAACGGCAAAACATTTGCTTTGCCTGACACACAAGACTACTACATAATGTTTGTAAGAACAGACATTATGGAAGAGCTTGGCATTTCACTTGACCAGCTTAGTGATTGGGATACCATTCTTTCAGAGGTTCTTCCTGTGTTACAGCTCAACTCTCTGGCATTCGGTGTTCCTGTAAGCATCCATTCTTATCTTGCATTCTTGTATCAGACAGGCGGTACAATGTACAATCCCGATGGTAAAACATCAGCCTTATCTAACTCAAAGGCAATTTCGGCAATGCAGAGATTTACCGACCTTTATACACAGTACGGCTTTAACTTGGCTTATGACTTCTCAAACCGTTTCAGAAGCGGTGAGATTCCTGTTGCGGTTGCCCAGCTTTCAAGCTACAACCAGTTGTCCGTTTTCGCACCTGATATTAATGGTCTTTGGACAATGCTTCCCATCCCCGGTACAAAAAGAGAGGATGGCGTAATTGACCGTTCATGCTCATCAATCGTTACCGGTACTATTATGTTAAATCAGAAAGATACCAACAAAGAAGCTGCTTGGGAATATCTTAAATGGTGGTCAAGCGAAGAAGTTCAGCTTGAATATGGTAGTGAGCTTGAAGGTATAATGGGTTCTGCTGCTCGTTATAACCCTGCAAACACTAAGGCGTTTGAGCGTATTGCTTGGGATAAAGATATGAAGAAGAGTTTGCTCGAGCAACGTGAATGGGTTAAGGCCTTCGTTGAGGTTCCCGGTGGCTACCTCACAACTCGTTACTACGACTTTGCATTCCGTTACATTGTTTATAACGGGGAAAACGTAAGAGACACTCTTACCGAAAATGTTGAGTCAATCGACCGTGAAATTGCACATAAACGTGCTGAATATAATCTTGACTAAGGAGGGTGCTATAAATGAGTGATAATATTCCTGTTAGAAAAAAAGAGCGAATGAGCTTTAGCACATTCGTTAAAACCTATGGCTCTGATTATCTGTTTGCTGCGCCCTTCTTTACACTGTTCTTAATTTTTACAGTGTTGCCGGTTTTGGCTTCAGTTCTCATTAGCTTTACAAACTTCAACGTTGTTCAGTTTCCTGATTTCGTTGGCTTTAAAAACTATTTCAACTTAATCCTTGACGACTCGTTGTTTATAACCGCATTAAAGAACACCTTCTTGCTTTCGGTTGTAACAGGTCCGTTGGGATATTTGCTTAGCCTTATGGTTGCATGGCTGGTTAACGAGCTTGGCGACAGAACCCGTTCGGTAATTACACTTATATTCTACGGTCCCTGTATTTCGGGCGGTGCTTACACTGTTTTCCAAATTTTGTACAGCGGCGATACCTACGGTTTCTTAAACGGCTTATTGCTTTCAATCGGCGTTATTGATTCACCTATTCAATGGCTTACCGATACAGATTATATGGTTCCCGCAGCCATCTTCCTTATTTTGTGGATGAGCTTCGGTACAGGCTTCTTGTCATTGATTGCAGGTTTTAAAAACGTTGATAAATCAATGTATGAAGCAGCGGCGGTTGACGGTATTAAAAACCGCTATCAAGAGCTTTGGTTTGTAACACTTCCTTCAATGAAACCTCAGCTTATGTTCTCAGCCGTTATGAGTATTACAGGCGCTTTCGGTGTAGGTCCCGTTATTACAGCGGTTTTCGGCTTCCCCACCAGCAACTACGGCTTGCATACTCTCATTCACCACATGGAAGACTATGGTAACACCCGTTTTGAAATGGGTTATGCGTCAACCATCGCGGTTATATTGTTCATATTAATGGTAACGTGTAATACAATTATACAACGTATCTTGAGAAAGGTTGGAGAATAAAGATGGCTAAGAAACTGTCATTACGTGCTCTCAACCGAAGCAAGAGAGTTAACCGTTCAAAAGCCGGTACAGCCGGTATTATGACCATCCTTTTGATGATGGCGGCTGTTATGGCAATTCCTATGATTCTTATTATAGGTAACGCTTTCAAACCGTTGGATGAGTTGTGGCTCTTCCCGCCACGCCTTATTCCTACAAACTGGACCTTGGACAACTTCCGTGATATGTTTACGGTTTTGTCAAACTCACAGGTTCCGTTTTTGCGCTATGTTTTTAATACCGTTTTAATTACAGTAGTCGGTACGGCAGGTAACATTATTTTTGCATCAATGTGTGCTTACGTTCTTGCAAAAAGAAAGTTTCCGGGTTCTGCAGCGATGTTTAGAATTATTGTTACATCCTTGATGTTTAACGCAACTGTTAGCGGTATTATCAACTACGTAACAATTTCATACCTCGGTTGGTTGGATACATATTGGGCACTTATCGTTCCCGCTGTTGCATCACCCTTGGGTATGTATTTGATGAAACAGTTTATGGAGCAAATTCCCGATGCTCTGCTTGAAGCAGCAAGGGTTGACGGTGCATCACAGTGGCGTATTTTCTGGCAGATTGTTATGCCTAACGTAAAATCTGCTTGGCTCACATTGATGCTCTTGTCAGTTCAAAGCCTCTGGGCATTGGGTGCTACACCTTATATATATAAAGAGGTTCTCAAAACTCTGCCTTATGCATTGGGTCAGATTACATCGGCAGGTATTGCTCGTGCGGGTGTTGGCGCAGCCGTAACAGTTGTTATGATGATTGTGCCTATCTCCGTGTTTGTTATTTCGCAGTCAAACGTTATTGAAACTATGTCCAGTTCCGGTATAAAGGAGTAAGTGTGATAATGAAGAGGATATTTACAGCGTTAATTACCTGTTTGTTATTGTTTGCGTTATTCGTAACTCCGGCAAGTGCTATTTCTGCCACCGGTAACGAGTTGCCCTATGATGCATACGTGTACAATAACGACACCAGACCCGTTTCCATACCAGCTCCTTACATTGTTAAGGACACAATTAATGGACAGACCATCGGAGTACAAAAATTTGCGGCAGTAAGCGATGTGCTTTATGAAGACGGTAGAATTTATATTACTGATTCTGCTACTAACCGTGTGGTCGTTACAGATGATAAATTTAATCTTATTACAGAGATTACAGGCTTTGAAAACGAAGGCGTTCAGGATACTTTTAACGAGCCCAACAGTTGCTTTGTTAACAAGACTGAAATCTATATTGCTGATACAAGAAACAGCCGTATAGTTGTTTTGGACCGCAACACATTTGCATTTAAACGCATTATTGGCCGTCCGGAAATTACTTTGCTTGACGAAGACTATACATATTTCCCCAAAGAACTTGCAGTTGATAACGCAGGAAGAATTTACATTCTTGCCGAAGGTATCAACCAAGGTATGATTCGTCTTGACAAAAACGGCAAGTTTACGTCTTTCTTTGGTGCTCCCAGCGTTGAGTACAACGTGCTTGACCTTATTTGGAGAAAAATTGCTACCAAAAAGCAAAGACAACAGATGGAGCAGTATGTTCCTACCGAGTACAGCGGCATCCTTATTGACGAAAAGGGATTCCTTTATGTATGCTCTGAATCTTCAGAGTCAACACCTGTTGCAAAAATTAACACAAACGGTGAAAACGTTTTGTTTGAGCTTCAAGGTGAGGATACCGAGTATGGCGATGTTACATATCTTAAAGACAGCAAGAGCAAAGCAAACTATGTTGCTGCTTTTGCCGACGTTTGCATAAGCGATAAAGGCACTTATACAGTGCTTGACTCGCAGAAAAACAAAATATACGTTTACTCAAACGACGGTTATTTGCTTTACATATTCGGCGCAACAGGTTCACAAAAGGGCGCTTTTTACAAATCGACAGCTATCGACCAATTCGGCGATGACCTTATTGTTACCGACGGTATTAAAGGTACAATTACCGTGTTCGAATTGACCGACTTCGGTTTGACCGTTCAAGAGGCGATTACCTGCTATAATGACGGTGATTATGAAGCATCCCACGCCGCTTGGGAAAAAGCATATAACTATTGCTCAAACTACACACCTGCAATTTCAGGTATGGCAAAAATTGATATGGCTACAGGCGACAGCACTAAAGCTATGGATGACCTTAAGAAAGTGCATGCCCACAAGCTTTATGCAAAGGCTTTTGAAACTTGGCGAAACGAGGCAATCAGAAGCGGATTTGTTTGGGCTGTTGTTATAATTGTTGTTGCTATTGTAGGTTTTGCAGTGCTTAAAAAGCCTGTTACAAACAGCAAAATTTATAAAAAATATCATGAGAGTCGCTACTATAAGGGTCAAAAGTTTGCAAAATATTGTATGATGCATCCCTTTGACGGATATTGGGACTTAAAGCGTGAAAAGCGCGGCGATATGAAAACGGCATTCACTATTTTGTTAATGTTTATCGTTTGTTATGCCGTACGCGCACAGTTTAGCGGTTATGTCATTACAAAGACAATTTCGAGCGAAGTTAACGTTATTTATAGCGTGGTGCTCGTATTGTTGCCAATTCTCTTCTGGATTATATCCAACTGGTGCTTCTCCACATTGATGGAGGGTGAGGGTACCTTTAAAGATATCTTTATGGTAACTTGCTATGCTATGAAACCTTATGTTGTATTAAGCATTCCGCTTTTAATACTCTCACACGTGTTAACAGCAGAAGAGGCAATGTTCTATACCGTTCTTAATTCAGTATGCTGGATATGGATGTTGGGACTTTTCTTCTTCGGAATGATGGTTACACATAACTATTCATTAGGTAAAGGCTTACTTACCGCACTCCTTTCAATCGTAGGTATTTTGATAATCATCTTCCTTTTGTTGCTTGTTGTAAGCATTGTACAGGGTATATATGATTACTTCTACGGCATTGTTAAGGAATTAATTTTCAGAACGTATTAAAAGGAGGTTACACAAATGCAAATTAAAAAGCTTTTAGTATTATTGCTCGCACTTGTTGTTGTGTTATCCTCCGTTGGATGTTCAGGCAAAACTAAGGTTGCATATCAGCCTGTTGAACAACAAAAGTCAGAAAGTGATGAAAACTGGACACAGGCAGACGAAACAACACAAATTAAACTTGAAAACAGCAAGGTTATTGTTGAGTTTGATGCTGCAACAACCCACTTTAGTGTTACTGACCTTACAAATAACAAGGTTTATACATCGTACTATGCAAACGATGGTCAAACAATTTATTCTGACATTGATACCAACAGAATGAATTCTGAGGTTGTTCTCACATACTTTGAACAGCAGTCTCCCGCAGCTTATATGTACTCAACCAAAGACAGCGTTGAAAACGGTACCTACAAAGTAACCTATAGCGATAAGGCAATCCGTGTTCATTACAGTTTTGGCGCAACCAAGGAAAGCGGTTTCTTGCCTGAGGTTCTCGCCGAAGATGCTTATGACGCTTTGATTGAAAAGCTTGAAAATAGCGGTGACGACGGTTATGCGATGTCACGCCGTATGAGTCGTTTCTATTCGATGTACACCAATGAGGATGCAACAGCAGAAATTAAAGAACAATATCCCATTGTAAAGAAAAAGAACATTTATGTAATAAATGACACCAACACCGAAAGTGATGCTATTGAAATACGTGAGTATTTGGCAACCATCAACTATGGTGTTGAGGATTACGCAAAGGACCTTGAAAAGTTAGGCATTGAGAGTGACGGCCAAGTAAAGAGCGCAGGTTTTACTGTTCCTGTTGAGTACAGAATTACCGAAGATGGCTTTACTTCAACAATTTTGACCGACCTCATTACAGAAAACAACGATACTTTCCGTTTGCAGACTGTTACAATGCTTGAGTATTTTGGCGCTTCTAACGAGAACGAAGGCAAATTCTTTGTTCCCGATGGCAGCGGTGCAATTATTGACTGGAGCCAAAATCACGTATCAGCCTTCTCTGCAGCATTTTATGGTGATGACGTAAGTGTTGCTGAAAGCGAAAAAATACAGCTTACAAATGACCTTAATTTCCCCGTGTTCGGCATATCTCGTCAAAGCGGCGGCGTGTTTGCGGTTGTTGAAAAAGGCGCTGAAATTGGTGTGCTCAACGCAATGAACGTTGACACTTCGGGAACGCCAAACCGTATTTATGTTGACTTTGAGATAAGACATATGGACTCAACCGACGTCGGTTCGAGTACACTTGTACCGATTTATAACATTTTTGCACAGTCAACGACACCCGTATCCCCCAGCATTCGTTATGTATTTATGTCGGCCGAAAAGAGCGACTATACCCACATGGCAAACTACTACCGTGATTATCTTATTAAAAACGGTCAGCTCAAAGCCAACGGCAAAAATGACACATTGTTGTATATTGACTATTTAGGTCTTATTACACAGAACACAACCTTCCTTGGTGTTCCGTATAAAGACAAGATAGTTCTTTCAACATTAGAAAAAATTAATAACAGCGTTGCAACCTTACAGGAAAAAGGTGTTTCAAACATCACCTTAAGGTTAAGCGGTTTATCAAACGCAGGTCTTGAGGTTGAAGCGACAAACCGTTTTGAATTAAGCAAAAAGGTTGGTAGCGTTGAGCAACTTACCACTCTTGAAAAAACACTTGCTGCTTCAAAAGGTACTCTTTACTTTGATGGCGACTTCTCGTTTGTATATACAGACGGCAACGGCTTTAAAACAAAGAAAGACAGCGCTCACTACTTAAATCGTGTGTTGGTAAGAAAAACATTCTACAACCGTGTTTCACGTTTGTACAGCGACGGCACATTGCCCAGATATTTTGTAACACCTAACAATTATCTTAGCTATGCCGATGGTTTTATTACGTCGCTTAAAAAGAATGTAGAGTTAGAAAAATACAACGTTTCTTTCTCCTCGGCAGGTAAATATCTCGGCGGTGACTATACGCCAAAGGCAGATATTGATCGTGCAAAAGCAAGTAATTATCTTAGTCAAACATTTGACTACGCTCAGAAAAACATTGACGAAATGGCATTTGATTCGGGCAACGCTTATGTTCTTCCTTATGCTTCAGATATTTTGAACGTACCTTTGAACTATTCGGGCTTTAATGCCGAAACCGAGTGCGTACCCTTCTATCAGATGGTATTACACGGCTATGTTGACTATGCAGGTCAGTCAATCAACCTTTCATACGACAGCAACGAATATTTGTTGCGCTCTTTGGAATACGGAGCAATACCTTATTTCACATTGATTACCGAAAAGAACACAAACATAACCGGTACAGCTTACGAAACAATTTACTTCTCAGTTAATGACAGTGCCCACATTGATAATATTGTGTCAATATATGAAAGAGTGGCACCTTACTATACAGCAATCCAAGGTCAAAAGCTTGTGGCAAATGACTGCCTGGCAAACGACTTGTATTGCACAACCTATGAAAACGGAAGTAAAATTTACGTCAACTACAGCAACAGTGATGTAACTTATGAGGGCGTTACTGTTAAGGCAAAAGATTTCACTTTTGTTAAATGATAGTGTAAAGTTTGTTTTGTTCTCGGTATTGACCGATATTTCAGCACGGTCCGATAGCATCGGCTGTGCTTTAAGGAGATAGCTATGATTAAATTACCAAAAAGATCAAAGTCGCCTATGGAAAGGCGTCCGCAGTACGGTTATCTGTTTATGATACCCTTGATACTCGGTTTGATATTTATCTTTATCCCCAGCGTTTATAAGACTATTGTTTTCTCCTTAAACGAGATTACAGTTAGCGGTGATGGATATACGCTGGAGTTCCACGGAATCGATTTCTTTAAAGAGGCATTGTTTGAAAACGCAAAAATTATTCCGCTTATTTGGAACAGCCTTAAAACAATGGTTATAAACATTCCCATTATTTTGATTTTCAGCTTGTTCATTGCAACAATTCTGAATCAGAAGTTCCATGGACGTTTACTTGCGCGTGTTATCTTTTTTATACCCGTTCTGCTTTCAGTCGGTGTTATTGTAAGATATGACACTCCTCTTATGAACATGGTTACATCTACTGTTGATACAGGTACTGATTCTGCTATGGCAAGTCTTGGCAACTTCTCAAGTTTGCTTTCATCACTCAACTTTAATAAAACTCTCACCGACATCGTTGTAAATGCCGTTTCTAACATTTATGACGTTGTTAAGGCAAGCGGCATTCAGATATTCATCTTCCTTGCAGGTTTACAGGAAATTAACCCTGCTCTTTATGAGGCCGCATCTGTTGAGGGTTGTAACAAGTGGGAACTTTTCTGGAAGATAACCTTCCCCATGATTTTGCCTCAGATGACCATCAATGCGGTTTATACTATTGTTGACTCGTATATATCTTCAAACGGAATATTTGATTATATCCAAGAACTTAGCAGTCAACAGCAGTATTCGCTTTCTACCGCAACCAGCCTTTTGTACCTTGTGTGCTTGGGCGTGGTAATCGCACTGGTATTAGGAATTCTTTCCTATTTCCAGAAGAAAACAACTTAACGGAAGGGGAGAAAACAAATGACAGACATTCAGCGTCAGAAAATGGTCAACAAAGTTTCTGGAATAATTTTTTCTATTGTTCGCTTTGTTATCATTTTCGGTTTAGCATTTATCATTCTTAAGCCCATTGTTTCCAAGGTTTTCATGTCATTTATGAGCCCTGCCGATATGCTTGATAATACCGTTAACATGGTGCCGAAAACTCCTTCCCTTTATTATTGGAAAGCGGCTGTTAAAGGCCTAAGCCTTGGACAGACCATACCAAACACCGCACTTCTTTCTGTTGGTGTTGCAGCCATACAGGTTATTTCTTGCACACTGGTTGGTTATGGTTTGGCACGCTTTAAGTTTAAACTTAATGGTTTCTTCTTCTTGTGTGTTATATTGCTTATGCTTGTTCCTGTGCAGACAATTTCAACAGCACAGTTTTTGAACTTTGCATTCTTTAACCTTGGTTTTAAAACGGTTAACATTACAAACACTTTCTGGCCTATTTATTTAATGGCAATAGGTTGCACAGGCATAAAGAATGGTTTGTATATTTACCTTATGAAAGCACAGTTTGAGTCTATACCTTATGAACTTGATGAAGCGGCTTGTATAGACGGTGCGGGCGTTTGGCAGACCTTCTGGCGTGTTATGTTGCCTAACGCAAAAACCACAATGATTACAGTTTTCCTATTCTCATTCAGTTGGCAGTGGACAGACGAGCTTTATGCACATCTTTACTACCCCAACACCGTAATCTTTTCAAACTATATAGACCGTGTCAGCGTTGCATTTGCAAATACCGGCGATTCGGTAGGCACCCTTATTGCACGAAGCGCAGGAACCTTGCTTATTATGCTTCCCGTTCTTGTTATGTTTGCTTTCTGTCAGAAATTCTTGGTACAAAGTATTTCTCGTGCAGGTCTTGCAAACGGCTAATAAATTTAACATTAAAACAGGATGTCATATTGACATCCTGTTTTTTGTTGCAATTAAAAAAATTATATGATAATATATGAGTACAATTTTGTCTTTTAGTATAATTTTGGTTTAGGTGATAACGTTGGAAAAAAATTTGTTAAGTTTAGAAAAAATGATTGTACCTCAAAACAGCAAATGCTTCAACATTCGTGTGTCAGAGGGTATTGAGCTTTTGTATATAAAAAAAGGAGCAATATCTTTTAAATGTGAGGCATCAAGCCGCATGGCTTATGCTGACGATGTAGTTCTTTTTAATCATAAGCAAGTGCGTTCCGCAACAGCGCTTGAAGATGGGGTGGAATATTATGCCTTTTCATTTTCACTGTCAAATTTTGTTGGCAGCAAAGACGATGTTGCAATATCACTTATATCAGGCAAAATTCGTTTTTTAAACATAATTAAAGATACCAATATAAATCACTGCCTTGATTGTATAATCGCCGAGCAGAGCAAAATTGACAACGTCAGCACGTTTGCAAACGAGGGATATTTAAAAATTTTGTTTGCTTTACTGGTGCGTGGATATCTTAAAAGTTCAAGCCAAGACAGCATAGCAACAAACAATAGGTTTGCGGTTGCGCTGAGTTATATAAACGAACACTACACAGAGGATATCACAACCAAAAAAATGGCGGATATGATGTCTTATGAAGAATCTTATTTCTGTCATAAATTTAATGTTATTACAGGGATGAGTCTTATAAATTACGTTAGAAAATTACGTATGGAACGTGCTCGTGATATGCTGCTTGAAAACAGCGGTAAAGATATTAAAAAAATTGCACATGCTTGCGGGTATAGCGATACAAATTATTTTACTCGCTGTTTTAAAGCATATTACGGAATGACGCCTACAAAAATGGCATCATTAGCACATAAATAAAAAATGACACTTTCAAGTTCTGAAAGTGTCATTTTTTTATTTGCCGTAATATGCAACTCGCATACCTATGGTTGTGCCCCTTATGTCACGACCGTAATAAACGCTTGTGCGGAAAATTCCGCCGCAGGCATAAACGTGGTCATACCAGTTTCCTCCTCGGCAGGGGAACTGTTCAACGCTTTTATTTGGTCCCCAAAATACGTCATTGCCGTAATGTGCTCCGGTAAGCTCACGCTCGGGACAAACGCCGAGTTCTATAAGAATTTGGGGAATCTCACAAAGTCCATCTGCAAGACCGATGTTGCGAACGGGACAGCACCGTTTTTCTTCGGAATGTGAGGTGATTTTTTGACAAAGTACCCAACGGTCGTCAACAAAATCAAGTTTTAAGGACTCCTTGTTGCCCGGCTGACATAAACTGCCATCAGGAAGAATGGCTTTCCAGTTTGGCGAAGAAAAAGACATATCAAAATTTCGATTCATCGTATCGGCATTTTCTATAATTTGTAATTCGCCGTCGCACCAGCGAAAACCTGAACACCACTCAAAAACATTGCCGCAAAGATCGGCAATGCCGTCGGCCTTGTGGTTGTGAAACCAAGTTAGCGGACCGGAGCCGGTAAGTGTTCGGCCCGGCACCTCTTTTTCTTCATATTTTGTCATTACTGCCGCCACACCGCAGTTGGCTGTATCATCACCGTACTGTCCGTAAAAGGTGTTACCTTCGGGCATTGTGCTGTTTTTCTTGCACCACAGTGCAATAGCACCCCAAAGAGAGTAGGGCGTAACGCCCCATCCCTCACCCTTTGCATAACAAATTGCGGCGCTTTCGTCAAAGTCATATTTTACAGCAGGGTTTTTAAGCGGCAAACTGTAGGCACGGCCGTCTTTAACCACGCTTATATATTTGCCTATTGCTACCGTGTCATACTCTTGACCGTTTACAATAAAAGCGGGGTGTGTGCGGCTTTTAAGCCCGTTTGAAAGATTTGCAGAGTCCATTTTGGGAAGTAAAACCATAATAGATGGGGCACCTACATCGTCAAGAATAACGGTATTTGTACCGCCAGACAAGGCTTCAACTGCAAGTTTCATATCAAGCCAATCGTCACTCGATTTAAGTCCCTTGCAAAACTCAATGTTACGTGCTCGAATAATTTCGGCGGCTTCACGGCTTTCGCTTCCGTCGGCGGCCAAAAAATCGTAAATAATTCCTTTTTCGGCGCGTAATGCAGCATCATCTTTCATATAAATACTTGCCATTATCAATCACCAATAAAATTATAGTTTATCAACGTCGGCTTCGGTAATAATTTTAAAGCCTGCATTCATAAGAGCCGTTTCGGCAGCCTCGTTGTTTGCAACCCTCAAAACAACATAAGCGTGTTTTTGTGTGCGGGACATAAATGCGTAAAGATAATCAACATTTATATTTTGCTTATCGAGAACACCCAATGCACAAGAAAGTTTACCGGGCTCATCGCCGATTTTAACGCCGACAACATCGGTTATTTTTATAAGATGGCCCTCTTCTGCCAAAATTTTCTCGGCGGTTGCTTCGTCGTTAACAATAAGGCGTAAAATGCCAAAAGCCTCTGTTTCTGCAATAGAAAGTGCGCGGATATTTATGTTGTGCTTTGAAAGAGTATCGGTAATAGATACAACCGCGCCTTGTTTGTTTTCAACAAAAACTGTTAATTGCTTAATTGCCATAATTAAAACTCCTTACTTAAACTATATAAGTTTTCTCTTGTCAATAACACGAACGGCTTTGCCCTCGCTTCGAGCAATGGTTTTCGGGGCAACAAGATGTACGGCAGGGTTAATGCCAACCATAATCTTCATTGCGTTGGCAAGTGATTTTTCCATAGCCAAAATTTCGCTTACCTTGTCGGTGAATTTTTCGGGTGTCATTTCAACGTTAACCTCAAAGGTATCGTTGTTTTTAACTCGGTCAACCACAATTTGATAGTTGGGTTGATAACCCTCGTTGATAAGAACGGTTTCAATTTGGCTGGGGAAGACGTTAACGCCGCGAATAATGAGCATATCGTCGGTTCTGCCCATGGGCTTTGCCATTTTAACAAGTGTGCGGCCGCAAGAACATTCTTTGCGAGAAAGAACGCAGATGTCGCGTGTGCGGTAACGAAGTAAGGGGAAGGCTTCTTTGTCAAGCGCAGTAAACACTAACTCGCCCTTACTGCCCTCGGGTAAGACCTCACCTGTATCGGGGTCGATAATTTCGGCATAAAAATGGTCCTCATTAACATGCATACCTGTCTGCTCTGAACACTCAAAAGCAACACCGGGACCTGATGTTTCGGTAAGACCGTAAATGTCGTAGGCCTTAATGCCAAGCGCTTGTTCAATGCTGTGGCGCATTTCTTCGGTCCAAGGCTCTGCACCAAAAATACCCGCTTTCAAAGGGATATCCTCAGGCTTGTAGCCCTGTTCTTTCAAACTTTCGCCGATATATGCGGCATAAGATGGTGTGCAACAAAGAATGGTTGCACCGAGGTCGTTCATAAATTGAATTTGTCGCTCGGTGTTGCCCGATGACATGGGCAGGGTTAAACAACCCACTCTGTGTGAGCCGCCGTGAAGTCCTGCACCGCCGGTAAAAAGACCATAACCGTATGCAACTTGACAAACATCGGCTTTAGTGCCGCCTGCTGCAACAATGGCACGTGCACAGCAATCTTCCCACAGGTCAACGTCGTTTTGTGTATAAAAAGCAACCACTCGTCTGCCGGTAGTGCCTGATGTCGAGTGAATTCTCACGCACTCGTCAAGCGGTTTTGCAAGCAGTCCGTAAGGATAGGCGTCACGCAGGTCTGCCTTTGAAAGAAAGGGCAGTTTAGATATGTCGTCAATGCTTTTAATATCTTCGGGTTTAACACCTTTTTCGTCCATCAGATTACGGTAATAAGGTACGTTTTCATAAACGTGTTTAACCTGCTTTATAAGCTTTTGCGACTGCAGTTGCTTCATTTGTTCGGGTGACATTGTTTCAATGTCTTTTTGATAGTAGTTTTGTTCCATTTTTGTTCATCCCTTTAAAAATTTTGTTAACAGGTTTGCAAAAAGGGTAAAAAAATACGCCCCCCGCAATCCTGCTTAGGATACAGAGGACGAGAAATTAACAAAATCCCGTGGTACCACCTCAGTTTGCCGTTTTCTCACAAAAACGACCTTATCAGGTACATACATACCTTAGTTCTGTTACGGGAACGCCCGTTGCGTCCTACTAAAGATTGCTCTGGTTCAGCGCACTGCTAACAGAATGAATTCGAGAAGGATACTGCCCATTGTCTTGCACCGACCGACAACTCTCTGAAAAGGGTTTTTCCAACCTACTGGTTTCTGCTCAAACGCATTTGTTACTGTGATTATACTGCCAAAAAATATCAAAGTCAATAATTTTTTGTGAAAACACGGTAGATTATTAAAACTTGTCGTGATATAATAACCTCACAAAACAGTAGCCAAATCAAAGATTTAGACTGTTTTGGATAACATTGAATGACTAAAAGGCAAAATAAGATAACTCATTTTGCAGCGGCTTTGCCGCTTTACAAGGCTAACGCCTTGCTTTTATGATATAATATGAGCGAAAAAACACAAGGAGAAATTTTTATGCAGCTTTGCTACGGTATATTAAGTACATCATCAATAGCGCCACGCTTTATTAGTGCTGTGCGCGAGAGCAAAAAAGGCAAAATTGTTGCTTTGTCATCACGTTCGTTACAAAAAGCGCAAGAAAAAGCAACCGAGTGGGATATACCAACCGCTTATGGCTCACACAAAGAATTGTTGGCTGACAAAAATGTGAATATTGTTTACATTTCTAATGTTAATTCGCAACATTATACTTGGGCAAAGGAAGCATTAATTTGCGGCAAACACGTAATATGCGAAAAGCCCTGTACCACCTCAAGCGCCCAGACAAACGAACTGTACGAACTTGCAAAAGAGAAAAAGCTATTCTTTATGGAGGCGCAAAAAATGATGTTTTTGCCGGCAGTTTTGGCGGCAAAACAAGCTCTTGAAAGTTTGGGACAGATTACAATGGTAGAGTTTAGTCATAGCTTTGAGGCAACCTACAACGGCTGGATGTTTGATAAAGAGGCAGGCGGCGGACCCTTGCTTAGCAGTGGTATTTATGCTTTGCAAATGATTGCTTGGATGTTTGGAAAAATTATTGATATACACGGTACGGCAAACAAACTTGAAAACGGTGTAGAGTGGCAATATATTATAACGGGCAAAACCCAAAACGGCGTATTGTTTTCCGCCAAAAACAGCACAAAAGCAAGGCTTGATAACACCTGCCGCATTTTTGGCGAGAAAGGGTACATAGAACTGCCTAATTATTGGAAAGCAAGAGAAGTAATTTTTAATATTGACGGCAAAAAAGAAATAAAACAATTTCCTTGCGAACACGAACTTGTGTATGAAGCGCAACATGTTGCCGACTGTATGGAAAAAGGATTGCTGCAAAGTCCTGTAATAACCCAACAACTGTCTTTTGAGGGTATTAGCGCTATTGAAAAGATAAAAGCGCAGTGGTAGATTGTTTATTTATATTAAAAGCAGTCGATGATAGGTCGGCTGCTTTTAGGTATTGACAAGTATAAGATAAATGAATATAATAATTTAGCATATTGTCGAGGTGTGGCTCAGTTTGGTAGAGCGCTGCGTTCGGGACGCAGAGGCCGCAGGTTCGAATCCTGTCACCTCGACCAAAAACGAATAATCCGAACCTCCGTCTAATAGGCGGTAGGTTCGGATTTTCTCTTTCAATAAACTATCCATTCACGATGCTTGCGAAGACAAGTTGGGTTACAAATCAATTAAAAATTTCATCAAGAATTGCGTCTAAATCATTATCCAAATCACCCGTATAGTCTTCAAAAGGAATATCAAATCTTACTAATACATCCTTGAAGCGCTTATAACCGTTTATGTCTCTACAAGCAACCCAAGACACACCGAGCTGATCGCACTGATTTTTATTTTGCTGCGAAAGAGTATCCGCAACAAAAACATGGCTATCTCTTGCGATAATAGCATCCGCGCTTTCAGGATTTCCTTGTCCCATTAATTTGACTTCGCATTTGTATTGATTGCTTCCTTTTTTCAAATAGAAGTCAATTTCTCTATCAACATCTAGAGTTCTGTCTTTAACGAAATGCTCAGCATTGTAATATTGAGGCTCAACTTTATAAAGTTTGCACAAAGCTAACATTAAATATTTTTCTGCACGCTTGCCTGCAGTTGACCAAGCACCGCCGCGAAGAGCAGCACGTTTAACCGCCAGTGTATTAATTACTATCAAGCTTTCGCTCACATTCAAATCAACGCTTACGGAATTAAACTTAACAGTCAATGTTAAATCAATTTCAGGCTCGTTTTCAATTAAAGTTTGAATGCTTTCATATAAAGAATCAAAATGCTCGTTTGAAGCATCAATTACTATTGATTTTGTGGCAGAACGATACATATTGCTTATCGTTTTCTTGTTTAAGCCCGAATTGATAGCAATATCATCCGACGGTAAAGATTCATCCAAAAATGCCTCTTTGTACCAATCGATAGTGATGTTATCCGAGTTTAATTTTGCTTCGCAGACTTTTTTAAAGAAATCTACGGCGAATTGTAAAAATTCGGCATTAATGAGATTTACAATCTCAATTCGATAGTCCTTAGATCTTAAAACTCTAGATACAATATTTTTAACAACCTGGTCTTTTAATGTCATTTTTCAACACTCTCCTCGAATTCTTTTAATGATAAAAATTTTGTTTCAAATAGTTCTTTGTTTGAATGAGATAATTTCATTTGTTTCATGTATTCAAAATAAGTTTCATCTTTTTCAGTCAAGAAAAAATATCTATTCATTTTCTTTGCTGTTCTTCCAAAGGTACCACTACCAGCAAACGGATCAAACACTAAGTCGCCTTTATACGAATAATATTCGATCACTCGTTTACAAAGCTCCTCTGGAAAGACAGCTGAATGAATTTTGTCGGATTTTGGGCATATTTGCCAAACGTTTGTGGTTTCAAATTCATCCTTAACCTTACTTTCCTCTACAACCGAATAAGGATATTGTCTCATGTTCCAGTCTAGCAACTTATCGGTCTTTTTTCTGTAAACCATCAAGTATTCTGTGACTGAATTAGGTTTGTAACCTAAAGGCTTTCTGTGCTGCTGGAATCCTCCCACACGGTTTTTAACACTGTATTCTGGTTTCATCCATACAATGTCATCAATAAATTCCCAACCCATTTTTACTAAAATGCTATGCAAATCAAATGGAATAGGGTATCGCTTGCTGGAGTGGGCTCTGCTTATTCTTGGAACGATTACCGGCGAAGTATTTACAATAAGAAATCTTCCTTCTTTGGTGATTCTATATGTTTCCTTAAAAACTTCTTCTAAGAAATTCAAATATGCTTCATAACTGGGATATATTGAATAATCTCTTGCGTTGTAATACGGAGGTGATGTAAATGTCAAATGAACACTTTCGTCTTGTACCAATGATAAAACTTTTCTCACGTCATCATTTACAACGACATTTTTTAAATAATCATATGACTCTATATGGGGTTGTTTGCTTTGCGCATTCGTTTTCTTTGAGAAATATTCTTTGTAGATTACCGTTCTAATCATCTCGTTTTCATGATTTATTAACGGCATTAAAGCATCATCAATAGCAGCGTCGCCTTTGAAAGATAGTAAAGCACGAACCGCTTGTGATACAATTTTGGGATCTTCATCTTTTAAAACTTCAACCAAAAATGGAATTGTAAAACGCGATTTCATTCTTCCTATGGAAGAGACAATTTCTCTTTTAACGATAGTGTTCTCTTCAATATTAAGACGATGAACTAATAAATCGTAAAATTTATCCGATTTGCTCTTTCCTATGTTTTTAATCGCCCAATATCTTACATCTTCGTTTTTATGATTTATTAAATCCGTAAAAACCTCATAATCAAAAGTTGCTGGCAAATAGCCCATGTTTTTTAATATAAATATAAGTGTTGAAGAATTTGTATTGTTTTCATAAAACGCCTTGTACAACAACGAAGTGTCTTCTTTCTTTAAGGCTTCTACGTAATTTTTGTCAACTATAACAGTAGGGTTAGCTACGCCTAAAATTTCTTCAATTGAAACTCTTGTATTAATCACAACAGCATCCTCCAAATAATTATTATGCTTTCATTATATAACGTTAAATGTCCCATAAAACGGACTCTATGTGTTGTATAATAAGATGTCTTAGTCGGGTATAATTTCGACTATATCTTCAATTTTACAATTCAACACAGCACAAATTTTCTCTAAGGTTTCAAGCGGAACGGATTCGTCTCGCGAAATCTTAGCCATTGCATTAGTTGTAATTTTTGAAGCTTGTCTGAGTTGGGTATTATTCATCTTCTTATCAATCATCAATTTTTTCAGTTTATTATAAGAACGCGCCAAGATACAGACCTCCTAAATTATAATCTGTCAAGATATAGTATACCACAGGGGTTATAAAACCGCAAGAACTATTTTGATTTTCTCAAAATATTTTTGAATTTATTAAAGTGAGAAACAACTAATTCGGATATTTAATTAACAATATGGTCGATTATGACAAAACTCAAGATAAAAGCTAAAATGGATTTATAAATCAAGACCTTTGTACTGTTTTCGACTGCGAAAAACCTAGTATTTATGTAGGTTTTCGACTGATTACTATAACGCTACTCCAACCAAAAAATCCAATCCCTGCCTTTTGGTTGGGGGTTGGATTTTTTATTACAACCCTTGATTAATTATTTGTATAGGGTATAATAAAATTATACAAGGGGGGTTACTTTATGTGTATAGTTAATTTTGGCTCTTGCAACATAGATTACGTTTATAGCTTAGACCACATTGTTATGCCAGGTGAAACCGAAACAACCCAACTGCTTGAAACCTTTGCAGGTGGTAAGGGGTTAAACCAGTCGATTGCCGCCGCTAAAGCGGGAGCAACGGTTTTTCACATTGGTAACATTGGCGAGGACGGCGACTTTCTTAAAGATTTATTGTCCGAAAACGGTGTGGATGTTTGCTATATGAAAAAGGTAAACTCTAAAAACGGTCATGCCATAATTCAGGTGAGCGCCAAGGGGGAAAACTCAATTTTTCTTTACCCCGGCTCTAACGAAATGCTGACAAAAGACTATATTGACGAGGTTTTTGAAAACTTTGGCGCACAGGATATTGTGCTTTTGCAAAACGAGGTAAACTGTGTTGATTATATCGTTGATAAGGCATACAAAAAGGGTATGCGTATAGTGTTTAATCCGTCACCCTTTAATGAAAAAATATTACAGCTTGATTTAAATAAAATTTATTGTTTAATTTTAAACGAGGTTGAAGCCAAGGTTTTTTCGGGCTTTGAGCAACCAAAGGACAGTTTGAATTATTTTAAAAAGAATTATCCCAACCTTAAAATTATGATGACGCTTGGCGCAAGCGGCAGTGTGTTTATGGATAGCCAAAACGAAATACATCAGACGGCATACAAGGTTAAAGTGGTTGATACCACAGGCGCAGGTGACACCTTTACAGGCTTTTTTGTGGCGGGTATTGCCAAAAATCAAGAGTATGACCAGATTTTAAAAATTGCAACGGCGGCATCCTCCATAGCGGTTTCCCGCAAAGGTGCCGCACCTTCAATTCCAACCTATGAGGAAGCAAATTTGGCACTTGAAAAGTTTACAACAAAATAAAACAAAAAGGAAGAACGCTAAACGTTCTTCCTTTTTTGTTGAGGCAACTGTACAAGAATTATTGCGCTAAAAATTATTACACAGCCAATCCATTCCTGAGTTTTCATTGTTTCGCCCAAAATTAACATACCGCCTACAACCGCAAAGACCGACTCTAAACTCATAATCAGACTTGCGACTGTTGGGTCGGTGAATTTTTGTGCTACAATCTGCAGTGTGTAGCCGACACCCGCCGATATAATGCCGCAATATAGGATGGGGACAGCGGCGCTCGTAAGTTTTTCAAGGGTTGGAGTTTCGGTTAAAAAGGCAACTATACCGCACAAAACGGCGGTAACAGCAAACTGTATGGCAGAAATTTTTATGGGATTGCCTTTTTGAACAAAATGGTCACAGCATAAAATATGACCGCTAAAACAAACGGCGCACAAAAGCACAAATGCGTCACCCCGTGTGAGTGTAAAGGTTTCGGTGACACATAAAAGATACATACCGGCAATACCCAAAATTACCGCAAACCAAACACGAAAACCACTTTTCTTTTTGAACAAAATAAAATTTATAATTGGAACAAACAGCATATACATTGCAGTTATAAAACCTGCTTTTCCCGCACTTGTAGAAACAATACCTATTTGCTGAAACAAATTACCGCCTGTTAAAAACAAGCCACAGCAAACACCGCCCAAATAAGTGTTCTTTTTATATTCTTTTTTCTCTTGCATACTCATATTTTTGGTGGTATTGCTTTTTGAAAAATCAAGCACAAAAGCAACCGCACCAACGGCAACGGCGGCAAGAACCATACGTGCACTCGCAAAGGTTGCGGGTTCAATGCTTTGCATACCAATGCGCTGAAAAGCAAAAGCCATACCCCAAATGACAGCGGCAAAAATTAAAAGAGAGTTACCTAAAAAGCGTTTATTGTTCATATAAAAGTTCCTTGTATAAAAATAATACTAAGACATTATACAACCAAACTTAAAAAAATGCCACAATTATTCTTTATATTAAAAAGCAAACCCTGCAAACTTTTCAGTTTGCAGGGTTGTTGGTTATTGGGCTTCTTGCTCCTTTTTCTTTTTTAAAACAAATCCGCTTAAAATTCCGCCTGATACAAACAAGGCTGCAAGCCACAAGCCAAAGTGAGATGTGTCGTTTGTTTTGGGGCTGGTGGTTGATGTGTCAGGAGTGGGAGTGGGCTCGGCTTTGGGCTCGTTATAAACATTTGTAAATATTATTTCGTCAGCTTTTTTGCCGTTTTTAAGAAGCTCGGCATCAGCAATTTCAAAGTTGCCTTCAAGATTGTCTTTGACCACAAATTTAAGGGCGTAAACAGAATTGTCGTAATCAATATTATCTATTGTTTTACCGCCGTTTACTTCTTTTATTGTCCACTCGTAAGTGCCTGCCGCATCAATGGTGATATATGAGAAAGCAATATCGCTGTTTGCACAATGCCGAGAGATTTACTGTAATCCTTTTCAAGATAAGCCTCATACGCCATAATATAACAAGCAAAAAGCCGCAAACCGCCGTCCAAATATTTTATGTGGTCCATTATGTGCGGCACGTCTTCGGGGGGCAAATGCAAAGAAGTTTTTAAGGTTGTGCTGCAAAGTACGCACATGGCAAGAATTTCCTCACCCATATTTTGCTCAAAACATTGTTGCCTTATTTCTTTTAAACGTTTGGCGGCAAACTGTGTTTTTACTTTGTGGCCTTGCGCAAGGTTGGCAAGAACATAAACCATAGTTGCCGTTGCGGCGAGTATTGGATTTTCAGAGTCCAAATAAGGCTCTGCGGTAATACAACTGTCCTTAAATTTCCCTGCAAGATAATAATATTCGCAAAGCGCCATTTGCATATCATCGGGGTCTTTGATGCTTTGTATATATTCGAGTGCTTGTCCTGTTTTAAAGGGATGAATAATAGGCAAAGGCTCGTTTGTAAAAACATGGCTTTTGTCGCTTAAAGCGGAGGGTTAACACTGTCTGTCGGAATAAGTCAATCTCTGCCGGCTTTATAGGCGTGTGGAATTTTTCCTTGTTTTGCCCATTTTTGTATAGCACGCACGGTAACGCCAAGACGTAAGGCGGCGTTATTGACTGACTCAAACTCCGTTTTTAACCCTCCTTTTTATAAAAAATGTTTTGGCAGACGGTAACCAGCTATTTTTTCTTTTTATCTCTTTTCTTAATAAATGCCCATAAAATAATAATAATTTGTGCGGGTGCGCCCAACAAATATATAAGACCGACGTTAGTGCCGAACATTAACACCGTAAGGTGAGCGCACATAAGTGCCGACCATAAAATTAAAGTCACAATAAAATAATTGTAAAGCGTGTCAAACCATACGCAGTTTAAAATAAGCCACACAATCAAAGACAGCGGCACCGCATAAATAAACGGCATCCATTGAAAAGGTTGCGGTCCGTTTGAAAAATTAAGCACAAGAAAAACAAAAAGGGCAATAAGCCAAACCGCAATCATTGATGCCGCAATTATAACAGACGGGCGGTATTTGAGTGGTTTTTTGGGTGCTGACGGAATTTCTTCGTTTTGGCTGTGTGTTCGTACAAGATAGTCAAGCGGCACACAAAACAAATCTGCAATTTCAACCAATACATTCAAAGAGGGAAGAGATGCGCCGCGCTCCCACTTGGAAACAGCCTTGTCTGAATAATTAAGTTTGTTCGCAAGTTCAAGTTGGGTCATGCCCTTTGATTGACGCAAAGCGGTAATGTTTGCGGCAACAATATAATTAATATCCTTCATAAAATATTACCATTCCGTTTAATATGATATAGACAATTATACCTTATAAAAACTGCCTTTGTCAAATTAATAAGTGTTAAAATTAGGTAACGAAAAAGTCGTTATTAAGCACAAAAAGTATATATTTTTATTAATTTATTAAATTTTAGTTGATATAAAGCAAAAAATGGTATAAAATAAATTGGATTATGAATTAAAAGAAGGGATTTAAATGAACGCAAACAAAAAATGCGTTTATGCAGATAACGCTGCCACAACACGTCTTTTGCCGCAAGTTTTAGAGCAAATGATGCCATATTTTACCGACGTTTATTCAAATGCATCAAGTCTTTACTCTTTTGGCTCAAAAGCAAGAGAGGCAATAGAGAAGGCAAGGCAAGACGTTGCAACTGCACTTGGCGCCCGTGCTCGTGAAATTTATTTTACCAGTGGCGGAAGCGAGTCGGACAACTGGGCAATTAAAGGCGCAGCGGCTTTTATGGCAAAAAAGGGCAAAAAGCACATAATTTCGACAAAGTTCGAACATCACGCCGTTTTACACACTCTCAAAACACTTGAAAAACAAGGCTTTGAGATAACCTTGCTTGACGTTCATACCGACGGCTTGGTAAGGCCCGAAGAACTCCAAGCGGCAATTCGCGAAGACACAGGCCTTGTTACAATAATGTATGCCAATAACGAAATAGGCACAGTTCAGCCCATGAAAGAAATTGGCGAGATTTGCAAAAAGCATCACGTTTTGTTCCATACTGACGCCGTTCAGGTTGTGGGTCATTTGCCTGTTGATGTTGAAGAAATTCAAGCCGATATGCTTTCGCTTTCGGCTCATAAATTCAACGGACCCAAGGGCGTTGGTGCGCTTTATATAAGACGAAACGCAAGAATTCCCAACCTTATTGACGGAGGTTCGCAAGAGTTTTCTCGCCGTGCGGGTACAGAAAACACCGCAGGCATCGTTGGTATGGCGGCGGCATTAAAACTTGCTGTTGAAAATATGGAACAGAACAATAAAAGGCTTTGCGAAATCAGAGATTTTGTTATAGACAACGCTCTTAAAATTACTCACAGCCGTGTTAACGGCGACAGAACACGTCGTTTGCCCGGTAACGTTAGCCTTTGCTTTGAGGGCATTGAGGGCGAATCGCTTTTGCTTATGCTTGATGCAATGGGCGTTTGCGCATCATCAGGCTCTGCTTGCACATCAGGCTCGCTCGACCCCAGCCACGTACTGTTGAGTATAGGGCTTAAGCATGAGGTTGCACACGGCTCACTTCGTTTGAGTTTCAGCCACGAAAATACTATGGAAGATGCACAGCATATCATCAAGGTGCTCGGTCCCATTGTTGACCGTCTGCGCGAGATGTCGCCGCTGTGGGATACTATCAAGGAGAAATAAAAAAATGTACACAGGAAAAGTGATGGACCATTTTATGAATCCGCGCAATATGGGCGAGATTGCCGATGCCAATGGTATAGGTGAGGTTGGCAATGCAAAGTGCGGTGACATAATGAGAATGTACCTCAAAATTACAGATGGAAAAATTGAGGATGTAAAATTTAAAACCTACGGTTGCGCCTCTGCTATTGCAACAAGTTCAATAGCAACCGAGATGATTATGGGCAAAACCATTCAAGAAGCGTTAGAACTTTCAAATAAAGCCGTTGTTGAGGCTTTGGAGGGTTTGCCATCCCACAAAATTCACTGTTCTGTTTTAGCTGAGCAGGCAGTTAAAGCCGCTATTGCGGATTATTATACAAGACAGGGAATTGACCCCGAGCCAATTGTTGGCAAAAACATTGGTTGCTCTTGTGAAGACTGTCATTCCTGCTCACGTCACGAAGAATAGAATAGAGCAAAAAGTCAGTTCGAAACCATCCTGACTAAAAATAAAACTATGGAGAAATTAAAATGAAAAGCAGTAATAAAGCGCTGTTCTTAACCTACAGCGCTATAATAGCCGCAGCTTACGTTGTGCTAACACTTGTAAGCGCATTGTTCGGTCTTGGCTACGGTCAAATTCAGTTTCGCTTGTCAGAAGCCTTGACCGTTTTGCCGATTTTTACCCCCGCCGCAATACCTGGGTTGGCAGTAGGGTGTATAATAGCAAACATTTTTAGCTTTAACCCAATCGATATGATAGTAGGAACCTCGGCAACGCTTATTGCGGCAGTATTAACGAGAAAAACGAGGAATATAACAATAAAAGGTCTGCCATTGCTTTCACTTTTGTGGCCCGTGTTGTTTAATGCGGTTTTTGTAGGCGGAGAGCTTTCGCTTTTATATTCTACTGCTAAAGCTACACTTGCCGTTTTTACTGTTTATGCTTTGCAGGTGGGAGCGGGACAGCTTATAGTCTGTTATGGCATTGGGTTGCCGCTGTATTTTGCATTGCGTAAAAAAGATGTTTTTAAAAAGATATAAAAAAGGCTGAACTTATCAAGTTCAGCCTTTTTATTATTTTGAATATTTTTCAACGATTTTTTGCATTTGGTTCATTTTTTCTTCCATATCGGCAACCAGTTTGAACTGGGTGCGGCATCGGTCAAGATTTTGTCCGTCGTAATGAACTCTGAAATAAGTGTCGCCGTTAAGATAGTCGGTCAAGAAACGCATACCGCACTCAAGGGTAATAAGCTTTGCGGCAAAGGGAAGCATCTTAATTTCGTTTTCGCAAAGCATGTGACCGCAACGCTCTAAATAACCTTTTGTAAACTGCTCAAACAACTCAAGGTCACAATAAACCTTGCTTAAGTCTTTTTCGTCTTCTGCGGCGGGGTTTGCACCAAAGCGTATGCTGTCGCCAAAGTCATAAAGAGATAAGCCGGGCATAACTGTGTCAAGGTCAATAACGCAAACGGGTTTGCCTGTTTTAGCATCAAGTAAAACGTTGTTTAACTTGGTGTCGTTATGTGTAACTCGTATAGGCAGTTCGCCGTTACGTAGCATTTTAATCAATACGCCGGTATCATTTCTGCGTGCTTCGGCAAAAGCAATTTCCTCTTTTACCGAATCGGCTCTGTCGGCAAGGTCGTATAATATGGCGGTTTGTAGTTTGATGTAACGGTCAGCCGTGTTGTGAAAGTCGGGAATAACCTCAACAAGCTTTTCTGCAGGATAATCGGCAAGATAGCATTGAAACTGTCCAAAAGCCAGACCCGCATTATAAAAATGTTCGGGGTTTTCAATTTGCTGATAGGTTATAGTGTCGTCAACAAATTTATAGCAACGCCAAAATTCGCCGCGCTTTTTCTCAACATAAATTTGTCCGTCTTTGTGTTGCAAAAAATTCAACGTGCCGCGATTTGCATCGCCGCCTTGCTTTTTGATTGCTTCACGGATGTGGGAGGTAACACCGTTGATGTTTTCCATCATACCGGGTATATCGCCGAAAACCGAGCTGTTTATACTTTGCAAAACATATTTTGTGCCCTTGTTTGTTGTGACGATAATGGTTTGGTTAATGTGTCCGTTGTTGCAAATTTTGCCCGATACGGCAACGCCGTCAATGGCAAATTCGTTTGCAATTTGAAGTACGTCGTAAGCCAAAAAAATCAATCCGTTTCTTTAAGAATTTTGTTCTTTGGGGAAAACGCTGTAATAGTTGTATTTATTCGCCGTACAGGCGGGTAAACCAAGGTTAAAACTTGCATTGCCCTCTTGTCTTTCCACAGAGGTTAAAAGAGAATAATCTCTGTCAAACGCATGTGTTTGCTCAACAAATTTATCGGTAACGTTAAAATAATCATAATTACCGTTGGTGTGGTCAACAGTCACGTCAAGATTGTAATATTTGCCGTCAATTTTAATTTGGTTCCACATGTGTCCTATGTATTTGCCGTTTTCGTTTTTGGCACTGCCGTAAACTATGTGGCAGTCAATACCTTGAGTGTTGCACAAAAGTTGCATTGCCCTTGCATAACCTTCGCAAACAGCACTTTTATTAACAAGCGCACCAAAAGCGGTGTAAACTAAGTCGTCATCGACCGTTTGAGAATAGTTTACATTTTCGCATAGCCAGTCGTGATAATAAAGTTCTTTTTCAAAGTCACTCATATCACTTTTTATGCCTTTGTTAATTTCTGCTATAGTGTCGTTTAAACGGCCTTGAAAATCGTCCTTTTGGTCTTTTAAAACAAGATAATTGTTTTTAAGGCATTCAAAGCCGACGTAAATAGTACCGTCGTCTTTTTTTGAAACAACAAAACTTTCTGGCAACCAAAAAAGGTCTGCTCGGTCTGATAAAACTCCTCTGCAGACAAGCTGCACGTCTTGATGACTGTAATCACCCAGCTCTACTAATCCTGTTTGCATGGTCGTTGCTGCCGTAAGAACTTTGTTGTAAATTTCTTTTTGAGTGTCGCTCAACTGTTCAAAACACCAATATTTTGCAACTTGCTGTTGGGAGGTATAAGCCGATTTACAACCACCATTAAACACAAGACAAACTGCCAAGAGCAGTAAAGCAAAGCACTTTTTTGCGGTCATAGCCATTCTCCTAACTAATAACGGTCAACTGGGATAACCACTCTTTTGAGTAAAGCGCAATATTGTAAAGTTTTGAATAAGAAAGGTTATCGCAAACACCTTCCTCAAGTATAATATAAATTTGGTCATTTTTCAAGCCAAACATAAAAACCGTGTAAAAATATTCGCACAAAAGTTGCTCTTTTAAGGTTTGGTCAGAGGAGTGAATTAATTGCCAAACCTGACTGCCGGTTAATCGCCAACTGCCCTGTTTAAGTAATTCGGTGTCGTAAGGCAAATCAAAATTGATTCCGCCCGCATTATCACAAAGAGCGCCAAAGAGGGCTGGGCTCACCTTGATTTTTGCGGTTACAATGTTTTGAGCGCCGTCTGTATAGGGAGATAACGATACGATTTTTTGTTCAAAATCAATAACGAGCAGAGCGTAAATTCCACACTCGCAGTCAAGTAAAACATATTCGGTTTGTTGGGGTGGGGCAGTATATTCAACACGGCTGTCCGTTATGTCAGCGGTTTTGGTTTTTGGTTTTGCTAAAACGGCAAGGCAAACACATAAAAAACAAAGCGATGTGGCAATGCAAGAGATAAAAATGGGTAAAATTTGCGAGCGTTTTTCAAACATTTTAAATATCCTTTAATAAAATTTTATGTACACACTTGCTCATATGTGTTTTTTGTGTTATTATAAGATAAATATTGCTATGTTATACATTATGTTTATCTCAAGGAGCGTTTTCAATGAGTGAAAATAACAAACGAATTTTAAGCGGCATACAACCCAGCGGAATGTTAACTTTGGGCAACTATATCGGTGCGCTTAAAAACTGGGTTAATTTACAACACGATTTTGATAGTCTTTATATGGTGGCAGATTTACATACCGTTACCGTAAGACAAGATAGAGCGACCTTCCGCCAAAATATATACTCGACCTGTGCGCTTTTGCTCGCAATAGGTCTTGACCCGCAAAAATCAATTATGTTTGTACAGTCAAACGTTGCTGCCCATAGTGAACTTGCTTGGTTACTTTCTTGCTACACTCAGTTTGGCGAACTTTCACGTATGACACAGTTTAAAGATAAATCTGCAAAACACGCAGACAATATCAATGCCGGTCTTTATTCATATCCTGTTTTGATGGCGGCAGATATATTGCTTTATAATTCTGCATTGGTGCCCACCGGTAAAGACCAAAAACAGCACGTAGAACTTGCTCGTGATATTGCAACACGCTTTAATAATATCTACGGCGATGTGTTCACCGTGCCCGAGCCGTATATTCCCAAAGCGGGCGCAAAAATTATGTCTTTGCAAAACCCCACAAGCAAAATGTCAAAGTCAGACGAAAATCCCAACAGTTTTATCGCTATTTTAGACTCTCCCGATGATATTATGCGCAAATTCAAACGCGCCGTAACAGACAGCGATGCAAGGGTTAAATTTGAAGAGGGACGTGACGGCATAAACAATCTCATAACGATATACAGCACCGTAACGGGCAAAACCTTTGAGCAGGTCGAAGCCGAGTTTGAGGGTAAAGGCTATGGCGATTTTAAAATGGCTGTCGGCGAGGCGGTTATTGAGGAACTTCGACCCGTACGAGAAAAATATGAGCAGATAATTAAAGATAAAGCCGCTTTAGAGCAAATTTATAAAGAGGGTGCCGAAAAAGCGTCATATATTGCAAACCGAATGGTATCAAAGGTTAAACGTAAAATCGGTTTCGCGTTTTAATAAGGAGAAAAAATGGTAGGCAACAAGGTTGTTTTAGAATCTGTTAATGCTATGCTCGAAGCCGACCGTTTGCCCCATGCCATCATTATTGAGGGCCAAAAAGGTATGGGCAAGCGTACTTTTGCTATGCATATTGCACAGGGCGCCGTTTGCAGAGAGAAAAACAAGCCTTGCGGTGTTTGTAGGGACTGCCATCTTTTACAAAACAGTTCTCACCCTGACGTTACTGTTTATGATGAGGATACAAAATACACCGTTGATATGATACGTTCAGTCCGTCAGGAGATGTATTTGATGCCGCATATGGCTCGTCGCCGAGTGTTTATTTTCTGTGGCGCACAAAATTTATCCGAAGCGGCGCAAAATGCGATGCTCAAGGTTATTGAAGAACCGCCGGCTGCGGCAATAATTATTTTTGCGTTACCAACAGCACAGAGTTTGCTTGAAACGGTGCGTTCACGCTGTATTACTTTTACAATGCAAACGCCACCAAGGCAAGAAGCGGCAGAGTTTATAAAAAACCGCACAGGCAAACCTTTGGCGGAAATTTATCCCGTTTTAGATGCCGCAAACGGCAATATAGGCTACACGCTGGACAGTCTCGATGACGGCAAAGCACAAGCAGATAAACAATCGGCAGTTCAATTAATTGAACAGAGCATTAAAAAGGATACCTATGGTATGCTAAAAACCCTCTACGCATATGATAAAGATCGCCCTGCAATTAAGCGTTTATTTGATGCATTAAAGATTGAGATTATGCTTCGTATAAAAAACGGCGGGGATAGCATATCCCTTGCAAAATTGTACGAAACAGTTTGCAATTTTGAGCGTGACAACGAAAGAAATTGCAACATTCACTTGCTTTTTTCAAATATTTGTATAGCGTTTAACAGTTTGCTATAATTTTTGGAGGTTAATATGATAGAAGTCGTTGGAGTGAAATTTAAAACCGATGGCAGAGTGTATTATTTCGACCCTGCGGGAAGCCCCTTAAATCCGGGACAGTACGTTGTCGTGGAAACATCCCGAGGTGTTGAATGTGGTGAAATTGTAACAGGTAACCACAAAGTAAGGGACGACCAGGTTGTTCAGCCTTTAAAGCCTGTTATCCGTAAAGCAGATAATAAAGATATGGATAAATTGCGCGACCATGAAAAAAGAGAAAAAGAAGCCTTTGGCTTTTGTGAGAAAAAAATTGAAGAGTTAAAACTCGAAATGAATTTAGTGGATGTCGATTTGTTTTTTGACGAGTCAAAAATGGTTTTCTATTTTACCGCAGACGGTAGGGTGGATTTTCGTCAGCTTGTAAAAGACCTTGCGGCACAGTTTCGCATTCGTATTGATTTGAGGCAGATTGGTGTTCGTGACGAGGCAAAAATTTTAGGCGGCTTGGGCGTTTGTGGCAGAGAATTTTGTTGTTGTAGCTTTTTGAACGGCTTTCAGCCGGTGTCAATTAAAATGGCAAAAGAGCAAAACCTTTCGCTTAATTCGGCAAAAATTTCGGGAGCTTGCGGCAGATTGATGTGTTGCTTAAAATATGAGCAAAACGCATACGAAGATTTGATTTCTATAACACCTAAAAACGGCTCGCTGGTGCAAACTCCGTCAGGTAACGGCACGGTAATCGAGTCAAACTTGGTTTCGGGAATGATAACTATAAAACCCGAAGACCAAGACGCTGCCCCATGGAAGTTTCATCGCAATGATATAAAGGTTTTGCGACCGCCTAAAAAGAAAAATCAGAACAAGGAAGAAAGTCAAAACAACGAGACCGAATAATATTTTTTGACTTTTGTGTAATATTTTCTTGATTTTTGCAGTGCTTACTGTTAAAATGTGTTTATAATTATTTGGAGGTGTTTTCAGTGGCATATAAAATTTCTGACGAGTGCATTAAATGCGGCGCTTGTGCAGCTGACTGTCCTTGCGAGGCTATCAGCGAGGGTGAAGATCAATTCAATATTGATCCTGAACTTTGCTGTGATTGCGGCGCTTGTGCTGAGTCATGCCCTGTTTCAGCTATCGCATCTGCTGAATAATTTGATGCAAGGGGATTACATAGCTTTGGCTACATGCCCCTAAAAATATAATAAGCGGGTCTTAAAATTTTTTAAGACCCGCTTATTTTTTACTTGAAAAATTTGTAACGTCGTATATAATAATACTTGATATAATATATATTAATTTTACAAGAGGAGAAAAATTTATGTCAAACAAAGTTTTAGTTGAAGTTTCAGCACGTCACATTCACATCACTCAAGAGCATCTGGAGGTTCTTTTTGGCAAGGGCTATCAGCTTACCCCAAAAAAAGACCTTTCACAGCCCGGTCAGTACGCTTGCGAAGAGAGAGTAACCGTTGTAGGTCCTAAAAAAGAACTTGCAAACGTTTCAATTCTTGGCCCCACACGTCCTGCTACACAGGTTGAGCTTTCACTCACCGATGCTCGTTCAATCGGTGTTTCGGCTCCTGTTCGTGAATCAGGCGATGTTGCAGGTAGCGGCGGTTGCAAACTTGTTGGTCCTTGCGGCGAGGTAGAAATTGCTGAGGGCGTTATCGCAGCAAAACGTCATATACACTTAACTCCTGCCGATGCACAAGCCATGGGCGTAGAGGACAAGCAGATTGTTAATGTTAAAATCGAGTCTGACGACCGTTCACTCACATTTGGTGATGTTGTTGTTCGTGTTAGTGATAAATTTGCAGCAGCAATGCATATCGACACCGATGAATCAAACGCTGCAGCTCTTCCCAGAGATTGCATGGGTGAAGTAATTGCATAACCCTCTGGGCATTTACGTTCACGTTCCCTTTTGCAAAAGCAAATGCGGGTATTGTGATTTTTATTCGCTTTGTAACAAAGACACAAACTCTTATGTACAAGCGGTAAAAAAGCAACTTAAAATATGGGGCGGGCGTATAACCCGCCCTATTGATACTTTATATTTCGGCGGCGGCACACCCACTCTTTTGGGTGATGGTCTTGTTGAACTTATAAATCAAACCAAACAAAGTTTTGCTTTAACCCAAGATGCAGAAATTACGGTTGAAGCTAATCCCGCCGATAACCTTGAACAGCTTTTTTCTAAACTTTTAAATGCAGGGACAAACCGTCTGTCAATAGGCGTACAAAGCGCCATTGACAGTGAACTTGAAATTTTGGGCAGAAGACACAGCTTTTCAGATGTGAAAAAAACCGTAGAGATTGCCACAAAAGCGGGATTTAAAAACATATCGGTCGATTTAATGCTGGGCATTCCAAACCAGACACAAAAAAGCATAAAGCAAACACTTGAACAATTTATCAAAATGCAACCCGACCATATTTCTGCCTACATTTTAAAAATTGAAAACAACACCCCTTTTTATAGTAAAAAAGAGGTTTTAAATCTGCCTGGCGAAGAGCAAACGGCAGAGTTTTATACATTAACTTGCCAATATTTGCAACAAAACGGATATGAGCAATATGAAATATCCAACTTTGCAAAAAAAGGAAAACAAAGCCGACACAACCTAAAATATTGGAACTGCGACGAATATTTGGGATTGGGTCCCGCCGCACACTCCTTTATTGACGGCAAAAGATATTATTTTGATGCCGATATTGAAAAATTTTTAACCAATCCTCAAATGGTTTTTGACGATATTGGCGGCACAGCCCATGAATATGCGATGTTAAGGCTTCGCCTTAGTGACGGAATTCGGTTTGACGAGTTTGAAAGCCGCTTTGGCAGAGCGCCGTCGCAAAAATTTATAAAAAAAGCACAAAAATTTGCCCAAGACGGTTTTATGGAAATTAACGAAAATTCGGCTCGCATTACTCAAAAAGGATTTTTGGTTTCAAACACAATTATCGGAGGCCTTTATGAAGACGTATAAAATTCATCTTATAAGACACGGTCTTACCGAAGCTAACGAGCAGGGAAGATACATCGGCAGAACCGACCTTGCTTTAACGCCCCAATCGGTCAAAGAACTAAAAAAATTACGCAAAACCTACACCTATCCTGATGCAAGTGTAATATATTCAGGCCCTTTGCAACGTTGTGTTCAAACAGCTCAAATTCTTTACCCCGAGCGAGAAATTCAAACGGTTGATAACCTGACCGAGTATGATTTTGGCGATTTTGAGGGTAAAACAGGCGAACAGCTTGATTCAAGACCTGACTTTACGGCTTGGGTTAGCGGCAAAATGCCCGCGCCCCCTAACGGTGAGAGCAATGAGGACTTTCAAAAAAGGGTTGTTTTAGGGTTTAATCAAATAGTTATTGACCTAATGCGCAAAGGCGAAACGTCGGGAGCCGTTATATTACACGGCGGCGTTATGACAACCTTACTTGCATCTTGTGCGTTGCCGCAGCGCAGAGCGTTTGAATGGGGTTGCGATGCAGGCTTTGGTTACACATTGCTTGTCACACCTACCGTTTACCAACGCAGTGGCGTTGTTGAAGTAATTGACCTAATTCCGTATCCCAATAAAGATTGACAGGAGCACTTATGAATAATTTTGAACAAATGGCTCAACTTTTGTTGCCAAATAGTAAAACAACAGAATATTACGAAGATATGTACCCGCAAAGAAATCTGCCTGAGGGCGCTCGTGTTACCCGTGTAGCGCCAAGCCCTACAGGTTATTTGCATTTGGGTGTATTGTATATGGCTCTTGTTAACCGTATTGTTGCCGACACCTCAAACGGAATTTTCTACACCCGTATAGAAGATACCGACAAAAAACGTGAGGTTGAGGGCGGTGTTGAAAATATCATAAGCGGACTTGAGCGTTTTGGTGTTAAAATCGACGAGGGCTTTGTATCGGCTAACGAAATAAAGGGTGACTACGGCCCGTACCGCCAAAGCGAACGCGGCGAGATATACCACGCTTATGCCGCAAGTCTTATAAGACAAGGTCTTGCATACCCATGCTTTTGCACAGAGGAAGAATTAACCGCAATCAGAGCCGAGCAGGAAGCCGCAAAGGTGAGAACAGGCTGTTACGGTAAATGGGCAAAATATCGTGATATTACAGTCGAACAAGCGAAAGCGCTTATAGAACAGGGCAAACAGTTTGTTGTAAGATTAAAATCGCCCGGCAGTGAAGAAAACCGCATTGTTTTTGAAGACTGCATAAAAGGCAAAATAGAAATGCCCGAAAACGATGAAGACTTTGTTATTTTAAAATCTGACGGCATTCCCACGTATCATTTTGCACATGCAGTTGACGACCACCTTATGCATACCACCCACGTTATTCGTGGTGACGAGTGGATTTCATCAACACCCAAGCATTTGCAGTTGTTTAAACTTTTGGGCTTCAAAGCGCCAAAATATGCACATGTTGCACCTTTGCTTAAATCTGATAACGGAGGCAAACGCAAAATTTCAAAGCGCAAAGACCCCGAGGCAGCGGTAATATATTTCGCCGAGCGCGGATTTGAGTGCGAGAGCGTTACCGAATATCTTATGACGGTTATGGCGTCGGACTTTGAAGCCTGGCGCAAAGGCAACCCCGATGCAAAAAGAAAAGATTATAAATTTTCTTTCAAAAAATTAAGCGTTTCGGGCGCATTGTTTGACGAAAATAAACTTATAGACGTCAGCAAAAACATTGTCTGCAAAATGGATTCCAAAACGGTTTATGACCGCTTAACGCTTTGGGCTAATGAGTTTGATAAGGATTATTACAATATTCTTACCGCCGATGCCGACTATACAAGAAGCGTGTTTGCCATTGACCGTGATGTGCCCAAACCCCGCAAAGATATTGCAAAATGGGACGAAGCAAAGCAGTACAGTGCATATTTTTATGAGGAGCTTTTCCAGCATCAAGACGAAATTCCCGAGAAAATTGCTCCATGTGATGCAAAAGCAATTTTAGAGGCTTACAAAGCAACCTATACCGCTGCAGATGACCGTCAACAATGGTTTGACCGCATAAAAAGCATCTGTGAGCCTTTGGGTTTCGCGGCAGAAACATCTGCTTATAAAGCAAACCCCGATGCCTATAAAGGCAGTGTGGGTGATGTCAGCACGGTAATTCGTATTGCAATAACAGGCAGACGCAACACGCCCGACCTTTATTCAATAATGCAGGTTTTGGGTTATGAAAAATGTATTGCACGTATAACGGCAAAAGCTGATAGCATTTCACTTTAGGAGGACGGCTAATATGGAAGAAAATAAAGAATTGGTTTCTACAACCTCAAACTTCATACACGATTTTATTGATGAGGACTTGCGCGAGGGTGTTTACTCACACGTTCAAACCCGTTTCCCGCCTGAGCCTAATGGATATTTGCATATCGGTCACGCTAAAGCCATTTGCATTGACTTCGGTACAGCACAAAAGTATAACGGAAGTTGTAATTTGCGCCTCGACGATACCAACCCCACCAAAGAGGACGTTGAGTATGTTGATGCCATAATGGAAGATATCCAGTGGCTTGGCTTTAAGTGGGACAACGTTTATTATGCATCTGACTATTTTGATTATATTTACGAATGTGCAATAAAACTTATTGAAAAAGGTCTTGCCTTCGTTTGTGATTTAACAGCAGACCAAATGCGCGAGTATCGTGGCACTTTGACCGAACCCGGCATTGAAAGCCCCTACCGTAACCGCAGTATTGAAGAAAATCTTGACCTGTTTCGCCGTATGACTGCGGGTGAGTTTGAAAACGGTGAGCGTGTGCTTAGAGCCAAAATTGATATGGCTTCACCCAATCTTAATATGCGTGACCCCATAATCTATCGCATAATGAAAGTGCCTCACCACCGCACAGGCGATAAGTGGTGCGTTTATCCTATGTATGATTTTGCTCATCCTCTTTCAGATGCAAAAGAGGGCGTAACACACTCGCTCTGCTCTTTAGAGTTTGAAAATCATCGTCCGCTTTACAACTGGTTCTTGGAGGCATTAGAGATTCCCACTCCGCCTCGTCAGATTGAGTTTGCACGAATGAACGTAAACTACACATTAACAAGCAAACGCAAATGCTTAAAGCTTGTTAATGACGGCTTGGTTTCAGGCTGGGATGATCCTCGTATGGCAACAATTTGCGGTATGCGCCGCCGTGGTTATCCCGCTGTTGCTGTTCGCAATTTTGTTGATAAAATCGGTGTTTCAAAGGCTTTCAGCGTTATTGACTATGCGTTGCTTGAGTCTTGTGTTCGTGACGAGCTTAACATGAACGCACCTCGTGCAATGGCTGTGCTTGACCCCTTGAAAGTTATTATCGACGGCTACCCCGAGGATAAATGCGAAGTTGTCGAGAACGATTCAAACCCCAACAACCCCGATGCTCCCAAAACAAAAACACTTTTCACAAAAGAAATTTATATCGAGCGTAGCGATTTTATGCTTGACCCGCCCGGCAAATACTTCCGTCTTTGCCCTCAAAAAGAGGTTCGATTAAAGGGTGCTTATTTCATTAAGTATGCCTCTCACGAAACCGACGAAAACGGAAACATCACCGCAGTTCATTGTACCTACGACCCCGAAAGCTTCGGTGGCGAAGCACCCGACGGACGAAAGGTTAAGGGCACAATCCATTGGATAAGTGCGGCTGACAGCGTTTTGGGCGAGGTTCGTCTTTACGACCGCCTTTTCAATGTTGAAAATCCCTCTGACGAGGAGGGGGTTGCATCCTTTGCAGACAACCTCAATCCTGAATCTTTAAAGGTGTTGACAAATTGCCGCCTGCCTAAAGAAATTGCTGACAGCAAAACAACCTATCAGTTTATGCGTCAGGGTTATTTCTGCGCCGATAAAGATTCAACACCCGATAAACCCATCTTTAACCGCACAGTTGCATTAAAAGATTCATTTAATCCCAAAGGTGTAAAATAATGACGGTACGTGATATTTATAATGCGCTGAATGTTATGTGTCCTTTTGATACCGCTTGTGACTTCGATAACGTTGGCATTTTGGTGGGGGACACAGCCGCAAATGTTGGCAAAGTTGCAGTTATGCTTGACTGTACGCAAGACGGAATAAGAAAGGCAAAAGATATGGGTGCAGACCTAATAATTTCACATCACCCTGTCATTTTTGACCCCCTTAAAAGCGTTAATCAAAACAGCGTAGTTTTTGAGCTTATTAAAAACGGTATAGCAATAATTTGTGCACACACTAATCTTGATATTTCAAAAGGCGGTGTTACTGATTGCCTTTGCAAAGCGTTAGGTTTTAACGAGTTTGAAACTTTTATTTGCGGGGACGGCTACCAAGGAAGGCTTTGCCGCTTTGATAGCCAAAAAACCGCTAAAGAAGTGGCTGCATTGGCGTCAAGCGCACTCGGCACAAAGGTTAAATATACAGGCGAAAATAAAATAAAAACCCTTGCTGTCTTTTCGGGCAGCGCGGGTGGATATTTGTATGATGCCGTAAAATACGGCGCCGACGGTATTTTGTGCGGTGATATTAAGCATAACATTTTTGTTGATGCGCACAATATGGGCGTATCGGTTTTCGATGCGGGTCATTATCCAACCGAAGCGGTTGTTATAAAACCCCTTTGCAACGCTCTTTCAAAGCAGTTTGGCGACATCGAATTTGTTCCCGTTATAGATGATTATATAAAATTCTAAATAAAAACCGGTCGGAAATTTCCGACCGGTTTTTATTTATGGAAATCTTTTTTGTCCGTTCTGTTCAAAAGATAATCTACCGAAACGTTATGAAAATCTGCTAATTTTATCAATATTTCTGTTGGTATATCAAGTTCTCCACGTTCATAGTTGCTGTAAACGCGCTGACTGCAGGAAAGAATTTCACCCATTTTTTGTTGTGTTAAATCCTTGTCTTCACGTAAACTTCTAATTCGTTGATAAAGCATAAAAACACTCCCTTGTTAAAACTATACCATAGCGGATAATGCACTATAGTTTTTATAAAATATTATTTAGGAGTAGTGATATGTGTATTTTAAAAGAATTATATAATGTGAATATCGAACCTGCACAAAAATTTATTAAGAGTGGCAGCGAACAAGAACGTTATATTGACGGTTTTTGTACAGGTGCTAAAATGTTGCTCCAAATATTGAATTATAAAAGCGAAAATTTATATAAAGAAAGTTATATTTATAATCTGCGGCGAAGCCGCACATTAATTTTACATTTAGCATTTTGAATTTTGCATTAAAAAAGCGTTCAGCCAACGGCTGAACGCTTTTTGTTATTCGGGCAATTTACGATAAAGGTTAAATCTAAAAAGCAGGGTTTCGTCTTCGGGGTTTGTACAGCGAATTCTTGCCTCTGAAATCTGTGCGCCTTTAAGTATGGTTGTAAGACCTACAATCTGGCAAAGTTTAGATTTTAAGTTAAGAACGTCGCCGTCAGCAGTTTCTAAAAAAACGTCACCCTTGCAGGTATCAACCGCTTTTATAAAATCATCAAAATCGATATCATGCATTTTAAATATTTCTGCCATAAATTACGTACCTCCAATTAGAAAAAAGTATTTACAAGGATAATACTATATTTTTATATGGTTAATGTCAAGAAAAATATTCAAGATATTTTTTTGCCGTAATGTCAGTAAGGCAATAAGTTTCTAATTCTTTTTGCTTTAGGTCTTCACTTTGCATTTTTAGCAATTCCAGTGCTAAATATCGGGTGTTTTTACCGCCTTTTCGCAATAGGCGGTAGGTTGCTGGTGTCGCGCCTGTGCCTAATTTGCGCAGATAATCTACGTCTAAATGGCTTTCTTGTCCGTTTGATACGTTTTCAATGTGTTTGTTTACGTTGTAATATGCAATAGACGAATTAATGTTAACAAAATTAAGAATAATTGTCATCACAATAACAGTTACGGCAATGTGCTTTATAATGTGATATTTTATGCTCCACAATTTTATTAAAGCGCCCAGCATACAAACGGCAAAAATCACAATAAGCCAGGTTACCAAAAAGCGTTTTACGGTAAGGTCATAAACCTGTATGTAGTTAAGCATTCTATAAAATGCAGAAGCAATCATTATAAAATTACAGCCTATAAAAACGCTCAACATAATTCTTATGCCGACTGGCAATTTTGAGTTGGCTTTTTTTACACACAATATACAAAAGAAAATTATCGAAATCGAAAAAGCGATGGCAGTGCAAAGCTCAAAAAAGCCTGTGCGCGCATACTCGGCGTGGTTCATTCCGTCGGGGAGGGCGCCGCCCGCAAACAAATATTTAAACTGTATAACTGCAAACAAAACAGAAATAGCGTTAATAACAGCCAAAATTGTTGAAACCATAAATCCGTTAATAAAGCCGTCAAAGTTAATACTATTTTCCTTCGGCTCTTTTCTGCCCTTTAAGGTTATAAGCAGACAAAAGAAATAAATGCAAAAAAACGAACCAAAAATAACGCTTGGTATAAAATCACCGTCAAAAATATTTATTTTGTCAAAAAAGCCATCACAAAATTGAGAGAAGGCGGCATCTGCACGAGAAAAAAGCAATATAAAAATTGCGGCAAAGGGTATGGCAATCAACAGACCAAGTAAAAACATGCCCCATTTTGACTTTGCGGCTTTGCCTGAGAACATATTTTTGGTAGTTTTAAAGGGCATATCAAAGTATTTAAAGGGAAAGACAAAAACGCTTGAAGCCGCCTGACAAAAGCTTTGAGTTGAAAAGGTGTTTTTTGCGCCTATGTTGCTCATTTTACAAAGCTGAATAGCAATTAAAACCAACAGTACGGGTAAGGTTATAAAGTGAACGCCTGTGTTATCGTGCCAAAAAATACCAACACTTAAAGCTGTAATGGGTAAAAGAAGTATATAATCTTTTAATGTTGCAACGGATTGCTTTTTGCACAAATAGGGTATAGCAAATGCATAAAAACCAATCGTGAGTATAGGTGCCGAAATACCAAACCCGCCAAATAAAAACAAGTTTGCAAACGCAATGCCGAAAATCAAGCAGAATATCAGTGTTCTTATAGTGTCACTTTTTTCGGTCAAAGGGAAAATATCGTTATATTCATTGCGTGTGTAATCAATATCGTAATTTTCTTGATTGTTATATAAATTTTCCATAATATTCTCCTATTCGATATACTCTAATATGTCGCCCGGTTGACAATCCAATGCTTCGCATATTGCTTCAAGCGTTGAAAAACGAATAGCCTTTGCCTTACAGTTTTTCAAAATGGATAGGTTAGCAAGGGTAATTCCTACCTTGTCAGCAAGTTCGTTAAGACTCATTTTTCTTTTTGCCATCATTACATCTAAATTTATGTTTATCGCCATAATTTGTTACCGTCCTATATTGTAAAATCGTTATCAGTTTTATATTCAACCGCTTTGGCAAAAAGCACGGCAAAACAAGAAAGCATTAGTGCTATCAAACCAAACACCACAAAAAGTATAGTTGTGAAAAAAGAGTTTAAGAAGATAATACCAACGGCATAAATAGCACAAAGCACAAAACTTATTCTTGCAAGAATTTTTATGCGCCTTACGTTTTGTGTAATAAAGGGTTCACTGTTAATAACGCTGTCGATAAGTCCTTTTGCATTTGTTAACGCAATAAATCCCAAAACACCTGACGGATATAAAAAGCAAAGGCAGGTTGTGTAATAATCTTCGCTGTAATTGCCAAACTTTTCGTAATGCTCAAGCGACCATCTCAAAATGACAGGCAGACCGATTATTATAATGCCGCCCAAAACCATCGCAACGATAATAATATATTTGATTAATAATGCGAACCAACGCTTGTCTGCAATTCTCATAAAAAAACCCTTTCTCTGTAAAAAAATGGTATTGTTTTTTTAAAAAATAGCACATAATTAATCATTTGTCAATATATTTTTATCGAAAAACAATAAATTATAAAAAACGGTTAGCTAAAATTTGCCATAAAAGCCTTGACAGAGCTTATTATGTAGATTATTATAATATATTGATAAAATATTATATTTATAGGGTGTGTAAAATGAAAAACTGCGAAAAGAGCATGGAAACAATAGTAGCTCTGGCTAAAAACAGGGGCTTTGTTTACGCCGGCTCAGAAATTTATGGCGGCCTTTCAAACACTTGGGACTACGGTCCGTTAGGTGTTGAATTAAAAAATAACATTAAAAAAGCTTGGTGGAAAAAGTTTGTGCAGGAAAGCCCCTATAACGTAGGCCTTGACAGCGCAATTTTGATGAACCCTAAGGTTTGGGTTGCTTCGGGCCACGTTGGCGGTTTCTCCGATCCTTTGATGGATTGCCGTGCTTGTAAAACTCGTCACCGTGCTGATAAGCTTATTGAAGACCATGGTACCAACCCTGCAGGTTGGAGCTTTGAGCAGATGAGCGAATATATTAAGGAAAACAATATTGTTTGTCCCGACTGCGGTGCGCAGGACTTTACTGATATCCGTAAGTTCAATTTGATGTTCAAAACTTTCCAAGGTGTTACAGAAGATGCAAAGAACGAAATCTACCTTCGTCCCGAAACAGCACAGGGTATTTTTGTTAACTTTGCAAACATTCAGCGTACCACCCGCAAAAAACTTCCTTTTGGTGTTTGCCAAATCGGCAAGTCTTTCAGAAATGAGATTACACCCGGTAACTTCATTTTCCGTACCCGTGAGTTTGAGCAGATGGAGATGGAATTCTTCTGCGCTCCCGGCACAGATTTAGAGTGGTTTGCATACTGGAAAGAATATTGTAAACAGTGGCTTTTGGGTCTTGGTGTTAATGAGGAAAACTTAAGACTTCGTGACCACGAGCAAGAAGAACTTTCTCACTATTCAAACGCTACTACCGACTTTGAGTTTATGTTCCCATTCGGTTGGGGCGAACTCTGGGGCATTGCCGACCGTACCGACTTTGACCTTTCTTCACACATTCGTGATTCGGGCAAAAGTCTTGAATATTTCGATCAGGAAACAAACGAAAAATATGTTCCGTATGTTATCGAACCTTCGCTCGGTGCCGACCGTGTGCTACTCGCATTCCTTTGCGAAGCCTACGATGAAGAAACTGACGAAAAAGGCGACGTTCGTGTTGTTTTGCGTTTGCATCCCGCACTCGCACCTGTTAAAGCGGCTGTCTTGCCCTTGAGCAAAAAACTTGCCGAGCCCGCTGGCGAAATCTTTAAAACACTCGCATCCGAGTTTAGCGTGGATTATGACGATGCAGGTTCAATCGGTAAGCGCTATCGCCGTCAGGATGAAATCGGTACACCTCTTTGCATAACCTACGACTTTGACTCTGAGCAGGATGGTTGTGTAACAGTGCGTGACCGTGATACAACTAAACAAGAGCGCGTAAAAATTGAAGACCTTGTTGAGTATGTTCGCAACAGAATTAAATATTAAAATTACTACATTTGCGGCGTGAATTAATGGCGCAATCATTAAAAAAAGAGAAGTTCAGTAAGACTTCTCTTTTTTTAATAGAACAAGATTTAGATATGGTAGAAAATTTTATGTTGAAAATAATTATTGATTATGCTATAATGTCATAAACTAAATATGATATAAGAAGATACGGTTTGAAAAGTTGTAATCTTAGTAGATGTAAAAGGGAATCAGGCTCGAATCCTGAACAACCGCCATTACTGTATTTGACGAGACGGAAGCATATATAACCATTGGGCTTTATCCTGAGAAGGATTGCTTCCTATGCGGATTTATCCGCGGTATCATAAGTCAGGAAACCTGCCGTGTCTTTTTAGGTTTAACACAACTTTGGTGAGAAGAGTGCAACCGATTTATTGCCGCATAGTCGGCTTTGGTTTTGCATTCTTTTTTTTATTTGTAAACTCCAAAGTCTATTTTGTCTTTGTGGTGTTTTAAGTCTGTTGTACTCTTTTAACCTATATGGTTGAAGGAGTATTTTTTATTTTGAAAAGGAGGGATGCTACGTGACGAATGAAGAGAAAAAGCGCTGGGCGGAAGAGCTTTTATGTCAAAAAGCAGAGGAACTGGGAAGATTTCCCCGTAAGGACGATTTTGACGAACCGACACGATCACGAATTAAAGCCTTCCTCGGTCCATGGCCAAGGGCTTTGGAATCTGCCGGTTTGAAAGAGCCTCGAGTGGTTCCTCAAAAATCTAAAAAGAGAAAGAAGTCAACTACAAAATCTAAAAATCAAACCGTTTCAGCACAACAAAAGTTGGAGCGGCGCAGAAATCAAAAAAATGATAAACGTTGACACAAATCGGAGGAAAAATAAAATGAAAAAAGCAATCTCATATTTGGTTATGGTTGTTGTATTGTTAGTGTGCATAATTCCGGTCGGCGCTTTTGCGGCAACAGACAAGCAACTGTCCGAACTTAAATTTACAGCTGGAACAGCTAAAACGGCGCAGGTTTATACTTTGATACCGGAATTTGACCCCAATGTCACAGAATATACACTTATTGTGCCTGATTCTACAAGTAGTGTTGCGATATGGGCAACACTTGCAACAGGCTCATCTGGCACTATAAAAGCGTCTTATACCAAAACAAACTCAACGGCGGGAAATGTCACAGTCACTTCCGGAAAGACTAGTGGCACAAGTCTTTCAAGTCTTGTTTCGGCATCAAAACTTACCGGCAATACCGTCGCCGTTACCATCGGTGGCGATACTGCATACACCATTAATATTGTCCGTCAGGCAACCTTAAATAAATTGACCATTATGGACGGCGAAAATGCTGTGGATCTTTCGCCCACATTTAATTCTACCAAATATGAATACACAGCTGCGGTGCCAAGTGGTGCAACGCTTACGGTTACCCCTGCAGTAAAATCAAGCGGAGCAACATTTACTATAAATGGTGCAACCGAAACCGAAATTAAGCCTCAGTGGAGCGGACTTAACGCTACTTTGGAGATAAAGGTTAAGGGCGACGCAACTTCAAAGGATAGCGTATATACTGTTGCTCTTTCACAGTTGGCTGAGAAAATAGAAATAGTAACCCCTCCCACTAAGACTGAGTATGCAGCAGGCGAAACGTTTGATGCGTCAGGTCTGAGCGTCAAAGCAACATATAGCGATAGCTCATTCAAAACAGTAGGTGCCGGGGAACTTACTTTTGAACCCGCAGGTCCGATTTACCCCGGTACAAGCAAGATTGACGTCATTTTCGAAAGCCGTAGAGCTCAGCAGTCTATTTCGGTTGCTAAAGTTTTTGACGGTAACGGAACCGAGAGTGATCCCTTTTTAATCAAAACAGTTGATGACCTTGTGGCGTTGAGCAATCTCGTTTCAAAAGGTCTTTCGTTTGAAGGAACATTCTTTAAAATGATCAACGATATTACTTTGCCCGACACCGAGGGCGCTGATGCATGGGTTCCTTTGGGAATTGATAAAACAAAGCCCTTCTCAGGTAGCTTTGACGGTAATGGTAAGCTTATTACAGTCCCCGAGGGTGGTCTCCCCCTTATTGGATTTCCAGCATGCGCATCTCTTTCAAACCTTAATGTTTACGGAAGTAAAATTGACGGATATGGAGTTGTAAACGGATATGCAGTTGGCGAAACCGATGTTTTAGCAATTACCATTGATAATGTAACACTCAAATCGGGCACCAAAACCTTAAAGGCGGGTTTTATCGGTGGATATGCAAGCGGTAGCAACACCGTTGTTATTAAAAACTCCACCGTTGAAAAGGACGTTATCATTGGCTATGACAAACAGCAGCAATGGGTAGGCTCTTTTGGTGGCGAATTTAACGGTACTATAGAAAATTGCGTAAGCTATGCTACTGTATATGGTACTGATTTTGTAGGTGGAATCGTTTCAAATAAAGGACAGTCAATGGGAGATTTTAATATCCTTAATTGTAAATTTTATGGTGATGTTATTGCTACAGGAAATTATGTAGGTGGTATCGCAGGTCATGGCTATGGCGGCACAGGTTGGGGATTTACTCCAAATTCACCACTTGCAGTTATTAAAAACTGTTTTTGTTTCGGCTCTGTTACGGGCGCTGACTATGTCGGTGGTATTATTGGCGCAGATGCCGGTGTTGCTCAGGCTTGGGATAACGGCATTGGTTACATCCAAAACAACTATTTCCTCGGCAAAATAACTGCAACAACAGGAAATTATGTTGGTGGAATTACAGGCTATTATCGTTCGTTAAATAAATATTCCATTTTTAACGACAACTATTTTGTTTCCGATTGTGGTGCACAAAAGGGTATAGGCGGCGTTCAGTATGTTGATACCAATAACGCAAACCACGAAAACACAAGTGGCGCTCTTTATTTCAATACTGAAACAAGCACAACTGATTGCCCGAATGTTCAGTATTGTAGTTGGAAAAAACAACACAATCGTACAGATGATCCTCTTGGTGTCGATGCAGATAAACTTACTAAAAGCATAGAAACATCAGTTAGCGCTGCCATTATAAATATCGATGCTATCGGAGAGGTTACTCTTGATTCTGCTGATGCAATTAAGTTGGCTAGAACTGCTTATAATGCTTTAAACGATGAACAAAAAACGCTTGTTATAAATTATGAAACGCTTATCAAAGCGGAAACAGATTATGAGACTTTAAGTAAAGCACAAGAAGATAAAAAAGAAGAAACAAATATTCCCGATGACAATGAAGACATCACGTCTGACAAGTTAGAGAATGAGGAATATGACAAATCGGGGGATATGCTGTCTCCAAACACAGGCGACAACGAAAACTTATGTTTATATTTTATGTTGCTTGTGATTTCTCTCGCATTAACATTTACAACAGTGAAGTCTGTTTTGCGAAAAAATTAAACTAAAACGAAACCACTGCAAGGCGTCCTTCCGCTTTGCAGTGGATTTAACTATTTTAAGCTTGCTCGGAGGTTTGTATGAGGCGAATCGTCTGTTTAACATTAGCCATTATTACTTTTTTATTTGCCGTTTCTTGCAGTAAAAATTTTTCTGGGGTTGATTTAAAAGAACCTATCACTATTCCCGACAATGGAATAATCGAAAAAAGCATATTCGATGAAATAAAAGAAGAAAATGGAATTGCTATATTCAAAGGTGAATGTGATAGTTTAAAGTATGAATGGACTGTTTTTGGCAAAGAAGTGGGCGATACAAGGGATATAAACCTTGCACTTGATATCAAAAAGACAGAAAAGGGAATTAACATTAAGTTTTGTGAAACCGAGGATTTTGGTTTTTTAGTTCATCTGGCAATATATTTAGATGAGAAGTGGAACGCCGACAGCGCTACGGCTTATGTGGATAAAACAGCGGCATATTCAGTTTCGTTAACCGGTGTAAAAACAACAATTTTGAATATGTCGATAAGTAAGATTTACTCCGAATGTGAAATTATAGCCGATGCTAAAAAATATGATGACCTGCAGAGCGCAACGTCCTCAGAAAATGTAACAACCGACAGCAAACCCAACAGCAGCAAATTACCACTAAATAGCAATTCATCTTCAAGCTTGTCGTCAATAACAAGCGATAAGGATAAATATCAAACCGATCCCATTCCTGAAGGGAAGCCTGCACCTGTTGAACCTAACGACAAAGAGGTTAATACTCAAAAGTTTTATACCTGCACTTTTTCGATAGAATGCAGTGCGATTTTAAATAATCTGAGCTCGGTAAATCACAATAAACTTGAATTAATTCCGTCAGATGGAATTATATTGGAGGAAATTGAGGTTGAATTCTTTGAGGGTGAATCGGTGTTTGATGTTTTGAAGCGTGTTTGTCAGGATAATGGCATTCATCTTGAATCAGAATGGACACCGATATATAACAGCGCTTATATCGAAGGCATAAATAATATCTATGAAAAGGATGTAGGAGAGCTTTCGGGGTGGCAATATCGCGTTAATGGATGGTACCCCAACTATGGTTGCTCCCGTTATCAGCTTAAGGATGGCGATAAGGTCGAGTTTCGCTATACTTGCGATCTTGGGAAGGATATAGGAAACGATTGGAAGGGATAATGATGCGAGATAGTTTTGGGGATTTTCACCCCATTAACAACCTTTTATATTTTGCATTAGTAATCGGGTTTTCCCTTGCGCTCAGTCATCCTTTGGCGCAAGGGATATCTCTCATTTGTGCGTGTGCTTACGCCATCAGTATAAACGGTAAAAAAAGTGTATTGTTTTTACTCAAATACTGTTTGCCGATGGTAGTTTTAACTGCCTTTGTCAATCCCGCTTTTAACCACGAAGGGACCACTGTATTGCTATATTTCTCAAATGGCAATCCACTGACGTTGGAAAGTATTTTATATGGCATATCGTCAGGTGTAATGCTAGTAACGCTATTACTCTGGTTTTCTTCTTTTAACCGAGTAATGACGTCGGATAAGTTTATTTATCTGTTCGCAAAAATAATCCCCGCATTATCCCTAGTACTGAGTATGTCTTTGCGATTTGTGCCGAAATTCAAATCACAGATGTCAACCGTAACCGAAGCACAACGCAGTATAGGCAGAGATGTTGGGAACGGCAGTCTTTGGCAAAGAACAAAAACGGCTGTCCTTATTTTCTCAATTATGATTACCTGGGCGCTTGAAAACGCTATCGAAACCGCCGACAGTATGAAAAGCCGTGGATACGGACTGAAAGGAAGGACAGCATTTTCTATCTATCGCTTTGATGAACGAGATAAATATACACTGATTTGGTTTGGCTTTTGCGGATTGTTCTTGCTTTTTGGAACATTGCTTTCGGCGTTTGGATTTCGTTATTTTCCAAATATCCGCTATACCGCATTTGATATGACCACTATACCGTTTTATTTTGTGTTTTTTGCACTTTGCATTACCCCTGTTGTACTAAATATAAAGGAGGAGAGAAAATGGAAAACTTTATATTCAAAGATGTAAGCTTTGCCTATCCCGAACAAGAAAATAGAGCGCTCCGTAATATCTCCTTTAAGGTTAATCAAGGTGAGTTTTTAATTCTTTGCGGTCCTTCGGGTTGCGGAAAATCTACGCTGCTTCGCCATCTTAAAACCTGCCTTACACCTCACGGCGTTTTGACTGGAGAAATACTCTTTGACGGCAAACCGCTTAATAGTATAGATGAGCGCACACAGTCGCAGGAGATTGGCTTTGTATTGCAATCTCCTGAAAATCAGGTGGTGACCGATAAGGTGTGGCACGAATTGGCTTTCGGTCTGGAAAGCCATGGTTACGATACCCCCACCATTCGCCGCCGTGTAGCAGAGGTTGCCGCTTTTTTTGGGATTGAAAATTGGTTTTATAAAAACGTTACCGAACTTTCGGGCGGTCAAAAGCAGCTTTTAAGTCTTGCATCGGTAATGGCGATGAATCCTAAAATTTTGGTGTTGGACGAGCCTACTGCACAGCTTGACCCCATAGCCGCATCCGACTTTTTGGCGTTGCTCGGTAAAATTAACCGAGAACTTGGTATTACCGTTATCTTAACCGAACACCGCTTAGAAGAAGCATTTGCCTTTGCTACAAGAGCTATTGTTATGGAAAAGGGCAAAATCGTTTGCGACGACCTTCCCGAAATGGTTGGCTTGCATCTTCGAAATAAAGATAGCGGAATGTTCCTTGCAATGCCTACCGCTATGCGTGTGTGGGCAGGGGTAGAAACGAATCTTGCTTGTCCCTATACGGTTCGTGATGGTAGTGACTTTTTGACGGCAAGAAATAACGAAAAAGAAATATTACCGCTCACCGAAGAAAGAATTCATACTTATAGTGGTGAAATCACATTGCAATGTGATGAGATTTGGTTTCGGTACGAAAAAGATTTGCCTGATGTAGTAAAAGGATTTTCATTGACTTTGCATAAGGGAGAATTCTATGCAATTCTCGGAGGAAACGGAGCGGGTAAAACGACTTCGCTCAAGATTATTTCGGGGATTAGGTCTGCCTATCGTGGAACTGTGAATGTAAACGGTAAGGTTGCAATGTTGCCGCAAAATCCACAAGCTCTTTTTGTAAAAAGAACGGTGCGTGAAGATTTATATGAAGCCTTGCGTGGCGTTAAGATTTCAAAAGAAGAAAAAGAAAACCAAGTTGCATATGTAGTGGCTCTTTGCGGACTTAACGATTTTTTAGACCGTCATCCTTACGATATTTCGGGCGGCGAACAACAGCGAACCGCACTCGCAAAAGTTCTTTTGACGGAACCCGATATTCTGTTGTTGGATGAACCTACTAAAGGTTTCGATGCAGAATTTAAGGTTGCGTTTGCCGAGATTATAAATAAATTGACTGTTCAAGGTGTGACCGTGCTTATGGTGAGTCACGATGTCACCTTTTGTGCTGAGTACGCTCATAGGTGCGGTATGTTTTTTGACGGCAATATTGTAGCAGAAGGCACACCTCGAGAGTTTTTCTCGGGCAATAGTTTTTACACCACCCCTGCTAACCGTATGGCTCGTCATTTAATTCGCAATGCAATTACGGTGGAAGATATTATTACTTGCCTTGGCGGAACGATAACCAAAGCTAAAACCGAAGCGGAAGTTGTTGCATTGCCAAAACCGCCTCCAAGAAGTGTAAATTTCAAACCGCAGCCTTTAAAATTGTGGAGAAAAATACTTGCCGTCTTTTCGGGGCTGGTGGCTTTTGGTGTGTTCCTTTATGCAACAGGCATTACTGATCTATCTGCCCTTGTTAATTCTTCTGGAATCAGCACGCAGGGCGAAACACAGTTATCACTGTATATTGTTTTGTTTGCGGCATTAATAGTATTTCTTTTCGCTGTCGGACGGCGAAGTGAACCGCCGCTTGTTGCTCAAACGCCCAAAGAAAAGCGGAACTTGAGCAAAAGAACCATAGCGGCAACCGTATGTATTTTGCTTTTTATTCCGCTTACCATTTTTACGGGAATATTCTATCTTGATGATAGACAGTATAATTTGGTTGCCTTGCTTGTTCTTGTTGAGTGTATGCTACCGTTTATCCTCGTGTTTGAGGGAAGAAAACCTAAAGCCAGAGAACTTGTTATCATAGCTGTGCTTTGTGCCATAGGTATAGCAGGCAGAAGCGTGTTCTTTATGCTCCCTCAGTTTAAGCCCATACTTGCGCTTACGATTATTGCAGGTGTTGCTTTCGGAGCAGAATCGGGATTTTTGGTGGGAGCTGTTACGATGCTGACCTCGAATATGCTTTTCTCACAAGGCCCTTGGACTCCTTGGCAGATGTTTGCAATGGGAATTATTGGCTTCCTTGCCGGTGTCCTTTTTAAAAAAGGTTGGCTTAGACGCACTCGTGTATCCCTTGCAGTGTTTGGTGCGTTCACCGCTATTATCATTTACGGTGGTATAATGAATCCTGCTGCCGCATTTATGGTGTCTGCGCAAACCATTACCTTAAAAACCTTGTTTGCTTATTACATAACAGGACTGCCTATGGATCTTGTGCACGGTTTCTCAACGGCACTCTTTATTATGTTCGCCGCTGAGCCTATGCTCGAAAAGATGGATCGTATTAAGGTCAAATATGGTTTGGTCCAATAAAAAATTACAAAAACGGTGTAGGCCTTTAAGGACTACACCGTTTTTAGCATTACAATCATTAATAAAACATCGTTTTATTTCATTATACTTTGAATTCCGTCAACAAAATCGCCCACGGCACGTACTGCCTTGCTTGTGCTTTTTGCAAGGCTGGGGTTTTTCTTCATAACCATTCTCCCAACCGTAGCAATAACTGCGCCTGCCGCAATACCGGTGCTCATTCCTTTAATAAAACTTGTTGAGCTCTTGTTCATAAATTTCTACCTCCCTGCGAGAATATTGTTCCCGCAAGGCAAAACTTTATGCTACAAAAAGGTTTTGTATATTTTTGTTTTTTAGCAGTGCGGCGCTCAAAATGCCAATAACTGCACCGCAAATTGCACCAAATAAAACAAGTATGGGCATATAATATAATAAAATGCCTTTTGTGCCAAAAATTAAACTTGCAACAGCACATTGTGCTATATTGTGAAACACGCCGCCCAAAATACTTACGCCAACAATAGAGAAAACCTTTATTTTTTTTGCAATAAGCATTATAATAAAAGAAACAAGCGCACCGCAAAATGCATAAGCAAAAGAGATTAATCCGCTGAACAATAAGCATGATAAAATTATTCTGCAAAGGTTTACAAAAAATGCAGTCCACTTGTGTTTTGTAAAAATAAAAAGTAAAACAATGCAGTTTGCAAAACCAATTTTTATGCCCGGCGCAATAAAATCAAGCGGTAACATCGCTTCAATATAAGAAAAAATTAATGCTGTCGCTAATAAAAGGGAATAAATGCTAATTTTCTTTGCCATATTGTTCACCTGATTTCTACAATAACCTTGTGTGGTAGGCAAACAATGATTTCGCCCTTTTTGTGTATGGCGGCGTGACGTTCGCAAATTTTCAAAGGACAGTCGGCGCTTTGCATTTTTGCAACTCCGTTTTCTATTATTACCTTGTTGCCGTCAAGTATAATTTCCTTATTTTCATAAAGGCTGTAACAGCCAATTTCATTATTGTTAACACTTATTACCGCCTTTTTTCCTTGGGGCAATTTGATGCGCACAAACAAAACCGCACATATACAAATTGCGGCAAAGGAAAAAAATAATATTATGTCACTTTTATTAAAATTTTTCATATAAAATTCCTTCATGACAGGATTGATGTATTGATGAAAAAATTAATTTGTATATTAACCGTATTATTGTTGCTGTGCGGTTGCAGTTCGGCACAAAGCCGTAGCCGTTTAATGCTCAACACCACCGTGCAAATAACACTTTACGGTAATGATAACCAATATTTTGAAGACGTGTTCTCGCTTTGTGACAGTTATGAAAAATTGCTTAGTCGTACAAACACAAACAGTGAGGTTTATAAAATAAATCATTCTAAAACACAGCAAATAACCGATGCCGCCATTATAGAACTTTTGGCATTATCAAAGCAATATTATCAATTAACTAACGGAAAATTTGATGTTACAATAGGCGCAGTTTCCAGTCTGTGGGACTTTAACAATGAAACCGTACCAAACCAAAAAAGCATAGAAAATGCGCTAAACAAAGTTGGTATGAACAACCTTGAAGTTGATAGCAACACTATCACATCAAACGGATGTATGATTGACTTTGGTGCCGTTGCTAAGGGCTACATAGCGGACAAATTAAAACAAGACCTTATTTCAAAGGGTGTTAAAAAAGCGGTGCTTAATCTTGGTGGTAACGTAACCGTTTTTGGTGAAGAATATACCGTTGGCGTTCGCCGTCCGTTTAGTGAAAATGAGGTTATAGCAAAGGTGTCGCTCAGCGATAAAACGGTTGCAACCTCGGGCGTGTATGAGCGCTGCTTTGAACAAAATGGGGTAAATTATCACCACATTCTTGATGCAAAAACAGGTTATAGTGCTAAAACAGATTTGTTAAGCGCTACCGTAATATGCGAAAACGGCGCCGTTGCCGACGCCCTTTCAACTGTATGTATATTAATGGGAAAACAAAAGGCGATAGAAATAATTGAACAAACAAACGGTGTCGAAGCAATTTTGGTTGATGAAAATTATAACCTTTTTGCCACATCGGGACTAACCGTAAAGAACGGCAAATATTTTATTGCTACCTAATTTGTCCTTCGCCTTCAATTAAATATTTGTAGGAGGTTAAAGCATCAATGCCCATCGGACCGCGTGCATGTGTCTTTTGGGTCGAAATGCCAATTTCCGCACCAAAGCCAAACTCACCGCCGTCGGTAAAACGTGTTGATGCGTTAACGTACACAGCCGCCGCATCAATTTCTTTTTGAAAACGTGCGGCATTTTCTTTGCAGTTGGTTACAATGCACTCGCTGTGACCTGATGAGTAGGTTTTTATATGATGTATTGCGTCGGCAATACCGTCAACCACTTTTACGGCAACAATAAAATCTAAAAACTCTTTTTCAAAGTCACTCTCACTTGCGAGGGTGGCTGTTTTTATTATCTGACAAGTGCGTTCGCAACCGCGAATTTCGGTATTACACTCGGCAAGTTTTTTTGCCATTTTAGGCAAAAATTCTTTGTAAACGCTTTTATCAACCAGTATGGTTTCAAGTGCGTTGCAAACCGAAGGACGAGAGCATTTGCCGTTAAAGGCAATCTTGGTTGCCATATCCAAATCAGCAAACTCGTCAACAAAAAGGTGGCAGTTGCCTGTACCAGTTTCAATAACCGGAACGGTTGCATTTTCAACGGTTGCCTTAATAAGCCCTGCGCCGCCACGGGGAATAATAACGTCAATCAGGCCGTTTGCCTTCATCAACTCAACCGAAGAAGAGCGGTTTGTGTCTTCAATCAGACAAATGCAATCGGCAGGCAAGTTTACGCTTTTTAGCGCTTCTCTCATCACGTTTGCAATAGCAATGTTTGAGTTTATTGCCTCTTTACCGCCACGCAACACGGTGCAGTTGCCCGATTTTATGCAAAGCACAGCCGCATCGCATGTGACGTTGGGACGCGCCTCAAAAATTATGCCTATAACGCCCAAAGGAACGCTCACTTTTTTAATTTTAAGTCCGTTAGGGCGGGTGTCCTCATATAAAACCTTACCCAACGGGTCGCATTGACCGGCAACCTTGCGGGCGCCGTCAGCCATGCCTTTTATGCGGTCGGCATTAAGCATAAGGCGGTCAAGTAAAGAATCCGACAAACCGTTAGCCTTGCCGTTTTCAATATCAATTTTATTGGCATCTAAAATGCTTTGAGTGTTTTTCTCCAATGCATCGGCAATAGCGCATATTGCGTTGCTTCTAACATGGTCACTTGCAAGCGCTAAAGTGTTTGCAGCAAATTTTGCGTTTTGACATAAAACCTTTACAGTTTCCATTATTTTTCCTCCGCACAGAAATATGTACCGACGCTTTTGCCCTCGGCAACTTCATACAAAACAGTTGGGTCCTCGCCCGAAAGAACAATGGTGGGGATACCTGCCTTTGCAGCAAAAGCTGCAGCTTCAAGTTTTGTATGCATACCTCCGGTACCCACGTCGGAAGAGGTGTTGCCGGCAACACCCAACATTTCATCGGTGATTTTTTCAACGCGTTCAATCAAACGTGCATTTGCATTTTTTCTGGGGTCACTGTCGTAAAAACCGTCGATATCGGTCATAATTATAAGCTTGTCAGCATTAACAAGTGTAGCCACAATGGCAGAAAGATTGTCGTTGTCACCAAACATAAGCTCTTCAATGGCAACCGAGTCGTGTTCGTTAACGATAGGTACGGCACCCATTTCAAGCAAGGCTTCAAAGGTGTTAATGACGTTTGTTTTGCGTTCGGGGTTATTAACAATGTCACGGTTCATCAAAATTTGCGCCGCAACATAACCATATTCTGAAAAAGCACGGTCATAGTGGCTCATCAAATCACATTGACCAACAGCCGCCGCCGCTTGTTTTAATTTAACTTCGTGTGGGCGTATTTCCATGCCAAGCCTGTTTCTGCCGACGGCAATAGCACCGCTTGAAACAAGCACAACCTGTTTGCCTGCATTTTTCAATTCTGAGATAACGCGCGAAAGCGAGTCAATACGGCGCAAATTAGGTCGTCCGCCCTCGTGCGTTAAAAGGGAAGACCCAATTTTTATAACCAGACGGTCAAATTTTTTGCTACTCATATCAAAATACGACACCTTTCGTATGAAATATAAAAGTATTGTAACATAAAATCTTTCAATTTACAAATTATTCTTTATTTATTTTATAAATATGTTATAATAATAGAAACATTTTATTTTGTTAGGACTGATTGTATGGGATTACTGCAAACCATCTTTGGTGATTACAGCGCTAAAGAAATTAAAAGAATAACCCATCTAAAAGACAAAACTTTATCTTATGAACAAGAGTATGCTCGTCTTAGCGACGAACAACTTAGCGCTAAAACAGAGGAGTTTAAAGAGCGCCTAAAAAAAGGTGAAACCTTGGACGATATTTTGCCCGAGGCATTTGCCACTTGCAAAGAGGCGTCTTGGCGTGTGCTTGGAATGAAGCATTTTGACGTGCAGATTCTTGGCGGTATTGTGCTTCATCAAGGCAGAATAAGTGAAATGAGCACAGGTGAGGGTAAAACACTTGTTGCAACTTTGCCTGCATATCTTAACGCATTGTCGGGTGACGGTGTGCATATTGTTACGGTTAACGACTATCTCGCACGACGTGACTCGGAGTGGATGGGTAAGGTTTATAAATTTTTAGGTCTGACAGTCGGTCTTATAGTTCACGGTATGGATAGCGAAGAGAAAAAAGCAGCTTATAATGCAGATATTACCTACTGCACAAATAACGAGCTCGGCTTTGATTATCTTCGTGACAATATGGTTATCGAGCGTGAAAACCGTGTTCAGCGCGGTCACAATTTTGCAATCGTTGACGAGGTTGACTCAATTTTAATTGACGAGGCAAGAACGCCTCTTATTATTTCGGGTCAGGGTGATAAATCAACCGATTTATATATTCAGGCAAACCGCTTTGCTAAATCTTTAAAAATGGTAAAGGTGCGCGAAACCGATAGTAAAGCAACAGATGAAGACCAGAATTTTGACGGCGACTATGTTGTTGACGAAAAAGCACGTTCTTGCGTTTTAACTCCGTCAGGCGTTAAAAAAGCAGAAGAATATTTTAAATTGGAAAACCTCAACGATGCCGAAAACATTACAATTTCTCACCACATTAATCAAGCAATACGTGCCCACGGCATAATGAACCGAGATGTTGATTATGTGGTAAAAGACGGCGAAATAATCATTGTTGACGAGTTTACGGGCCGTCTTATGTACGGCAGGCGTTATAACGAGGGTTTGCATCAGGCTATCGAGGCAAAAGAGGGTGTTAAGGTTGCGCACGAGTCAAAAACCCTTGCAACTATAACCTTCCAAAATTTCTTCCGTCTTTACAAAAAGCTTTCGGGTATGACGGGTACCGCTATGACCGAGGATGCCGAGTTTAGAGAAATTTATAACCTGGATGTTGTAAACATTCCTACAAACAAGCCGCTTGCTCGTCAAGACCTTGATGATGTTGTTTATAAAACCGAAAACGCGAAATATAATGCGGTTATTGAAAATGTTGTACAGTGCCACCAAAAAGGACAGCCTGTTTTGGTTGGTACAGTTACAATCGAAAAATCAGAAAAATTGAGCGCAATGCTTAAACGCAACGGCATTAAGCATAATGTTCTTAATGCAAAGCACCACGAAAAAGAAGCCGAAATTATTGCTCAGGCAGGTAAAGAAGGCGCTGTTACAATCGCCACCAATATGGCGGGACGCGGTACCGACATTATGCTTGGCGGTAATGCTGAATATCTAGCAAAATCAGAGCTTAGAAGGCAAGGCGTCAGCGAAGAATTGCTTTTTGAGGCAACAGGTTTTGGTGAGACTGATGATGCTGATATTATTGCGGTAAGGCAACAGTTTAAAGAACTTAACGAAAAATATAAGGCCGAAATTGCCGACGAGGCACAACGTGTTCGAGATGCAGGAGGCCTTTGCGTTATAGGTACCGAAAGGCACGAATCACGCCGTATTGACAATCAGCTTCGCGGACGTTCGGGCCGTCAGGGCGACCCGGGCAGCACTCGCTTTTTCATTTCGCTTGAGGACGATTTGATGCGCCTTTTCGGCGGTGAGCGCATATATGCCATGATGGAAACACTCAACGTTGCTGATGATATGCCTTTGCAAATGGGTATGTTGTCACGCTCAATAGAGTCTGCTCAAAAAAATATGGAGGGCAGAAACTTTGCTTCTCGTAAAAGCGTACTTGAGTATGACGACGTTATGAACAAGCAAAGAGAAGTTATTTACGACCAGCGCAATAAGGTGCTTGACGGTGAAGACGTTTCTGCATCTGTGCGTAAAATGGTTTATGATACTATCGATGGCGCAGTTGAAACCTTCCTGCACGAAAGTGATGATAACGAAGAATGGAATCTTGACGGTCTTCGCAACTATTTCTATGGTTGGCTTGCTACAGGTGAAGATTTCCATTATGACCATAAAAAGCTTGTTAATATGGAATCAAGTGAGGTCGCAGACGAGATAAAACAAAAAGCCGACAAAATTCTCGCCCAAAAGGAAGAAGAGTTTGGCGTCGAACTTATGCGCGAAGTAGAGCGTGTTATACTGCTTCGCAGTGTGGATTCTCATTGGATGGACCATATTGACGCTATGGACGAGTTAAAGCAGGGCATACATTTGCGTGCATACGGTCAGCACGATCCTAAAATTGTTTATCGTAACGAGGGTTATGATATGTTTAATGCCATGACCGAAGCAATTAAAGAGCAGACGGCAAAAAGTTTGCTAACGGTGCATTTACGCAAAAACGAAACCATTAAGCGCGAAAAGGTTGCAGAAGAAACCTGTGCAGGCGGTGAAGAATCGCGTACTGTGCGTGGCAAAGGCATAGTAAGCAAAAATGCGCTTTGCCCATGCGGCAGCGGCAAAAAATATAAACGCTGTTGCGGTAAAGATAAAGAATAATATAAAAAAGGCTTGGAAAACCAGTCATAATCTAAAGGATAGAAAAAAGGATGTGTAGAACGCTACACATCCTTTTCGTTATATGTTTTATTTTTCGCTTATACCAAATAGTCTTGCAGCATTTTCACCCAAAATAAGTGTTTTGTCTTCAATAGAAATATTGGCGCCAAGCACAAGTCCCATTTGTACCGATGGGTCAAACCAGGTGTTGTCAGAGCCAAAAAGAATTTTGTCTGCACCAACGCGGTTTACCATAATTTCAACTAAATGGCGGTCAAAAACGTCACCCGAAATATCAAAATAAGCGTTTTGATATTTCTCGCCAAGTTCCATTGCCTTTTTAATGCCGCTTATGCGTCCGCCCGAGTGACCAAAAATAAAGTTAACCTCGGGATACTCTTTTAAGTATTTTTCAAACCTTTCGGGAACGGCAAATTTTTGTTTGGCATTAGATGTTAATGCCCATGTGTGTGCCATAACAGGCATACCATATTTTTTTGCCGCTTCAAATGCGGGACGGAAACCCTCGTCATCCGCAAAAACTCCCGAACTTGACGGATGAAGTTTAATGCCGGTCATAAATTTTTCATTATGATGCTTTTCAATCTCGCCAATAAAAAAGTCTGAAAAATGAGGATTATAAGAAAAATAACTGTAAATTCGTCCGTTTGAACGCTCGAAAAAATCGTGGCAGATGTCAATATATCCATCCCTGTCGGCATGCTTTGTGGTGCCTGTTGCAGGGCTATAAGCCGAAATCATAGCATCAATACCAAAGCGGTCAAGTGTTTTAATCATGCATTCCATTGACGAATCAATCGTCATAACACCGGGGGTGGTAAAATGTGTATGAGAATCAATAATCATATTATTACCTACCGATTAGTATCCCTTAATGCAGGTTTCTCTTACAATCTTCATTATTGTAGCAAGATCACCCTTGTGTTTTAAACTCTGCATTTCTTCTCTGGGAAGCTGTTCTGCCAACTTTTCAAACATTCTTACGCGTTCTATACTTTCATTTAATGCGCCCATGCCGTCAACGTAAGAGGGCCAAATGTCAAGGTTAACAGGACCTGTATATCCAACATTATCCATCTCATAGAAGAATTCTAATGTCTCCCAGAAGTGAACAGCGCCTACAACAAGGTCGTCGTCAACGCAGCGATAGTTATCATTAAGATGCACGTGGAATAACTTGCCGTAGTGAGCAGCCAAAGCCAATGCTTCTGCAGGGTTTTCGTTAACGATGAAAGAGTGACCGATGTCAACAACAACACCGAGATTTTTACGTTCTTTTAAAGTTTCGCATATGAGCAAACTTTTGCCAACATCAGAAATGTACTGACGTGTTTTGGGCTCTTTGCATTTGTACTCAATGGTCATCTTAACGTCATCGCGGTAGGCGCAAACTTCGTCAAGACCTTCAAGCAACCAATCCCAACGTTGCATATAATCGTCTTCAAAGGGATAAGAATAACCGTCGTGAGCAAGCCAAAGCAGAATGTCAATAGCGTTAAGGTCTGCTGCAAGGTCCATAGCCTGCTTGATTTTTTCAATAGACTCACGGCGCACGCCGGGGTCGCGCGAAATAAGCATACCGTCTGCTAATTTGGGGTCGGCATAAGTGTTTACCGAAACGATACCCATCTGCTTGTTATATTTTTTAAGTTGCTCTTTAAACCACTCAACATATTCGGGTGATGCGGCACCGCCGATGCTGATGCAGTCAATGCCCTCGTGTTGCATTTTTGCAAGCACAAGTTCTTCTTTTGAGAGCATAGGTTTATAGCCTTTGGTAACGAAACGGTCAATACAGCCTGTAAAAGGTGCGCCACTTGATTCAATCAATCTTCTCATATTATAAATCCTCCAAAAATAAATTAAAAATTAGTTTTAACAAAGTTCATTTGAATAACTTTTTATTTTTTAATGTTATCCATCATCAACTGGAAGTTGTCGTTAAGAATTAATTTGCATTCTTCTTCGGTTGAATTAGCAAAAATCTGATATAAAGGCCCGTTGGGGTCGTTAAAGGGTGTACGAGAACCATAAAGCATGCGCTCTGCACCTACACTACGAAGCATATAAGGCAAAAAATCGTATTGGGTGAAATTGTGCATTTCAAGATATACGTTTTTAAAACCTTCGCATAGCCCCATAACAGCACGTGCGTGATAAATTGTTTTTTGGTCAGCACCATCAATAATAATGGGAAGGTTGGGGTAATCATCGGCAACTTGTGCAACCTCATCCCAGTTAATTTGTGTGTGCCACAACATAAGGGGAACACGGCGCTCTTCCAACTGTTCAAGAATTTTGCCAACCATCCATTTGCGCATTGGATATTTGTGTGATGAGGGATACATACGAACACTTACTGTTTTATTAGCAATCATTTTGTCAAGTGTATCACCAAAGCAGTTGCCACCCAAGTTCATTTCAGGGGCAACTATAGCACTGGCAAAAAGCCTGTCGTCTTTTGCAACGTAATCAAACACCAGATTGTTGCCTTTGTTAACATAGTTGGTTGTGCCATAGGTTGAAGTGATAACGGCACGGTTAATGCCGTCTTTAAACACTTCTTCGGGCAATGCAGGGGTTTCTTCCAAAGTGTCATCTCTGTAGCAGGTGAGATAACAGTTGATGTCAAAGATGTCAAACTTGGCTTTGTTTTCGGCAAACTTCGCATCAAGATCTTTTACATCGGAAATCATATTTGTTCCTCCTTGCATTAAAGCACGTTGTTAAGTTTGAGCAATTCGCTCAAGCGCATTCCGTCTTTGGGAATGAATTTGCGTAAATAGTCTGTGCTTTCTTGTATGCGCCAAAGACCCTGATAACCCACTTCTTTGGTGCTCATATAAACTTCCTGTATCAGATAAATATCCTCGCAGCGTTCAGGCATATCACAAAGCTCAGGTTTTGTATAGCTTTGGGCAATAGCCTCAAGCACCTTAACGGGATGAATTATGCCGTTTGCATTATTCTCAGCAGTAAAGCCGGCGTGTGAAGAAGATGCACCATTGGTTTGTTGCATATGAATAATGGGTGAGTAACAACCAAGCTCACGAAGCCATTCGTAGCAATCATTGTCACGTTCAGTAGAGAACATTTGAAAATTTTCGTCCATATCGGCTTCAATGGCTTTAAGTGTGTCTGCATCCAGTTTGTCGCCCTTTGCATTACGGAACATATCGAGTGCATTTTTGCTGCCGAGCCATATCTCAACATAACCATCTTTGCGGTAACGCTCGTATGCCTTGCAAATTTTGTCAGCATCGGGACGTAAATAGAAGGGGCAATGATGTCCAACGTCTTCTGTAACGTAAAGCGCTTTGCCTGAGGTGCGTTTAAGTGTCTGCATAAGTTTTATCATTGTGTCAATGGTAAAAGGTGGCTGATGAGGAGTGTACATTTGCTCTAATGCAACCTTATCAATGCCGTAACGTTCTGCTATTTGGTTAAGACGTGTCATACAGTCGATAACATTTTCCTGTGCAACGGCGCGTTTTTGTGCATCAAACAAAATGTCTTCAGATAAGCCGTGAACAAAATAACCAATGTCAGCGCCAATGCCTGATGCAAGTTGGCAAAAGTTTTCAAACCAGCGGTTGATAATACTATCGCGCACTCTTGCATCGGGGTGAGCCATACCAATGGTATCGTATGTTGTGTTGTTTGAATACATCATTACCGATTGAACGCCGTGTTTGCTTTGTGCTTCGCAAACATTATTTATCCAATCTTTTCGATAATCGTCGGGTGTAAGAAGAGGCTCTGCTTCCATATCGGGAACAACCTCTATGTATTTCATGCCAAGTTCTTTAACAACGCGTGCCCAATCGTCAGGCTTGGTCCAACGCTTCATTGCAAAACAGTTGTCAATTCCTATGTGTATTTTCGGGTCCATAATATCCTCCTAAAAATTAATGTCTTTTTAAAGTTTATAAAGTGTGTGATATAATGGAAAAGGAAAACCCATTTCGCCATTATCCTATTTTATTTATAATATCAAACTGCAAATAAGTCAATATAAATAGAAAATAATAATAAAAAAAGGGAAACTATCAAAATTATTAAAGACTAAAAGCGTTGACAAACCAAAAATTTACTGTTAGAATATTAAATGGCGAAAAAAGGCTGTTTTTAAGCCTAATTAATCATACTTTATGAGGTGAGGTCATGGAAAAAATTAGATTTGGTGTGATTGGCTGCGGCATGATGGGTAAGGAGTTCGTTGGCGCAATCAATCGTTGGTCTCAGTTAGAGAACCCAAGCGCAATTCCCGAAATCGTTGCAATCTGTGCAGCAGATGAAAAAGAGTTTGAGTGGTTTAAACCCCGCATTCCTACTCTTAAATATATGTACACAGACTATCATGAGCTTCTTGCAAACGATGAGATTGATGCTGTTTACTGTGCAGTTCCCCACGTATTGCACGAAAGATTTTATGTAGATATTATTGAATCAGGCAAACACTTTATGGGTGAAAAACCCTTCGGTATGGATATGGCTCAAAACGAGAAAATTATGGAAGCCATAAGCCGTCACCCCGATAAAATTATTCGTTGTGCAGGTCAGTTTCCATTCTTCCCCGGTGCGCAGTATCTTTACAACGCACTCAAAGAGGGTAAATGTGGACGCATTCTTGAGGTTCGTTGCGGCTTCAGCCACTCAAGCGACCTTAACCCCAACAAACCTATCAACTGGAAGAGAATGATTTCGGTTAACGGCGAATATGGATGTATGGGTGATTTGGGTCTTCACGCAGAGGCAATTCCTTTCCGTATGGGTTGGGTTCCTCAGAACGTATGCGCCAAGTTGATGAACTACATTACCGAGCGCCCCGATGGTAAGGGCGGTATGGCACCTTGCGAAACATGGGATAACGCACTTTTAATTTGCGATGCAAAAGATAAAGAGGGTAACGAATTCCCCATGTCTTTCGAACTTAAACGTATGCAGCCCGGTGCTGTAAACGATTGGTTCATTGAGGTTTATGGCATGGATATGTCAATTAAATTCTCAACACTTGACCCCAATGCAATTTCTTACACCACAAAGGTTGGCACCGAGCACGTTTGGAACCGTATGGTTGTTGGTTTTAAAACACAGTTTAAGACCGCAACTGTTGAAATTTTTGAGTTTGGCTTTACAGACGCAATTCTTCAAATGTGGGCAGCCTTCATTGAGGAAGTAGCAGGTAAAGAGGTTGAGTTCGGTTGCGTTCTTCCAGAAGAAACCGTAATTTCACATAAACTGCACACTGCTGCACTTAAATCAGAAAAAGAAAAGACAATCGTAGAACTTTAAGGAGAATAAAAAGAAATGATGAAAAATATCACTCGTTCACTTGAGGATTTGCTCGGCAAAGAATATATGCAAGCGGTTAAAACTGTTGCTGTTGAAGTTAACGGTATGGACCCCGCTGAAGTAGATGCTCTTATTCAAGAAAAAGTTGACTTTTTTCCACAAGAATATGTAGAGCGTATGAACGACCTCGCCAAAAAGACAGGCGAGAAGATTGTTGAAGGCTTTGATGATGCAATGCCCGGCGCACCTACCGATTCGTTTAAAAAAGCAACCCATTTTAATATGGCACCTATCGGTGGCTTAGGTTGCACAAGAGTCGGTCAGGACGGCAGAGCATACCTTATTGCAAAGAGTGAGCATTATCATGCATCACTCGGCCACAATTTCCCCGGCTACAAACTTATTACAAATGCACGTAAACTCGGCATTCTTAATGCAACACATAATAACACTCGTGGTTACATAACACGTCTTTGTGAGCGTCAGATTATTGCTGCTGCAAACGGCGTTACTGACGATGCAAAAATTGATGAAATTTTAGCATCAAAAGAGCCTCAGGTAATCAACCGTCTTATCAACCTCGAAACAGGTTCTTTGGCAGTTGAAGCAGGTATCAAAATGATGCTTTCACGCTTCTATCGTCTTGACGAAACGTTTGATGCTCCCAAATATGAGGGCAAGATTCCTGTTTTCTTCATTATGGAAGACAACACCGAAGGAAAAAATGCTAACTATCATGGTACAACCATCATCGCTCAGACATTGCGCGGCATGTGGCCCACATTCTACAAAAAATGCGAAGAAAGCGAACTTTATCGTGTAGTAAGCGTTAAGAAAAACGATATTAACGACTTTGCTGAGAAGATTGAGCGCTACAACCAAGGCAAATATAAAACTGCAGGTTTCTTGCACGAAATCATTCTTATGAACTACGGTGGCATTCGTCTTACTGTTGAATTCTTGCAGAAAGCACACGAGCTTTGCCGCAAGTACGACACATTTACCCTCTGTGACGAAATTCAGTCATGTATGTGGTATGACGGAATGTTCTTGTTCCGCAAATACGGCTTAACACCTGACTTTGTTATCATCGGTAAGGGCTTCCCCGGCGGTGAATATCCTGCAAGTAAGGTTCTTACAACCGCTTGTGCAGATACACTTAACCAGTTCGGCGCTCTCGTTACAAACGGTCAGGAAGAACTTGCAAGTCTTGCATACATTATTACAATGGAATTTGCAAGAGCAAACGGTGCAGAAATTGAGGCTATGGGCAACAAGATTGATGAGCTCATGGTAAAACTTGCAAAAGAATATCCCGAACTTTTGGATGCTCCCGAAGGTCTTGGACATCTTTCTGCAATCATCTTCCGTGACATCAATAAAGCAGCGGAGTTTACTAAGATTATGAACGAAATGTGCGTTGACATTAGCGCCCAGCTTTACAAGGCTGCTTGTCCTCCCGCAGTTCTTTGGAAACTTCCCCTTATCAGCAACGAGGTTGTTCTTGATGTTGTTTATGACAGAATCAAAAAAGGTATTGCAAAACTTTCCTAAGGACTAAAAAATATGGAAAAAAATTATTGTCTTGCAGTAGATATCGGAGCATCAAACGGACGTGTGATGCTCGGATATCTTAAAGACGGTTACATTACCGTCGAGGAAATACACCGTTTTCAAAACGGCGCTAAAATGAAGGACGGACATCTTTGTTGGGATATCGACCGTCTGTTTTGCGAAATTAAAATTGGTATGAAGCGTTGTGCGGATATGGGCATTCAGCCTGTCTCAATGGGTATTGACTGCTTCGGTATAGACTTTGCGCTTATTGATGATAAGGGTGACCGCATAGGCGATGTTGTAGCTTATCGTGATTCTCGTACAAAAGGTGTGCGTGCAACCACAAAGTATCAAAAAAAAGATTCTTATGCGGTTGCAGGTATGGTAGGCGGAGAGATGAACTCGGCTTTCCAACTAGTTTATCTTAACAATAATACCAATGATGTAAAACGGGCAGCGCACTTTTTAAACATCCCCGACTATCTCAACTTTTTGCTCACAGGTAAAACGGTTAATGAACTTACAATATGCCAGACATCACTTTTGATTAATGCGCAGACTAACGATTTTGATAATGAAGTTATTGATATGTTGGAACTTCCCGCAAACATTTTTTCAAAACCGTTACCCCCAACGTCTATTGTTGGTGAAGTTAAACCCGAAATTGCTAAAGAAACAGGCATTTGTCCCAAGGTTATTTTGCCACCCGAGCATGATACAATTTCTGCTTCGGTTGCAGTACCTTGCACCAAAGATTGCGTGTTTATAAGTTCAGGCACTTGGTCTATGATGGGCGCTTATATTGATAAACCCATTATCAAAGACGGATATGAAACCTTTTCTTGTTCAAACTATTTCATTACCGACAACCATTATTGTGCAATGTTCGGCATAACAGGTCTTTGGATGATACAGCAAATCAAGCGTGAGTTTGGTGATAAATATAGTTATGACGACCTTTGCGAAATGGCTGAAAAATCAACCTACACTGCAACGGTTGACGTGGGTGACCCTTCGTTTAAAGCTCCGCAGTCAATGATAGAGGCTCTTAAAACATATATTAAAGAGCACGATATGCCTTATACCGAAGAATTGGGTGACTTGGTAAATTGCGCTTATAGAAGTATCGCTTCAAAGTATGCAATTAATATTGAAAAGCTTGAAACATTTACAGGCAAAAAATATAATGACATTTATATTGTCGGCGGCGGTTCTCGCGACCCATACCTTAATAAACTTGCATTAGAGTTTACAGGCAGAAACATTTGGGCAGGTCCCGCAGAGGCAACGGCAATAGGCAACGTGGCATCACAGCTTACGGCTCTTGGATGTTTTAAAGACCTATGGGATGCCAAAAAAGCTATTCCCGCACCCACGTTGGTTAAATAAAATTTAAAAGACGCTTTGGTTTTTCCAAAGCGTCTTTTTTTACATATTAATTAAATTTGCACCAACCTGTTGTGCTCGTTTTGCGGTATCGCCCTTGCAGGTAAAAAACATAATTTGCTGTTGTTTAGAAATTTCGCTCAAAAGTTCGAAAGCGACACTCTCACGGTTGTGGTCAAACTGTAAAAATGCATCATCCAAAAAGATTGGCAAATTTCCGTTTGCGAGCAAACCCGCAACCGCAAGGCGTAAAGCAATGTAGGCTTGGTCGGCTGTACCGGCGCTTAAATATCCCAAGTCAATCAAACTAAAGGCGCCTTGCTCGCCCGCCGTTAAGGTTAAATCGTGCGAAACTTTAATTTGGTCATATTTCCCTTTTGTTAATTTAGCAAACAACTCGGCAGTTTTCTGGTTAAGCTGTGGCCCAAAAGACTGTCGCAACTGTGAATAAGCATCTGCCAAAACCTCGTTTGCAAGGTCTGCTGCGTTGGCAAATAAAGTGCGACGTTTTAAATCTTTTTCGGCTTCGTAAATTTCACGCTCAATTTGGGCGGCACCCTTGTGTGCTACGCTCGAATTGAGTCTTTCGTTAAGAGTGGCAACCGACATAACAAGTGATGTAAGTGTCTGTTCAATGGCATTAAGCTCATCTTTAGCATAAGCAATCTGCTGCTCGGTTACTTCGGTTTTGGGCATTGATTCCAACTCTTTTACAGCCTCATCATAAGACACGCCCAAAGCCTGTGATAATGCGGCAAAACTGCTTGTTTTGTCTTGCAACACTTGGGTTAATCTCTCAAAGCGGTCAAGGGTCTGCTTTGCAGTTTCAAAGGTTGCATCTGTGTCCAATTTTTTTATATCGTTTACAAATGCACAAACAGAATCAACTGCCTTCTGGTTTGAGGTGTTGCTTTGTTTTGCAATAGAAATTGCATTCTCCAAAGCAGAAATTTTTTGTTGCAGTTGTAAAGTGTTGTATCCCTTTTTGTTCTTTAATGTAATACCTAAAACGCTTAATATAACCCCAACCGCAATAAACGGATAAGCAAATAAACTTGTAAAAAACTGTGCCGCCACACCGCCAAAGACAAGTATTACCCCCAAAACTATCAAAACCGTGCGTAACAAAGGGCTGCGTTTTTTGCTTTTTTCAAATTGGGCTTTTGTCTGCTCTAAAACCTCTGAAGCCTGTTCTAAAGAATTGACGTTTGCCGCCGACAAAGCCTTTGAGGCAGCAGCCTTTTCGTTGTTGGCCGTGTTTTGCAGATTATTACAATTCCATAAAGCTTGATGGCAGTTGCTTATAAAATCGCGATTGGCGCCTTTACAAAGAGAACCAAGCTCGTTTTTGCTTTGATGGACTTTAATAAGTTCATTAAGCTGTTCATATCGGTGAATGTTACCTGCCATATTAACAACGGCAGTCAAATGTGCTTTTCTCTGTTTTTTTTTCTCAATTTCTGCCTGTTTTTGCGATATCTCAGCCTTAATGCCGCTAAGCATTTTTGCTCGGTCTTTTTCGTCTTGCAATTCTTTTTTCAGTTTCTCAATTTGGTCGGCAATTTTATCTCCCGCACCAACACGACGCTTTGTAAATTGACTGTCCTTTGCGGCAACAAGCCTTTTTTTAACAAGTTCGGGTGAAACACTTTCGTCTGCGCCGGTTATACTGCTCAAATGCTTTGCAATTTCGTCAGCGCCGCCGCTTGGGGTAATGCTTTGTATAAAAGCGGTCGATTCAAATGTTTGTCCGCCTAAATCAAAAAAATATTCACCAACGCTCTGTGACGTGCCAAGATTTACAATCTCTGATGTGTCGTCGTTGAATAAAATAATTTTGTCTTTTGCCGGTGTTGCACCAAACTTGCAGTCAAGACGATAATTTATGCGGTCATGCGTAAAATATAAAACACCGCCCATTTGGGACGAATCAAACGGCAAAAATTTAACACGTGGATTGTCAAGACTAGAGCCGCGAACGCTCGAACCGTAAAGCGCCATCTTAATAAAAGCCATAACGGTTGATTTTCCTGCTTCATTGTCGCCAAAAACGAGGTTAAACTTATCGTTTAGTGCCATTTCAAAATTTTTGAGTTTGCCAAAAGCGGTAATTTGGATTTTATTAATTTTCATCAAAAATTACCTCCCCGTCAAAAGCCGCAAGTCCAAGCTTTAATGCCTCTTCGTAAAGCGGCAGTTCTTGCTGTGTACATCCATTCAATTTTTCCATCATACGTTGCACAAAAATGCCTTTTAAAGTTGGTTCTTTTGCCAAAATTTCAAGATTGATTTTTGCATTTGTTTTATCTGCAACTTTAATAAAATATATGTTTTGTGAAAGACTTTGGGTAACAAACGCAGTGTCAATCGCAAAGTTTTTATCTCCGACAAGATGAATTTTGTAGAGATTTTCGCAAAAACTTTGACCAAACTTTTCTTTTAAAACGGCTTCGATTGTTTGGCATACTGCAAGATTGTCAAAGCAAGAAGAAACATCAATTTTTTCAAAAGCGTGAATTCGTTTGCTAACAGGCAAAAACTGGGCTTTGCAGTTACCTTTTTCAACCATCACGCTATAAACACCGCAAACATCCAACTCGTCAAAGCCTTGACCTTCAGGACAACCGCTGTAAGCGTAATAGGTGTTACCTGCCTGTTTTATCTCGCTTTTTTTGTGTATGTGACCCAATGCGACATAATCTGCACCGCTGGTTGCAATAAAATCTGTATTAATGGGGTTGTAACGGCTTTCGGTTTCAATGTCGGCATGCAGTACAAGAATGTTTATGCCGTCTTTGTTCGGTAAACTGGGAGGAGCTGACATAAACATTTCATAATCGTAGAACGAAACACCGTAAATTGCGGCATCGCCAATTTTAACAAAAGGAACTTCTTTTGTCAGCAAAGTAACATTGTCGGGCAAATTTTGCGTAAAATAAGGAGAGTCGCAAAGCAAACAGTCGTGGTTGCCCGCACAAATAACAACAGGCAATCCCAGGTTATCTAAAATTGAAAAAGTCTGCTGGGCAATGTTGCGCTCAGGACAGGGTGATTCAAAAATATCTCCCGCAATAACAAGCGCATCGGCAGACTCACTTTTGCAGATTTCGCAAATTTTTTGCAAGGTGAGCAAAATTTCACTGCGACGAGATGCGGCACGTGTATTAAGGTAAGGCAAAGCACGGCCTAAGTGCAAATCGGCAGTGTGAATAATTTTAATGCTCAAAACAACCCCTCCAGACAATAATTCTACATACATTTTAACATTAAGAGTACACATTATCAAGAAAATATTGCCTTTATAATAACTTTGATATATAATAAATTGGGATAAGGGGGGTTTTTATGTGGACGTTTTGGTAAACGACAAAATAAAAATGAAAAAACCGCATCCCTGCGGTGCAGATACCTTTGTGGTTTTAAGGGTCGGTATGGACTTTAAAATAAGATGCGAAGGTTGCGGCAGGGAAGTTATGGCTCCCCGTTCGAAAATCGAAAAAAACATTAAAAAAATAATACGAGAATAGGATGGCAACATAATGTTCGATAAAATAAAATCAGTAGAGCAAAAATATGAAGAGATAGGAAAAGAGCTTGAAAATCCCGACACCGTCAGGGATCAGTCCCGCTTTACCCAACTAATGCGTGAGCACAAAAAACTCACCCCCATTGTTGAAAAATATCGTGAGTATGCACAGGCAGTCAACGACGAAAATGAAGCAAAAGAAATTCTTTCAAGCAGTACAGATAAGGAACTTAAAGAACTTGCTCAAGAACAGCTTGATGAAGCCTCACAGCGCGTTGAAACCTTTGCAGAAGAACTTAAAATTTTGCTTTTACCCCAAGACCCCAACGACCACAAAAACGTTATTATCGAAATTCGTGGCGGTGCAGGCGGTGAGGAAGCTGCTCTCTTTGCGGCGGCGCTTACAAGAATGTACAGTATGTATGCCGAAACAAAACGTTGGAAGATGGAAATGATAAATGCCAACGAAACCGAGCTTGGCGGTTATAAAGAAGTAAGCTTTATGATTGAGGGCGAGGGCGCATATTCACGCTTTAAATATGAAAGCGGCGTTCATCGTGTTCAACGTGTACCCGAAACCGAAGCATCGGGCAGAATTCATACATCAACCGTTACGGTTGCTGTTTTGCCCGAGGTTGAAGACGTTGAAATTGATATTAACCCTGCAGATTTGCAGATTGACACCTATCGTTCGGGCGGTGCAGGCGGTCAGCACGTTAACAAAACCGAGTCGGCTATTCGCATAACCCACCTTCCCACAGGTCTTGTGGTTGAATGTCAAGACGAGCGCAGTCAGCACAAAAACCGTGATAAAGCAATGAAAGTGCTAAAAAGCCGTCTCTATGAGCAAGAATTAAACCGCCAACAGCAAGAAATTGCATCCGACCGTAAGGCTCAGGTTGGCACAGGTGACCGCTCAGAGCGCATTAGAACTTACAACTATCCTCAGGGCAGAATGACCGACCACCGTATAGGTTTAACACTTTATAGATTAGAGCAGATTCTTAACGGAGATATTGACGAGATAGTTGATGCACTTATAACTCACTATCGAGCACAAATGTTAAAGGGCGAAGATGAAAACACAAATATTTGATGCCAAAAACAAAGATGATATAACTGCCGCTGCCGAAATTTTAAAAAACGGCGGCGTGGTTGCCATACCTACCGAAACGGTGTATGGTTTGGCGGCTTCCTGCCTTAATGAGCAGGCGGTTGGGGCGGTTTTTGCGGCAAAGGGTCGTCCTCAGGATAATCCGCTAATCTTGCACGTTGACAGCATTGATATGCTTGATATGGTTGTAAGCGAAATTAGCGATAAAGCCAAAATGTGCGCAAAGGTTTTTTGGCCTGGTCCTTTTACAATGGTGTTGCCTCGTAAAAGCACTGTCCCTGCAAGTGTTTGCGGCGGTCTTGATACAGCGGCAGTTCGCTGCCCTTCACAAAGTACCGCACGAGCAGTTATAAGCGCCGCAGGTGTGCCATTAGCGGCACCTTCTGCAAACCTTTCGGGCAGTCCCAGCCCTACAACATGGCAACACGTTATGGCTGACCTTGACGGTAAAATTGACGCCATTATAAAAGATGCCCCTTGCGAAGTCGGCGTTGAGTCAACCGTTGTATCCCTCGCCTCTGAGCATCCCCGCCTTTTAAGACCTGGTGCCGTAACGGTAGAGCAATTAACAAAGGTTTTGCCCGACCTTGTTATAGACGAGGCAGTAACAGGCAAATTTTTAGCGGGTAAAGCATCTTCCCCCGGTATGAAATATAAACATTACGCTCCAAAATGTGAGCTTTATATGATAAAGGCAGAACCTAAAACTTTTGCTCAATATGTCAATACTAAAGATGATGCGGCTGTTCTTTGTTTTTGCGAAGAAGCCGAAGATATAACAGTCAAAACAAAAATTATTTACGGCTCCTATGAAAACCAAAACATAACGGCACAGCGTCTGTTTGACGCTTTGCGAGAACTTGACCAAATTGGCGCTAATAAAGCCTATGTTCACGCACCAAATCAAAGCGGTGTAGGTCTTGCGGTTTATAACCGTTTGCAACGTGCTTGTGAATTTCGGGAGATAATATTATGATTATTGGTGTAACAGGACCGTCGGGTGCAGGCAAAAGCGTTGTTTGCCGCCTTGTCGAAAAAAAGTTCGGCTTTTTTGTAATAGACTGTGACGAGTATGCAAAAGCGGCGGTTTGTGAGAGAATGTTAGAACAACTCACAGCCCGCTTTGGTTACGGCATTTTAAATAAAGATAAAACTCTAAACCGACGTGCGCTTGCGGCAGTTGCCTTTGCAACGCCTGAGAACACAATGGTGCTAAACCAAATTACACATCCCTTTATAACGGCGTTGGTTGAGCGTGATATAAAACAGCATAAAAACGTCATTTTAGATGCCCCCACTCTTTTTGAAAGCGGTCTTGACAAAAGATGCGACCATATTGTTGCGGTGTTGGCACAAAAGCATGTGCGAACAAACCGCATACTTGACCGTGACGGCTTAACCGAGCAACAACTAAACGACCGGCATAAAGCCGCAAAACCCGATGAATTTTATAAGTCTAAAACCGATAAAATAATAATAAACAACGGCAATCTTCAAGATTTAAATAATGCCGCAACAAAACTGTTCGGCTCAATAATCGGAGGTAATTAATAATGAATAATGCCAAAGAACAAAAAGAAAAACTTTTTTACAAAAATAAAAATGGACTGCTTACAGCAGACCAAAAAACAATAAACGAGGCCCATGCCTTTTGCCAGGACTATAAAGCCTTTTTAGACGCCGCAAAAACCGAGCGTGAAGCCGTAAAGGTTTGCGTTGCTTTGGCAAAAGAATGTGGCTTTGAAGAGTATGTTGAGGGAAAAACTTATCAAAAAGGCGCCAAACTTTTTATTAATAACCGCGGCAAAGCCTTTGCGGCAGTTGTTGTCGGTCAAAATGATGTCCAGCAGGGCGCACGTATTACTGTCGCTCATATTGACTCGCCTCGTCTGGATTTAAAACCAAACCCTCTTTATGAGGATATTGAACTTGCGCTTTTCAAAACCCATTATTACGGCGGTATCCGTAAATATCAGTGGGCGGTAACCCCTTTGGCAATACATGGCGTTTTCTGTAAGAAAGACGGCACAACAGTTGAGGTCTGCATCGGCGAAGACGAGGGCGACCCTTGCTTTGTGGTTAACGATTTGTTGCCTCACCTTGCGGCAGAGCAGTCAAAACGCACTCTGTCTGACGGAATTCGCGGCGAGGAGCTTAATGTGCTTGTTGGCAGTCACCCCTTTAAAGATGATGCCGAAAGTGAACTTGTGAAATTAAACATCCTTTCAATTTTGTTTGAAAAATATGGTATAACCGAGCAAGACTTTTTATCGGCAGAGCTTGAATGTGTACCCGCATTCCATGCTCGTGATGTTGGCTTTGATAAATCAATGGTTGGCGCATACGGCCATGACGATAGGGTCTGCGGTTATACAGCGTTAAAAGCGATTCTTGAGGCAAAAAATCCTCAAAACACCCTCGTTTGCATTCTTGCCGACAAAGAAGAAACGGGCTCAGATGGTGTTACAGGTATGAAGTCAACCTTCTTGCGCAATCTTGTGTCAAATCTTGCAAAAATGCAGGGCGGTTGCGGTGCTACGGCACTTGCAAATTCAAAATGTCTTTCAGCAGACGTAAGCGCAGCGGTTGACCCTTCTTTCCAAGACGTTTCAGAAAGACGTAATGCGGCTTATCTTAACCACGGTGTAAGCATTGTAAAATATAACGGTGCACGAGGTAAAGCAGGTTCGTCAGATGCATCGGCAGAATATATGGCTTTTGTTCGTGCAATGCTTGACAGTGAAAATATTTCTTGGCAGTCGGCAGAACTCGGCAAGGTTGATGCAGGTGGCGGCGGTACTGTTGCAAACTATGTTGCAAATTTGGGTGTTGATACGGTTGACATTGGTGTACCTGTGCTTTCAATGCACTCACCCTTTGAAACAGTAGCAAAGTTTGACGTTTATATGACATATAAAGCATTCATAGCATTTAATAAATAATAAAAAAAGCGGTTCATGCGAACCGCTTTTTTATTTATAATAAGCTAAAATCTGTTTCAATAACCTTTGTGCTTTCGCTTGGAGAATATTGCCATCGGTCAATATGTCCGTCTTGCAAAAAGTAGTTAAGTTTAGGAGGCACGGCATCGCCAAAGCTGTCAATAATAATTAGCTTAATTTTCATTTTTTCGGGTATGATGCTTTTAATGTAAACCCCTGCTGTCTGTCCGGTAAAAACATTTTCTTTCGGCTCTGCAAGTCCCGCAAGATTGGGCGCAAGTTCAATAAAGATGCCATAATCCTCAATCGACCGCACAATGCCCGAAACTGTTTGCCCCGATGTAAGCTCGGCTACGTTTTCCTGCCAGGTGCCAAGCAACTCTTTGTGTGTTAATGTGATGCGACCGTCGCAAGTTATGCTTTTAATTGCAACCTTAATTTTTTGTCCTGTAACAAAGCGGTCCTTGGGATGCGATATGCGGGAAACTGAAATTGCATCAATCGGCAACAACGCAATAATTCCGCAACCGATATCGCAAAAAGCGCCAAAACTGTCAAGGTGGGTTATTGTTGCATCAATTATGTCACCGGGTATCAATTTGTGTATGTAATTATCCATGCAAATCTGTTGCGCATGGCTACGTGATAATAGGGCGTAAGGCTTGTTGTCATGGTCATAAAGTAGGTTTGTCACAGTAAAGCAAACGCTTTTGCCAACGCGAGAAATTAGTGCTATGTCCCTGATTTTGCCATCCTCTATACCGAGCGCACCGTATTGGCGGGGTATAATGCCCCTCATAATACCTAAATCAACATGCAGATTGTGCTGTGCATCGCAGCAAATAACCTTTGCTTGTAAAATTCTTTGTGTTGATTTTGCTTCTTCCAATGCGCTAAAAGAGGATAAAAATTTTATGTTTTGTGCGTTTTGCTCATAGTATCCTTCAGGTAAAAAACTGTTGTTCATAAGCGGTATCATCCTTCTTCGTTTTTATACTTTTTCCTTTGTACAGTATATGTGAATGAAGGCTGCATAATGATATTAATTTTTATAAAAAATTTTTTGGCTTATTTTGTGGTTTTTTGCAAAAAAACAATAATACATAACCATAGATTGTGTTAGCGTTTTTTGGCCAATTTTTTTGCCGTTTACAAGGCAAATTTTTTGTGATAAAATAATTTGGTGATAAAAATTTTGTAAAAAAGGAGTGTTTTGCGGTGAAATATATTATCGATACGTCTTTTCTTGCAAATACGTTTGTTTTGCCGCAAAAGGTGGCAGACGAGCACCTAAAACTTGCGGGTGCAGTACAGCTTAAGGTTTTGCTTTACATTTTCAGAAACCTTGCCGACATTCCCACATCCCAACAAATTTCACAGGCATTAGGAGTTCCCGTTGCCGATATAAACGACGCTTTGCGCTATTGGTGCGATGCAGGAATTTTATATTCTTTGGAAGAAAAACCGACAGAGTCCAAACCCGAACAACCCAAACAAAAGGCGATTGCCACACATACTGTAAAACCCGACAGAGCCGAGGTTGCAAAACGTGCGCTCGAATGTGAGGAAATTGCATTTTTGTTGCAACAAGCGCAACAAATTTTTGGCAGGATTTTGCGCCAAAATGAATCATCAACGCTCGTTTGGCTTTATGATGATCAGGGTATGGGTATTGCAGTTTTGCTTATGCTTATACAATACGCAATGTCAGAAGACCGCTGTAATATAGGTTTTATTGAGCGCACCGCTCTTGACTGGATAAACAGCGGCGTGAACGATTTAAAATCGGCAGAGCAAAAGGTTAAAGAATTGGCGCTTCGTAAAACTGCTTGGGGAATTGTGTCAAGTGCGTTCTCGATTGACCGTGCCCCCTCAAAGCGTGAACAAGAAAACGCTCACAAATGGGTTAACGAGTGGCATTACGACCGTCAAATGCTTAAAATAGCTTACGATATGTGTGTTGACTCAACCTCAAAATTATCTTTACCTTATATTGACAAAATTATAACAGGTTGGCAAAAGCAGGGCATAAAAACCCAAAAAGACCTCGATAAATTAAAAAAGCCGCAACAAAAGACTGAAAATTACGACACTTATGATTTATCCCTCGCAGAAAAAATACTTAAAGGAGAACTTTAATGTATAGCAAAAGTGTGTATGTCCGCGCAATAGAAAAAAAGGAGCGCGTCGCAAAAATAAAAAAACAATCTTACATAACAGCGTTATCAGAGGCTCAAAGCCGCTGTGCAGAGCTTGAACATATATCTTTAAAATTAAAAATGAACGGTGCCCAAGTTGCAAAGTGTTACCTTGTGGGTGATACAAAAGGCGCCGAAACAATAGTTGCCGAAAGCCTTGAGCTTACAAACAGAAAACAGCAGTTAGAAAAAGAAATTGGCATTTGTGAGCCGAAAGCAGATTGCAGTGAGTGTAATGATACAGGATATGTAAAGGGTCGCGTTTGCAAATGCGTTGAGGCAATAGCAAAAGAAATTGCATATTCCGACTTGGCAAAACAAGCACCCCTTGCCGAAAGCACTTTTGAAAATTTCAGCCTTGATTATTATTCAGATAATTCCGAAAACGGTATGTCGGACAGAGAGCGTATGAGGGCAATATATGACCATTGTAAAAACTATGCCCAGAACTTTAAAGCAGATTCTCAAAGTTTGCTTTTGCTAGGCGGCACAGGTCTTGGCAAAACTCATTTATCCTTGGCAATAGCAAGCGAGGTCATAAAAAAAGGCTACGGTGTTATATACGGCACTGCGCAAAATTTATTCAATCAAATGAATCGTGAACACTTTACATACGGTGAAGATGCCGACCGCCTTATGCAAGAAGCAATCGAGTGTGACTTGCTTATTATTGACGACCTCGGCACAGAATTTTCAACACAGTTTACGCTTTCTTGTGTTTACAACATAATTAACACTCGCATCTTAAAAGGCAAACCCTGTGTTATAAGCAGTAACTACACCTTGGGTGAACTCGAAAAAATTTATTCACCTCGAGTTATGTCCCGCATAATCGGCTATTATACAATGAAACAGTTTTTCGGTTCGGATATAAGACAAATCAAAGCAATTAATAAATTAAAATCAGGCAAATAAAAAAACCGCTCAGAAATCTGAGCGGTTTTTACTATTAAACCAAGAATGAATCGTCGGGCACATCGGCAACATCTTTAGGCAATATTTTGGTTGTGTGTTTTTTTGCCCTAAAGTTTTTAAGACAAAACATATGGTATGTATATGCGGCGGCAAAAATGCCGATAGCAAGGTTTGTTATCAAATATACAGGCGAGTCATGTACAACTGCACTCTTGCCGATTATATACATAAGCAGTTTTGGTAAAACATTAACGCTTGTAAAGCCAATGGTCAGCATTCCTGTGGGCAATACAGCAAAGCAGGAAGCGTCAGTGTCGATAAAACAAATTGACTTTGCAAAGTAAAGCATAAATACAAGTTGTGAGCATTGCATAAAAATATCAAAAACAGAATCGGTAACAGAGGCAAGTGCAGAATAGCAACTAAAGGTGATGATAAGTCTAAAAAACACAAAAACAACCGAAGAAACCACAAAACCACGCAAAAAGTTAAAGTCTTTTATAAATCCAAGACAACCAAATGCTGCCAATGCGGCAGCGCCGATAATGCCAAACAGTCTATAAGGTATAACAAGTATGGGCGAAACTAATCCGCCAAAGTTGTTTGTCAAAGCCTCAATCACAAATGTCAACGCAACCAAAAAAGCGGCGGCGCAAATTGAGCGGTAATATGAAGGCGGATGAGATGGCTGACGTCTTCCTAAAAACGAAAAAACAACAGGCACTATCAAAAGCTCAAAAATCAAAAAAGAAAAAACAATTCCGACATAGTGAAACTTGGGGATAAAAAATCCGCTACGGTCTGCCGTAAAGAAAATAAGCTGCACACAGCGAAGCAATATGGCAGCTAATATAATCCATTTAGAATATTTAACAATCTTTTTGTTTTTCAAAAACAACACGCCCAAAAAAGTAATGTTTTTATGCCTAAAATCATATTAATGGACAAGGCACAGTATTTATTTTATAACCTTGCAGGCAAATTGTCAAACAAAAGGAGCATAAAAAATGAAAAATTTATATTTTGTTATCATAATCATCTTGGTTTTAGGTATGATGCTTATACCTCTTACGGCTGTAGGCACACAAAATGACAAAATCCCCGAAGATATTATCAATCTTGACAATCCAACAAATCAAGACGGTTTTTTAATATATGACCCTAATACCGAAAAAATAACCAATATTTCAGAGCGGGATTATATTGTAGGTGTCGTTGCGGCAGAAATGCCCGCAACATATCAAGCCGAAGCCCTCAAAGCACAAACCGTTGCGGCATACACATACGCTTGTTATAAAAGAAATATAAGAGCAAAAGATAATAAAGAGTACGACCTTGTAATAGATTCAAATACCGACCAAGGCTTTATTCCGAAAGACAAGCTGTCGCAAAAATGGGGAGATAACACTCAAGAATATTTAAAAAAAATTGAACAGGCGGTTGATGAGGTGTTGGGCTATGTGCTCACCTACGATAATCAACCCATCTTTGCGGCGTATCATGCTATATCAGGCGGTAAAACCGAAAGCGCTGCAAACGTCTGGGGCAAAGACTATGCATATCTTCAATCGGTTGACAGCGTTGGAGATTTACTTTGTTCAACCTATTTAAGTGAGGTTACGTTTTCAGCGCAAGAACTTGCCGAAAAAACAAAAAACCTTTGTGATTTATCGGGCGACACTGCAAGCTGGATAGGCGAGAGCAAACGCTCAGATTCGGGTACGGTGCTAAACATAACTTTAGGTGGCAAGAGTGTAACGGGCAAACAAATGCGTTCAGCACTTTCCTTGCGCTCAGCAAATTTTGATGTAACGCAGGAAAACGGTACTTTTAAGTTTACCGTTCGAGGTTACGGTCATGGAGTTGGAATGAGCCAATACGGTGCAAACTATATGGCGTTGCAAGGCAATAATTTTATGGAGATTCTTGCTTGGTATTATAAGGATTGCACATTGCAAAAAATCAAATAACACACAAATTTTGCATTAAAAAAGCGGTCATACGACCGCTTTTTTCAATATCTTTTATATTTAACTTTACGTCTTCTTGCACGTGCACGTTTTGTCATAATTATGCTTGATAAAACAAAAGCAGTAATACCCGCCAAAACAATTATAACCAAAAAAGCAAAAACCTTTGATGTAAAAATATTTTTTATTCCTCTTATAAAAGCAAGCACACCACTTCGCTCAAGGGTTTGTCCCGAAACAACGTTAACGGTAGCAAGTGTTTCGTTTGCGTACTTGATATCAACCGTGCCGAGCACATCACCGGCTTTAATAGGTGCATCAAAGCTTTCAGATTTTAAGTGCAAATTATACTCAATGGTCGAATCGTCTGCAAGCTTTGGCAAAATGGCAGAAAAGTCTTTTTGCAAAACCAGGGTTGCGTGGTCGGCGTCTTTACAAAGCTCAACGGGCACCTCGCCAATGGGTGTGGATGTGTCGCATATAAGTTTGTAGTTGTAGTTGTTGAAAACCCACTCGTACAAATTTTTTGAATCTACAAATTCCTTGCGTTGTAACTGACCTGCTTCGTTTCTGGGAGGGCAGTTCATAACAATGCAAAGGTAAGAATAACCGCCTTTTGTTGCAGTGGTTACAAGACAGCGCCCGGCTTTGTCGGTATATCCTGTTTTAATTCCTTTTGCATATCTGTAATAGTATGCGGTGTTTGCATCTTGTAAATAGTTTGTGGTAACAAGAGTGCGCTCAGGACTCATATTGGTTGCTGCCATACGGTAACGTGATGACGAAACAATTTCCATAAAAATGTCATATTCCAAAGCGGCTTTTGCCATTTTATAAACGTCGTTTACGGTGGTGTAGTGGTTGTCATCATGCAGGCCGTGAACGTTCATAAAATTTGTGTCGTTCATTCCAAGAGCCTTTGCTTTGTCGTTCATCATTTTAACAAAGTTTTCTACGCTACCGCCATAATATTCGGCGGCTGCCATACCGCAATCGGCGGCAGAGCACATAAGCAAAGCGTAAAGCGACTGTCTTGGGGTCAGCTCTTCTCCTTCTTTAAGATTAAGCATTGTAGAGCCTGTACCGTCCATAGCATGAATGGCATAATAAGAGGTGGGAATTTTTTCATTGTCAAAATCTTTTACGTTGTCCATTATAACAAGCGCAGTCATAATTTTGGTGATTGATGCGGGATAAATTCTTTCGTTGGCATTTTTTTCATAAACTACCATTCCGTTGTCAAGGCTTACAAGCAAAGCATTGTTTGCATAAAGCTCAAAACCTGAAATTTGGTATGCGTTTGCAGTCGCACAGCAGCAAAAAATGACAAAAATAGCACAAATTAACGAAATAATTTTCTTAATCATATAGAAATCTCCCGACAAATATAGTATAATGTAAAAAAACAGCAAGATTAACGAGTATTTTAACAAAGTGAGGTGGCAGTCTTGATATATATAACAGGTGATATTCACGGTGACGAAAACCGCTTGTTTGACCGTAACTGGCGTAAGCTTAAAGCCGGTGACGTGCTTATAGTATGCGGTGACTTTGGCTTTTTATGGGATGGTTCTCAAAAAGAAAAAGATGTTATCGATTATTTAGGTTCCCGCAAATATACCGTTGCTTTTTTAGACGGCACTCACGAAAATTTCGATTTAATAAATCGCAGTCGCGTAACTTATTGGAAAGGCGGATGCGTTCATCGCATAAAAGGTAATTTGCTGCACTTAATGCGAGGTCAGATGTTCACAATTGACGATAAACGCTTTTTCGTTATGGGCGGAGGCGAAAGCCCGGATAAAGATATGCATATCGACCAAGGCAAATGGTGGAAGGAAGAACTTCCCTCACCGCGTGAAATGAGCGAGGCAATTAACGTTATGGAAGAATATAACGGCGAAATGGATTACATACTCACTCACGAGCCGCCTTCAAGCGTTAAAAGCGCAATGCTTTTACGAAACGGCAGTCTGGATAGGGTTAACCGCCTTAACGGCTTTTTTGACAGCATTGATAGAGAATGTACCTATAAGCATTGGTACTTTGGCTCGATGCACGAGGACCGCAGGGTTACTCCCAAACACACAAGCGTTTATACAAACTTTATAAAACTTTAAAAACTGTCCGCCAAGGGCAGTTTTTTATATATGCCAGTCAATCGGAGACTGATTTGATTTTTGCAAAATTTCATTAGTTTTTGAAAAACATTTGCATCCGAAAAAACCGCTGTAAGCCGAAAGGGGACTGGGGTGGGGTGCACATAGTTTTACGTGTAAGGGGTTGTCAATGGCAGCCGCTTTGGCACGTGCATTAGCGCCCCAAAGCAAAAATACAACTGTAGAGCTTTTCTTGTTAAGCTCTGCAATAATGCGGTCGGTAAAATGTTCCCATCCCTTGCCCTTGTGGCTGTTGGGACAACCCGCGCGTACGGTAAGAACCGTGTTAAGCATTAAAACACCCTGCTTTGCCCAGTTAATTAAATATCCGTTGCGGCAATCGGTGTCTATGCCTATATCGCTTTTCAGTTCTTTATAAATGTTAACCAAAGACGGCGGTGGTGCTTGTCCGGGCAAAACCGAAAAACAAAGTCCGTGCGCCTGATTTTCGCCATGATAAGGGTCTTGACCAATAATGACTGCCTTTGTGTTTTCAAAAGAGGTTTCTTTGAGGGCGTTAAATATATTATTCATATGTGGATAAATGGTTGCGGATGAATATTCGGCTTTTAAAAATCGGCGCAGTTCAAGATAATAAGGTTTTTTAAATTCATCAGCCAGAATTTTGTCCCAATCGTTACCAAACTTAACCACAAAACCCCTCCCTTGAAGCGTATATGTTTATTGTAAAGCAATATGCTCTTTTTTTCAATATAAAAAGTTTTAAAATTATACCAAATATTTACTTTATGATTGGTGTATGTTACAATAATTACCAAAATTGGATTTGAGTTTAAAAGGGTGTTGTCAGATTATGAAAGAAGAATGCATTTGTAGTGGTTATATTTCGGACGGACTATGGGCAAAAATAGAAAGCGCATTGCCTTGCGACCAAGAAATATTGTTTGTTATATCGGCAGACTTTAATCTCAACTCAAAATACGGCGAATCTGCTTTGGTGGTTACCAATGGCTCTTTGCTGTGTGTTGAAAATTCAACCGATAGTGAAGGTTTTTCTGTTTCTTTAAGTGATATCGAAAAAATCAATGTTCGTCGTATGTACGGCAACGCATCAATTTACATTAATGATAAAAAAAGATTGCGCTTCAGTTTTGCCTCAATCGCTGCAATGGAAGCCGCAGTGCAATATATAAGAAGTATAAATGAGGGCGAAGATAGAGATTGCGCTCTCGATATAGTCAAAAATGTTATAGAAAAGCAAAAACTTTTTTGTTCTAAATGCGGCAGAAGTTTGCTTTATCCTGGTGCAGACTGCACCAACTGTCAGGGTAAAGGCAAAATGTATAAACGCTTGTGGCATTACATAAAACCTCAACGCTTACGTTTGTTTGTGTGTATGGTGCTTTCAATTTTTATAACGGTGGTAAATCTTGTTCCACCATACATTACCAAAATGCTGGTTGACGATGTTATCCCCAACAGCAATTTAAATCTGCTTTATACGCTGGTTTTAGTTTTGGTTGTGGTACACTTGCTGCAAGCGGTTTTGGGCACAATACGCCTTAGAATAATGCGTCGGGCCAGTGATACTATGGTTACGGCTCTTCGTAATGACGTGTACGAAAAAGCGCAGCATCTTACGGTTGATTTTTATGATAAAATCGGCTCGGGTTCCATTTATTCTCGTATAAGCGGTGATACCTCAACCCTAAATATGTTTATGATGCGAATATCTCAAGAGGCAGTTATTCAGTTTTTTACAATGATAGGTATTATTGTTGTAATGTTTACGCTCAACTGGAAATTAGCGTTTTTGTCACTTTTGCCTGTGCCCTTGGTTGCGATTGGCGCAAGAATTTTTAGGCTTAAAATAAGGCCGCTTTATCATAAACTGTGGGTGCGCTGGTCTGCCGTGTGTGATGTGGTTTCCGACGCCTTGCCGGGTATTCGTGTTACAAAGGCATTCACAGGGGAAGAAGACTCGGTAGAAAATTTTAAAAACCACACAAATCAGTGGTATAAGGTTAGTAAAAAAGCGGCTACTGTAGGCAGTATATACCCCCATGCAGTTACATTTTTTGTAACATGCGGTTCACTCGTTATATGGGGTATAGGTGGCGGTTGGGCGATTAATAACCCTACAATAATGTCAGCAGGCTTGCTTGTTTCTTTCATTTCTTATGCTTCAATGTTTTATAATCCGGTAAGCTTTTTTGCCAATCTTTCGGATAGTTACAGCAATGCGCTCACCTCTGCCGAAAGACTTATGGATATTCTCGATGCCGAGCCCGAAGAGGATACCGGCAAGGGCAATTTGGTAGATGGCTTTAAGGGAAGAATTGAGTTCAAAAACGTCAGCTTTTCTTTCGATAAAACTGTAAAAACACTTGATAACATAAATTTGGTTATCGAGCCTGGCGACATTATAGGTGTTGTTGGCACAACGGGCGCAGGAAAATCCACGCTTATTAATCTCATTTTGAGATATTACAATAAGTACGAAGGACAAATTCTTGTCGATGGACAAAATATTAAGGATATCGACCTTAAAAGTTACCGTAAACAAATTGGTTTCGTTCAGCAAGAGCCTATTATGTTCCGCAAAACAATATTTAAAAATATCGCTTTATCAAACCCCAAGGCAAGCGTTGAGGATGTTATAAAAGCGGCAGAGGTCGCCAACGCCCACGGCTTTATTACCCATCTGCCCGATGGCTATGATACGATGCTTGGTGAACGTGGTGTCGGTCTTTCGGGCGGCGAAAGACAACGTCTTTCAATAGCTCGAGCAGTAATGAAAAATCCCTCAATCTTAATTTTTGATGAAGCAACTGCATCTGTGGATAGCGAAACAGAACATCTTATTCAAGAGGCAATTGAACGATTAATTTCGGGCAGAACAACCATTATGATTGCCCACCGCCTTTCAACATTACGCCGTGCAAACAAAATTATTGTAATGGAAAAGGGTAAGATTATTGAGGCAGGCTCTCACGAAGAGCTTATTGCTAAAAAGGGCAAATATTTCAATCTGGTAGAAATTCAAAATCTTTCGGATGAAATTCGCCGTAAAGAATCTGAACAAAAGAAGGGTGAAAGGCAATGAACGAAAAATTGTTTTTAAAAGGCGACGACCTTGTTGTAACCCTTTGTGAAGATATGAAGGTTGCAATAACCTTAAAAACCGGAGAAAGGTTTGAAAATCTTCAACCCAAACGACTTTTTCCCGTTACGGCAAAAAATAAGTATATAGCCTTGATAGATGACGATCGTAATGAGGTTGCCATAATAACCGATGTTGCAAGTTTAGATAAAGAAAGTAAAGCCGCATTAGGACAAAGTCTTGCTGATTATTACATTTTGCCAAAAATTCAAAAGGTTAATGAAATAAATTGGAAGCACGGCACCTTGACCGTTAAAGCGGTCACCGATTATGGCGAATGTATTTTCAAGGTAAGAAGCCGACCGCAAAATATAAAACATCTTGCTGACGGCAGGGTATTGATAAGAGACGTTAACGATAACCGTTATGAGATAACAGATCCTACAAAAATGGACAAAAGAACAGTTGAACTTATGCTTTTGTAAAATAAAAACAGTTTGGTTTTATACCAAACTGTTTTTACAATTAAATTTTTACATAACAATACCAAGCATAAGCAACTCTTGCAGACGTTGGTAAATATTTTCAAGGTCTTCGGGCGGTAATGGGTTCATACCAAGTCCTGCTTCAATGGTAAAAGCGGGGCGGGAAAACTCACTGATAAACCAGTCTTTAAATCCGCCGCCTTCGGCAATGCCGCTTGCAACCTCCAAATTATATCCGCTTGATGCTGACATAATTTGTGCCATTTTTTCACCTCGTGCGATAACCTTGTCGCCAAAGCGGTGATAAATGACCTCGCCTTGCGTGTGGAAAGCAAAAGCGTGTCTAAAACGTATGTGTCTGCAAAGGTTGCATAAAGCAACCGTTTCGGGTTCGCTTTCGGGATGTGTGCCGCCGTACCGTGTGGGTGCAGGTCCCAATATACCCATTTTTTGTTCCGCTTGTTTTAACTTATCCCAACCGGCGTCAAAGTTATGATTGATGTCAACGCCCTGCAAATTTGCGTTCCAATGCAAAAAATCGTCCTTACAAAGTTTTTTTATTTTGTCTTTATAATCACCACAGGCGTTTTTGCCCGAATGGGCGATTTCGCATCCGTCGGGATTAACAAGTGGCACAACAATAAGTCCTTTTTGGTATAAAGCGCGTCGCGCATCTATGCCCGCAACTTGTAACCCTTTCTTTAGTGCATTACAAAACTTTTCTATAAACATAAGTAAAAGTGTGCAGGTTATTCTCTCGCTGCCGTGAAAAGCACCTGCATATAACACGCAGTCGGCAACACGACCAAGCTTTAAAGCGTAAATGTTTCTTTTTGCATGGCTTGTGCCGATAACGTGATAAGATAAAAAATCATATCTTTGTTCCAACTGTTCAATAATATTTTTATATTGGTCATAAGAATAATCCTTGCAAGATACCAAACTACTCAAAACTATCATCCTCTCAAAGTAAAGTATATGCTGTTATAATACAACTAAATTCACGCAAAAAGGAGAAAATTTAATGGATATTGCAGAAAAAACCTTAAATAAAAATTACATTTATAAAGGTAAAATAATAAATTTGCGCTCAGATGATGTGCTATTGGCAAATAACAAAACTTCAAAACGAGAAATTGTCGAGCATCCCGGTGGCGTGGGCGTTGCCGCACTCACAAAAGAAAACGAACTGTTGCTTGTAAAGCAGTTTCGTTACGCCTACACACAACAAGTTTTAGAAATTCCCGCAGGCAAGCGTGAGGCGGGAGAAGACCCTATGCTTTGCGGCAAGCGCGAACTTTCGGAAGAAACAGGCGGCGTTGCCGAAAATTTTGAATTTTTAGGTCAAATTTATCCCACCCCCGGTTATACTGATGAAATAATTCATTTGTATTTTGCCAAAAACGTTACAATAGCTCAGGCACATCCCGATGAAAACGAGTTTGTAGAGGTTGTAAAAATACCATTTGCAGAGGCTTTGCAAATGGTATTAAACAACCAAATTAAAGATGCAAAAACTCAAATTGCAATTTTAATGATAAATGCAAAAAAGAAGATGTGAATTTTCACATCTTCTTTTTATCCCATAAATATTTTTTTAAATCGACACTTCCGTCGGGCTCAAAAATAACACCCTCTTGTTCAAGCAAAGCTCTTTGAGCTTGGTATCCGCCAAAGGCGAAAGCTCCCGCAAGTTTTCCGCTTTTGTTAACAACTCGATGACAAGGGATGATAATGGGCTGTGGATTTACGTGAAGAGCGTATCCTACAACCCTTGCCCAACGTGGATTGCCAGCCAAAAGCGCAATCTGTCCGTAGGTTGCAACCTTGCCTTTCGGTATAAGTTTTACAATTTCGTATATTTTTTCAAAAACAGTCATAAAAATTCCTTAGCCAAAGCATTCAAACCCGAATCAGATTTTGAAACAAGGATTTTACGCTGTGGCTTTGTTAAAATACTCGCAAATCCGTCAGCCTATGTGCACCAATGAGCCAGAAGACGCCGAAAGTCAGCCCTTTAAGGCTGGCTCGGATTTAAATGCTTTGGCTAAAGTGTTACATCGAGTTTTTTGGCAAGTTCACAGAGTTTATAAACGGGCAAACCCACAACGTTAAAATAATCGCCCTTGATTCTTTTTATCCAGCGTGAAGCGGTGCCTTGAATTGCGTATGCGCCCGCTTTGTCATAAGCTTCGTCGGTTTCAACATAAGCTAAAATTTCATTTTCGGGCACTCGCTTAAAATATACGCTTGTAGACTCGCTGCAATAAACAGTTTTGCCGTTATAAACCATAGCAATTCCGGTGATAACCTTGTGACGTTTGCCGCTCAAAGTTTTTATCATTTTAATAGCATCCTGCTTGTCTTTAGGTTTCCCTAAAATGTCACGTTTAATGCAAACTACAGTATCAGCAGCAATAAAAAGAGTGTTTTCGCAACCCTCATACTGTTGTGTAACGGCACAAACTTTTTTGAGCGCAAGTTGACAAACGAGTTTTTTGGGGGATAAAATTCCAACGTTTTCGTCACAGTCGGGTGACAAAACCGAAAAATTAAGACCTAAATTCTGTAAAATTTCTTTTCTTCTTGGTGACTTTGATGCAAGAACGATGTTCAAAATAATAACTCCTTTGTTTGTGGCAGTTTATGTCAATATTTTAGCAAAAAGGAATAAAACGGTCAACCGAAAATATGATATTTTTAAATAAAATACTTGAAAAAGTTAAATGCCAATGATATAATAACTATAACTTTAAAAATTTTAAGGAGGATTACACTTATGAAAAAGATTCTTTGTGTTGTTTGTGCTATTGCACTTCTTTTTGCTCTGTGTGTTCCCGTTTTGACAGTTTGTGCTGAAAAAAGCCCTGCAGGTTCAGGCGAATATAACGTTACAGTTAAAGCTGATGATGCCACAAAAGGCAAAGCAGAAAAAGAAGTTCAGAATAACGGCGACGTTAAAGCAACCGCAACCCCAAACCAAGGCAACGAGTTCTATGGTTGGGAAATAAATGGCGAAAAGTACACTATCGTTTCCGGCTCACTTTCTTCAAAAGAGATTGTTATTAAAGCCGAAAGTGACGTTGAACTTATTGCTAAATTTACAAAAACCGATACACAACCTGGTGACGATAGCACAACTGCTCCCGAAACCAACGATGTCGGTGTTGCAGGTGCAGTAGCAGCATTTGTTGCATTTGTTGCTTGCGCAGTTGTTTTAAAAAAGCGCGCTTTTAACTAACAGTTTTAGGCGAGTTTTGATAAGCCTATGTCGCCCGCGCGCCCTTTAAGGTGCACGGGCGTGTTTTATTTGTTTATAAAAAGGGGTATTATTTTGAAAAAAAATAAAACCGTAAAAATTATCATAATTTGCATTTTGGTTGTCGTTATGCTGCTATCGTCGGCATATCTTGTCAATTATTATCTTGACGGCAGAATAAATCTTGGCGGCTATAAAAATAACAGTAGCGGGTCAACGTCAGATAATCTTCCCGATAACCCTATTGACTTTGCTGCATTGCAAACGCAAAACACCGATGTTTACGCCTGGATAAGAGTTCCTAACACAAGGGTTGACTATCCTGTGCTGCAAAGCAGCGTTGCGGACGATAACTACTACATAAATCGTGATATAAACCATAATACCGCAAAAGCAGGCTCAATATATTCTCAGCGTCTTAACAGCAGAAATTTTGATGACCCCAACACTATTCTTTACGGCCACAATATGAAAAACGGAACAATGTTCAGAGACCTTAGAAAATTCAGAGATAAAGAATTTTTTGAGCAGAATGAATATATGTATGTTTATTATCCGGGTCATATTTTAACCTACCGAATTTTTGCGGCATACAGATATGATGACCGCCATATTTTAAACTCGTTTGATTTCAATAATAAAGAGATATATGAAAAATATCTTGAAATGGTAAAAAATCCGGACAGTTTAGTTAAAAACATAAGACAAGACGTAACGCTTACAACAGACGATTGCATTTTAACATTGAGTACTTGTATGGATTACGGCAAAAACAGATATCTCGTTCAGGGAGTATTAATTAAAGATGAACTCACAAAATGATGTACAGGGAACTGTAACTCAAGAGCCAAAAAAACACAAAAAACTAAAACGTGCGCTTATAATTATAGGTGCTGTTTTGCTTTGCTTTATTATAACGTTTGTTTCGGCTTTTGCTGTTATGTATAATGTGGGCAAAAAGCAATTGTTCGCGCAAAACACATCATCTAATGTATCAGACTATGAAGAGTTTGACGATTCGGTTATTGAACATAACGGTGTAAATTATAAGTATAACGATAATATAACTTGTATATTGTTTATGGGTGTTGACGAAAAAAGCATAGATAGAGAAAGTGACCGCTACGGCACAAACGGACAAGCAGATGCCGTTTATCTTATGGCAATAGATACTGCAACAGGCAAAACTGATGTTATAGGAATCTCGCGTGACTCTATGACTGATGTGTCTGTTTACTCAAAGCAGGGCAATTATATCGGCACCGAAAAAATGCAACTTTGCCTAGCTTATTCTTACGGCGACCGCAGACACACAAGTTGTCAAAATGTTGTTCAATCGGTTTCGCGAATGTTTTACTCAATTCCGATTAATACATATTTTGCAATCGATTTGTCGGGTATTGGTCCTCTTGTAAATGCGGTTGGAGGTTTTAATGTAAATCAATACGATATGCAAGGCAATGTTATAGCAAAAAAATATATAACCTCATCGAACGCTTTAAGTTTTGTGCGACAGCGTGACCAATCACTTTTGGATTCAAACCTCGCTCGTATGGCAAACCAGCAAGAATTCATAAAAGGCTTTGCCTCAAAAGCGACCGAGCAAACAAAAAAAGATATAAAGACTCCTGTGCGTCTTTTTAATGTTGTTTCGGGTTATGCGGTAACAAATATCAACGCTTCAAGAATTACGTATCTTACGTCGGTTTATTTAAAGGGCGGTGCCACAATAAATTTTCACAATGTCAAAGGTGAAGTAAAAAAAGGAAAATATGCTGAATATCACATTGACCAAGAAGCCCTCTACCAGCAAGTTCTCGATATTTTTTATAAAAAACAGTAGGAAATCCTACTGTTTTTTTAAGTTTGGTTTAATGTTGAAAAGTTAACATTTTTGTGAGAAAATAATATAAGAAAAGGGGGAAGGCGCCGTGAGATTGTTGCTTTGTAATCCGCGTAACATAATTTCTGCTGAAACGCCTTATGAGTCTCGCTACTTTTCGGTTTTACTTGATGGACACGGAAATATAATACATACCGAAACCAGCAAGATAGTCGCAATCGATAGCAATACGGCAGAGCAGTATGCATATTATGCCGTTAAAAAAACAAGACAAAAAGGTTTTGTCGGCAATTATAGATATAACAAAAATTATGAGGGCACGTCGGTTCGTATAATTTTTGTCGACTTTGGCAGAAAATTAGATGGTTTTTATACATAAGTGTTTTAATAGCTTTTGCGGGGCTTATTGTCGTCTTCTTTGTTATATTCTTTTTGTCCGATAAAATTATAAAACCTATTGCCGAGTCGTACGAAAAGCAAAAACGCTTTATTACCGATGCAAGTCACGAAATAAAAACGCCTCTCACCATAATTAACGCTAACGCAGATGTTCTTGAAATGGATATCGGTGAAAACGAATATCTTTGCGAGATAAAACAGCAGGCAAATCGTCGTATCTTAAAGCTTTCGGGCGGTCAGCAACAGCGTGTTGCAATAGCAAGAGCGCTTTCCTATGACCCTCAAATTATTCTTGCTGATGAGCCTACAGGAAATCTTGATACCGAAACACAAAACGAAATTATGCAAATTTTCCGTTCACTTGCCGACGAGGGCAAATGTGTCATCATTGTAAGCCACTCGCCCGACGTTGCAAATCTTTGTGATGAGTGCTATGAACTCAAGCGTATTTCAAAAAAATAAAACGGTTTAATTTAAAAAAGGTGTTAGCATTATGCTAACACCTTTTTCATCATTTTATATCCTTCTTCAAGATAATTACCGGTATCGGTTGCTGTTTTTTCGGTAAAGCTATCAGCACCGTCAATCTCAACATTTGAACGGTAAAGTAAATAAGGCACCGCCTCACGAGAATGGGTTTTAATCTCAAGCGGGGTGGGATGGTCGGGCATTATCAAAATGGTGTAATCGCCTTGCTGTTTTAAAAATTCAACCAAGGGGGATAGCACTTTTTGGTCAATAATTTCTAACGACTTAACCTTTAACTCGGCTTGACCTCGGTGACCGCACTCGTCAGGTGCTTCAAGATGCAAATAAACCAAATCGCATCCGTCTTGCCACGCCTTTATAGCGGCGCTTTTTTTGCCCTCAAAGTTAGTATCAATATAACCTGTTGCACCAGCAACGTCATAAGATTCCATCTTTGCGCAAAACGCAATACCTTTAAGTAGGTCCACAGCAGAGATAACGCCGCCTTTTACGCCGTATGTTTCATAAAAATTGTCAAGCGCAGGCTTACTGCCCTCGCCCCAGAACCATATAGCATTTGCGGGAGCCTCGCCCTTTTTTATGCGCTCAAGGTTTATTGGGTGGTCTTTTAATATGTCATAGCTTTTTTGCATCATTTCAATAAGCGGTTTGGCATTTTCACTTTGGCTTAAATGTTCACCGATAACCTTGCCGCTTATGTCGTGTGGCGGAGTCATATTGCCAAGCTCCAAAGTGCCGTTTTTAACAACAAGACAATGTCTGTAAGCAACACCTGCATAAAAAGAAAACTGCTCGTTTCCAAACGCCTCTTGCACGGCTTTAATCAATTCACGTGCCTCGGCGGTGGAAATGTCACCGCCACTGTAATCAAGCATAATCTTGTCACGATAGTTTTCGTGGTCAGATAAGGTTACAAGATTGCATCTCAAAGAAACGTCGTGCTCACCAAGCTCGATGCCAATAGATGCCGCCTCCAAGGGCGAACGGCCCGTATAACATTCTAAGGGGTTATAACCCATAACCGAAAGGTTTGCAACGTCGCTGCCGGGTTTTAACGTGTCAGGAACGGTCTTACACAAGCCTAACTCAGCCTTTTTTGCCAACATATCCATCGTAGGCTTTTTTGCAATCTCCATAGGAGTTTTGTTGCCCAATGGCTCAAACGGACGGTCTGCCATACCGTCACAAAGTAAAACTAAATATTTCAAAAAAATCACCCAAAATTCAATCTTTTTACCCATTATACTATAAGTTGCAAAAAATTTCACTAAAAATAAAAAAATTCTTTATTATTTTTAAGTTTTGCGGTATTATTATATTGAGATATAATGCAAAGCGATAAAATAAAAAGTGAAAGATTTGAAAACGTGAACAAAACAGAACTGCTTTCACCTGCGGGTGATATGGAATCTTTGATTGCGGCTGTTCGCACAGGTGCCGATGCTGTCTATTTCGGTATGGGCAACTTTAATGCTCGCCGTAACGCTCACAATTTCACACAACAAGAGATTTTTGATGCCATGCGCTATTTAAAGGTTCGCGGCGTCAAGGGTTATCTTACCCTTAATACGCTCGTGTCAGATAAAGAACTGCCCTATGCGATAGATACTGCCATATGTGCCGCAAAGGCGGGTGTGGATGCGTTTATCGTGCAAGATATTGGATTGGCTATGGCATTAAAGCAGGTTTTGCCCGATATACCCTTACACGCATCAACGCAAATGGCGGCATCTTCAATAGAGGTCTTCCCTTATTTGAAAGAATTAGAAATTGAGCGTGTTGTTACGGCAAGAGAACTTTCACGCGCACAGTTAAAGCAGATGTGCGACGAGGGTGAAAAATACAATGTTGAAATAGAACATTTTGTTCACGGTGCGCTTTGTGTTTGCCTTTCGGGACAATGTTATTTAAGTGCAGCCATAGGCACAAGAAGTGCAAACAGGGGAATGTGCGCAGGCTCTTGCAGACTTCCTTTCGGAATAAACAGCCCCGATGAATATGCGCTAAGCCTAAAAGATTTAAGTCTTGTTGACTATATTGGCGAAATGATGGATATGGGTGTAGCGTCATTAAAAATTGAAGGCAGAATGAAAGATGCCGAATATGTTGCAGCCGCAACTGCAGTGTGCAGAGCGGTAATAGACGGTGATACCCCGGATGAAAAATTGCGTCGTCAACTGTCTGATATTTTTTCTCGCGGCGGTTTTACGCATAAATATTATTCGGGTGTCGGCGATACTATGAAAGGTGTGCGTACCGCTGCCGATAATAAAGTTTCAAAAGATGCTAAAGCGGGTATCCATGCTCTTTATCGCATTGAAAGGCAAAATGTAATTTTAAATGGCAGTTTTACGGTAAAAAAAGACAGCCCCATAACCTTAACTTTAAGTGACGGTAACCGTACCGTAACGGCACAGGGTGACTTTGCCCAAATTGCAATAAATAAACCGTTGGACGAGCAATATGCTCTTGAAAAACTTAAAAAAACAGGGGATACTCCCTTTGTTATAGAAAAAATTTCCTGTGATATTGATAAAACGCTCACAGTAAGTGCCGCATCACTTGGTGATGTCCGCCGTCAAGCATTGCAAAAAATTGAGCAGGCAAGAGCACAAGTTTCTGACGTCAAGATAAATGAACTTAAATCATCTGCTCTTAATCCCCGAAACAAATCAAATCAGAAACTAATTTTAAGGGTTGAAAACAGCAATATGATACCGCAAAACGTAAATGTTGATGCGGTAATTATCCCCGCAGGTCAAGATTGTGACTTTGAGGGAGAAATTATTGCCGAAGTACCCCGTAGGCTAATTGACGGTAAGGAAATTTTGCGCCGCCTTAATATCAGTAAACAACAAGGTATAAAATATGCCCTTTGTAACAATATCCGTTCGGTACAAATTGCCAAAGATGCGGGTTTTAAGGTTGTGTACGGATGGTTTATGAATGTGTTTAACTCTCGTTCTCTGGCGGCGGCAGAACAAAACGGCGCTGTATGGGCAACACTTTCTTTTGAACTGGGTTTAGACCAGGCGAACGAAATTATCGGCAATATTCCGTGCGGCATACTGGCATATGGTAAAATTCCCTTAATGCTAAACTCAACCTGCGCCAAAGAAGGCAATTTTGCGGGTTGTTCGCAAAATGGTTGCAATATGATTTTGACCGACCGAACAGGCGCACAGTTCCCCGTTTTGTGTGCAGACTCAGCAAGAGAGGTGCTTAACAGCCGACCGCTCTGGATGGCAGACCGAAAAGATGAATTAAAACGGTTTGACTTTTTGGTGCTTTATTGCACTAATGAAAACAAAGAAGAAATAAACAATGTAGTAAACGGCTTTATAAACGGCGAAAAAGCGCCGTGTGAATTTACAAGAGGACTTTATTACCGCAAAGTAAAATAATATATTAGTAAAGGAAGAAATAAAGTGTCAACACCCCTTGAGAACATAAGAAATTTTTGTATTATCGCTCATATCGACCACGGCAAGTCAACACTGGCTGACCGCCTGTTAGAGCATACCCAATCTGTCGATACAAGACAAATGGAGGAGCAACTGCTCGACAGTATGGACCTTGAAAGAGAGCGTGGCATTACAATAAAAGCCCATGCTGTTACCTTGAACTATAAGGCGAAAGACGGAAAAGAATATGAATTAAATTTGATTGACACCCCCGGTCACGTTGACTTTAACTATGAGGTGTCAAGGTCACTTGCGGCTTGCGAGGGTGCATTACTGCTTGTTGACGCTTCTCAAGGTGTTGAAGCGCAAACCCTGGCAAACGCTTACCTTGCCTACGACCACGATTTAGAAATTATCCCTGTCATAAACAAAATCGACCTGCCGGGTGCAGATGTTGAACGAACAAGAAGTGAAATAGAAGATGTTATAGGCATCCCCGCAGACGAGGCACCTGCAATTTCGGCTAAAAACGGCATCAATATCGAAAGCGTACTGGAAAGCATTGTCAACAATATTCCCGCACCCAAGGGAGAGCGTCAAGAACCCTTACAAGCGCTTATTTTTGACTCTTATTATGACGCATATAAAGGCGTTATAGTATATTTTCGTGTTGTCAGCGGTCGCCTTAAAACAGGTGATGTTATCAAAATGATGGCAACAGGCGCTCAGTTCGGTACGGTTGAAATCGGAAGAAAAGGCGCAACATCTCTTCAACCTTGCGATGTGCTTGAAGCGGGTGAGGTAGGTTACCTTGCCGCATCAATAAAGTCGGTTGTTGACGCACGTGTCGGCGATACAATAACCCTTGCAAACAACCCCGCAAGTCAGGCTTTGCCGGGTTATAAAAAGGTTAATCCTGTTGTTTTTTGCGGTATATATCCTGCCGATGGTGCTCGCTATACCGACCTGCGCGAAGCGCTGGAAAAACTGCAGCTCAACGATGCCGCATTGCTTTTTGAAGCAGAAACCTCTCAAGCGCTTGGCTTTGGATTTAGATGCGGATTTTTGGGCCTTCTCCATATGGAAATCATTCAAGAACGTCTTGAGCGTGAATATGACTTAGACCTTGTAACAACCGCACCAAGCGTTATTTATAAGTTTGAACTTAATACGGGCGAGATAGTCGAGGTTGATAACCCTACAAACTATCCCGACCCTGCAATAATTTCGGCGGCTTATGAGCCTATGGCGGATGTTCACATTTTCAGTCCCAGCGAGTTTGTGGGTACTATTATGGAACTTTGTCAACAGCGCAGGGGAGACTATAAAGACCTAAAATATCTCGGCGACAGGGTAGATATACATTACGTGATGCCGTTAGCAGAAATTATATACGACTTTTTTGATGCGCTCAAATCACGCACTCGCGGTTATGCAAGTTATGACTATGAGCCTAAAGAGTATCAGCCCTCAAAACTTGTTAAGCTTGACGTTTTACTTGCGGGTGATATGGTGGATGCATTGTCATTTATCGTTCATTCGGACAACTCTTACAGCCGCGCCCGCCGCATTGCTGAAAAGCTTAGGGATTATATACCGCGCCAGTTGTTTGAGGTGCCTGTTCAGGTGGCTGTCGGCGGTAAGGTTATTGCCCGAGAAACCGTAAAAGCTATGCGTAAAGACGTTCTTGCCAAATGTTATGGCGGTGACATCACACGTAAGAAAAAGTTGCTTGAAAAGCAAAAAGAAGGTAAAAAGCGTATGCGCTCTCTCGGTAGCGTAGAGGTTCCGCAGGAAGCCTTTATGGCAGTATTAAAATTGGATGAGTGATAAAATGAATAAAAGTATATTTGTAAAATCGCTTATTATAGGCATTGTTGTGGCTGTCTTTGTCAGTGTTGTTGGCATTGTAATGTTTTCGGACGACGACCAAACAACCTCGTCAGATATAAGCAGTACGGAGACATCCTCAAAATCGTCTTCACTTGCTCAAAGTTCCTCGTCGTCACAGTTGCCATTATCATCAATAATTTCTTCAAGCAGCAAACAATCGTCAACAGTTGTTGCAAACACAACCCCAATACAGCCTAAGTATGTTGACGGCGTACTTATTGTTAATAAAACATATCCCGTGCCAAAAGATTTTGGTAATGGATTAACCAGCGAAACGCAAACGGCGTTTAATGAAATGAAAGCCGCTGCAAAGCAGGATGGCATCTCGCTTTGGATTGTTTCGGGATACCGCTCTTATGAGCGCCAAACAACCCTTTACACAAATTACAGTAAATCAAGCGGCAAAGCGCAAGCTGACCGCTTTTCTGCAAGACCCGGTCATTCGGAGCATCAAACAGGTCTTGCGCTTGACTTAAATAATGCATCAAGCAGCTTTGAGGGTACAAAAGAGGCTGAGTGGATAGCAAACAACTGCTATAAGTATGGTTTTATAGTTCGTTACGGCAAGGATAAAGAGCAATATACGGGCTTTAAGTATGAGCCTTGGCATGTTCGCTATCTGGGTAAAGACCTTGCAAAAAAGGTTTATGAAAGCGGCAAATGTTTGGAAGAATATTATAATTTAACCTCACAATATGCCGAGTAAAAAAATACTTGATTATTGTAATCAAGTGTGATATAATATTGCGGCTACCGGAAAAATGACATTCCGTTAGTAAATAAAAACACACATTCCGCTATTGCGGTCAGGTGCCCAACGCTTGTTGGGTGGTGCCGTTGACATAAAAGCGGGATGGAGGTAAAAACCTCAGGAGGAAAAATTATGTCATCAGTAGTATCAATGAAACAGCTTTTAGAAGCAGGCGTTCATTTTGGTCATCAGACCAGACGCTGGAACCCCAAAATGTCAGAGTACATCTTCACAGAGCGTAACGGCATCTACATTATCGATTTGCAGAAAACCGTTAAAAAGCTCAATGAAGCATATCTTTTTGCTCGTGACATCGCAGCACAAGGACAGGACATTTTGTTCGTAGGCACCAAAAAACAGGCTCAAGAGTCAATTAAAGAAGAAGCACTCAACTGCTCAATGCCTTATGTTGACGCTCGTTGGCTTGGCGGTATGCTTACAAACTTTACAACAATCCGTCGCAGAATTAAACGCCTTGAGCAACTTCGCGCTATGGAAGCAGACGGCACATTCGAGCTTCTTCCCAAAAAGGAAGTTATTAAACTTCGTCTTGATATGGAAAAACTCGAGAAATACCTCGGCGGTATCGAAAATATGACAAAATTGCCTGGCGCAATGTTCATTGTTGATACCCGCAAAGAAAGAAATGCTGTTGCAGAAGCAAAGAAACTCGGCATTCCGATTATCGCTATCGTTGACACCAACTGCGACCCCGACGAAGTTGATGCAGTTATCCCTGCAAACGACGACGCTATCCGTGCAGTTAAGCTCATTGCTCAGACAATTGCAGCTGCTGTTATCGAAGGCCGTCAGGGCAGTCAGGAATATAGTGCATCTCCCGAAGGCGAAGATGATGGTATCGCAGCTATCACCGCTGAAGAGATGGATGCAATGAAAAAAGAAGACAAGGCGGAGGTAGCTCCTGCAAAGAAACCTGCAAAAAAGCCCGCTGCTAAAAAAACAACAGCAAAAAAAGCTGAAGAAGCTAAAGATGCTGAATAATTATTAATATAATAGGAAAATGGTGAATTAGTTATGAATTTTACTGCAAAAGATGTTCAGTCTTTGCGTGAAAAGACCGGTTGCGGTATTATGGACTGCAAACGTGCTTTGGTAGAGTCTGACGGTGATTTTGATAAAGCTATTGACTATCTTAGAGAAAAAGGTCTTGCTTCACAGCAGAAGAAGACTGCAAGAATTGCTGCAGAAGGCACAGTTGTTGCTGCTGCTTTCGGCAACGTAGGTGTTGTTGTTGAAGTTAACAGCGAAACAGACTTCGTTGCAGGCAACGCAGAATTCAAAGAGTTTGCAGTTGCAGTTGCAAAGGTTATTGCAGACAATAACCCCGCAGATGTTGATGCTTTGATGTCTTGCAAAAATGCAGAGGGCAAAACCGTTGAAGAAATGGTTCAGGATATATTCCTCGTGTTCCGTGAGAATATTAAAATTCGCCGCTTCATTCGTATGGAAGGTGCAGTTGCAACCTATATCCATGCAGGCGGCAAAATCGGCGTTATGGTTAAGTTTGATGCTGACGTTGCTGACAAAGACGGCTTTGATGCAATGGGCAAAAACGTAGCAATGCAGATTGCTGCTATGAACCCCTTGTTCTTAAATCCCGAGTCAGTTCCTGCTGAGGTTCTTGAAAAAGAAAAGGGCATTATGATTGCTCAGATGAAAGAAGATCCCAAAATGGCAGGCAAACCCGATGCTGTTCTTGCAAAAATCGTTGAGGGTAAAGTTGGCAAATATTATAAAGAAAACTGTTTGCTCGAGCAGCAGTATGTTATCGACGGTGACTTCACAGTTGGTAAGTACGTTGCAAGCGTAGCAAAAGAGCTTGGCGGAAACATCAATGTTGTTGAGTTCGTTCGTTTCGAAAAGGGCGAAGGTCTTGAAAAACGTGAAGACAACTTTGCTGATGAAGTTGCAAGCATGATGAAATAATCATTACACAAAAATAAAAGCAAGTTTGGAAAGCTTTCCAAACTTGCTTTTTTTATATTATTTTAAAACTTTACAATTTCAAGGTGTTCTAGAATAATTTTAATGCCTATAAGTAGAAGCACGGCACCGCCAAAAAATTCTGCCTTGCTTTTAAAACGCGCGCCGAAAACGTTGCCAAGACGCACGCCAAAAGCCGAGAATACAAAGGTGATAACACCGATGATGGCAACTGCGGGAATAATTCCACAAGCAAGGTCTAAACAAGAGAAGGTGATACCTACTGCCAAAGCATCAATGCTTGTTGCAATTGCGAGCAACAACATGCTTTTTGCACCAAAACAGTCATTAACCTCTTCCTCTTCTTTAGAAAGAGCCTCTTTTATCATATTGCCGCCAATAATAAGCAATAAAACAAAAGCAATCCAATGGTCAAACTGTTTAACAAAACCTGCGAAGGTCTGCCCAACCAAGAAACCAATAAGCGGCATCAGTGCTTGAAAACCGCCAAACCACACACCAGCGGTTATTGATTGTTTTAATGTTGCCTTTCTTACCGAAAGACCTTTGCATATAGCAACTGCAAAAGCATCCATAGAAAGTGCAACGGCGGTGGTTATAATTTCCCAAAGTTCCATAAATTTCCCTTTCTTTTGACAAAACTAATTGAATAATAAGAATGTATATGTTAAAATGTCAAAAATATTAGTAAAGACAACGTATTGCAATGTATCCTCGATATTGTATAATGAAGAAAATAAAAAGTCAAGCATTATAAATTGTTATAGTTATTTTATTAATTTTAGAAGTGATATAGTTTATGGAAAATTATCGTATTATTTTAGAAAAAACGCTTGAACAGGTAAATTTAAGCGGTAAAAGACCCACCTTGCTTTTGCACAGCTGTTGCGGCCCTTGCAGTTCGGCAGTGTTAGAGCAACTGTGTCAATATTTTAAGATTACCGTTTACTTTTATAACCCCAATATCGATACTCTTGAAGAGTATGAAAAGCGCTTTTTAGCTCAACGACAAATTATTGAAGCACTGCCCTGTGCAAAGGATGTAAAGATTATCAAGGGCAATTATGACCACGATGGCTTTTTGAGAGCAGTAAAAGGGAACGAGACCGACCGCGAGGGAGGAAACAGGTGCACAAAGTGCTTTGAGTATCGACTTAAATCTGCAAGAGATATGGCAAAAAACTATGACTTTTTTGCAACCACCCTTACAGTAAGTCCTCACAAAAATGCAGTTGTAATAAATAATGTAGGTTGTTCACTTGAAAACGGAGGCGCAAAGTATTTAATTTCTGATTTCAAGAAAAAAGAGGGTTACAAACGCTCAATACAACTGTCAAAAGAATATAATCTCTATCGACAAATGTATTGCGGTTGTGAGTTTTCAAAGTAAAAAAGGAATGTTCAAATTTGAACATTCCTTTTTGTTATTTATTCGGCTTTTGCAGCTTCTATAACCTTTTGTGCGATGTGAGCAGGAGCGTCTTCATAACGGTCAAACTCAAAGGTGAACACCGCTCTGCCTTGCGTTATAGAACGCATTGCAGTTGAGAAGGTTGCCATCTCAGCCATTGAAACGTCAGCAACGATTTCTTGCAAGCCACCGTCAAGCGGATTCATACCTAAAACTCTGCCGCGTCGCTTGTTGATATCGCCTATAACGTCGCCCATATAATTTTCAGGGATGGTTACAACCAATCTGCCGATAGGCTCGAGCAGTATGGGGTTGGCTTTTGGGATACCTTCCTTGTATGCAACTGCGGCTGCAAGTTTAAAGGACATTTCACTCGAGTCAACAGGGTGATAAGAACCGTCGTAAAGGGTTGCCTTAACGCCAACCATAGGATAACCTGCAAGTACACCTTTGGTTATACACTCTTTTAACCCTTTTTCAACTGCGGGGAAGAAGTTTTTGGGAACGCTGCCTCCGAAAACTTCCTCGGCAAACTCAAGTCCATCGCAATCACTTGGCTCAAAGCGAATCCAAACGTCACCAAATTGTCCGTGACCGCCCGATTGTTTTTTGTGCCTGCCCTGAACCTGTACACTCTTACGTATAGTTTCTCGGTAGGGGACTTTGGGTTCTTTTAAAATAACGTCAACACCAAACTTTGCTTTAAGTTTCGAAACGATAACGTCAATGTGCTGTTCGCCAAGACCGGAAAGCAACTGTTCGCGTGTTTCTTTGTTGGTTTTAAACGAAATAGTCGGGTCTTCTTCCATAAGCCTTGCAAGACCGCTTGCAATTTTTTCCTCGTCGCCTTTTGCTTTTGGATAAACTGCAAGTGAAAGCGAAGCTTTAGGATAGCTTGGTGTAACAATAGATGCACCAAATTCATCCGAGCAGAGCGTATCGCCCGAAACGACGTCACCAAGCTTTGCAACAGAGGCAATATCACCCGCTATAACGTAGTCGGCATCTTCTTGTTTGCCTCCCTTAATCCACATCAACTTGCCAAGTTTTTCTTCTTTACCGGTACGCATATTTGTAAGGCGCATATCAGCCTTGATGGTACCACTCATAACCTTAAAGTAAGACAGTTTTCCAACGAACGGGTCGGCAATGGTTTTAAAAACGAGTAAAGCGGGAGGACCGGCAGGGTCGCAGGCAACGTTTACAATTTCTTCGCCTTTTTTAGCTTTATAAACAACCTCATTTGCGCCGGGCAGCATCTTTGCCATAATATCGACAGCCAAAGAAACACCCTCGCCCGTCTGACCTGAACCGCAGAACACAGGGCAAACCTCTCTGCGTTTAATGCCCATGTTCAAAGCATTAATCTTCTCTTCGGGGGTAAAGGTTACGCCTTCAAAGAATTTTTCCATCAAAGATTCATCGGTTGTAGCAAGAGCCTCACGCATTTCGTTCCAAGCATATTCGATGTCGGGGTTTGTGGGCATTTCGCTATGTTCAATGGCGTTTATGCCGTCAAAAGTATAAGATTTATTATGTATAAGGTCAACGTAACAGACAATCTTATCACCCTCGATATACGGAACAACACAAGGGCAAAGGCTTTTACCAACTTTTTTGCGCAAATCGTGATATACTTCGTAGTAATGAGTGGGAGCAACATCCAACTTGCCTATAAAGAAGAAAACAGGTTTGTCATATTTAACAGAACGGTCATAGCATTGCTCTGTGCCTACAAACACACCTGAACGTGCCGAAACAAAAATAAGAGCCGAGCCGCAAGCCGCAATGCCTTCGGTAATACCACCCGCAAAGTCAAACTGACCGGGAGCGTCGATAATATTAATTTTCACACCATTTGTTTCAATGGGATAAACAGAGGTATTGATAGAAACTTTACGCTTTTTTTCCTCCGGATCAAAGTCCATAACGGTAGTTGAGTCTGCTATCTTGCCGATGCGGTCTGTTGCCTTTCCATAATATAAAATGGCATCTGCCAAAGTTGTTTTACCGCTGCCGCCGTGGCCTAACAGCACAACATTCCGCAGCTTGTCAGCGGAATACTGTTTCATAAAAATACACCCTTTCGTATGAAAAAATAATTATTAAGTATGTGCGTATTGTAACACATAATTTTGGCAATTTCAACTAAAAGTTTTCAATAAATATAATAATTTTTGTGCAACACGCAAATAAAAGCGACTATGGTGCATAACGGAGCAAAAGTATCAAAAATGTAATTTTTTGTAATTGTTTTGGAATAAAACTGTTACCCAAATTTAAAGACTTTTTTTGTGTAAAGTTATATAATAAAAATACAGTCTTTTATGGAGGTGCAAGGTATGTCAAAAAAGAGTTTTTTGATTGTTTTTTTATCGGCGGTTTTACTGTCTTGCTTTATACTTAGCACCTGCATTTCTTCGTTGGCTGAAGAAAACACGTCACAGTCTGTAAATGCACAAATTTATCTGGATTCACGAATTGAAAATATGCTTCAGTCAAACCGTGTTTATAATGATACCTTTAACAAACCAAAGGAACTTACCGAGGAGGTTGCTATTTCGCTTAAAGACAGAGCGTGTGACGGGTATATTGCAACACAAGCGGTTGAAGATTTGGTTTTTGCAATGTACTCAATCAATGTTGATGCATCTCAAATTTGTTATCCCAACATTCCGAGCGTTGAAGGTTGTATGCCTTTTGCAGCACGTGGTTATACCAACTATTCTCACGAGGTTACAGGCGTACTTGACGATGGTGACGGCACAGTGACGGTTTATTCAAACGTGACGGTCGATTGCCACGACGGCAATCCCGAAATTTATCCTTGCGAAACACTTTTTGTTCTTTGCGAGGACAGCCCTTTTGGATATAACATTGTATATGCAAATATAGCAGAATAAGATTTTAAAAAACAACGCTTCGGCGTTGTTTTTTATGTATAATTTGACATTGGTTTTAAAAAGCATTATAATTAAATAGCAAAAATTTTTCTTGAAAGGTATTAAAAAATGACACAAATTGCATTTACCGGAGACCTTGCTTTTACAAAGCATTTTTCAAATTCTTGTAACGATGAAAATCTGCTTAGCGATAAGGTTGTAGAGTTTCTTTCGTCATCAGATTACACGGTTGTAAACGTAGAGGGCGCAATAAGTTCTGGTGCGGCAAGAACCGACAAGCCTTTAACTCATGCTAATCCCTTTGAATGTGTTAATTGGATTAAGAAAATCAACGGCAATATATGGAATCTTGCAAACAATCATTCAATGGATTGTGACCAAGTTGGTTTGGAAAGCACATTATCAGTTGCTAAAGAAAACAATGTTGCAACTATAGGAGCGGGTATGAACATAAACCAAGCGTCAAAGCCCGTTATTATTGAAAAAGACGGCGGTATTGGCATTGTTGCGGTAACATATGCAAGAAACAACCGCGCCGACCAAAAAACAGCCGGTTGTTTTGCGGCAGAAGATGAGCAAGAAGTACTGCAAAAAATTAAAGAAATTAAAGCCAATAATCGTTGGTGTATAGTTGTGTCACACGTGGGTGAAGAGTTTTCTCAAATGGCTATGCCTTATTTAAGAAAAAGATATAAAAAGTATCTAAAAATGGGCGCAGACATTGTGGTCGGTCATCATCCGCACGTTGTTCAAAACTATGAAAAGGTTGGCAATAAAATTATATTTTATTCGCTTGGCAATTTTATTTTTGATACAAATTTTCAAAGAGCGCAAAAATATACCGAATATGGCGTGTTGATAAAGCTTAAGTTTACCAAAGACGATTTTTCGTGGGAATTTCTTTCGATAAAAAACAATAGAGAAAATATGACAATACATGAAAGCGAAAAACCGCAAATTTTTTGCAACATATCAAGTGCTGAGTATAATGTTTTGTGGCCGTTGGCGGCAAGGCATCTTGCAAACAACAACCGCAAAAAACAAACTTTCCATCATCCCGAATATAAAGATCGCTCGTGGCTTGATTGGTTCTTTAAGTTTGAAATTAAAAGGTGCGATTGTCCGCAGGGCAAAAACACCATGCTTGGCAGATTTTTGAGCTTGTTTGGACTTTGGCGGTTTGCAAACAAAAAAACTGTTGAATATATAAGAGAAAAATAAAAATGATAAAGCGGAAAGAGCATAAATTTTAAAGATTTACTCTTTCCGCTTTTTGTGCCCTTAAACGATGGCGAGGGCAGGTGTTTTAACCCGCCAAGCCCATCACGTCAAGGGGCGATGTGTATTGATCGTTGCACAAAATTTCAAAATGCAGGTGGGACTTGTCGGAAGATTCGCAAGGAATAATCCCAAGTTCGCCCAGTGTTGTGCCTGCGTGTACGGTGTCGTTTTCCTTGACACTGGGGTTATCGATACCGCAATAAACTCCCACAATGCCGTTGCCGTGGTCAATTTTTATAACAGTGCCCCAAAGCACGTCGTTTTCAATTTTGCTTACCACTCCTGCACCTGCCGATTTAATTTGTGAGCCTTCGGCGGCGTCAATGTCAATTCCATTGTGTATGCGCATATCAGAATAGGTTGCAGAATATTGCAAGTTTGTCAGGGAAAAATTTTTTATAATATTACCTTCAATAGGCATTACAAAATATTCTGCTGTTGGCTTTTTTGGCGTCGAAGAGGTCTGTTTTATGGAAGATGAACGTGTATCAGACACGTCACTTACGGTATTACCCGCAGGTTCGGGTTCTTTTTCACTTACAGTATATGATGAAACCTTTTCGGTATATGATTGATTGCTTGAAACATCTGCTTGGGGCGCTAAAGAAGATACCGCCGACCAGGTGGCAACGCCTACCGCAATCAAGCAAATAGCGACAACCGGATAAAAACCTTTTCCCGCTAAAAATTTTGCTGTTTTAGATTTATAATATTTCAATTTTTTGCACCTCCGTTATTAGATTTGACCGTCAGTTAATCTTTTATGCATTAATGTGCCTATTAAAACATATAATTCTTGAAAACGAACGACTTGTGTGTTACAATTAAGAAAACTGTGTCGGAGTGAAACCGTTTTATGAACAAAGTGCAAGTTTCGGCTTCGGTCGTGACCTATAATAATATTGATACGGTTAAAAAATGTGTACAATCTCTGCTTGATAATACCGCAGGGGTAAACTTTTCTTTGTTTGTTTATGACAACAAATCAACCGACGGTACGCTGGATTATTTAAAAACAGTTGACAATATCAATCTTGTTCAAAGCAATGAAAATAAAGGTTTTGGTGCAGGGCATAATGCGGTGCTTTTTGATGTAGATTCACAATATCACGCTTTTCTTAATCCTGATATTGTTATAAATCAAGATACAATTTCAATTTTAGCAAAATATCTTGATGAGCATCCCGATGTTGTGCTTGTTACTCCAAAAATTTGTAACGCTGACGGAAGTGAGCAATTTCTTCCCAGATTGCAACCAAAAATGAAATATCTGCTTAGCGGACGAATTCCTTTTTTGAAAAAAATTCGCAAGGAATTTACAATGGCAGATAAAAATTTGGACAAGCCTACTGCTTTGGAGTTTTGTACAGGCTGTTTTATGATGGGCAGAACAAGGTTACTCCAACAAGTAGGCGGCTTTGATGAGAGATATTTTATGTATTTAGAGGATGCAGATATTTCGCGCACAATGTTAAAACACGGCAAAATAATGCTTGTGCCCGAGGCTGTGGCAACTCACTATTGGAACAGGGAAAGTTCTCATAAATTAAAATATTTGCTTATTCATATAAGTTCAGCATTAAAATACCGAAAAAAATGGAGGAAAAGCAAATGAAGTTTCTTATAACAGGCTCACACGGCCAGTTAGGTAACGAGCTTACTAAAATGCTTGATACGGGTAAAAGTGAAATCGGCGATATACCGAAAGAGTGTCTTGGAGCCAAGGTTGTTGCGGTTGATGTTGACTCACTTGACATTACCGACACGGTTGCAGTGATTGATTTTGTTGCAAAGCAAAAACCTGATGTCATAATAAACTGTGCGGCAATGACAAACGTTGACGGTTGTGAGACCGAGGTTAAACTTGCTTATTCGGTTAATGCCGATGGCGTAAGAAATTTGGCGGTTGCTGCCGAAAAAATCGGCGCAAAGTTTGTCAACGTTTCAACCGATTACGTTTTTGCGGGTAACGGCACACAGCCTTATATGGAGTGGGATTTGTGTGCGCCTAACACGGTTTACGGCAAATCGAAACGCTTGGGCGAAGAATATACCTTGCATTTTTGCAAACGCTCTTTTGTGGTAAGAACTTCTTGGCTTTACGGTTATATAGGTAAAAACTTTGTTAAAACAATCAGAAGAGTTGCGAAGGCAAATGATGAAATTAAGGTTGTTTGCGACCAACGCGGCAACCCCACAAACGCTAATGATTTAGCACATCACATTTTAAAGCTTTGCGTTAGCGAAAAATACGGCATATATCATTGTACAGGCGAAGGTGAATGCAGTTGGTACGACTTTGCTAAAAAAATTGTTGAGCTTTCAAAAATTGACTGCCAAGTAAAAGCCTGTACCACAGAGGAATATGGCAACAAAACACCACGCCCTGCTTATTCTTCGTTAAGCAAACTGGCGCTTGACTGTGCCGTTGGTAACCAAATGCGCTATTGGGAAGATGCCCTTAAACAATACATTGAAAATGTGGAGGATTAAATTATGAAAACATATCTCGTTACAGGCGGTGCCGGTTTTATCGGCTCAAACTTTGTTCACTATATGTTGGGCAAATATCAAGACATCAAGTTAATAAATATTGATGCATTAACCTATGCAGGTAACCCCGAAAACTTAAAGGCTGTTGAAAATGACCCCCGTCATGTGTTTATTAAGGGCGACATTTGCGATAAAGAACTTATTGCAAAAATTTTTGAAGAAAACGAAATAGACTATGTTGTTAACTTTGCGGCTGAAAGCCATGTTGACCGCAGCATAAGCGACCCCGATATTTTTGTAAAAAGTAATGTTTTGGGCACAGTTAACCTGCTTAACAACGCCCGCAAAGCATGGTCAGTTGGTGACGACGTTTACCGCGAGGGCGTAAAATATCTTCAGGTTTCAACCGATGAGGTTTACGGTACACTAGGTCCCGAAGGTTATTTTACAGAAACCACACCCTTAGACCCTCACTCACCTTACTCATCAAGTAAAGCATCTGCCGATATGTTTGTAAAAGCATACGGAGATACCTTTAAACTCCCTCTTAACATCACTCGTTGCTCAAACAACTATGGCCCCTATCAGTTCCCTGAAAAACTTATTCCCCTCATTATGAACAATACGCTTAATCATAAAGACCTTCCTGTTTACGGTGATGGCATGCAAATTCGTGACTGGTTGTATGTTGAAGACCACTGTAAAGCAATTGATATGGTTATTAACGATGGCGTATTGGGCGAGGTTTATAACGTTGGCGGTCATAACGAGCGTACCAACATATTCATTGTAAAGACAATTATTGAATATATAAAAGAAAATGCCGACCCCGAAGTAGGCGAACATCTTATTAAACACGTTGCCGACCGTAAAGGTCACGACCGCCGTTACGGCATAGACCCCGAGAAGATTAAGAACGACCTAGGCTGGTATCCTGAAACTCCTTTCGAGATTGGCATTAAAAAGACATTAAAGTGGTATCTTGATAATAAAGAGTGGGTTGCAAACGTAACCAGCGGGGAATATACAAAATACTACGAAAAAATGTACAAAGATAAATAAAACGGAGTATAAAATGGGAAATTTTACATTTATCAAAACAGATATCGAAGGCGTTATTATTGTTGAACCCAAGGTTTTCGGCGATAGCCGTGGCTATTTTATGGAAACCTATAAGGAAAGCGATTTTATCGAAGGCGGTATCGACGCAAAGTTTATTCAGGATAACCAATCAAAATCAAGCAAGGGCGTTTTGAGAGGCTTACATTTTCAAAAAAAATATTCACAAGCAAAGCTTGTGCGTGTGGTTAAAGGCAGTGTTTTTGATGTTGCTGTTGACCTTCGTAAAGGCAGCAAAACCTACGGCAAATGGGTTGGTGTGGAACTGAGTGACCAAAACAAACGTCAATTCTTTATTCCCAAAAACTTTGCTCACGGCTTTTTGGTTCTTTCTGATGAAGCCGAGTTTGTTTACAAGTGCGATGATGTATATCATCCAGAAGAAGAGGGCGGTCTTGCGTGGGATGACTCCGATGTTGCAATCGAGTGGCCCATTACCGACGATATGGAAATTAAGCTTTCTGATAAAGACAAGCTTCATCCCGGTTTGAAAGATTTAAACTTTTAAAAAATACTATTGATTTTATTTGCGACATAAGTTATAATGGCTTTTGCCGCAAATAATTACGGACACTTAGCTCAGCTGGTAGAGCTTCCGCTTGACGTGCGGAAGGTCAGGGGTTCGAGTCCCTTAGTGTCCACCAAAAAAGAAGTAACTTTTGTTCACCAAAAGTTACTTCTTTTTTGCGTTTATCTTATATAATTTCAAAAATTTCATTATAGTTTGTCACTATGTAGTCGGGCTTTGGTTCACACCCCTCGCCGCTTGGGCTATAAAGACAGGTGGCAAGACCTGCTGCAATTCCACCTGCAATATCTGCTGTGGGGCTATCTCCTATGACCAAAATTTTGTTTTTATCTTTCTCGTCAATTTTATTTAAAACGAAATCAAAATAAGCCTTATCGGGTTTAGCAAAACCAATTTCTTCAGAAATGAAAACACCCTCAAATAAATGGTTTACGTCGCACAGTTCGATACGTCTGCGTTGTATGGGTGCGGCACCGTTAGTTATCATATAACGCTTGTAGCCTTGATTGCCGAGTTTTAGCAAAAACTCACGTGCGCCGTTATAAAGTCTGCTGCAAAGGGGAAGTTGCTCAAAATAATTTTTATTCATAGTTTCAGCATCAAAATTTGCACCGAGTTGCTTTAATAATTCTTTAAAACGACCCGTGTAAATTTCTTCACGTTTTATCTCGCCCCGTTCTAATTTTTTCCAAAAACCGTCATTGATTTGGCTGTAAAGCTTTGTGGTGTCATCATCATAGGGAAGCCGAGCGCTTTTAAGCACGTTTTTGATGGCCTGTTTTTCTGCCGCTTTAAAGTCAAACAAGGTTTGGTCGGCATCCAATAATAAAGTTGTATATTTTTTCATAATATTCCGCCAACTTTAGAGAATTATTGAAATTATGGTTATTGCAATTAAAACAAAAAATACAAAAGAGTAATATATTATAGGTGACAAAACGGCGGCAAGTGTTGATGTTCCACCTTTGCACTTGATATAATGTTCAACAGGAAACTCGTCGTGGGATAATACTTTTATTGACTTTATACGCTTAATGGCGAATTTTTCATATATTCTGAAAGCAAACATAGAAGCAAGTAAAATGGTTGCCCAATTAAGCAAATAAACAATCGAGCTTAAAAAATGTGTGCTTTGAACAAACTTTTGCGCTATTTCAACAATTAAAAACTCATTAAGTGCATCAGGTGTAAAAATCTCATTACCGTATTGTCTTATAACAACACCCAAAGGATAAAAAAACGATGCCCAAACATCACAAGCGGTGAGCAAGAAGCCAATAGCCAAAAACAAAAATGCAAGTTTGTACATTTTGCGATAAAAAGCCCAAAAAGCAATGCCGACAGGACCCAGCAAAACGCCCAAAACAAACACAGGCCAATGCCAAGAAACTTTTTTGTTCATAATTTTCATGGTAGTGAATTTGCTCAAATAAGTGTCGGCGTTTTTGCCTACAAATATTTCCATAGTTTTTGCGTCAACACCATTGTTTTCATAAAACGCGTTTTGGTGTTTTTGCGGCTGTGCAAATTCGAGTTGACTTTGGCCAAAAGTTTGCTCTTGCCAATAAAGCGGAGTGCCGCAGTTTTTGCAATAAGAAAAATCGGCAGAGTTTACAGTACCGCAGTTTGAGCATGTTTTTTTGTTTTGGCTGTCCATATAAATCTCCTTAAAAAGTTAAACAATAAAATACTGAATAATTTGGGGAATATACCTTGCCATTAAATATCCTGCCAAAAACATAAAGGGTTGAACGCCGCCAAGCCTACTTAGTCTGACAAAAAGAGGGATGCTTTCTTCTTCACGGTTTTTCGGCTTATAGTTTAAAAGTTTTTCTTTGGTAAAGCATTTGTAAATATAGTCGCCGAAAAGTCCACAGAAAATGCGTATTAAAATATTAATAGTTGAGCCTATCCAGGCCATAGCCAAAGCAAAGGGTTGAATGGTTGTAAGAGCTTTTGTCATTATCTCAACCATCTCGTAACTTGAAACTCGTTGGTCAGGTAATACCAAAGCGGCATTAAAAGGGATAAGACAAACTGCCGATATTATCATAAGAAGTATTACAACAATGCCCGCCTTATACATCTTGCGGTAAAAGAACCAGCCTTCAGGCACTAAAAATGCCGCCCAGTTCCAAGATTTTTTTGAAGATTTATCCAGAGAAAAATATTTGTTGACGTATCTGTTTGCGTTGATGAGCGAAAAAGCTTTAACACTTGATGCACTAACACCGTCTGAATCGGTTTTTTCCAAATAGTCGGCAGTTGCTTTGTCATAGCCGAAAGAAAAGTTTAAATTAATATCTTTGGGAGTTCGGCAGTTTGGACAAAAGTTTTCGTCATTTTCAAACTTATGACCGCAATTTATGCAAACGGCTTTTTCCTCATTTTGACTGATTGTTTGCTCATCTTCAGTTTGAGGCTTATATTCAAAATTGGTCGAGTGAAGTTCTTCATATACACATTTGCCTGCGTTATTATAACATTCTCTGTGATAGGGTGCTCCGCAAACGGGACAAACAACTATATCATCTGAGGCTTTAAGTTGCTCTTTGCAAACCTGACAGATTTTATCTTTTGATAACATAAATTACATTCCTTTATTGTGCACTAATCGTGATAGTCTGCGGCAATTTGGTAAACCGTTTTAAAATATTCATTGCCGTAGTTGTGAAACTCGCCGTTTGTAACCATCTGTTCGAGACGGCGACGAGTAACCCATTTTGCATCGCTAACTTCTTCCTTTTGTAAATTAAGGGTAGAAGCACGTACGCGTGTTTTTAACACATACAAGTCGATAATAGAACTTTTGCGTGTAATTCTTTTAACAAATTTAAGCTGGTTGGGCCGTGCTCTTATGCCCATTTCTTCGGCAAGTTCACGAGCTGCGGCGGCTTTTGATTTTTCGTACATAATGGCAGAGCCGCCTATTGCCGCCCATTCTCCCGGCATAAGTTTTTTGTTAAAGGCACGGCGTTGAATTAAAAAATTGCCGTAACCATCGGTTATCCAAATGTGGACAACCAAATGATATTCGCCCTGACGGAGTGTATCTTTGCCCCTTATTATTGAACGACCCAAGGGGCGACCGTCAGCATTTAAAATTTCCCAATTTTCCATTGGCAGACCTCTTTAAAACTTCCTAATTGAATGCTGTTAATATACTATGTCAAATTAAAGTATATAAACATTTTAGACAATTATATCAAATAGTATATAATTTTACAAGTTTAGTATTGTAAAAAAATTAATAATAGAGTATAATAGTTTTATAAATAGTTCCGGTATGCGTGCCGGGGCGTGCGAACGGGCGGGTCCTGTGCGATAGGATGCCATGAACCATGTCAGGCGGGGAACCGAGCAGCATTAAGTGGATTTTTCTGTGCGCCGCAGTCAATCGGTCCGTTCGTGCTCCCCAGCACGCATATTGTATAGTGAAGAAAGGATGCGCAAGTAAAATGTATCAGGCGCTATACCGCAAATATCGTCCTTCCTGCTTTAGCGAGGTTGTAGGACAAGAGCATGTTACAAAAACGCTTATGGGAGAGCTTTCTATGGGCAAAATTTTTCATGCTTATCTTTTTACGGGTACACGTGGTACAGGTAAGACGAGCTGTGCAAAAATTCTTGCCAAGGCGGTTAACTGTGAAAATTTAAATGGCGGTGACCCTTGCGGTGAATGCGTGTCTTGCAAAAACATTGCCTCGGGCGAGGTAATGGATATTGTTGAAATTGATGCGGCATCAAATAACGGCGTTGACGATGTGCGTTTGCTTCGCGAACAGGCGGTTTTCACTCCTGCCAGTGCAAAATACCGCGTTTATATAATCGACGAGGTGCACATGCTGTCAAAACCTGCGTTCAACGCTTTGCTTAAAACCTTGGAAGAGCCCCCCGCACACGTTGTATTTATTCTTGCAACTACTGAGGTGCAGGAGTTACCTGCAACCATTCTTTCGCGTTGTCAGCGTTTTGATTTTACACGTATTGATGCAAATGTTATAAAAAGCAGACTTTTGTACGTTGCTCAAAACGAAGAAATAAATTTGGATGAAAATGCAGCTTCTCTTATTGCGGCGCTTTCTGACGGCTGTATGCGCGACGCGCTTTCGTTGCTTGACCTTTGTGCTGGAAGCGGCGGTGAAATAACCGAAAAAACGGTTGAAAAAGCCTGCGGTATGACTGGCAGAGAACATATAAATCAACTTGTTGAGTGCATAAAAAATCAAAATTTGGGCGAGGCTTTGGCTCTTATTGATAAACTTTACGCTGCAAGTGTTGATACAAAGAGACTTTGTAACGACCTTATTTCTCATTTTCGTGATTTGATGATTATAAAGTCGGTTAAAGACTCAGGCTCTTTAGTAGTATGCTCAGACGTTCAGAATAAAACACTTGTACAACAAGCAAGCGAGTTTTCTTTGCAGGATATCATGGCAAATCTTGATGTTTTGCAAAACGCTTTACAGCGCCAAAAAGGCACAACCGCTCGTTGCGAGATGGAGATGGCGGTCGTTAAAATGTGCATGCCTCAGCTTAAGGGTGATATAGCATCACTACAAGCACGTATTGAGGCGCTTGAAAGCGGTGGAGTCACACCTAGTGTTAAAACCAAAAAGGTTGAGCATTGTGTGCCTAAACCGCAAAAACAAAATCAAACGCCTACAAAGGAAGAAATTCCAAAATTTGAAGAGCAGGATGTTTCACCAACTGTGATAGAAGAACCAAAAGAAATGCCAAGCGGCAGTTTTTCTTGGAGTGCGGTTTTGGCACAGCTTATGAAGAACGCTCCGTTGCTTTACGGTATGCTTAACGGTTCAACGGCAAGTGTTAGTGGTGATAGGCTTGAAATTAATACACAAAACGCTGCGTTTTGGGATTTTATTAAAGCCGATGCAAACAATCAAAAGCGCATTGACGATGCAGTTTTTGCCGTATGCGGACAAAAATTTTTGATTTCTAAGGCGAAGGTAATCACTAAAACCGACACGCAGGTTGACCCTCTTGCCGCCTTTGATGAAAGACTTAAAAACTTTTCGATATAATTTTTAGGAGAATAAATATGAAAGTAAGAATCCCCAATTCAGGACAAAGCAATCAGGCTATGCTTCGTCAGGTGCAAGAAATTCAAAAGAATATGACTGCCTTACAAGAGGACCTTGAACAAAGAGAATATACTGCAACCTCAGGTGGCGGTATGGTAGAAGCAACAGTTGACGGCAAACACTTTTTAAAAGCTCTTAAATTAAGTGATGAGTTACTTGCTGAGCAGGACGCCGAGATGTGCGAGGACCTTATAATAACCGCAATTAATGAGGCTGTATCCAAGGCTATTGAAACATCTGATAGCGAAATGGGCGCGTTAACAGGCGGACTCAACATTCCCGGTTTTTAAGCTATGGCATACGATATAGTACCGCTTAACCGCCTTATACAGCAGTTTGCAAAATTGCCAGGTATAGGTAAAAAAACGGCAGGACGTCTGGCTTTTTCCATTCTCACACAGCCTGAGGATGTTGCAAAAGAGTTTGCCGAGGCGCTGCTTGAGGCAAGACAAAAAATTCATCTTTGCCCTGTTTGTCAGTGCTTGACTGAGCTTGAAGTTTGTCCCATCTGCAGTGAAGAATCAAGAAACCGCTCGGTTGTTTGCGTGGTTGAAGATTCAAAAGACGTTATGGCAATAGAGCGTACACACGAGTACCGTGGCCTTTATCATGTGTTGCACGGTGTATTATCACCGCTCGATTCGATAGGTCCTGAGCAACTTAAAATTAAAGAACTACTTGCAAGACTGTCAGACCCACAGATAAAAGAGGTTATTCTTGCCACCAACCCAACCGTTGAGGGTGAGGCTACGGCAGGATATCTTGCCCGCATAATAAAACCAATGGGTTTAAAGGTGTCACGACTGGCTTTTGGTATTCCTATCGGTGGCGATTTAGAGTATGCGGATGAAGTTACGCTTTCCCGTGCTTTAGAGGGCCGCAACGAAATAACCTAATAAAAAACAGCGTTGAAAATCAACGCTGTTTTTTATTTACATATACCTATAAAAAAGTCTTCGCCATCAACAAAAATATTTTGTCCGTTGGGCTGATTGCCCCAAAGGGCTTTGCAACTTTTAAACTGTGGCGGCAGTTGTATGTTAACGCTATCGCACCAGCGGTTTACGCATATTAGCAGAGTGTTGTTTTTGCTTTGACGCAAAAATGCAATATGACCCAAATCTGAGTCGGGCAGGGGAATAAACTCGCCGTTTATAAAACATGCATTTTCTTTGCGAATTTTACCAAGTGTTTTATAGAATTCGTATAGCTCGGCATCGGGTGAATCCCAATTAAAAGGTGCTCTGCAAAACGGGTCTTTGCCGCCCTGCAGGCCAATTTCATCACCGTAATATATTGATGGTACACCGGGCAGAGTATATTGCAACGCAACGGCAAGACGAAGCTTTTTCTTCGCTTTTTGCAGTTGTTGCGAAGTTAAAGAAAACTGTGCTTGTTCTTGGCGAGATTGCGGCAGATGCTCGCAACCCAATCTGGTTAAAATTCTTGCTGTATCGTGGGTGCCGATGTGGTTCATAAGAGAGTGTACAACGCAAGAGGGATAGTTTTCGATAATTTGCAAAACAAGGTCGGTTAAATTTCGTGATTTTCCGCCATTTACAAACTCAATAATGCCTTCGGCAAAGGGGTAATTCATTACGCTGTCAAGCTGGTTACCGAGTAAAAATCGCCGCCGTGCTCCGTAACTGAATTTGTTTGAAGCATCCTCCCAAACTTCACCCAGCAACAAGGCGTCTTTGTTTTCGTTTTTTAGTGCTGTGCGAATTTTTTCAATAATGCTATCGGGCAGTTCATCGGCAACATCAAGGCGCCATCCCAAAATGCCGCATTTGGTCCAATGACGGATAACTCCCTTTTCGCCGCACAAAAATTCGCTGAACGAGGGGTCATTTTCGTTTGTTTCGGGCAGAGTGTCAATGCCCCACCAAGATGCATAGCCGTCGGGCCAGTTGTGAAAATTAAACCAACTTTTATAAGGGCTGTCGGTGCTGTTGTAGGCTCCAACAGATGAATATCTTGAACGTTTATTAAAATATATGCTGTCGTCCCCTGTGTGTGAAAAAACGCCGTCAAGAATAACTGCAATACCTTTTTTCTTTGCCTTTTTGCAAAGTTCTTTTAGGTCTTGCTCGTTACCTAAAAGATGGTCAATTTTCATATAGTCAGCAGTGTTGTAACGGTGGTTTGAATGCGCCTCAAAGATAGGGTTCAAATATATGCAATTTACACCTAAACTATAAAGATAATCAAGTTTTTCGGTTACACCTTTTAGGTTTCCGCAGTAATAATCGTTATTAAGGCGGCAAGGGTTGTTATCTTGTTGCCAAGCTGGTGTTGATTGCCAATCGTTTTGAATAAAGCGGTCGCAAGGCACGTCTTTTATTTTTGCCTTGTCTGATTTATAAAAGCGGTCGGGGAATATTTGGTAAATTATGCCGCCTTTAAGCCAGTCCGGAGTGGAAAAATTTTTATCATAAACGGTAAGTTGAAACATCTGATGATTTCCAATTTGCCCTATGTTATGCTCACCCTTACCGATAGTATAAGTGCCATCGTTTGTTGTAAAGGTGAAATTGTACCAATAAAGTCCACACTCAAGAGAAATTTCGGCGCCGTAGAATTTAGCGCCGTCAAAATCTTCGCAAGGCAAAAGGTTTATGGTATCTTTGTAATTGCTTGTATCACAATAAATGTGCAATTGTGCGCTAATAGCATTATGCAGCAAAAGCCGCAACCGCAAAGTTTCTTCTGCGGCAACGGCTTTTTGTGTTGATTTGTACAGTTTGTTTCTTGAATCAAACAACGGGTACATAACGCATCTCTCTTGAAAAAATTATTTAACTCGCTCGGCGTGCCAAATGTTTTTGGCATAGTCGTCAATAGAGCGGTCTGCGGCAAAAATGCCTGAGCGTGCAATGTTTACAAGCGACATTCTATTCCATACCTTTTTGTCACTGTAAAGGTCTATGGCTTTTTGGTGTGCAGCACAATAATCATTAAAGTCGGCAAGAGCCATATAGTTATCATTGTTTATAAAGGTTTGCGCAAGGTCGGTAAATGCGCGGTTGTCCATGCTTGCCATAAAGTCGAGCGCCGCTTTAATGCGAGGGTTGCTTTCGTAATAACTTCTTGAGTTATAGCCTTGTGCTTTCAGGCGCATAACCTCGGGCGTGGTCATACCGAAAATTATAATATTTTCATCGCCTACTGCCTCGTGAATTTCAACATTTGCGCCGTCCTCTGTGCCGAGTGTGATGGCGCCGTTAAGCATAAATTTCATATTTCCCGTACCGCTTGCTTCGGTTGATGCAAGTGAAATTTGTTCAGAAATTTCGGCAGCAGGAATCATAAGTTCCGCCAGCGTTACCCTATAGTCCTCCATAAACACAATTTTAATTTTTTCTCGTGCTACGGGGTCGGCTTCAATAATTTTTGAAAGTGATATTATCATCTGAATAATTTTCTTTGCAAGGAAATATCCAGGAGCCGCTTTGGCGCCAAAAACATAGGTTTTAGGGGCAAAAGGCGCGTTGGGGTTTTCTTTAATAAACAAATAATCAGAAATGATGTGCAAGGCGTTAAGGTGCTGACGTTTATACTCGTGCAAACGCTTAACCTGCATGTCAATTATGCTGTTGGGGTCAATTGAGATATCCCAAGTTTTTTTTGTGTAATTTGAAAGACGAACCTTATTTTGATGTTTAATTTGCGAAAGGGTTTCAAGTACTTGCTTATCATCGGCAAAGGCATTAAGTTTTTCAAGTTGTGAAGCATCTAATACAAACCCGTCACCTATAAGATTGGTAATATATTCTGACAATGCAGGGTTTGCCTGACACAACCAACGGCGGTGAGCAATACCGTTTGTCACGTTTGTAAACTTTTGGGGCATTATGCGATAGTAGTCATTAAAAAGAGAGTCTTTTAATATATCGCTGTGCAGTCTTGAAACGCCGTTTACGGTGTGACAGGTTGCAACGCAAAGGTTAGCCATACGAATCATACCGCCTTGAATGATTGCAGTGCGCTCAACATAGTCGGAGTCGTGCGTTGCCTCCCACATTTCGTGACGGAAGCGGTTATCAATTTCACAAACGATGCTGTAAATTCTGGGGAGTCTTTGCTTGAATTGGTCAATCTGCCAACATTCAAGCGCTTCGCTCATAACTGTGTGGTTGGTGTAAGCAACTGTTTTTGTTACAATGCTCCATGCGTTATCCCAAGTGTAGCCGCACTCGTCAAGCAAGAAGCGCATAAGTTCCGGAATGGACAGAGCAGGATGGGTGTCGTTTATGTGAATTGCAACCTTTTCCGGCAGGTTGTCAAGGGTTGAATATTGTCTTAAATGACGGCGCAAAATATCCTGAATGGATGCGCTTACAAGAAAATATTGTTGGCGAAGGCGCAAACCTTTGCCTTCAAAATGGTCGTCACCGGGATAAAGCACCTTGCTTATGGCTTCGGTGGTTGCTTTTTGTTCTATTGCGCGAACGTAGTCACCTTGGTTAAATGCTTGCATATCAATGCCGTTATATTCAGCACTCCAAAGGCGAAGCAGGTTTACGGTTTTGCCGTCTTTACCCGCAACCATCAAGTCGTAAGGAATAGCCTTAACGCAGGTGCTGTTTTCGTGGCTGATGTGGTGATAATTTCCGTCCCACCACTCGTTAATATAACCGTCAAAATGCACGTTAACAGCAGAGCCTGCACGTTGTTCAAGCCATACCTCACCGCCGGGGAGCCAAAAATCAGGCAGTTCGGTTTGCCAACCGTCAACGAATTTTTGTTTAAAAATGCCGTAGTCATATTTTATGCAGTAGCCCATAGCGTGATACGAAGAGGTTGAAAGGCCGTCTAAAAAGCAAGCGGCAAGCCTGCCAAGACCGCCGTTGCCGAGACCTGCATCCGGCTCAAGTTCATATAATTGGTCAAGTTTTACGCCCATACCTTTAAGCGCTTTTTCCATTTCGCAGTCAAGACCAAGATTGTACAAAGTGTTTTTGAGTGAACGGCCCATAAGAAATTCCATACTCAAATAATAAACGCTCTTTGAGCCTTGCTTTGCGGCGGCTGTATTACACTCGGTACGGCGTTCACGCATAATGTCAAGCAACACCAAAACACAAGCTTTATAAAACAAGTCGTTATCTGCATTTTTTGCCGAAACAGAAAAATTGTGTGAAAGTTTTCGCTCAATCTGCGCGGCAAGTTCCTTAGCAGTTAGTTTGGACATCAAAAATCTCTCCTATAATTCAAAGAATAGGTATTATATAATAATATAATAACCTTTTTATACAAAAAATGCAATAGTTGCCTTTTAACAAAAATATGCTAAAATTTGTGCAGTCTTTACAAAAATTTTTCAAAAAAAATCAATACTAAAGATTTTTTTGGGCAAAAATAACAATTTAAGCAGTTTTTTGCAAAAAAGAAAGCCCGCAATTTTGCGGGCTTTTAAATTAAAATAAATTATTCGTTAGGCTCACATTCACATTCTATATATTCGCCTGAATTGTCATATTTGTTAAGCAGGAAACGGTCAACCAAAAGTGCGATGCCTACAGCCATAGAAACAACGGCAATAATACCTGATACAACCCACATAACGTGTTTGAATTTCATAACGTCAACCACCTTTCTTTTAATAATTATATCTTTATCGGCATAATTTGTCAATATATTGTGTATAAAATTTAAAATTGTTAGTAAATTATAGTAGTCAAAGGCAACGTAAGGTGTTATACTAATAATATATACGCATAATTTATAATTTATTTAATATTTTAAGTTTGGTTTATGGTAAAATATTTAAAATAACGGTAGGAGGATTTGTTTTGCCCAAATGTGTTGTTCTTGCTGACGGTGTTGAGGGCCTTTACATTAAAAATACCCGCTTTAAAACCGCCAGAGTTTCATTTAATTTTTATTTGCCGCTTAACAAAGAAACTGTTGCGGCTAATGCTTTGTTGCCATGCGTGCTAACCTCTTGCAGCAGCAAATATCCTTCTTTTATGCAGCTTAATCGCAAATTAAAAGAGTTGTATGGTGCTGTGCTTACACAGTCCTCGGTAAAACTTGACGATATGCAATGTATCACCATTGCCGTAACGACACTTTGTGACAAATACACACCCGATAACAGTAGTGTTGTTATGCAAGCGGCTAAACTTCTAGCCGACATTATTTTTTCACCTAAGCTTTGCAAAGATGCGTTTGTTAAGGCAGACGTTGAGCGTGAGGCTCGTCAGCTTGCCGAAAGCATTGAGGGTGAGATTAACGAAAAGCGCATATACGCTCGTGCTCGTTTGATTGAAGAAATGTTTGAAGACCAGCCTTTTGGTTTGCCACACAGCGGTAAAGCGCAAGACGTTTTAAGGGTTACCGAAAGTCAACTTTTTGATGCTTGGCAAAATATGCTTCGCAGCGCATACGTTCGTGTACAGGCTGTGGGCGATTTTTGCGCAGACCAGATTTTTGAGGCTGTGTCGGCGGCATTTAGCGCAATTAAAAGGGAAAATATAACCGATATTAAAACAATGAAAAGTGCAACCGCTCGAAGTGATGTTAAATATGTCACCGAAAAGATGGATATTGCGCAAGGCAAACTTGTTATGGGCTTTACGTCAAAAGTTTGGGGTATTTGTAAAGACACCGATGCCATTACCGTAATGGCAGACATTTTTGGCGGTGGTCCTTATTCGCTTTTGTTTGAAAATGTGCGAGAAAAGCAAAGTTTGTGTTACTATTGCGCTTGTACTTGTGTTCGAAGCAAAGGTTTTTTGATGGTTGACAGCGGTGTTGAGGCAAAAAATGCCAAGACCGCCGAAGCGGAAATTATAAAACAACTTGAGGCATTAAAAAACGGTAAGGTTTCTTTGGAAATTTTCGATGCATCAATACGCAATCTTACAGATTCTTTGCTTGCGTATAACGATAGCCTTAAAGCAATTGATAATTGGTATGCGATTCGTATAAGAGAGGATAATCCCCCTACTCCTGAAGATTTAGCCCAGCGAATCGGTAAGGTTTCACTTGATAGGGTGATTGAGGTGGCAAAGGGCGTGGCTCTTGATACGGTTTACAACCTTATGCCTGCAAACTACAAAGAGGGGGAATAAAAGATGATTAAAAAAACTTTTTGTGACCCTGTTACACAAGAAAGCTATATTTTAGCGCACCATCAAAGCGGTTTGGAAATATATCTTATGCCACGAAGTGAATATGCATCTTCTTATGCCGTTTTCGGAACACGCTATGGTTCTGTTGACGTCAGTTTTTCTACCGATAAGGGTGACGTAGTTGTTCCCGAAGGCATTGCTCACTTTTTAGAGCATAAGCTTTTTGAAAGTGAAGACGGCGATGCATTTGCACGTTTTTCTGCTACCGGAGCAAATGCAAACGCATATACCTCGTTTGACCGCACTTGTTATTTGTTTTCTTGTACAAGCAGATTTGAAGAAAATCTTGAAATATTGCTCGACTTTGTGCAGTCGCCTTATTTTACCGAAAAAACCGTTAACAAAGAACAGGGTATCATCGGACAAGAAATTAGAATGTATGATGATGTTCCGTCTTGGTGCGTGATGTTTAATATGTTACAGGCAATGTATAAAAATCATCCCGTTAGGGTTGATATTGCAGGAACTGTTGAGTCAATTTCAAAAATAACGGCAGACCTGCTTTACGATTGCTATAACACATTCTATAACCCTTCAAATATGTTTATTTGCATTGCAGGTAACTTTGATGCTGACAAGGCTTTAGAGATTATTGAAAAGGGTATAAAAAATAATGACAAAAAGCCGGTTGTAAAACCGTCATATTACGAAAACGGTGAAATCGGTCAACATTATGTCGAAAAAAGTTTGGCAGTTGCAATGCCTGTTTTCAGTTTTGGATATAAAGAAGATTGCAAAGGGCTTCGCACCTTAAAGCAGAGGGTAAGCAGCGAACTTTTACTTGATATTCTCGCATCAAATACATCACCTCTTTTTGAGCGTTTGATGGATGCAGGGCTTATAAATGATGAGTTCGGTTTTGAATATTTTTTCGGGCAAGATTTTGCGGTTGCTATGTTCCAGGGCGAATCAAGCGAACCTAAGACAGTTGCGAAAATGATAACCGATGAAATTGAAAGATTAAAACGTGATGGCATTGACCAAAAAGAGTTTGAAATTGCTTATAAAAACGCTTGGGCGTGTACCATTACGCGAACAGAAGGTAACTCGACGGCGGTTAGCGCAATGATTGACTGTGCAATGTACGGCGAGGGACTTTTTGACCAGTTAAAAGTGTTAAAGGGAATTACACTTGACGACATTAATGAGGCGCTTTGGCGTATTGACACAAATAAATGTGTTTTGTCGGTAATTACTAAGGTGGAATAAAGTATGTATAACGTAACAATCTTTGGCATAAATTTAAATTTAAACCCTAAAGCTTTTACGCTGCCCATAGGTGATGGATGGACGGTTTATTGGTATGGCATAATAATTGCTGTTGGCTTTATGTTGGCTGTACTTTACGGTCTTAATACTGCTAAAAAGATTGGTATTGATGACGACAAACTTCTTAACGGCGCAATTTTTACCACTCCCATTTGCATACTTTGCGCCCGTACATATTATTTGCTTTTTGACGGCGAAAAACTGTCAGGGATAAAAGAATTTTTCGGTTTTGACGGCAGCGGTTTTTCGGGTCTTGCAATTTACGGTGCGGTTATCGGTGCGGCAATTTGCGTTGTTTTTTTCAGTTGGCTTTACAAATTTAATATGTTGAATTTGTTTGACCTTGTTACAACCTCGTTCCTTATAGGACAGTCAATAGGTCGTTGGGGCAACTTTGTTAATCAAGAAGCCTTCGGCAGTGCCACAGGCAGTTCGTTTTGGGGAATGACAAGCCAGGCTGTTGAATATGAGCTTGGCGAGGGAGTGTTGGCGCATCCTTGCTTTTTGTACGAGTCAGTTTGGTGTGCAGCAGGATTTTTCTTGCTAAACTGGGTGCTACGCAAAAAACGTCAGTATTACGGACAGGTTACCTTGCTTTACGGTGTGTGGTATGGCTTTGGCAGAACCATTATCGAAGGTTTGCGTACCGATAGTTTAATGATTGGCTCTATACGCATTTCACAGTTTATATCTGCACTTGCTTTCGTTGGTTGTGCGGTAGCACTCATTATTATAAACGGTAAGAAAAAAGCGGCATCACAAAACGAAATTTATAAGCCTATGTTTTCAGATATAATAGAAAATAAGGAGAATGAAAATGGTAAAGATAATTGACGGAAAAGCGATTTCCGCACAGATAAAACAAGAGATTGCATCAAAGGTTGCTGCAATGAAGAATGAGGGCAAAGAGGTTTGTCTTGCAGTTATAATTGTCGGTCAAGACCCTGCATCAAAAATTTATGTTGCGAACAAAAAGCGTGCGTGTGAGCAACTTGGCATTGTATCGCGTGAGTATGCGCTAAGCGGGGATGTATCTCAACAAGACGTAATTGATTTAATAAACGAGTTAAATAACGACGATAAGGTTAACGGCATTTTGTGTCAGTTGCCTTTGCCTAAAGGTATGGATGAAGCGGCGGTTACAGGTGCAATTGTTCCGCAAAAAGACGTTGACGGTTTTCATCCCGTAAATGCGGGTAAACTGCTTCGCGGTGAGGAGGCTTTGCTGCCTTGTACCCCTGCAGGTATCATACAAATGCTTGAGAGAGAAAATATTGATATATCGGGCAAATCTTGTGTGGTTATCGGTCGTTCAAACATTGTTGGCAAGCCTGCGGCATTGTTGATGCTTTCGAAAAATGCCACAGTTACTGTTTGCCACTCTAAAACTGCAAATCTCAAAGAGGTTTGCGCTAATGCCGATATTCTTATAAGTGCTATTGGCAAACCCAAGTTTGTGACTGCCGATATGGTTAAACAAGATGCAGTTGTTATTGATGTTGGTATTAACCGCAATGACGAGGGTAAAGTTTGCGGTGACGTTGATTATGATGCGGTAAGTCAAAAGGCATCGGCAATAACACCGGTTCCCGGCGGTGTTGGTCCTATGACAATAGCTATGCTTATGCATAACACACTTATAGCTGCCCAAAATCAATTAAAAGGGGAGAACTAAAGCATGAAAAAAGCAGTGGCTTTGCTTTTTAGTTTAATATTGCTTTTGTTTTGCAGTGTTTCTGCGGTTGCTTTAGATTATAAAGATTATTATGCATCCCTTGAATTGCCGCAGGAATATGTTGAAATTAATGCAAAAAATGCTTCGAATTATGAAGAAGTGCTTAAATATATGGGGCACACAAAAAGTTCTTTTAAAAAGCACATTGAAAAGAACAATATTTTGTTGTTTGCAATTTTAAAAGATAATTCACGCCAAATTCAGTTTAAGGTTAATAAAACCGAATTTTCCCAACAAGTTTCGGATATTTCTTTGCTTAAAAATGATTCGCTTCAAGACATCGGAACAAAGATTATTGGCGGCGATGCTAAAAGTTGGAATATGGTTGATGCCGACGGAGTAATGTATTTTGAGATTGCATCTAACGCAAAAACACAAGAAGAAACTTGTAGTATTCAATACATTACCATAAAAAACGGATATGTTTATAGTTTGGTGCTTTACGGCGACAAGCAAACGTTTGACGATACGTTTTTGAACGAGGGTTTAAGTTTGGTTTCGGCATTGACGATTTCGTCACAAAAGCAAAAAGTTACTGCAAGTGACGTTGATACCGTTGTTGAAATGGTTGTTAATTTTGGACTTATTATTTTGGCGGCTGTTATAGCGGTTATAATAGTAATAAGTTTTGTTAAAGATGCAAAAACAAAGAGTGACGATTCTGATTGTGGCGATATAACTATACAAAGACGTCGCTATAAATAAGCAAATTTCATAAAGGAGTTTATTGTTTTATGAATGAAGAAAACAAAGTTAACGGTGAAATTTCGGGATTTGATGATGTTGCCCAACAGGGTGAACAGCTACCGCAAGACCCTATAGAGCAAGAGGGATATTTTGCCCAGCAAAATACAGATACTGATACTAATTTTGAAATTGAGCCCGAACAGCCCGAAGAAGAAACCGCAAAAAGTACGCCAGACTTTTTGCCGTCAGGCAATTATGGTTTTGATGATGATTTTATGTTTGAGGACCAAAAGCCGACAAAACCTGCAAAAGAGAAAGGTCGTTACGGCGTAGGTGTTGTTATAGTTTCTGCAATAATTGCAGCATTTATTGGCGCATCTGCTTGTTTTGGTGTGCTAATTTTAAAGGACAGATTTTATAGCACTAACGATGGCGAAATTATAATTAATGATGCACAAAATAACAACTCGGTCACCAATATAACGGTTGACGAGCAGACCGACTCGGTTGTACAGGCAATAGCCCAAAAAGCAACACCCAGTGTTGTAGGCATTCGCACAACTTTTGCTGTTAACAGCTTTTTTGGCGGCAGTGCAGAGTCGTCGGGCGAAGGCTCGGGTGTAATATATACCACTGACGGTTATATAATAACAAACTATCACGTTATTCAAAGCGTTGTTGAGGGTCAATCCGGCACAATAATGGTTTTTACAAACGGTGATACAGAAGGCGCAAAAGCAACTGTTGTGGGTTACAACATTTCTAACGACCTTGCTGTTATTAAAATTAACAAAACAGGCTTACAGGCAATCGAGATTGCCCCATCAAAAGATTTAAAAACAGGACAGTTTGTTGCTGTTATCGGTTGTCCCGGTGGTTTGGACTTTATGGGTTCAATCTCTTATGGTGTTGTAAGCGGACTTAACCGCAAAACTTCAACAGAGGATACCGGCGCTGCAGCCTTAATTCAAACCGATGCTGCAATAAATCCCGGCAACTCGGGCGGTGCAATGGTTAACACACAAGGTCAACTTGTGGGTGTACCTTCTTCAAAAATTGCTTCTACCGAGTATGAGGGAATGGGCTTTGCAATTCCGTCCGATACAGTTGTTGAAATTTGCAACCGCCTCATTTCAAAAGAAAATCAGCCCGAACCTTATGTTGGTATTAATATAAGCGAACGTTATGATTCTTCTACACTTAAGATGCTCGGATACCCTGCGGGTGCCGTAGTGCAGAGTGTTGTTTCAGACAGCCCTGCCGAAAAAGCGGGAATTAAACGAGGCGACATTATCGTTGAGTTTGGCGGAACAAGCATTTCAAGCTATCAGACACTTGCAAGTGCAATTAACGACCGCTCACCAGGTGATACGGTAACTGTTAAGTTCTATCGTAGCGGTAAATATTATTCTACAAGCATTACAATTTCGGCTAACTCATAAAGAAAAACGGCAGTCAAATTTGACTGCCGTTTTATATTATATGTATGGTGGATTATACCCAGCCTCTTGTCTTTACTGCGTTAACAACGCGGTTGATTGCAACAACGTAAGCTGCATCACGCATGTAAAGGTTCTTTTCTTGTGCTAAATCGTAGATGTTTTGGAAAGCACTGGTCATTGCATTTTCCAATTTCTCCAAAACCTCTTGCTTTGTCCAGAAGTAGTTCATATTGCCCTGAACCTGCTCGAAATAGCTGCAGGTTACGCCGCCTGCGTTGCTCAAGAAGTCGGGAATAAGCATAATACCTGCATCCTCAATCAACTGGTCACAGTCGGGAGTTGTGGGGCCGTTAGCAGCTTCGCACAAAATCTTAACCTGTTTTGAAATGTTGGGGAACACTTCGGGTGTAATCTGGTTTTCAAGTGCTGCGGGGATAAGAATATCTACATCCTGGCTTAACCATGCATCGCCGGGGAGAACCTCATAGCCTAATTCGAGAGCCTTTTCTTTATCAATGCTACCGAAAGAGTCTTTAATGCTGGCAAGTTCTGCAGGGTCGCAACCGTCTGCCTTGCGGAAGGTGTAGGAAACCTTGTCGTTTGCGTTCCAGCAAGAAATAGCAACCATTTTGCCGCCTAATTCTGCATACATACGAGCGGCATATTCACCAACGTTACCAAAGCCCTGCATGCTGGCGCTTGTTCTGGTGATATCAATGTTCATATTTTTCAAGCACTCACGCAAACAGTAAATTACGCCATAACCGGTAGCTTCGGTACGGCCCAAAGAACCACCCAAACCTACGGGTTTACCGGTAATCATTCCGGGGAAGTGCTGACCGGTGATTGCTTCATATTCATCAAGCATCCACATCATATGCTGACCGTTGGTCATAACGTCGGGTGCGGGAACGTCAATGTTGTGACCAACCTGGCTGTGAAGACGCTGCATAAAGCCGCGGCACAAACGCTCTTGTTCACCTTGTGACATAGTTCTGGGGTCGCACACAACGCCGCCTTTAGCGCCGCCAAGGGGGATGTCAACGGCTGCACATTTCCAGGTCATCCACATAGAAAGTGCACGAACGGTGTCTGCTGTTTCGTGGGGATGGAAACGAAGACCGCCTTTTCCTGGACCTCTGGCGTCGTTATGAATCATACGGAATGCTTTAAAAATTTTAGTAGTGCCGTCGTCCATCTTTACAGGGATGGTGAAGTGGATTTCCTGACGATGCTGACGGAGTAAATCTCTGGTGGCTTGGTCAAGCTCCAGAATCTCGGCAACACGGTCAAACTGAATTTGCGCGTTTTCAAAAGGGTTGTAGTTTTGGTTTGCCATAAAATAATCTCCTATAATTATAGATTTTTGCCTTATGTATGTAAAAAATTTAAAGGTTAGCATACCTCATAAACTTTTTATATGGTAAATTATATAACTTTAAAAAAACGATGTCAATAATTTTTTTCAGTTAAATAGCCTAAAATTTAGAGTTTTTGTTGATTGATAATACAATTTGTGTTAAAATGTTTTTTGATAATGGGGTGATATTTGATTATGTCAGCTGATACCGTAGCCGCCATTGCAACTCCAATGGGTGCAGGCAGCGTTTCAATGATAAGAATTTCGGGCGAACAAGCAATTTTTATTGCCGACAAGGTGTTTAAAGCGGTAAGTGGCGAAAAATTGCAAAACAAGCAGGGATATACTGCTCTTTACGGAAATGTTTTTGACGGCGATTGTCTTGTTGATGAGGCGGTGGCTTTGGTTTTTCGTGCCCCAAAAAGTTATACGGGTGAAAACGTTGTAGAAATTACCGTTCACGGCGGTGATTTTGTTGCAAAGCAGGTGCTTGATAGCATACTATCAGAAGGTGCTCGTATTGCCGCCTCCGGTGAATTTTCAAAACGTGCATTTATGAACGGCAAACTTGACCTCACAAGAGCAGAAAGCATAACCGAAATTATTGCGGCAAACTCTCGCCAGACACTTGCCCTTGCAAATGCGGCTCACAGCGGCAAAACGGCACAAAGCATAAATTATATCAAAGAACTTTTGCTTTGTGCTGCGTCAGACCTTGCGGCATTAAGTGATTATCCCGATGACGATATACCCGGCTTATCTGAAGAAATTGTGCAAAACACCTTGCGTAAAGCACACGATAAGCTGTGTAAAATGATTGAGGATTTTGATTGCGGTCAAATGTTAAGAAGCGGCATTGTGACGGCTATTGCTGGAAGTCCAAATGCGGGAAAATCTACATTGATGAACGCTCTTGCAGGTAACGAGTGCTCGATAGTAACATCTCTTGCGGGTACAACCCGTGACGTAATAGAAGAAAGTGTGCGTGTCGGAGATGTTCAACTTCGCTTGTGCGACACGGCAGGACTTCGCGAGGCCATTGACGAGGTGGAGCAAATTGGTGTTGAACGCGCCTTGCAAAAAATTGAGCAGTCACAGTTGGTTTTGGGTGTGTTTGATGCATCGAGCGAGTTGCTTGATTATGACCGCAAACTAATTGAAATTATGAAAAACAAGCCGTCGGTTGCGGTGGTTAATAAAATTGACCTTAATGAAAATCCTGACATTAGTGTTTTTGACGGCTTAAAGGTTGTGCAAATTTGTGCAAAAAACAAAGAGGGAATGGATGAGTTAAGCGATGCGATTTTAAAAATTGTTGGCGCCGACAAACTTGACCCTGATACCGCAGTTTTGATAAGCACTCGTCAAAAGGACTGTGCTTTACGTGCTCGTGATGCTCTTTTTGATGCGCTTTGTGCGTTTGAGAGCGGCACAACGGCAGACGCTGCCGGTGTTTGTGTTGACGATGCACTTGCCGCATTGCTTGAACTTACTGGAGAGCGGGTTACTGTTGCCGTTACGGACGAAGTGTTTAAACGTTTTTGTGTAGGAAAATAAAATTTTGGTGATATAAAATGACGTATGATGCAGGAAAATATGATGTTGCTGTTATAGGCGGCGGACACGCGGGTGTTGAAGCGGGTCTTGTTTCGGCACGTCTTGGTTGCAGTACCGTTATGTTTACAATTAATCTTGACTGGATAGGCAATATGCCTTGCAACCCATCGATAGGCGGAACAGCCAAAGGTAACTTGGTTTGTGAACTTGATGCTTTAGGTGGCGAAATGGGCAAGGCTGCTGACAAAACAACCTTGCAAAGCCGTATGTTAAATCGCGGTAAAGGCCCTGCTGTGCATAATTTGCGTACACAAATTGACCGCAGAGCATACAGCACTGTTATGAAACATACGGTCGAAAAACAAGAAAATTTGGATGTAAAACAAGCGGAAATTGTTGATATTAAAAAGACAAAAGACGGTTGGCAACTTATAACCGCATTGGATGCGGCTTATACCGCAAAGGCGGTAATTATTGCAACAGGAACATTTCTTGGCGGTAAAATTTTTGTCGGTGAGCACAACTATGAGGGTGGACCCGACGGAATGTTCGCCGCAACAAAATTAGGTTTGGTGTTAAAACAAATGGGGCTTTGTCTTCGCCGTTTTAAAACGGGTACACCGGCTCGTGTTGACCGCGCAAGTATAGATTTTTCTAAATTAGAGGTTCAGCACGGTGATGAGCAGACACAGCCTTTTAGTTATTCGACCGAACATGAAATTGAAAATAAGGTTGTATGCCACATTGGCTACACAAACGATAAAACAAAAGAAATTATAAGGGCAAATTTGCATCGCTCACCTTTGTTTGCGGGTGATATTGAGGGTGTTGGCCCTCGTTATTGCCCCAGCATAGAGGACAAAATTGTTCGCTTTGCCGACAAACAGCGTCACCAGTTTTTTGTTGAGCCTTGCGGTATGGATACCGAAGAAATGTATTTGCAAGGTATGTCATCTTCTTTGCCTGAAGAAGTGCAGTTGGCGCTTTACCGCTCAATAGAGGGTCTTGAAAAGGTTAAAATTATGCGCAGCGCCTATGCTATTGAGTATGACTGTGTTGACCCGCAAACCTTGAGTGCAACATTGGAACTGAAAGATTTTGAAAATCTTTACGGAGCAGGGCAGTTTAACGGTTCTTCAGGTTATGAAGAAGCGGCTGTTCAAGGATTTGTTGCGGGTGCAAATGCCGCACTGAAACTGCAAGGCAAAAATCCGCTTATACTCAGCCGTTCCAACTCATATATCGGAACTTTAATTGATGACCTTGTTACAAAAGGATGTATGGACCCTTATCGTATGATGACCTCTCGCTCAGAGTATCGTCTTGTTTTGCGACAAGACAATGCTGATGAGCGGCTGATGCCTATCGGAAGAGAGCTGGGTCTTATTGATAACAAGGTGTGGGATAAGTTTTGCAAGATTAAAAGCGATAAAGAAAAAGAAATTGAGCGTCTTGAAACTATTACGGTAGGACCTACCGCCGAGGTTAACGCTTACCTTGAGAGTGTTGGTTCTGCGCCGCTTTCAACAGGTGCAAAACTTGCTGATTTATTGCGCCGTCCCGGCGTTTCTTATAAAGGCCTTGCACCTTTTAACGCTTTGGCACCCAAATTGGATGATGTTTGTGTACAAAAGATTGAAACCGAAATTAAGTATGCGGGATATATAAACCGACAACTTGCACAAATTAAAGAACAGCAACGCCTTGAAGAAAAAATCATACCCGACGATATTGACTACTGTGCAGTTGGCAATTTGCGTCTTGAGGCTATTGAAAAGCTTAACAAGGTGCGCCCCCGCAATATCGGTCAGGCATCACGCATATCGGGAGTCAGCCCTGCTGATATTTCGGTTTTGCTTATAAAACTTGAAAAGGACAGGAGAGAAAATAATGAATAATATACTCCTTCCTATAATACAAGAATGCAAAAACAGAGGCTTTGAGGTTGATGCAAACGCCCTTGAACGCTTTGAGGAATATTATGCTTTTTTGGTGCAGGAAAACCAAAAATACAACCTTACTGCCATTACCGAAAAAGGTGAGGTTGCCCTAAAGCATTTTGCCGATTGTATGATGTTTGCAACCCGTCTTGAGATGAAAAGTGGCACCAAAATTTGTGATGTAGGCTCGGGCGCCGGTTTCCCCGGAATGTGTTTAAAAATTGTTTGTCCCCAAATTGAATTGACACTTATTGACAGTCTTAATAAAAGGGTGCAGTTTTTACAAAGCCTTGCCGAGAGGTTGGGGTTAGAAGTTAAGGCGCTGCATAGCCGTGCCGAAGAAGCGGGACAAAATAAAGTCTTGCGTGAGAGTTTTGACATTGTAACGGCACGAGCAGTTGCAAATATGTCGGTACTGAGTGAACTTTGTTTGCCGCTGGTAAAGGTTGGCGGTGTTTTTGCCGCAATGAAAGGTCCTGCAGTTGATGAAGAACTTAAAAATGCTAAAGGCATAAAACTTCTTGGAGGCGATAAACCTCAAATTTTTGATGACGAGTTAGAAAATATAGGTACTCGCCGCACAGTAATCTGCAAAAAGATTTCGCAAACCCCGACAAAATATCCCAGAAGCTTTGCTAAAATTTCGAAGCAACCGTTGTAAGCGGTTGCTTTTTTGTTTTTTTGCAGTTTTTTTGGCGTACGATTTTTGTGGAAAATGCATTGAACACAAGCTATAATTGGTTTGCAAGCAAGGAGGGACAAGCGTTGATTTTTTCACAAAAAAATAATCTTGTTGACGGCAAAAAACTTGCTCTCATAAATATTGAGGAAATAAAGCCTTCCAACAACCAACCTCGTAAAAGTTTCGATGAGTATGAAATGTGGAAGCTTTCTGCAAGCATCCGCGAAAATGGAATTTTGCAACCGCTTGTTGTACGTCAAAAAGATGATTCGTATGAGTTAATTGCGGGGCACAGAAGGCTTAAAGCGGCGACAATGGCAAACCTAAAGGCAGTACCTTGTATTGTATGCGAAGCAGATGATGAAAATGCTGCTATACTTACTGTCATTGAAAATCTTCAAAGAAGCGATTTGAATATGTTTGAAGAAGCAAGGGCAATATCCATGCTTATTAATAGGTTCTCTCTTACGCAAAGTGCCGCTTGTGCCAGACTCGGTATTGCGCAATCAACTCTTGCTAACAAATTAAGGCTTTTAAAGCTTTCTTGCGCACATCAGGAAATTATAATGGCGGCAGGGCTATGTGAGCGTCATGCTCGTGCGTTACTTCGCATAGAAGATGAACAAAAGCGTAATGAATTGCTTAATACGGTTGTTGCAAAGCAGTTGAGCGTTGCCCAAACCGACGAACTTGTTGAAAAAGAACTTTCGCCGCCGCCTGAGGTTCACACACCCGTGCGAACGGGGGCAGTAGGCGATATAAGGCTTTTTATAAACAGTCTTAACAAACTTGTAGGTACACTCGAGGAATCCGGTATTTCGACAAAACTTAACAAAAAAGAAACCGCAGAATATACCGAATATACAGTACGTATACAAAAGCAGGGACATCCCTTGCGATTAGTATAAAAACAGCCCACCCATAATCATCCCCATTTTCGTTCTTGCCCCACACAAGAACGGCAAAACCGCACCTTAACGGGTGCGGTTTTTGTTTATTATTTAATGCTGGACTTTTTTATGCAAATGGAGTATAATGATATGTGTTAATTTATGCTTTTTTCGGCAAGATAGCGAAAGGAACAGATTATTATGAAACTTATTAAGAAAACAGCGGCAATATTGCTTTTGTTGATTATGATTTTCAGTATGGCAGGCTGTTTGCACAAAAAAGATGAGGTTGCTGTTGAAATCGGCGGTGTTAAATTCACCTCTGCACAGTACCTGTATGCGCTTATTCAGGCTGATATGGTTGCACGTCAAAAGGTTGTAGAATCCTTAGGTGATGATGCAAACGAGTCATCACAGATTGACTATTATTCACAGAAAATAAACAAAAAGAATTTTGTTGATTATGTTGAAGACCAAGCAATAAAAACATTAAAGCAGTATGCAACAATAATTACACTGTGCGAAGAAAACAAAATAGAACTTACACAGCAACAGCAAAATGAGGTTGACACATTTGTTGACTATTACTGGACATCATACGGATATTCAAGCATTTTTGAGCCTAACGGTGTTGGCAAAGAAACATATAAAAAATGCATAAGTTATGATTATCTTTCAAACGCATATTTTGAGAGCATTTACGGAAAAGACGGTACAAAACCCGTTGATGCAGAAACGGTTAACGAAACCTTGCTTAAAAACTTTGCTCTTGCAAACATTCTTGATGTCGATTTGAGCGATATGAGCGAAACCGAAAAAGCTACACAGACAGCAAAAATAAGCGAGTATGTAGGCAGAATTAACAAGGGTGAAAGCTTTACAAAAATTTATAATGAATATTACGGCTCTTCGGTTGCCCAAAACAGCGAAGTAGAAAAAGACGAAAACGGCATTCCTACTGCTCCTGCCGACCAACTTGCAACTGTTGTTGGTTCAGAAAATACAGACTATGCAAGTGATTACTATGCAACAGTTAACGCTATGAAAACAGGCGTTGCACAACTTTACACGTCTCAAGATGAAAATTCGGTTGCTTTGCTTGTTAAAAAAGATATTGCCGAAGATGCTTATTATATGAACACAATGTACAATCCTGCCCTTTACGTTATTAAAGGTGAAGAGTTTGAGAAGATGATTGAGGAAGCCAAAAAGAAATTAGAGGTTAGTGAACATAAATCTGTCATCAAACGTCTAAAGGTTAAAAATATTGTATATTAATTGATTGAAAAAATCGGGTTAGCAAATTTGCTAACCCGATTTTTTATGTCCATTTAAAATTATCCGATAAGAATAATACCTTGTCCTTCGAAACGTTTAATATACCGCCTTCGGTTTTTGCGGTTTTAGTGGTGCCGTCCTCAAGCTCAATTTTACAACTGCAAGGCACAATGCTTGTCACAAATGGAATATGACCTGCCATAATGGCAAGTTCTCCCTCGGTGCCACGCAAAAAAACAGCGCAAACGTTTTGACTAAAAAGGTCGCCCTCAGGTGAAGAAATTTTCAGCAAAAAGGTGTTCATCCCATCACCTTCTTGGCTTTTTCTACTGCCTCGTCAATAGTGCCTACAAACAAGAAGGCAGATTCGGGCAGGTTGTCGTGTTTGCCGTCAATAATTTCTTTAAATCCTCGTATGGTTTCAGCCAAGGGGACATAAGTACCTTCAATGCCTGTGAATTTTTGAGAAACATCAAAGGGTTGTGACAAAAAGCGTTGAATTTTTCTGGCTCTGCCAACAAGCAGTTTGTCATCGTCTGAAAGTTCATCCATACCCATGATGGCAATAATATCCATAAGTTCAACATAACGTTGTAAAATTCTTTGAACTTCTCTTGCAACTTCGTAATGCTCTTTGCCTACAATTTCTGGCGAGAGAATGCGGCTGGTTGACTCAAGTGGGTCAACAGCGGGATATATACCCTGCGAAGCAATAGTTCTGGAAAGAACAGTTGTCGCATCAAGGTGGGCAAAGGTTGTTGCGGGGGCAGGGTCTGTAAGGTCGTCGGCGGGAACATAAACGGCTTGAATAGATGTGATTGAGCCGTTTTTGGTAGAAGTAATTCTTTCTTGCAACATACCCATCTCATTGGCAAGAGTTGGTTGATAACCAACTGCACTGGGCATACGGCCCAAAAGAGCAGAAACCTCACTGCCTGCTTGTGTGAAACGGAAAATGTTATCAATAAAAAGCAAAACGTCTTGTTTTTCTTTGTCTCTGAAATATTCTGCCATGGTTAATCCTGAAAGACCAACTCTCATACGTGCGCCGGGGGGTTCGTTCATCTGTCCGTAAACAAGTGTAGTTTTGGATAAAACGCCCGACTCCTTCATTTCGTTATAAAGGTCGTTGCCCTCACGGGTGCGTTCGCCTACACCTGTGAAAACAGAAAGACCACCGTGCTGTTTAGCAATGTTGTTAATAAGTTCCATAATAAGAACTGTTTTACCAACACCTGCACCGCCGAAAAGACCTATTTTTCCGCCTTTTGAGTAAGGGCAAATAAGGTCAACAACCTTAATACCGGTTTCAAGAATTTCGGTTGAGGTTGAAAGTTCGCTGTAAGCGGGGGCAGGGCGGTGTATGTTCCAGCGTTCTGCCTGGCTTTCAAAAGGCTTGTTGTCAACAGTATCACCAAGCACGTTAAAAATACGTCCCAAAGTGTCTTTACCTACGGGTACACTTATAGGTGAACCGGTATCGGTAACGGGTGTTCCTCTTTTAAGACCGTCGGTTGAAGACATGGCAATACAGCGTACAACATTGTCGCCGATATGTTGTGCCACCTCAACCGTCAAGGTTTTTTCTCCGTTTTTCATGGTGAGCGCATTATATATGGCAGGCAAAGAGCCTTCTTCAAAGCAGACGTCAACAACAGGTCCCATAACCTGCCAAACGCTGCCGGTTGCTTCTTTAGACATAAACTTTCTCCTTTCACCCATTACATATCGCTTCCTGCAACAATTTCAGTAATTTCTTGAGTGATTGCGCCTTGACGTGCGCGGTTATATTCAAGACCTAATGTTTCAAGCATTTCTTGAGCATTCTTGCCGGCATTATCCATTGCAACACGCCGTGCGGCGACCTCACATGCAAAGCTTTCTTTAACGCAAGCAACAAGAGTGCCTGCTATATATTGGGGAATCACAGAATTCAGCATTGTAATTTCGTCGGGTTCAAAAATTGCGCTGGTTGATACGCTATTGGTTTTTTGTAAAGGCAATAGCCATTTGATATATGCTTCTTGTGATATCATAGAGTGATATTTTGTGCAAACGATGCCAACCTTGTCAAATTTTTCTGATATGAAGTCTTGGCAAATTTTATCGGCAATTTTCTTTGCATCATCAGAATTAAATTTTTCGGCAGTTATAACATCGCCGCCAAAGCGTTCACAAGCACGTTTGCCTATAGCAATAACATTTGCGGTTTCATACTCTCGCATAAGACGGAAAATGTTTGCATTATATCCCCCCGCAAGACCACGGTCACCCGCTATAACCACAATGCAAATTCTTTTTATGTCTCTTTGCGCCATATAAGGACTTTTTTTACATTCCTCGTAACTGCAAAGTGAGGTTACAATTTCTTGCAATGCGGCAGAATATTGATTGCCTTTAACACAAGCATCGGTTGCTCGTCTGATTTTTGAAGAGGCAACAAGTTCCATCGCTTTTGTTAAGTGAAGTGTAGAATCAACGCTTTTTATGCGTGTACGAAGCTGCTTTATGTCAGCACTCATACTATCACCTCATCAAGTGCGGATTTAAGGTTTGAAACATCTTCGTCGTCCCAATTACCATTCTCTACACTTTCAAGAAACTCGCTATATTTATTTTCGAGCAGTTCATAGAGGTTGTGTTCATAATCTTTAACCTTTTGAACAGGAATATTATTGAGATATCCGTTTGTTACGGCGTAAATTATTGCAACTTGACAGCCTACCCTTACAGGTTGGTTCTTGCCTTGCTTTAAAACCTCAACAATTCTCTCGCCCAAAGCAAGACGAGATTTTGTGTCTGCGTCAAGGTCACTGCCAAACTGAGCAAAAGCTTGTAGTTCTCGATATTGTGAATAAAGCAATTTTAACTCGCCCGAAACCTTTTTCATGCCTTTAAGTTGAGCAGAGCCGCCAACACGGCTTACAGAAATGCCGGGGTTTATTGCTGGCATAATTCCCGAATGAAAAAGTTCGGTTTCAAGAAAAATCTGTCCGTCAGTGATTGAAATAACGTTGGTTGGAATATAAGCCGAAACATCACCTGCTTGAGTTTCAATAATTGGTAATGCGGTGATAGAGCCACCGCCATATTCTTTGCTTACACAAGCGGCACGCTCAAGCAAGCGTGAATGAAGATAGAAAACGTCACCCGGATAGGCTTCACGTCCCGGAGGACGTCTTATAAGCAAAGACAGCGCTCTGTATGCCACTGCGTGTTTTGAAAGGTCGTCATAAATAATAAGAACGTCTTTGCCTTGTTCTCTAAAATATTCCGCCATAGCGCAACCTGAATAGGGTGCAACGTATTGAAGCGGTGCCGATTCGGAAGCTGATGCGCTTACAACAATGGTATATTCCATAGCACCGGCATTTGAAAGTTGATTAACAAGTTGTACAACAGAACTGTTTTTTTGACCTATTGCAACATAAATACAGATTACGTTTTCTTTCTTTTGGTTAATTATAGTATCAATAACAATTTCGGATTTACCTGTTTGTCGGTCACCAATTATAAGCTCGCGTTGACCTCGCCCAATAGGAATCATGCTATCGATGGCTTTAATGCCTGTCTGCAAAGGCCTATTAACACTTTGCCTTTCAATTATGCCAGGCGCTTCGCTTTCAATAGGACGTGTTTGGTCGGCTTTAATCGGGCCTTTAGCATCGATGGGTTCGCCTAAAGCGTTAACAACCCTGCCAAGCAGAGCCTCGCCTACAGGCACAGATAAAACCCTGCCAGTTCTTTTAACGGTTGAGCCTTCACGTATAGTGTTGTTGTCTGAAAGCAATGCGACAGAAACTGTTTCGGTTTCAAGATTTTGCGCCATACCAAAACTGCCGTCTTCAAACTCAAGCAGTTCACTTGCCATACAGTCACGCAAACCCCATACACGTGCAATACCATCACCAACTAGAATAACGGTGCCGGTTTGGCTCATATCCAGTTTGGATTTATAATTTTTAATTTGTTCTTTAATGACGTTGCTTATCTCTTGCGGTTTTGTGCTCATACACTAATCACATCCTTTACCTTGCCTAAGCGGTTACGCAAACTAGAATCAATAACCTTGCCGTCCAATTCAACAACAAGACCGCCAAGCAGGGTTGTGTCAATTTCATAATGTGCTTGTACCTTTATGTTGTAGGTGCTTTCAAGTTTTTGTTCAAGCTTATTCTTTTGTTCATTTGTTAGTTCGACCGCACTTTTAACCTTAACCTTTGAGATGCGCTCAAAAGCGGCTTTGAGGGCGTGATATTCTTTTGCAATTTCACAAAAATCGGCAATTTTGCCTTTTTTGCACAAAAGTTGAACAAATGACAACAAATACTCATCAATATGTGTATCAAATGCCTGCTTTAGCGCATCAAGCCTTTGGCTTTGCGGTATGCTTGGAGCAGACAAAAGCAAAACATAGTCTTTGTTCTGCTCAAATGCCTGTGTTATAACGCAAAGCCCTTGGGCAAAAGAGTTTTCGTTGTTTGTTTCTCTTGCTAACGCAAACAAAGCAACAGCATATTCTTTTATACTACTGCTCATCATCTTCACCTATTTTGTCAATAAAAGAAGATATTAATGCTGAATGGTCGTCGGCATTAATTTCGCGTTCAAGCATTTTTTGCGCAATAGAAAAAGAAACGCCTACAATTTCTTGCTTTATGTCGTCTTGCGCTTTTTTGCGTTCAAGCTCAGCTTCTGTTTGGGCTGTGCGTATGATACCTTCAGCCTGTGTGTGTGCCTGGTCGATAATAGAATTACTGCGAAATTTTGCTTGTTCTACTGCCGTGGCTAAAATGCTTTTGGCTTGGTCCTCTGCACTTAAAAGTTTTTGTTCCCAGTTATGTCGGCTGATGTCAGCTTGTTGTTGTGCGTTTTGTGCTTGGTTGTACTGTTCGTCAATTTCTTGCTGACGTTTTTGTAAAACCTTTTTAACTCTATTTAGAAGATACTTTTTAAATAGCCAACAAAGAATTAGCAGATTGGCAAGAGAAATAAGTATATCCCATATGTTAACGGAAATAACTTCTAATGTCTGCATAGCTATTAACCTATAACGTTCATAAGAATGTTAACAAGCATATTGGGCGCAACGAAAATTAAAAGTATTGCAATAACAAGCGCATAAAGACCTGTTGTTTCGGCAATGGCGCAACCCATAAGCATTGTACTTGTAACATCACCTTTGCATTCGGGCTGACGGCCGATGGCCTCACAAGCCTTTGCAACTGCATTACCTTCACCGATACCAGGGCCAATACCTGCAATCATTGCACAGCCTGCACCTAAAGCACAGCAACCCAAAATAATACCAATAGCAATTTCCAACATTTTGTTTATACCTCCGAAGATTTATTTTTTTTAGATTTTCTTTTAAAATATTTTTCCATTGGGAAAGCGCTTGAGACATACATCATTGTTAACATTGCGAAGATATATGCTTGCAAGCAACCGCTGAATATATCAAAATAAATTGATAATATTGCGGGGATGCCAACACGTAAAAACGGAATATCACCCAAAACACCGGGCAACCAACCAAGCACAATGTTTGAAAGCCCTGCAAGACCGGATGCCACCAAAACGGCAATAACAGTGCCCGAAAGCACGTTGCCGTAATGACGAAAAGCCATTGAAACAGGTGTTGCAACCTCGCCTATAATGTTTAGCGGTGCCAAAAGAGCAACGGGGTCGCCAAAACTTTTTATATACTGTATGGGACCACATTTGAACTTATAATACGTTATAAGGATGAACACAAGCAACGCCCAACCTGCAATTACATTTAAGTCTGACGTGGGAGGATACAGACCAAAAAGAGATAAAAGACTTGAAAAACCCGAAAGTGCAAGAATTGCGGTAATGAAAGCAACAAAACCCATAAAATATTCGCCCATACTGCCTTTAACAAGTTTTTCAACCTGCTCAACAATCCATTCTGCAATATGTTGACGCAATCGTATGTTTTTTGTTGCAAGTCCGTGGGTTAAAAACAAGCACAATCCTAAAATGCTTATCATTACAAGCCACGAGTTAACCTGAGATTCGGTTATAATAAGATTTTGCAATGGGAAGGGTATATCAAAAAAGATTCTGGCGCCTGTTATGTTTATACCTTGGCTTTGAGGTGTGGTCAAAATTTTTATTGTTATGGCCGCAACAATAGGTAAAAGCATCATCAAAATATAAACGATATCGACCGCAATAAAGCGATATTTACTTTTCATATACACACCTCCGCTAATTAAAAGTTTAAAAATATTAGTTTTTGGTAAACAACGGTTTTAAAGAAACTGCGATGCGAACAAAAAACAGGGGTATGATAACCGCCCAAATGTTAAAACAAGGCAAAACGACACCTATGATTGTAACAATAAGTAAAAATATAGTTCGATAGGTTTGAGAAAGGCGAATAAGGTTTTTGGCTTGTTTTTCTTCTTTTTCGACGGCTTTTTGTACTGTTATACCCATTAAAAGAAAGTTTAATACTGCGGCTAGTCCACTTAATAAATTACCGACCAAAACAGTATAGTCCCATTTGCCGATAACAAGAAAAACCGATTGTAGTACGGCGCTAAAAATAATAGTCCATACGGCAATGTATTTTGTTTCGTTTATAACTGTTTTGTTAATTTTATTCACTGCTTTTTCTCCTAAAAAGCAAAAGGAACCAACGCCCCTGCAGACAGCTGGTTCCTTTTGTTTGTTTACAAAAATATTATATATTTTTTGTTAACTGTTGTCAACAGAATTATTATATTGGCCAAAAGATTCAATAGTAATTAAAACGATATCTTTCGGGGTGTATTTTGGTGTAATGTTTATACGGTAGAAAGGCTTTTCGCCGTTACCTACACTAACGCGGTTTGCAAACTCAGAAAACAATGCAAGTGTATATTCCTGACGGATTTTCTCTACAAAGAATTTAATGTATCCATCAAACTGCTTTATTTCAATAATACCAACGTCTGCGGCCTTGCGGCGAAGCAGAGCAATATCCATAAGCGCAACAACCTCTTTTGGAGGTTCGCCAAAGCGGTCGCAAAGCTCTTCTAAAACGTCGTCATATTGTTGGTTGTCAGCAATGTCGGCAATACGTCTGTACATATGCAAACGGTGGGACAGAGCGGGCATATATTTTTCGGGAATATGTGCCGAAATGTTAAGGTCCATAATGCAGGGGTCTTTTGTTTGCGGCAACTCGCCCTTTTGCTCTAATATGCTTTCTTCAAGCAATTTAATATATGTGTCATAGCCGACGGCTGCCATATGTCCGTGTTGACTTGCGCCAAGCAAATCGCCGGCACCTCGAATTTCGAGGTCGCGCATTGCAATTTTAAAGCCAGAGCCAAACTCGGTGAATTCGCGTATGGCTTGAAGCCTTTTTTGTGCAATTTCAGTCAATGCGGCTCCGCATTTAAAGCAAAAATATGCATACGCACGGCGTGGCGAACGGCCAACACGCCCACGCAGTTGGTGAAGCTGTGCAAGACCGAATTTGTCGGCATTTTCAATTATCAAAGTATTGGCATTTGGTACGTCAACGCCGGTTTCAATTATTGTGGTGCATACCAAAACGTCAATTTCGTGTGAAAGCAAACGTTCCCATACGCTTGAAAGCTCGTCTTCTGCCATTTTGCCGTGAGCAACTTCGATGCGGCATTCGGGCAGTTGGTTCTTTATGCGGGCGGCACAAGCATATATGCTTTCAACGCGGTTGTGCAAATAATAAACCTGACCGCCGCGGCGCAACTCACGCTTAATGGCTTCATATAACAGATTGTTGTCTTGTTCAAGCACATAGGTTTGAACAGGCAAACGGTCTTCGGGCGCCTCGTCAAGCGATGACATATCTCTAAGTCCCGATACAGCCATATTAAGTGTGCGGGGAATAGGTGTTGCCGAAAGTGTGAGAATATCTACGTTGGGATAACGCTCTTTAAGGCTTTCTTTTTGGGCAACGCCAAAACGTTGTTCCTCATCAATTATAAGTAAGCCTAAATCCTTAAATTTAACATCCTTAGATATGGCTCTGTGTGTGCCGATAATAAGGTCAACACTGCCGATTTTCAGATTTTCAAGAATTTGCCTTTGCTTTTTTGCCCCAACAAAGCGGGAAAGCATTTCTGTGTTGACAGGCAATTCTCCAAAACGGCGTATAGCGGTTTGATAGTGTTGCCAAGCAAGAATGGTTGTTGGAACCAATATGGCGCATTGTTTGCCATCTAAAATACACTTAAAAGCGGCACGCAGAGCAACCTCTGTTTTGCCAAAGCCAACGTCGCCGCAAAGCAGTCTGTCCATGGGAACGGGGCGCTCCATATCGGCTTTTATTTCTTGTGCACAGCGCAACTGGTCTTGCGTTTCTTCATATTCGAAGCGACACTCAAAATCTCGTTGCAGTTCGCTGTCAGGCGAAAAAGCAAAGCCTTTTTGTGACATTCGCTTGGCGTAAAGTTTTATAAGTGAATCAGCAAGGTCTTTGACGGCGGCTTTAACCTTTGAACGTGCGCGCTGCCAGTCTTGCGTTCCTAAACGGCTTAGTTTTATAAGACTGTCGTCTTTTGCTCCAATGTAACGAGAAACACTGTCGAGTTGTATAACAGGAACATACAAAGTGTCACCTTTGGCGTATGATATTTTTATATAATCCTTAACAACGCCGTGGTTATCTATTCGGTGAACACCCTGAAAAATTCCAATGCCGTGTGCGGCGTGGACAACATAGTCACCTGTTTTAAGTTCCTCAAGTGAACCTAAGGGCGCAGCGTTTTTTGGCAGTTTGCGGCGCTTTGCACGTCTTACCACTGACGAGTGGGTGAATATAGCAACTTTGCTTTGGGGAAGTTCTACGCCAGAGGATAAGCCGCCGCATATTACGGTGACACCGTTTTTGTTTACGGTAGCATTTTCGCTGAAAATTACATTGAAACCTTGACGTTCAAGTTCGGCGCAAAGGCCCATAGCGGCTTTTTTGACACCTGCCATAACAATGACCGAGTTGCCGCTGTTAAGTGATGCTTTAATATCGTCGCAAAGAATTTTAATATCACCGGAAAAGCAGGGTAGTTGACGGGAATTGAAGGTTATAAGTTCTTTTAGTGCAACGCTAAGATTTGAACGTGAAAAGGTTTCAAGATATACTGCGCCTTTTGCCAAAACGGCCGAAAAATCTTCCTTGCTTAAAAAATAACGAGGTTTGCGCTCGGTTATAAGACCGTCTTCGTAAAGAGATGCATATTCTTCATTAAACAAAGATTCGTAACTTTTTCTGCGCTGATCAATACCTGCAATGTCGCTTACAAAAAGTATAGCGTTAGTTATATAGTCAAATATGCTGCAAGGTGAGCCAAACAACAAATTAAAATATCGGTCAAGCGGGAAAGAAATGCCCGATTTTAGCATATCAATATCTTGGCAAAGCCGTTGTTTTGCTTTATCTGACAGTTTGCGTTTAGAGTTGTACACTTTTTCCAGTTGGGTCAGAACAAAATCGTTGTCGCATAAAATTTCTTTGGCGGGTACAAGGGTAATACTTTTTGTTTTTTCGGTGCGGCGACCGCTTACGTTATCATAAAAAGAAAGCGTGTCAACTGTATTGCCCCAAAATTCAATACGTATGGGTTGTTCGCATCCGGCACCAAAAATATCGGCAATACCGCCTCGTATTGCAAACTGTCCTGCACCATCGACGGCGTCGCAACGAGTGTAGCCTGCGTCGATAAGGCGCTTTGCCATCTGCTGAGGCTCTAATGTGTCACCCAATTTTATAGTAAGTGTATTGTCAATAATTGTTTTTGGTGGCACTGTAAGTGTTAAGGCTGCTTGAACGGGTGCAATAAGCACATCAAAATCCCCCTTTAAAAGTTTAAAGAGGGTGTCTGTACGAGCCTGTTCATAATCGTGTGAGGTTGCATCTACGTCGCGCAAAGAAAAATCTTTTACAGGCAGGGTGAGTGTTTTGCAACCAAGCTCACCAAGGTCTTGCGCTAAAGAAAGGCTTTGTGCCTCGTCGGCGGTAATAACAATGGCTTTTCGGTTTTGCGTTTTGCAAGAGGCATCAATTAAAAATGCCTTATGCACAGGACAAAGCCCTACTGCCATAGCAGGAAGCCGGTCTTTTGCTATTGCCTGTATAAGTTTTTGGCAGTCTGCGCTTGAGTGTATAAGATTTGAAAAATCCATTAATATATCCTAACTGTTATATTTATTCATCGCAACATCAATTGATTGTGTAAAAATACATTCCGCCGCATCAGCCGCTTTTTCAAAACTGTCTTTAACGGCAGGTAAATCTTTTTTATCAAAACAAGATAAAACCCAGTTAGCAAGGTCCCACTCGGGTGTGGGCTTTGCACCGACACCAATTTTTATGCGGGGAAAGTTTTGTGAGTTTATGTGGCTTATAATGCTCTTAATACCATTGTGGCCGCCGTCTGTGCCTTTTCGGCGCATTCTTATTTTGCCCGGCTCGAGCGAAATGTCATCAAAAGCAACAATAATATTTTCGGGTGCAATTTTATAAAAATCCATAGCCGCTTTAACAGCAATGCCTGAATTGTTCATAAAGGTTTGAGGTTTTACAAGCAAAATACGTTTGCCCGAAACCGTGCATTCGCCGATAAGCGACTGAAATTTTGCCTTTGTTATTTTGACATGATGGCGCTGACAAAAAATATCAAGCATTAAAAAACCGCAGTTATGACGGGTTGCTTCGTATTTTTTGCCGGGGTTACCTAGACCCACCAACATAAAATCGTAACTTGAGCCTTTAAATATTTTTTTGTTCTTAAATAACATATATACCACCAATTTGCATTTTATCACAACCGTCAGCCTTATACAATATAAAACTTGACATTTTACATTTTAGAATATATTATATAATTGATATGTTAAAGCGTTGAAAAAGGAAAGAGTATTGCCAATATACTGCTTTTTATAAGAGAGAAACGGTCATAGGCTGAAAGCCGTTTTAAAAAGAGTGGTGAGAAAACCGCCTTTGAGTGTCCTTTGGTAACAAAAAGGAACGTATCGCCTGCGTTAAAGGTTTGTTTTTAAAAGTTAAACATCAAGGTGGAACCGTGCAAAAGCACCCTTGAAGCAATATGTTTTTATTGCTTTGAGGGTTTTATTTTTTTGCAAAACCATCTAAACAAAACATTTCAATATGAGAGGAAGAAAGAAAAATGAAGGTTATTTTTCACGATGGAGCAGTACAAGAATGCACCTTTGAGGATGAAATTGGCAGAAATGCTTTGCGCCACACCGCATCTCACGTTTTGGCACAAGCGGTTAAACGCCTTTTCCCAAACACAAAACTTGCTATAGGCCCCGCAATTAAAGACGGATTTTATTATGACTTTGACTGCGAGCGCCCATTTACCGAGGATGACCTTGCTGCGCTCGAAGCAGAAATGAAAAAAATTACAAAAGAAAACCTCAAGTTAGAGCGTTTTACGCTTTCTCGCGAGGAAGGTATTGCTTTGATGAATGAGCAGGGTGAGCCTTACAAGGTTGAGCTTATTAACGACCTGCCCGAAGATGAAGAACTTTCCTTCTTTAAGCAAGGCGATTTCATTGATTTGTGTGCAGGTCCTCATGTAAGTTATACCTCTGCTGTTAAGGCGTTCAAGCTTACAAGTGTTGCAGGTGCTTATTGGCGCGGTAGCGAGAAAAACAAAATGCTTACCCGTATTTACGGCACAGCATTCGCTTCAAAAGATGACCTCGCAACCTATCTTGAGCGAATTGAAGAAGCTAAAAAGCGTGACCATCGCAAACTTGGCAAAGAATTACAACTTTTTGCAATGATGGAAGAGGGACCCGGTTTTCCTTTCTTTTTGCCTAAGGGAATGATACTTAAAAACACCCTTATTGATTTTTGGCGTCAGATTCACACACGTGAGGGCTATCACGAAATAAGCACTCCGATGTTGCTTAACCGTCAGCTTTGGGAAACTTCAGGCCACTGGGGTCACTACAAAGCAAATATGTACACAACGGAAATTGATGAGAACGCTTTTGCGGTTAAACCTATGAACTGTCCGGGCGGTATGCTTGTTTACAAAATGCAACCTCGTTCATACAAAGACCTGCCTTTAAGATTGGGTGAGCTTGGTCTTGTTCACCGCCACGAAAAATCGGGCGAGTTGCATGGATTAATGCGTGTTCGTTGTTTTACACAGGATGACGCTCATATCTTTATGACACGCGACCAGATTGCCGATGAAATAAAAGGCGTTGTTAGAATAATTGATGAGGTTTACAATCTCTTTGGATTTAAATATCACGTTGAACTCTCGACAATGCCTGAAGACCATCTTGGCTCTGTTGAAGATTGGGATATGGCAACAAATGGCTTAAAAACCGCATTGGAAGAAATGCAAATGCCATATGTGGTTAATGAGGGTGACGGTGCATTCTATGGTCCCAAGATTGACTTCCATCTTGAAGACTCTATAGGACGTACTTGGCAGTGCGGCACAATTCAGCTTGACTTCCAACTGCCCTTACGCTTTGAGGCTGAATATACCGGCGCAGATTCTGCAAAACACCGTCCCATTATGATTCACCGTGTGGTATTTGGCTCTATTGAAAGGTTTATAGGTATTTTAATAGAGCATTATGCCGGCAAATTCCCTGCTTGGTTGGCACCTGTGCAGGTTAAGCTTTTGCCCATTGCAGACCGTCATGCCGAATATATGCAGACGGTAAAGTCTTTGCTTGAAGAAAAAGGCATCCGCTGTGAAATTGACGATAGAAACGAAAAAATCGGATTCAAGATTCGTCAGGCACAGCTTGAAAAAGTGCCTTATATGCTGGTTGCAGGAGATAAAGAGGTCGAAGCATCAGCAGTATCCGTACGCTCACGCGATAAGGGCGATTTAGGTAGTATGTCAGCCCAAGAGTTTGCTTTAAAACTTGCCGAGGAAATTGCTCAAAAAGCATAAAATATTTAATAGAAAACCGCTTTGGCTTTTGCCAAAGCGGTCATTTTTTTGGTTTGTTAATCGTACATCGGACTCACCATCTTAAATTTTTTATTAAGAGAGGAACTTAGTACATTGGAATCACCATATCTTTAATTATTTGGAACGAACAGAAAATGAAAAATGTCAAACAGAAAATTTAATAAATTTTTGGACTCACGCCTTTCAATTTATTTTTTGGCTGTCGCCAAAATGTTGTGATTCGCTCTGCATCGGGTCCAGCCCCTTTCTGTTTGAATTTTGACTAAAAATTAAGGAGAATTTGTTTTTGCATCTTTAATATAGCATACATTTGCACAAATGTCAAGTAAAAAGTTAAAATTTTTTGTATATTTTTAACATAACTTATTAACATCGGCAAAAAATCCTAAAACTTTTTTTATTGACTATTATATATAAAGAGGTTAAAATGTATATAATACTTGAAGGAGGCATTTGAAAATGGAAGATTATAATCCCGATATAGTAACCCTTTCTGACGATGACGGAAAAGAGTACACCTTTGAGGTGCTTGATGCAATAGAAACCGACGAAGCACGCTATCTTGCGCTTTTGCCTGTGTATGATGACCCGCAAAAAATTCTTGATGATAGCGGCGAACTTGTTATTGTTACGGTTAAAGAGGAAAACGGCGAGGAATATTTTGAAGAAATTATGGACGACGATGAATATGATTCGGTTGCCGATGCTTTTATTGACCGTCTTGCAGATAAATTTGAAATAGACGAAAAATAATTTTGCTTTTTACTTCCTGCCCTGTTCGCGTATGGTTGCCATTATAACCCTACAAGTATATTATAGGGAGTCGCCTCTCCGACGGCGGGTCCGGCAGACCTCCCGCTTGTACGAGCGGACGAAGGGAGCGCAAAACCGTTGGGACGACACCCACCTGTACACAAAAACAGGTTATTTAACAGGCCCATTACGGCAGGGTGGGAGTATTAAATTTAATTTATGCACAGCAAAACAAAAAGACAGAAAAATTTTTCTGTCTTTTTTTGTGTATGTGTGTTAAAATGAAAGTGTTAAAGGAGCGTGGCTGAATATGCTTAATTTTGAGAAAAAAGATTTGCCTAATTTTCACGGCGGCAATGGCATCTTTCGTGCCGATATGTTTGCCGATGATAAAAATAAAATTTTAAAAGGTGTTTTAGAGCCGGGTTGTTCAATCGGTTTGCATTGTCATGAAACTTCAAGCGAGGTCATATACGTTTTGTCGGGTGAGGGCACAATGATTCTTGAAGGACAAGAGCAACGCTTAAAGGCGGGTAACGTACATTATTGTAAAAAGGGACAGTCGCACACCTTTATAAATGATACAAACGAAAATTTAGTATTTTTTGCGGTTGTGCCGCAACAGTAAGGTGATTTTATGAACTTTATTGATATAGCAAAAAACAGGCAGTCTTGCCGAAACTATGACAGCACAAAAAGTGTTGAACAGGAAAAAATCGATGCAATTTTACAAGCGGCAAGGTTAGCACCCTCTGCGTGTAATTCACAGCCTTATCACATAACGGTATGCAAAGGTGAAAAAGCAAAGCAACTTGCTCTTGCGGCACAAAAAACAGGGTTAAACAAGTTTGCCCGTGATGCAAATGTTATGCTTGTGATTTCTGAAAAATCACAAGGTGTCACTGCAAGCAGGGCTGCAAAGTTAATGGATAACGATTACCGCTCAATAGATATCGGCATTGTTAGTGCTTATATAACTGCCCAGGCGACAGCACAAGGGCTTGGCACCTGTATAATCGGTTGGTTTGATGAAAACAAAGCAAAACAAATTTGCGGGATAAAAGATAAAATTAGGCTTATTATAACTCTGGGTTATGCAAACCGGAGTGACAGCTTGAGAAACAAAAGCCGCAAAAGCCTTGATGAGCTTGTTACAACCATAGGTGAATATGATGTACAAGGTTAAAATAACAGCCTTGCGAAAGGTATGTCACAGTGATTTGATTGAAAAGTATGAAAACCCGATAGAACACGCTTGCGAAATAATTGAGGGTCAAACGTTTTTGAGTGTTGACGCACAAAAACCGCAAAATCTATGTGACAGCGCTTGGCAAAGCATGAGAGAGTTTGTATTAGAGTTAGCTCTTGGCGGGGGAAACTTTTTTGACGGTTGGATGAAAAACGAAAAGTCGGCAATGATTTCTTGTAACGATGGTTTTCGTCCGGTAAGTTTTTTGCTCGAAACAGTGATAGAATGATATAAAAATTTAAAAAACAATTTACGAAAGCGAGAAAGAAAAAATGAAAGAAAAAGTTTGTTTTTACACACGTCCATACCCAGATGTTAAAACCTATTTTGAGATGATTGATTTAGCTGTCGAGTATGGGTTGTATGCAGTTGAAGGTTTATCAAGTTTTGATTTAAAACAGCCTGACAAAGAACATGCAAAGCGCATAAAAGAATATGCCGATTCGAAAGGTGTGATTTTTCCGTGCTTTTCGGTTTTTATTAATCTTGTAGGTCAAGACAGTGCCGAAAGAATGGAGCGCCTGAAAGGTTATGCCGACGTTGCCGAAATTTTGGGCTCACCTTACGTACATCACACAATTGCGAACGATTATCGCGACCCTATAAATGTTGTGCCATACAGCAAGGAATTTTTCAAAAAAGGCGTTAGCGCCGCTCAAGAAATATATGATTATTGTGAGCAAAAGGGAATACGCACACTTGTTGAAGAACAAGGCTTTTTGTTTAACGGCATCAAGGGTGTAGAAAATTTGTTGGATGCCGCAAACCGCAATATTGGTTTAGTGGCAGACTTTGGAAATATATATCAAGCCGAAGAAACAATGGAAGATTATGTAAAAATATTTGCAGACCGCTTTGCTCATGCTCATCTTAAAGACGTTAAACTGACCGACGAAAACGACAATGGGTTAGGTCTTAAAACCATAAACGGCAGATATATGCACTCCACAGAGCTGGAACAGGGCGACGTAGGCGTAGAAAATATTGTTGATATGCTTCAAAAGTTTGGATATGACGGATATTATGCTATTGAACATACCGTGCCCAAAGACCGCGTAGGTGAAATGGTTGAACAGGTTAGAGGATTTATAAAATAAAACCGAACAGATAACAAAAAAGCAGGATTTTTAAAAAATCCTGCTTTTTTTAATTTGTTATGAATGTAGATATACGAAATAGAACGAATAGAACGATACGGCTATTATTACGGCGCAAATTGCAGAAATAGCGGAATATTTATATTCGGTCTTTTTAAATAGTTGCAAAATTTTGTCATAACCTAAAGCCGCAAAGTAAACAATTGATGCAAAAGCGGGGTATAAGCAAATTGCGCTGGGCTTGAAAGCGGAGCAATAACTGTTTATTACATAAGCCAAAATTGTTATTGCCGCTGCACCGAATATGCCTATATTAAATAAAGTGTTCGTCTTTTGGAATTTTCGGTTTTTGTGGTCGCTTATAAGTTTAATTGCAACCCCGACAGTGCCTATAATGAAGAACATAATAACAAAGTTGTATATTATTACAGAACAATAGACGTTTTGTTTGCCGAAAACACCAACAAAGCCTTTTATGGAACTTGATATCCATTTGCGGTTAAACAGCATTTCGAAAAATGACATTCCGCTTTGTGAAAAAGAAGCGGGCATTTTTTCGGTTGCAAACAATTCGTTAAAATATAAAGCGGTTTTAAAACCAAACATATCTTTATAAATTGAAATATGTCTTATAAAATTATATGCTACAAGCACAAGGGTTGGAACAACAATTATCAAACCCTTTTTCAAAAGTCCTTTGCCGTTTTTTGAGTTTTTGTAAAGATATGTTGTAATAAAAACAAATGCGCTGGCCAATATCCAAGAACAACTGTAATATGATGAAAGTGCACATACACTTAAACCAAGGCAGAGGATAAGACAGCTTTTAATACGCCAGTTGTAGTGAATGCCGCTTACCCAGGCGTAAATAATCATCGCAACACCTAAAACACAAACTATCATATTGTTGCAATAACTCGCAAGGAATGCTAACTGCGGCATAAAGGCAAAAGCAAAAATAAAAATCCAACGTGCAGGTGATTTAAAACAAAGTTTGGTGGTTTTTACAACAAAATACACTGCACCGGTTGCGCCAACAACACTCACCATTCTGGCGGCAAGTAACAACATTCTGTTATCAAGAGAGAAGGATGATGTTACTTTCATAAAAACATAACCCAACTGGTTGGTAAGCACGGTGGGGAAGTGTGCGTTTGAATAACCAACGCTTGACAAAAGAGAAGACCTTACCGGCAAATGACCGTTGTCAAAAATAAAACGAGTCACATTATAACATTCGGATTCGTTGGCATAGTTATAACCTTGTGATATTGCCCACAAAAAATAAAAACCAAAGCAAAAAACACAAAATGCAAGTTCATATCCGCTTAAGCGCTTTTCTCCTTTAGGTGATGAGAACCAATGCATGAACATAAACACGCAAATTACAGAAAGCATCATTAAAAGAAGCACACGTTCAATACCAAAAGAATAGGTGATTTCTCTTTTTGCAGTGGCAGTAGCATCACTAACAAAAACGTCTGAAATTGTAAATTTGCCGTCTATATCAATACGGATATCATCAAACTCACCTTCAGGTAAATTTATAAGCAATTTTTCTGTGCCAAAAGATATATTTCCTTCAAGCTTGTTTTCTTGGTTAAATTTTCCGTCGTTAGCATAATAAAGCTCGTATTGGGGTATAGAATAAACGCGGTTAGAAAATACCACATAAACTGAGCGTACGTTTTTGCCGATATCGGTAAATTCGATATGTGGATTTCGAGAGTCAGGAGTATATGTACTGCCCGAAACTTCATAACCTATAACCGTCATATTTTCGGTGTTTTGTAAAATTGAAATGGGTTTGCTTGAAAAATTGACAATTGTAGAAGACATAAAAACCGAGATTTCAACCGTCAATATCAGCAGAAGAATTACAACCTCTATCATTAATATTTTTAAACGTTTCTTTTTCAAAGCTATCACCCCACAAGTTTGTTAATTAAATTTTAACATTTAGCGAGTCCAATGTCAAGAATTGAGGATTTTGTTGTCTTTCTTATAAAACAATCATATCTTTAATGCGAAGTAATGTAAGGCGGCGGCGCATATATGGTGAGTATTTTACACAATCTTCAAACAACTTTTTGTCTTTTTTGATGTCGTCAACCGTAATTTTACAACCTGCTTTAACCATTGCGTCTTTACATTTTTCATAGCTTGGTACGCTGCCAATAATATCTCTTATTTTACTCCAGTTTGCTTTTAAAACGTCTTTATCAACATCGTCAATGATGTTTGTGGGAGTGTTAAAGTTTTTCACCTCGTCAGCCATTTCGGCATAAAAGGCATAAACGTCGTCCCAGTCAACAACCTCGTTTTGTGTATCAATGTTTTGGTGACTTGCCAGAAAGTTATAATATTTAAGCATACTGAGTGAACAGACGCCGATGTCGTCACCATGATAATTGGGAATAATGCCATCACGCAACTGTACACATTCAATCAAGTGTGCAATTATATGCTCACTTCCGCTTGCGGGGCGAGAGTTTTGTGAAAAACTCATACCAATGCCTGTTTTTAATAAAGCTTCAAATATTTTACCTGCGGTATGCTCGTCTTTTATGCAAACCTTGTCTGCCATTTCCATCAATTCGTCAACGGCGGTTCTTGTTAGGTTTGCAATTTTTTCACAATAATATTCGCCGGTTAGCAAGGCGGAAATCTGCCAATCCACAAGGCCGACGTATTTTGCAATCATATCGCCAAAGCCTGCAGCCTTAAGTTCGGTGGGAGCATCGGCAAGAATTTTTGTGTCGCCTATAACAACTTCGGGGCTTTTTGCCGGATATGTAATTTTAAAACCGTTGTCAACAATGGGCGCGCAGTACGAGGCAAACCCATCCATTGAGGGTGCTGTTGCAAAAATGCAAAGCTTTTTGTCTTGGTTTGCGGCGGCAAGACGGCAGGTGTCGTTTATAGAGCCTGAACCAACCGACAAAACCGAAATATCTCGGTTTTCAATCAACGCCTCAACCGCTTTTACCTCATCCATTGTAGCAATGCGTAAATCCTCATAAATTTTATATTCAATATTAAATCCTTCAAGACTTTCTTCAATGCCTGCGGCGGCTTTTAAGGTGTTTTTGTCAGCAACAATCAACAAATTTTTGCTAAACCCATTTTGGCTTAAAACATTGCCCACAAAATGAACGGCGCCCGACTCAATGCGGACATCTTTAATATCTGTTTCGTGCTTTATGCCACACTCACAATCGCCTTTAAAATCTTCAATAATCTCAAGAATTTTTGACATAAAATAAATAACTCCTTAAACATTGTAACATCAAACGAATTATACCATATATAAGTTGCTTATATCAACAGAAAAATGCTTGTTTTAATACCTATGATGTGGTAAACTGTTTAGCGTTGACGAAAGGGGATGAGTAGGCTTGGGCAAACTTTTTTCAAAAGGCTTGGCACACGGTGTTCCGATTGCATTGGGATATTTGTCGGTGTCGTTCGGCTTTGGCATTTTGGCTGTAGGATGTGATATTTCTGCTTTAGGTGCTGTGATTGTTTCCTTAACCAATCTAACCTCTGCGGGACAGGTTGCAGGTGTTGGGGTTATTGCGGCTGCAGGCACCTTGCTTGAAATGGCGCTTACACAGTTTGTTATAAATTTGCGTTATGCGCTTATGGGGTTTTCGCTTACCCAAAAACTTGACGATAGTTTTAATACACCCAAACGGCTTTTGCTTTCCTTTGGTATAACGGATGAAATTTTTGCCGTAGCAGTATCGCAAAAAGGTAAAATTTCTGCTTCATATATGGCGGGACTTATAACCTTGCCGATTATAGGTTGGACACTGGGTACATTGCTTGGAGCTGTTGCAGGACATTTTTTGCCCGCATTTATTGCTGATGCGATGGGCATTTTACTTTACGGAATGTTTATTGCAATAGTTTTGCCTGTTTCCCGTCGGGACAAGCGTGTGCTTGTGGCTGTTCTTATTGCGGCAGTTTGCAGCATTTTGTTCAAATTTGTATTAACAGCAGTTTCGGTCGGCTTTGCTGTTATAATGAGTGCCTTAATTGCATCGGTTGTGTGTTCGTGGCTGTTTCCCATAGATAAGGGGGAAGAAATATGAGTCTGGCAATTTATATTGTTGTTATGGCAGGTGTGACATATCTGATACGAATGATACCTTTTACGCTTTTTCGCAAAGAAATTCAGTCTCGCTTTATACGCAGTCTGCTTTATTATCTTCCTTATGCTGTGCTTAGCGCAATGACCGTTCCCGCAATATTTTATTCAACAGGCAATACAATAACCGCTGTTGTAGGCACAGTTGTTGCACTTATTTTGGCGTATTTTAACCAACCGCTCATTGTGGTTGCTGTTGCCGCTGCCGCATCAGCCTTGCTTACAGGTATAATAATATAAAAAACTCTGCTAATCAGCAGAGTTTTTTGCATTTTTAAAAACGATAAATTTACTTAAAATATAATTTAATATTATAACAATCGCGTTTGAAATCAACTTCCAAAGGGATGAATTCATTTTCATAACATCTACTGTGATGAACATAATTGCAACATCAAGCAATCCGGTTAGAAGTCTTGCGGCAGTAAAGGTCCAAACTTGAAATAACAGGGTTTTGTCAGATGAGTTTTTTTCTTCAAATACCCAAAGTTTGTTGGTTATAAAAGCAAAAGCAACAGACAATACCCAAGCAATAATGGTTGCAGTCACATTATGAATTTTTGCAAAATTATAACAAAATGCGTATGTTGCCCAGTTAATTAAGGTGGTACAACCACCAAAAAACAAATATAGAATTATTTGTTTATATTTTATAATGCTGTTCATAATGTACCACCAAACTTATTGTTACCGTTATTTTAACAAATGACCAAAAAATTTTCAACACTTATTGCTTTTATAATTGCAAGGAATAAAATTATATATTATAACAATATTATTAACAACAAGATGTTTTTGAGGTAAATTAATGGAGCACATTTTCTCATCCGTTAAAGAGTCGCTTAAGTCGGTTTTGCCGATAGCGCTGATAGTTTTAATTCTTTCGGTCACCTGTGTTACGTTACAAGCGGGTGTCCTTGTTTTGTTTTTGTTTGGAACAATATTGCTCATTTTGGGAATGAGCTTTTTTACGGTTGGTTCGGGCATTTCTATGGAGCCATTGGGCGACGGCATAGGCAAATCACTCAACAAAAAAAGGAAACTGCTTATACCCCTTTTAATTTGCTTTTTGCTCGGCTTTCTTATCACCGTTTCAGAGCCCGACCTTCAGGTTCTTGCCGAACAGGTTCCCACCATACCAAATTCGTTGCTCGTGGGTTGCGTTGGTGTCGGCGTTGGCATTTTTCTTTGCATAACGCTTATAAGAAACAAAAAGGAACTGCCCTTGCGCAGATTGCTTGTTATATTTTATGCATTGATAATTGTACTTGCCTTTTTTGCACCTGGTGAATTCATTCCCACAGCGTTTGATTCTGGCGGGGTAACAACCGGTCCTATAACAGTGCCGTTTATTATGGCGCTCGGTGCTGGTCTTGCGGCAAGAAAAAAAGGTAAGCATATAGGTGAACACAGTTTTGGTTTAGTTGCTCTTTGCAGCATAGGACCGATTTTATCGGTGCTTCTGCTTAGCATTTTTTACAAACCGCTACCCGCTACTACTGTTTATGAAATTATTGATATTAAAACCACAACTCAGGCATTTAGACAGTTTTCTGGCGCATTGCCTTATTATGCAAAAGAGGTTGCCATTGCTTTTGTGCCTGTAGTTTTACTTTTTGTAATTTTCCAGCTTATAACAAGAAAATATCATATACATAATATTTTTAAAATGTCTTTCGGTTTTGTTTACACATACGTGGGTCTCGTGCTGTTTTTGACGGGGGCAAACGTCGGCTTTATGCCTGCGGGACGGCTTATCGGTGCTCAAATAGCAGGTGGCTCGTTTAAGTCCATGCTTATTCCCATAGGTATGCTTATGGGATACTTTGTTGTTGCTGCTGAGCCTGCCGTACATTCCCTTAAAAGACAGGTTAACGAGATAACAAATGGTGCAATATCGCAAAAATCTGTTGCGGTTGCGCTTTCGGTCGGTGTGTCGGTTTCGGTGGGCATTGCAATGCTCAGAGTGCTTACGGGTATATCAATAATGCCGTTTTTAATATGCGGTTATGCCATCTCGCTTATAATAAGCTTTTTTGTTCCAAACATATATACAGGTATCGCGTTCGACTCGGGCGGTGTTGCAAGCGGTCCAATGACCTCAACCTTTATGCTGCCATTTGCAATGGGTGCTTGTGGGGCTATAGGCGGCAACGCAATGACCGATGCGTTCGGCATAGTGGCAATGATTGCCATGGCACCGCTTATTACAATTCAAGCCTTAGGTTTGTATGAAAGAAGAAAACACGCAAGTAAGGTTAAAAAGTTGCATACCGAAATAAGTATGATAGAAGACGATATCGTATTTTTTGATATGGAGGGCGCTGCAAATGAGTAAGAAAATAATGGCTCTCCTATCAATAGTTGAGCAAGGTAAGGGTAACAAACTAATCAAGGAACTCAAAAATCAAAAAATAAGGGTTAACTTTCAGACAGTGGGTTTTGGCACAGCGCCGACCGAAATGTTGGACATTTTTGGTCTGGGCACAAACGACAAGGATATAATAATCAGTCTTGGTGCGCAAGACGACACAAAAGAAATGATGGAAAACTTCGGCGAAACATTCCAAAGTCATTCCAAATATGGCGGAATAATGATAGTAATTGATGTTTCGGCGGCAAGTAGAGTATTAAGTGAGATGCTTAATTTTAAAAACAACCAAAATACGCAAAAGGAAACTGTAAATATGCAAAACGAACATCACAACAATCTTATAATAATATCGGTAAACGAGGGTTATAGCGAGGATGTAATGAATGTTGCAAGAAAAGCGGGTGCAACAGGCGGCACAGTTATTAAGGGAAGACTGGCTGATGTTGAACAGTTTGCCGAATTTTTAGATGCCAATGCAGACTCCGAGCGAGAAATGCTTTGTATTTTGGCGCCCTATAAGGCAAGCAAAAAGATAATGGAAGACGTAAATGCCGAATTTGGCTTAACCTCAGATGCAAACGGCATTATTTTTGCCCTGCCTACAGAAAAAGCTTTTAAAATATAACAATCGGTGGAGATTTTTGTTATAAAACAATTTTATAATGTAGGTCAATAAGTGTGTAATTTATATTGTGCTTTTGCGCAAGTTCCAAGTTTTTCTTGTTGTCTTTCAAAAGCTCCTCAATGGTGCAGTCGTCTAAAAGACGCTTTTCAATGACATTTGCATATTTTTTTATATCTTCAAAATGGGTTTTTATATAGTTCTCGCTCATTATAAGACAATAATGTTTAATATGTTCAAGATATTCTTTTTCAAAATCCTTTTTAAAATCAAAAGGAACATAACAACCCTCTATAATTAAATTTTGCTCGTTTTCAATAGCGGTTTTAATCATCTCTCGCACAATCGGCCATAAATATGCCGTCAAGGCATTGTCATCACTTAAAGGCGTAAGATTTGTGTTGTTGCTTCTGATTAACCCCATTTTCAAATGGTCTATCGATAAATACGGAAACTGATATTTTTCAAGCAGTTTTTGAGCAAGTGCAGTTTTGCCTGCGTGCGACGCTCCGAAAATTAAAATAATCATTGCTTTCATCCTTGCAAATTTTTGTTGCTTTATTATATCACATTGTGTTTTAAATAGAAACCCCTATAATGTAAAAATCCCTCTGCCGTATTTTCGACAGAGGGATAATTTCGCTTTATAAATCTAATTACTTAGATTCTTTAATTGCAGCCTGTGCTGCAGCGAGACGTGCGATCGGCACACGGAAAGGTGAGCATGATACGTAGTCAAGACCGATCTTATGGCAGAACTCTACAGAAACAGGGTCGCCGCCGTGTTCACCGCAGATACCGCAGTGGAGAGCGGGACGGCTCTTTTTACCGAGCTCAACAGCCATTTCCATTAATTTACCAACGCCGTTCTGGTCAAGCTTTGCGAACGGATCGTTTTCGTAAATTTTGCTGTCATAGTATGCTGTAAGGAACTTGCCGGCATCGTCACGGCTGAAGCCGAATGTCATCTGAGTGAGGTCGTTTGTACCAAAGCAGAAGAACTCAGCTTCTGTTGCGATTTCGTCAGCTGTAAGACAAGCTCTGGGGATTTCCATCATTGTACCAACTTCATACTTGAGCTCAACGCCTGCGGCGGCAATCTCAGCATCGGCAGTTGCAACAACAACGTCCTTAACGTACTTCATCTCTTTAACTTCGCCTGTAAGGGGAATCATAATCTCGGGAACGAGATCCCAATCGGGATGTGCCTTCTTAACGTTGATTGCAGCGCGGATAACAGCAGATGTCTGCATCTTTGCAATTTCAGGATAAGTAACTGCAAGACGGCAACCACGGTGACCCATCATGGGGTTGAACTCATGCAGACCGGTGATGATATTTTTGATATCTTCAACAGTTTTGCCCTGTGCCTTTGCAAGAGCAGCAATGTCAGCCTCTTCGGTGGGAACAAACTCATGGAGAGGGGGATCGAGGAAACGGATGCAAACGGGGTTGCCCTCGAGTGCTTCGTAAAGTTTCTCAAAGTCGCCCTGCTGGTAGGGAAGAATCTTCTCGAGAGCAGCTTCACGCTCTGCAACTGTGTCAGCACAAATCATCTCACGGAAAGCAGCAATTCTGTCTGCCTCGAAGAACATATGCTCTGTACGGCAAAGACCGATACCCTCAGCGCCAAGCTCGCGAGCTTTTTTAGCATCAGCGGGTGTGTCAGCGTTTGTACGAACCTTAAGAGTTCTGTACTTGTCAGCCCAAGCCATAATTCTGCCGAACTCACCGGCAATTTCAGCATCAACAGTAGGAATAATACCATCGTAGATGTTACCTGTTGAACCGTCAAGTGAAATATAGTCGCCCTCAACGTAGGTTTTACCTGCGAGAGTGAACTTCTTGTTTGCTTCGTCCATAATGATGTCGCCGCAACCTGATACGCAGCAAGTACCCATACCACGAGCAACAACAGCTGCGTGAGAGGTCATACCGCCACGAACGGTGAGGATACCCTGAGAAGCTTTCATACCTGTAATGTCTTCAGGTGATGTTTCAAGACGAACGAGGATAACCTTTTCGCCCTTGTTGTTCCAAATTTCTGCATCTTCAGCAGTGAAAACAACCTTACCGCAAGCAGCACCGGGAGATGCGCCAAGACCTTTACCTGCGGGTGTAGCAGCTTTAAGTGCTTTAGCATCAAACTGGGGATGGAGAAGTGTATCAAGGTTACGAGGATCGATCATAGCAACAGCCTGCTTTTTGTCGATCATTCCCTCGTCAACGAGGTCACAAGCAATCTTGAGAGCAGCCTTAGCGGTTCTCTTACCGTTACGTGTCTGGAGCATGAAGAGTTTGCCGTGTTCAACAGTGAACTCCATATCCTGCATGTCGCGATAGTGATCTTCAAGAATTGCGCAAACCTTATTGAATTCCTCGAATGCTTCGGGGAACTTTTCAGCCATTTCAGCGATGGGCATGGGAGTACAAGTCGGATCGTAGCCATGTCGTTCTGTGAGCCAAGGAGTTG
>JAZSLU010000015.1:0-10533 GCA_045535505.1 Acutalibacteraceae bacterium | reverse complement strand
ACATGGCTACGATCCGACTTTTCTTTAAGGCAGTATATAACCACTTAAAAGAAAAATATCCTCATTGTGTATCGGCATTTGTCCATAAGGATGAAAGCATTAAGGGTAAAAATCATATCCATTTTGCATTTGTGCCAATTTTCTATGATGCTAAAAATGATATGCACAAAATATCTGCAAACGAACTTGTCAATCGCAACGATTTAAAAACCTTTCACAATGAATTGGGCAAGGCGGTGGAATCTGCTCTCGGTTATCCTGTTTCCATTATGACTGGTGAAAGCGAACTACGTAGAGAGCAAGGTTTAAGGGGGAGTGTTGATATTTTGAAATATAAGGCACAAAAAATGCTTGAGGAATATGTAACCTTAAAGGAAAAGTTCAAAGGCAGCGGTTTGAAGTTATCGGCTGATATGGCAAAGTATATTGTTGAAAGCGGTCAAAAGGAACGATTTGCAGAGTATCAAAGAGCAAAAGACGAAATCAATAAAAATCTGGAAAGGTAGGTTTTAAGTATGGAAATATTAGATGTTAAAGAATTTGAAGACTTATTATCATTACAGGCGGAAAGGTCAAGACAGTTTGAAGAAACTGCACCGCCACCTCCACCAAAACAAACACTCCAAAAATATCTGGAACAAAAAAGCAATGAGGAACTCAAACAAGCAACAGAAAAGCATTACAAACAAGAGGATTTACCAGAAGATTATTTTTTTAGTGCTTTGGGTGAAATAGTGCTGATGTAAATATTTAACAAAAACGGTATGGGGAATTTCCAAATACCGTTTTTTACTTTTTACAACATTTTTATTTAAATTACTTGATAATTTTACATAAAAATGGTAAAATTTAGATATATATTTTTTTAATCAATTTTTATTTGTAAATACTACAAAGGAGGACAAAAGTATGTATTGTTCTAAATGCGGGACACAGTTACCTGAAGATAGTGCTTTTTGCACCAACTGTGGTTTTGAAATCTCAAAGGAAACAATTGAAACCCTACCTAATGAAACTCAACTTAAACCACAATCTAATATGACCGCTAAAAAGAAAATTATTGTGATTGTAGCGGTATGTTTAATTGCCATTCTTGGTGTTTTCTTTATCATCAATGAAATTGGAAAAGCAAATTTAAAAAAGGAACTTATGCGTGACTGGCAATCAGTTGAGGTAGAAGGTACTACTTACTATACACGAGAATTAGATTTTTCTGATGATGAAATTGAGTATAATTTTGACAGTTTTTATATTGATGATACAATAGCAACATACAATTATTCTGTGATTTCTAGAAATAAATTTAAAATTGATGATAGAGATACAATTTACACCGTAGAGTTTAACGATGATAAAACAATGATGACAATAACACCCGCATTAACAAGTACAGATTCTTCTGAAAATTGGTTTAATTTTGATGATTAAGAGGTGTTATGTATGTTTTGCAGAAAATGTGGAGTAAAGATTCTTGACGATAGTGTTTTTTGTCCTAAATGCGGAACAAAGGTGGAAACCATAACAAACGTACCGCAAATAGGTAATGATTTCGACAACGATACAAAATATGATACCGTTGAAGAAAATAAAACTAGTATTGAAAGTAATCCCGAAGTGAATATCAATAATGAAGAACCAGAAAATAACACTACCATTGAACAACCATTAAATAATACAAAAACAAACAAAATTGTATTTTGGTCAATTGCCGCAGTTATTCTATTGGTTATAATAATTAGTTCTATTATCGGAAGCACAAATTGTAAAAACGAGGGTTGTTCAAATAAAAAGGTCGATGGTGCTGATTATTGTTATTCTCATATTTGCGATTATACCGGATGCACTTCAGGAAAAGGATATGGAAGCGATTATTGCTATACCCATAGATGTTCGTATAGTCTTTGTGATAACGGTGTGGTTACCGATGGTGAATATTGTTATTCTCACACTTGTGCCACAAGCGGATGTTTAAATCAAGTTTCATCCGATTCACCAAATTGCAGTCAACATAAAATTGATATGCGAACGAGGTTAGGTAGGCCCTCAATGGGATTTAGTCTTAATTCTGCTGGTGGTATTGAGTTCGACTTTAGTGCAAGTAATAATTCTGGTAAAACAATTAAATATGTTCGTTTTAATGCATATCTTAAAAATTCTGTTGGCGATTCAATTCAAGAAGAAATTTCTAACAAATATTATGCTGATGTTGAGATTATTGGTCCGATAAATAGTGGTGGTACCGTTAGAATGTACGATGAAATTATTGGATATTGCGATAATCTTGCAAGAATTGATATCAAAAATATAACCATTGTTTATTCCGATGGCACATCAGAAACGGGTTCATATAATTATTATTGTGACAACTAATATGGAAAATGCTATGAGGAAATTTCCCCATAGCATTTTTTGTTATATCTTCCACTCTATTGTATAATTACCGTTTTCTTCAAGTAGAATCCTTTTGATAAGTTTGCGATAAATCTCTTTTGCCTTTTCAACATTAGCAAGTTCAATTTCAATAAGGTCAAAATTAAATGCTTCATATCTTATAGGGGTATATGTTGAAAGTTGTAGTTCTTTTTGCTCTATTTGGTCTTGTATTCTTTCAATGGTATCTGCAAATGCTTTTTCTAATTTGGTTTTACCACGAGAAAGTGAAACGAGATTATCTCTTTCTTCAACTAATGCATTCAATTCTTCTTCTATCTTTTTATAACCCCGTTCACTTTCTTCAACTCGTTCTGCCAAGTGTTTTATAACATCCAAAACCTTTACGCGAACACTTTTCCTTAATTCTTCAAAATCAACCGTTTTGAAAGTAGCATCGCATAAATGCAGTGAACGATTACCATAGCAATCAAGTTTGTTTGCATTATACATTTTAATAGCATAGTGTTCTTTGCATTTGCTACACTTAACTAACCCTGCCAATTCTTCCATTCTTGACGGTGCATTTGCTCTTTTGATTTGTTGATTTTGTGCCAACCTTTCTTGAACTTTAACATATTGCCTTGATTTTATAAAACCCTTAAAATTAGTTAAATAAACGGTTTGTTCATACAAGTCAGTATATTTTCTTGTGTTATTATTTGCAACCCTTTTACCGACTATTACTGCTGAACGAGTTCCATCCCATTCTTCTATGGGGTTAAGTATTTTTGCTTTTCTTGTTTTGAAAAACTTGTATAAGGTTTCATCCGCTATTGCATAAACGGGGTTTTGTAAAATACGACCGATAGTAACATTATCAAAAGTTTTCCGTTTTCTGCTTTGGTATCCCTTTTTTTCAAGCAATCTTGCCACCTTGCCGAGAGACATTGAAAAATCATCTTCATAATGGTTAAATGCTAATTTAACGGCAGTGATTTCTTCGCCAACTCTAATAAGTGTTGGTATATTGTTTTTTGTTCTTCCATTTTTAAATCCGTATGGTGCAGGTCCTCCTGCCCATCTGCCATCCTTTATTCGTTCATAGTAGTTGTCTTTAACACGGAGTTGAATTGATTCTCGTTCCATTTCTGCAAAAACCATTGCAATTTTTAACATACCTCGACCCATAGGGGTAGTAGTGTCAAAAGTATCATTTACAGAACAAAACTCAATTTTATGCTCATTAAAGATTTTATACATACTCATAAAATCTAAAAGATTTCTACTTATTCTATCAAGTTTATAAACAACGATTTTTGATATTTTACCACATTCTATATCTGCCATCATTCGTGTAAAATCAGGTCTATGGATATTTTTTCCTGAATAACCTTTATCCTGATATGTTTCAATCGTTTCAGAGTGTGGGCTGGCATTTATGTAATTTGTGCAAAGGTTAATTTGAGTTTCTATTGAAAGACTGTCTTTCTTGTCTACCGACTGTCTCGCATATATCGCTATCACTTTCAACATCCCCTTTTTTTGAAAATATAATATCAAGTATTTCTTTGAAAATCCTATCTTTTTCACTGCTTGAAGCACCACAAAAGATATCCTTTCCTTGCATATTATATCACACTATTACTTTTGTTGCAAGTGTTTCAACGTCCCATTGAATTGTGTACATTCCAACGCTTTCAACAGACTCAATAAGCGTGTTGTTATAATCGCCGTAAGGCGCTCTGAAAAGCGTGGGACACACTCCCGTAATCTGCTGTATCAAATTGTTGCAATCGTTAATTTCTTTAATTTGTGCATCGGCAGAAAGCCCTGACATTTTAGGGTGTGTGCTTGAATGATTTTGTATGCTGTGACCGGCATCCGACAGCATTTTAACTGCTTCGGGGTATCGTTGCACCCACTGTCCCACAATAAAAAAGGTTGCCGGAACCTCATACTCTGCCAATATATCAATAAGCGTTTGCGTGTCATCACATCCCCAGGCCGCATCAAAAGAAATTGCAATCTCTTTTTTGTCGGTTTCAACACAATAAATCGGCAACCTCTTACCCCCGCTTGATGCAAAAACGGTTATGGTGCATACTGCCGCAATAACCAGCACAAGCGACGTTATTCTCAATATTTGTTTTTTACCTAATACATAAAATTTCATAAAAATTGCCCTCCCCTAACATCTTACGGGGAGGGCAGCTTGGCTTATAACATATTACTGAAATTTTTCTAAAAATGCTTTTAAAAGGGTTGCTTGTTCATCGCCCATATTATGAACGCATTTTTTCTTAACAAAGGGCGACCCCAGCATCAACATATCATACGGATGCGTATAAGGCATTGCCCAATTATTAGTATATTGCGGTACTATGCCGCTTTCGCTAACATAAGCCGCGTCGCTAAAGCCCGCATCGTTAAGGTACTTTGTCAATCGGCTTTCACCAAACAAAATAGCATCGTTTAGCGTATTAATTTCGGGCAGAGTTTTAAAAAAGCTATAAAACTCATCTGACATAAGCACGTCTTTTTCAAACACCATGAAATAAGACTGCAAATGGCGATCAATATGCTTTTGTCCCAAAAACGAGCCGTCGGCACAATAAGGGAACTCGTTTATGCCCCAAAATTGTGCTTTACCGTTCATTTTTTCAAATAGATTATCAAGACTTTTGTAAGGTGTGTAAACACTGTTATTGCACAAAACAAGGCGAGAGCACTTTTTTAAATTTTCTTTGCCGATTTCAAGTATAATTTGTCTAAAAGAAGCAAAATCATAACCTGTGTTTTCTCTTAGCACAATTTTGTCGGCAATGCCCTCAAGCTGTGCGGTTTGCATACCGCCAAGTTGCGAGGTTGAAACAAAAGCCAAGCAATCAACATGCTGTTTAAGTTGTTTTAATAACTCAACGTCTTCAAATGATAAAATATCGTCTTTATCATAGTGAGCATATATTGCAATACCCCGTGGTTGCTGTTTTTTTGCGTTATCACAGCAGTTGAACACTTTTTTGTATGTGTATCCGTTGCTTTGGGCCAAATACACCCAAAGGCGCTCAACAACATGAGCATCGGTGCCGTTAACCTGTCCTTTTTCGCTTGCAAAGTTAAAACCTTCATATTCAAACATCTGCTTTACGGCAACGCTTCTTGCCCAAAACATATTGCCTGCGGGGAAAATTGCTTTTTGCGGCAAAGTGCGCATAACGCCAAGCTCTTTTGCCTTTTGCTCGCAGCCATCTCTGTTTGCGCCAAACATAATCTGGTTTGCAATAAGCGGATAATTTTCAGGGAAAACAAGACCTAACTTTTCGTCATCTTCAAACATTTTTAATATGGCGTTTATATTGTCTGTGCTACCGAAAAGGTGTTTGTAAAGATATTCTCGCCAATAGTCGCCATAACCCGAAAATGTTGTCTTTTTAGAATGAATATGACAAATAAGATCATAGTTATCAATGCGAGTTTTCATCTGGCTTAAAAAAGGTGCGACATCCCTGCCCCTATTTTCAAAAACCTCTACAACCACGTTATCGGCATTACATTCTTTAAATTTTTCTGCAATATATTCTGCCTTTTTAACAGTATCGGTAGAAATATAACAATCAAAGGGTTTTGGTATAAGGTTAACGGTTTTTAAAATGTTATCGGTTTCTTCAGTAAAATACAAGTGAATTTGCACCGCGCGCTTCAACTCATTTTTTGGCTGTTGATTGCAAAATGTAGGGGTTGCAGTATGGGTTAAGGGCATATCAAAAAGCGCTTTTGAGAAAGCGTTTATGGTAGCATAGCCGTATTTTTCATCAGGTTCCAAATATGTTCCCTCTGCCCACTCGTTCCAAGCATTAACAAACATAAAGCGTCTGTCCTCGGGCAAACTTTCACGTGCGTTTTTTGTCGCCATTCTCACCCACTCATAAAAAGCGGGAGTGCTATAAGCATAAAAGGCAGTGTAGTCATCTTTGCGGCGACAAGCATTATCCCAAGCCGACATAACACATCTGTAAACAGGGTTGTTTGTGTTTATGTTTTCATAACGTCCCTTTTGCAAAGCAACCAACTTTTGATAGTTGTAAAGATGCGCTTTACGGGGAGTTTTTATAGGTTTAACAGCGATTCGGTCATCACGGCAATTATGTGGCGGGAACTCAACCTGACCGTCAATAATGTCGGTAATACCAAGCGAGTTTGCATCAGAATCGTCGGTATTACAAGCAAGAATTACAATTTCGCCAACTCCGATTTCACGAGCACGTTCACGCCATTTTGCAAACACCTCTTTAATATTGGGTATAGCACGACAGTTATATGCAATAATAACGGGTTTATCGTCAATTCTTATATAACGCTTGTCGTTAAAATACACAACAAGGTCATCAATAAACTTTATGGGGTCGCTTTTTGAATATTCCTGTGCAATAAGCACATCTCTCATTTGACCGTCCCAAGCACGTGTCCAGTTTTCATTTGCCCAGCAAAGACAGAAATTAATGTCTATTTCGGGGTGTTGCAATAACATATCCACCGGCTTTTCCATAAGGCGTTTGCCCGAAAACCAATAATAATAAAAGCAAAAACCGTATATGCCGTGGCTACGTGCCAATTCGGCTTGTTTTTTCATGGTTTCGATATCACTTAAATCGTAATACCCTATATCTGCATGTGGAGTTCTTGGCTGATAATGGCCCTCAAAATCGGGCACGGCTTTTTTTGTGTTGGTCCATTCGGTAAAGCCTTTACCCCACCACTCATCATTTTCAGGGAAGGTGTGAAATTGAGGCAAATAAAATGCCAACGGCTTAACGTCGCTGACATTCCCACTAAAATCAATATTATCCTCATAATAAGACTCAAAGGGAATATAGCCCGTAAAACCGTCGTCTGCAGGCACATATTTCATATTCCCTTTATAAGCGTGGCGAAAAGCATACTGTCTTGCAAGGTTTTTTGCCACACGCCAAGAGCCTTTTATTCCGTTTTTCTTTAAGCTGTTAACAGCACGTATTACAAGTGACAAAAAATCACCCTATCCTTGAGCAATATTTTTGTAAGCGTCACAAACTTCCTTGGTTTCGCCAATCATTCTGACCTTGCTTTTTTCAATCCACATAACACGGTCGCAAAGACGCTCAATCTGGTCTATAGAATGTGAAACAATCAAAACAGTAGTACCGCCTGCCATAAGCTCGTTAATGCGATTTTCACATTTTTGCTGGAACATAAAGTCACCAACCGATAAAATTTCGTCAACAATCAGAATGTCGGGTTTAATTATTGTAGCAATGGCAAAAGCAATACGCGCCACCATACCGGAAGAGTAATTTTTTATGGGCATTTCCATAAAATCTCTAAGTTCGGCAAAATCAACAATAGCATCAAAATGCTCATCAATAAACTTCTTTTTGTATCCAAGCACAGCGCCATTAAGATAAATGTTTTCTTTGGCGGTCAATTCACCGTCAAAGCCTGCGCCAAGTTCAATAAGCGGTGCTATAACACCGTTAATTTCAACCGTGCCAGTCGTAGGTTTCAAAATTCCCGAAAGAATTTTAAGCAAAGTGCTCTTGCCCGAGCCGTTTGTGCCGATAATGCCAAAAACTTCGCCCTTTTTAATCTCTAAACTAACATCGTCAACCGCAACAAAGTCTTTATAAAAAAGCTGACGCTTTAAAAGTTTTATAAAATATTCTTTTATGTTTTCAAGCTTTTCAGATGCAATGTTAAAATGCATTGAAACGTTTTTTGCAGAAACCGCAATATTTTTATCCATACTTTTCTCCTATATGTGAAGTATAAACTTGTTTTGGTTTTTAAAGAACACTATACATCCAACAAGCATCGAAACAACCGCCGCTGCCACGCAACCAATAAAGCTTGACGCATTGGGTATGTTATTATAAAGCGCAATATTTCTCAAAAAGTCAATATAAATATGCAAGGGGTTGAAAACAACCAGCTTTTGCATATATGCGGGTAAAATTTCAGAAGGATAGAATATTGGAGTCAAATACATCCAAGCAGTGACAAGAACCGAATATAAATGAATGGTATCACGGAAAAATACCGCCAGGCAGGAAATAAAAAGACCTACACCCAGCGAAAAGAAGAAAAGGCATATCAGCACAAAAGGTAAAAACAAAATTGGCAGCCCTATCGGAATTTTATAAAAAATCATAACAATCGCTACCGCAATAAGCGATACAACATAGTTAACAAACGAGAACATAACCTTTTCTACAGGGAAGATATATTTGGGTATATAAACCTTTTTTATAAGTGACGCACTTGACAAAACCGAGGTCATTGCAACGGTGGTTGACTCGTTAAAAAAGTTAAAAGCAGTTTGTCCCAAAATTAAATAAACGGGGAATTTTGGGATATCAAACCTGAAAAACTGAGAAAAAACAATCGACAGTATAACCATCATAAAGAACGGATTAAGCACACTCCAAGCAACACCAAAAACCGAACGTCTGTATTTAAGTTTAAAATCTTTTGCTGTTAAATAGTAAAGAAGAAAACTGTGATTCTTCAACTCGCGAAACATCTTAAACAATGCAATACTCCCCTTTATATTAAAAAGTTGATTATAAACGCCATAATTCACAGTAATTATATCACAAGCTATATTATATTGCAACATTTGATTACGCTTGGTTGACAAACTAAAAAACCGACAGTATAATGTTTAATAACATAAATTTTTGAAAGAATGGGATATATGAGCAACAAATTATGGGAAGGCAGAAGCGACGGAAAGGTAAACGCTTATGCCGATGAATTAAATTCATCAATCGGAACAGATAAAAGAATGTATCGTCAGGACATCAAGGGTTCAATGGCGCACGCCGCCATGCTTGGTGCGCAAAACATCATTTGCCCTGCCGATGCTGATGAAATTATTGCCGGTCTTGAGGGTATATTGAGCGACATTGAAAGCGGTGCGCTGGAAATTGACGAGTCTTGTGAAGATATTCACACATTCGTTGAAGCAACCCTTACACAACGCATTGGCGAAGCGGGTAAAAAACTGCATACCGCCAGAAGCCGTAACGACCAGGTTGCAACCGATTTGCGCCTTTATCTTGCCGACGAAATAGAAAAAATTATAGAACTTACAGCCGATACAATCAATGCAATCGCAAACCAGGCAACAGAGCAAAAAGATGCCGTTATGCCGGGCTATACCCATATGCAGCGTGCTCAACCCGTAACCTTTGGCCACTATATTCTTGCTTACGCAATGATGCTCACACGTGATATAACACGTCTTAAAAACGCTGCCGAACTTGCTTTGCAAAGTCCCTTAGGTTGTTGCGCCCTTGCAGGCACAACCTACAACACAAGCCGCACCTTAACCGCTGAGAAACTTGGTTTTAACAGCGTTATGATGAACAGTCTTGACGGCGTTTCCGACCGTGATTTCTGCATTGAACTTTGCAGTGCGCTGTCAATTTTGATGATGCATCTTTCCCGCTTTTCAGAAGAACTTATTCTTTGGTCATCATGGGAATTTAAGTTTGTAGAACTGACCGACAGCTTTTCAACTGGGTCTTCCATTATGCCACAAAAGAAAAATCCCGATATGGCTGAGCTTGTTCGTGGCAAAACCGCACGAGTTTACGGCGACCTTATTACCTTGCTCACATTAATGAAAGGCTTACCACTTGCATATAACAAAGATATGCAAGAAGATAAAGATGCTATTTTCGATGCTGTTGATACCGTTAAGCTTTGTTTGAGCGTTTTTGCACCTATGGTCGAAACAATGAGCGTCAACCGTGAAAATATGCGCAAAGCGGCTGCAGGCGGTTTTATAAACGCCACCGACTGCGCCGATTATCTAACTAAAAAAGGTGTACCTTTTAGAACGGCGTACAAATGCACAGGTCAAATTGTTGCAGACTGCATTAAAGATGGGCTAACACTTGAGAATATGCCTCTTGAGCGTTATAAACAGTATAACGAAATCTTTGAGGATGACATTTTCCAAGCGGTTGACCTTGACGTATGCGTAAGCAAACGCTGTTCGCTCGGCGGTCCCTCAACCGACTCAATTAACAAACAACTTGAATATCTTGAAAACTTTTTAAAAGATTTATAACAAACAAAAATCACCTCAAAACCAAAGAAAACTATTTTGTGGTGGAT
>JAZSLU010000053.1:0-12861 GCA_045535505.1 Acutalibacteraceae bacterium | reverse complement strand
CAGGCCTCCGTGGTCGTGGCGGTGCCGGATTCCCCTCCGGACGTAAGTGGTCCTTCGCTGCTGCCAATGCTGCCGACCAGAAATACGTAGTCTGCAACGGTGACGAAGGTGACCCCGGTGCATTTATGGACCGTTCCATTTTGGAAGGTAACCCCTTGGCAGTTATTGAAGGTATGGCAATAGCCGGTTATGCAATTGGCGCACAAAACGGTTATTTCTATGTAAGAGCAGAGTATCCTATCGCTGTAAACAGGCTCAAAATTGCTATTAAACAGGCTGAAGAGCTTGGTATGCTTGGCGACAACATTCTTGGTACGGATTTTTCTTTTAGACTTCACATTCGTCTTGGCGCTGGCGCATTTGTTTGCGGTGAAGAGACTGCATTACTTAACTCTATCGAAGGTAAACGCGGTATGCCCAGACCTAGACCTCCTTTCCCGGCTGTTAAAGGTCTTTGGGATGCACCTTCAATTGTTAACAACGTTGAAACTCTTGCAACCGTACCATATATTTTAAGAGAAGGTGCTGCTAAGTTTGCTGAGTATGGCACCGAAAAATCTAAAGGTACCAAGGTTTTTGCTTTGGGCGGTAAGATTAACAATGTAGGCTTGGTTGAAATTCCTATGGGCACAACCTTGCGTGAGCTTATATATGATATTGGCGGCGGCATTCCCGACGGTAAGAAATTTAAAGCTATCCAGACAGGCGGCCCTTCTGGTGGTTGCTTAACTGAGGAAGACCTTGATACTCCCATTGACTTTGATACGTTGGTTGCTCGTGGCTCAATGATGGGCTCGGGTGGTGCAATCGTTATGGACGAAGACAACTGTATGGTTGACGTAGCTAAGTTCTATATGGAATTTATTTGTGACGAGTCCTGCGGTAAATGTTCACCTTGTCGTATCGGTACAAAGAGAATGCTTGAAATTCTTACAAAAATTACTGATGGCAAAGCTGAATTAAGTGATCTTGAGCAACTTGAAGAACTTGCTGCTACAATTAAAAACGGAGCTCTTTGTGCTCTTGGACAAACTGCTGCTAACCCTGTTACATCTACACTTGCACACTTTAGAGATGAATATATTGCTCACATCGTTGATAAAAAATGTCCTGCTAAGATATGTAAGAACCTTATGAACTATGTGATTGATGCAGACAAGTGTCGCAAATGCAGCCTTTGCGCTAAGAAATGCCCTGTTAATGCTATCACAGGTGTTGTTGGTAAAGAACCCTACGTTATAGACCCTGCAAAGTGCATTAAGTGCGGTATGTGTATTTCTTCTTGCAAATTTGGCGCTATAGAGAAAAAGTAATCGGAGGAATAAATAATGGCTATGATTAATATTAAGATTGAAGGCGTTCCTTATCGGGTTGAGGAAGGGCTTACAATTCTTGAGGCGGCTCGCAAATGCGGTTACGAGATTCCTTCTCTTTGTGCATATAATAAAGGTGAGTGCTCAAGAGGCTCTTGCCGCGTGTGTCTTGTAGAGGCTACCGGTGCAAGAGGACTTGTTGCGTCTTGTGTATATCCGGTAAATGAGGGTATAGAAATTACAATTTCCTCTCCTAAGGCTGTTGCCGCAAGAAGAGCATCGGTTGAATTACTCCTTTCAAACCACTCAATGAAATGTCAGCAATGTGATAAAAATGAATATTGTGAACTGTTGCACGTTGCTCGTCTTACCGGCGCAAGGGAGGATATGTTTGTTGGTGAACAAACAAAAACAACAATAGACCAGGTTACACCTTCTATTGTAAGGGATACATCAAAATGCATTCTTTGCGGCAGATGTATCGAAAGATGTAAAAATGCTCACGGAAAAGGTGTTTTAGGTTTTGAAAACAGAGGATTCAACACAATAGTTGCTCCTGCTGAAAACCGTTCATTTGCTGATTCACCTTGCATTCTTTGCGGTCAGTGCACTTCTGTTTGTCCTACTGGCGCATTAATGGAAAAATCTGAAATAGAAAAAGTTGACGAAGCGTTTAAGCAAGGAAAATTTGTTGTTGTTCAAACTGCTCCTGCCGTACGTGCTGCTTTGGGTGAGGAGTTTGGCATGAAAATTGGCACACCTGTAACCGGCAAGATGGTTGCAGCACTTAAACGTCTTGGCTTTAATAAAGTGTTTGATACAAACTTTGCTGCTGACCTTACGATTATGGAAGAGGGAACAGAACTTCTTGGTAGAATTAAAAACGGTGGCAAGTTACCTATGATTACTTCTTGCTCACCTGGTTGGATTAATTATGCTGAGTATAATTACGGCGATTTGCTTGACCACCTTTCTTCATGCAAGTCTCCCCATGAGATGATGGGCGCTATTATTAAATCTTACTATGCTGAGAAGAATGACATAGACCCTGAAAATATTTTTGTTGTATCAATTATGCCCTGTACCGCTAAAAAGGGTGAAAAAGAGCGTGAACAGCTTGTTACAAACGGTCTTAAAGACGTTGATGCTGTTCTAACAACAAGAGAACTCGGAAAACTTATTAAACGTTCAGGAATTAACTTTTCAAAGTTACCTGACGAAGAGTTTGACTCAGACCTTTTGGGTGATTACACCGGCGCAGGCGTAATTTTTGGTGTTACCGGCGGTGTTATGGAAGCAGCGCTGAGAACTGCGTACTATATTCTTACAGGCAAAGAACACGAACTTATTAAATTTGAGCAGGTTCGCGGTTTTGATGGCATCAAAGAAGCAAGCATTGATATTAACGGCTTAACCGTTAACGTTGCCGTTGCACACGGTATGAAAAATGCAAAGGTTCTTCTTGATGAGATTAGAGCAGGCACATCTAAATATCACTTTATTGAGATTATGGGATGCCCCGGCGGCTGTATTGCAGGCGGTGGACAGCCTTATGTTAAACCCTGTTTCTTGCCAAATGAGGAAGATGATATTCTTGATACTTTTAAAGAAAAGAGAGCACAAGCTCTTTATACTGAGGATGAGAGAAACACTTTAAGACAGTCGCACAACAACCCTCAAATTCAGCAGTTGTATAAAGACTATCTTGGTGAACCAAACTCACATAAAGCGCACGAATTACTGCATACAACTTATAGTGCAAAAGAAGCATTTAACGATAAGTAAATATTTTTTAAAGGAGTTATTATAATGACTAACAACAAAACTGTTATTAAATGGCTTGACGAGATGAAAGAACTTCTTAAGCCTACCAATGTAGTTTGGATTGACGGTTCTGAGGATCAACTCGAGGCTCTTCGTAAAGAAGCTTGTGAAACCGGTGAAATGATGAAGCTTAACGAAGAAAAGCTTCCCGGTTGCTATTTGCATAGAACAAAACCTAACGACGTTGCTCGTGTTGAGGACCGTACATTTATTTGTACTGCACAAAAAGAAACTGCAGGTCCTACAAATAACTGGTGTGAGCCTGAAGTAATGTATAAAAAGCTTTATGATATTGCACGCGGCACCTACGAAGGTCGTACAATGTATATCATTCCTTATTCAATGGGTCCTGTTGGTTCACCTCTTGCTAAAATTGGTATTGAGATTACCGATTCTATCTATGTTGTTCTTAACATGGCTATTATGACACGTGTTGGCAAGGATGTTCTTGATGTTCTCGGCGATTCTAATGACTGGGTACGCGGTTTGCATGCAAAATGTGATGTTGACCCTGAAAATCGTTACATCTGTCATTTCCCGGAAGACAACACCATTATTTCTGTTAACTCCGCATACGGCGGTAACGTTCTTCTTGGTAAGAAATGTTTTGCACTTCGTATTGCTTCATATCAAGGCTGGAAAGAGGGCTGGATGGCTGAGCATATGCTCATACTCGGTCTTGAAAATCCCCAAGGCGAAGTTAAATATGTTGCTGCTGCATTCCCATCAGCTTGCGGTAAAACCAACCTTGCTATGCTTATTCCTCCCGAGTATTTGCGCAAGAAAGGTTATAAAATTTGGACGGTTGGCGACGACATCTCTTGGATGCGCATAGGTGATGACGGCAGACTTTATGCTATCAACCCCGAAAATGGCTTCTTTGGTGTTGCTCCCGGTACTAATGAAAAATCTAACTTTAACGCTCTTGAGAGCACAAAAAAGAACACAATCTTCACAAACGTTGCTCTTGACTTAAACGATAACACAGTTTGGTGGGAAGGTCTTAACAAAAATCTTCCTGAAAATGCTATTGATTGGAAGGGCAATCCTTGGGATGCTTCTAAGTTTGATAAGGCTGACAAATCAACTTGTGCAGCTCATCCCAACTCACGTTTTACTGCTCCTGCAAAGAACTGCCCCTGCATTTCTGAGGAGTTTGATAAGGGTGCCGGAGTACCTATTTCCGCTATTATTTTCGGTGGACGTCGCGCAAAGTGTGCACCACTTGTTTATCAATCAAAAGATTGGGTTAACGGCGTATTTATAGGCTCTGCAATGGCTTCAGAAACAACCGCTGCTGCAGCAGGCGCTGTTGGTGTTGTTCGCCGTGATCCTATGGCTATGTTGCCTTTCTGTGGATATCATATGGGCGAATATTTCCAGCACTGGCTTGATATGGGCGAGAAACTTGGCGACAAGGCACCTAAAATATTCAACGTTAACTGGTTCCGTACCGACGATGAAGGCAACTTTATATGGCCTGGTTTTGGCGACAATATGCGTGTTCTTAACTGGATCATTGACCGCTGTGAAGGCAAGGCTGATGCTGAAGAAACCGCAATTGGTTTCGTACCTAAGGCTGAAGATATTGACCTTACCGATCTTGATTTCGATATCGAGACTTTAAAGAGCATTCTTACAGTTGATAAAGATACATGGGCTAAAGAAGCTGCTGAGATTGAAGAGCATTATAAGAAGTTTGGCGATAAATTGCCTGGCGAACTTCGCGAACAGCTTGAAAATCTTAAAGCAGAAATTGCTTCATTATAATTATGTTTACGGTGTTGCTGAGGTTTGCTTATAACTTCGGTAACACCGTTGATTACGTTTTAAAAAATTGGTATTTTTAACAATTAGTTACACTATTAATATTGTGTAATCTATGTTATAATTTTTATGTAAAATCTATAGATGTTTTAGGATGGTACAAAATGGTTAAAATTTCTATTATAGGAGCAGGTAGCGTTGGTTCAACTATCGCATACACTCTTGCAACTCAAGCGTTAGCTAACGAGATTGTTATGATTGACATCAACCGTGATAAAGCTGATGGTGAAGCTCTTGACATTCAACAAGGACTTCCTTTTAGCGGTGATTGTTCAATCTACGCCGGAAATTATGAAGATGCAAAGGGTTCTGATATTGTTGTTATAACGTCTGGTATTGCAAGAAAAGTTGGTCAAACACGTTTAGAGTTAGCTCAAATTAACGTTGATGTTACAAAATCAATAATTCCTGATATCACACGTTATGCTCCTAATGCTACTTATATTATTGTTTCAAACCCTGTTGATATACTTACTTATACATTCCACAAACATTCAGGTCTCCCTGAAAGACAGATTATTGGTGCAGGTACAATTCTTGATACTGCACGTGTGCGCGCAAAACTTGCTGAGTTTTATAACATTAACCAAGCAAACGTTCACGCTTATGTTTTCGGTGAGCATGGAGATTCCTCATTTGTACCTTGGTCGGTGGCAAACATTTCCAACATTCCCATTTTAGAATGCGATAAGGTTTTTGCCGGCTCTAAAGACCCTAATTCATCATTAGATTTTAATGTTATTGAAAAGTTTGTTAAAGAATCGGGTGCTAAGGTTATTGCACGTAAGGGTGCAACATTCTATGCGGTTTCGATTTCGGTTTGCCATATTTGTAAGACTATCTTGAGTGGTATTGATACAACAATGACCGTTTCAACCATGATGCATGGAGATTATGGCATTGAAGACGTTTGTCTTTCAACACTTAGTCTTATTGGTAAAGATGGCTTTAAGCATAATATTACTGTTTCTCTGACAGATGATGAAATTATAAAACTTCAAAACAGTGCTAATACACTTAAGGATGTTATTAAAGCTGTTAGAATATAAAAATGAGTTTTTACATCTTATATAGATGATTTAGATAAAGTTTAGTAATGGAGGTTAATATGAAAGTTAGTTACTATCCCGGATGTACCCTCCGTACCAAAGCAAAAGACCTTGATTTTTATGCACGTAAATGCGCCGAAATTCTTGGCATTGAACTTTGCGAGGTTGAAAATTGGCAGTGCTGCGGTGGTGTTTTTGTTACCGCTAAGGATGAAATTGCTACAAAACTTTCAAGTGTTCGTGCACTTTTAGATGCTAAAAATCATGAACAACCTTTGGTTACGGTATGTTCGGCTTGTCATAATGTTATTAAACAAACCAATAACGCTATGCAGACTGATGCAGATTTTGCCAAAAAGGTAAATTTATACATAAAACAGGATAAAGATTTCGTTGGCGAATATAACGGCGAGACAAATGTTTACCATTATCTTGAACTTTTGCGTGATGTTGTAGGTTTTGACAAAATTAAAGAAAAGGTTGTTAAACCCTTAACCGATAAAAAAATTGCTGCATACTACGGTTGTCTATTATTGCGTCCCGGTAAGGTAATGCAGATGGATGATGTGGAAAATCCACAAATTCTTGAAGATTTTATTAGAGCGTTAGGTGCTACACCTGTTATTTATCCACAGCGTAATGAGTGTTGTGGCGGTTATGTTGCACTTGAAGATGCCCATAGTGCAAAGAAAAAGAGCAATAAGGTTAGCAATAGCGCTGCATTACATGGTGCGCAAGTTATTGTTACAGCTTGTCCTCTTTGTAAATATAATCTTACCAAAAACGAAAGTCCTGTACCTGTTGTTTACTTTACTGAACTTTTGGCAGAGGCTTTAGGTGTGAAGGAGGATTAGTTTTATGCCTAATAAACGTGAAAGACAAAAAGAACAAATTCTCCGCATGAGTGGAGTTAATCCTCTTAAATGTATGCGCTGCGGCAAATGCTCCGGCACTTGTCCTTCATACGATGAGATGGAATATCATCCGCATCAGTTTGTTTATATGGTTGAAACGGGCAACATCGAGCCGCTTATGAATTCAACATCAATTTATAAGTGTCTGTCATGCTTTGCTTGCGTTGACCGTTGTCCAAGAGGTGTTGAACCTGCTAAATTGGTAGAAGCGCTTCGTCTTAGCGTTATTCGCGAGAAGGGTGCAAACCATTTAACAGCAAATGATATTCCTGCGTTGTTAGATGACGATATGCCTCAGCAGGCTATCGTTAGTGCAATGCGCAAATATAGTAAATAAGAAAGGGGAAACAACTAATGCAAAGAATTGGTGTATTTGTTTGCCATTGCGGCACAAATATTGCAGGTACAGTTGACGTTAAAGCTGTTGCTGAAGCCTTAAAACTCGAACCGGGTGTTGTTTTCTCTACTGATTATCAGTATATGTGCTCTCAAGCAGGTCAAGACATCATTAAAGAAGCTGTAGCTGAGCATAAGCTCACTGGCATTGTTGTATGTTCTTGTTCACCTCGTATGCACGAAGCAACATTCCGTAAAACTGCAGCCGCTGCAGGTCTTAATCCTTTTATGGTTGAGATTGCAAACATCCGTGAGCAATGCTCATGGGTTCATAAGGATATTCCTATCGGTACCGAAAAGGCAATCATCCTTGGAAAAGCTGCTATTGCAAAGGTTAACCTTAACACACCTCTTACCCCCGGCGAGAGCCCTGTAACAAAACGCGCTCTTGTTATCGGCGGCGGTATTGCAGGCATCCAGACGGCTTTAGATATTGCTGATGCTGGCTTTGAGGTTGATATTGTTGAAACCAAACCCACTATTGGCGGTAAGATGTCACAACTTGATAAAACATTCCCAACATTAGACTGTGCCGCTTGTATTTTGACACCTAAGATGGTTGATGTTGCACAAAATGAGAAGATTAGAATTTTCTCATATTCTGAGGTAACCAAAGTTGGCGGTTTTGTTGGTAATTTTGATGTTACCATTAAACGTAAAGCACGTTATGTTAAAGAGGACTTGTGTACGGGTTGTGGCCTTTGTACAGAAAAATGTCCTCAAAAGAAGGTGCCCAACGAATTTAATATGGGTATGGACAACCGTCGTGCAATTTACATTCCTTTTGCTCAGGCTGTTCCGAAGGTTGCAACCATTGATGCCGACTATTGCACAATGCTCAAAAGCGGCAAATGCGGTGTTTGTTCAAAGGTTTGTACCGCAGGCGCAATCGATTATCAGGCTAAGGATGAATTTATTGAGGAAAAATACGGTGCAATCGTTGTTGCAACCGGTTTTAATCCCATCTCTATGGATAAATTTGATGAGTTTGCTTATTCACAGTCCAAAGACGTTATTACTTCACTTGAACTTGAGCGTCTTATGAATGCTGCAGGTCCTACAGGTGGCACGTTGCTTCGTCCTTCAGACAATGAGCATCCTCATACAATAGTGTTTGTACAATGCGTTGGCTCACGCTGTGAAGCTTGTGCTGAGAAGGGTAAAGAATATTGCTCTAAAATATGTTGTATGTACACTGCAAAACACGCAATGCTTATTCGCGATAAATATCCTGATACTGATGTATATGTATTTTATATTGACGTTCGTACTCCCGGTAAGAACTTTGATGAGTTCTATCGTCGTGCTGTTGAAGAATATGGCGTTCATTACATAAAGGGTATGGTAGGTAAAGTATCGCCCGAAGGCAATAAGCTTAAGGTTCAGGCATCTGACCTGCTTGACGGTAAACAACTTCACATTGACGCTGACTTGGTAGTTCTTGCTGCTGCTATCGAACCTGATAAGTCAGCAAGACCTCTTGCTACTATGCTTACTGCAAGTATGGATACAAACGACTTCTTTACAGAGGCACACCCCAAGCTTCGTCCTGTTGAAAGCCCGACTGCCGGTGTTTTCCTTTCAGGCGCATGTCAAGGTCCTAAGGATATTCCAGAAACAGTTTCTCAGGCCGGTGCTGCTGCATCTAAGGTTATTGCATTGCTTTGCAAGGATAAGCTTACGGGTAACGCATGTATTGCTCATTCTGATGAGATGATGTGTAACGGCTGCTCAACTTGTGAAAAGGTTTGTCCCTATGGTGCAATCACATATCAAGATAAAGAGTTTAGAATGCCCGACAGAACAACAAAAATTCGCAGAATCGCTGTTGTTAATGACGCGGTATGTCAGGGTTGCGGTGCTTGTACCGTTGCATGTATGTCCGGCGCTATGGACTTGCGTGGATTTACAAGCAAACAAATTATGGCGGAGGTTGACGCAATATGCAAGTAAATGAATATAAGCCGCTTATTGTGGCATTCTGCTGTAACTGGTGTTCCTATGCGGGTGCCGACCTTGCAGGTAACAATCGCCTTGCTTATCCTGCAGACGTAAAAATTATTAGAGTACCTTGCTCGTGCAGGGTTAACCCTATGTTTATTTTGCGCGCATTTCAGCGTGGCGCTGACGGTGTTATTCTTTGCGGTTGCCATCCGGGTGATTGTCACTATACATCAGGTAACTATTACACCCGACGCCGTATGTCTTTGCTTTTTTCAATGCTTGATTATCTTGGCATTGAGCGTGAGCGTACTCGTGTTGAATGGGTAAGTGCTGCTGAGGGTGCAAAATTTGCTGCAACTATGAATGAATTTGCTCAAACGGTTGCCGCTTTGGGTGAAAACAAGAGATTGGAGGACTTAAGATGCAAGAAATAAAAAGAGAAGTTCTCGTTTCTAAGGCAGTGCAGTTGCTTGACAACGGCACTGTTGACCGTGTTCTTGGTTGGAAAGCTGGCGAGTTTGACTATGACGTTACGCCCTTTGTTTTTGTAAACAAAGAACAACTGGAAAAAGATTTTGTATGGAATGACTTTTGCGGTGCAAATTTTTCAAAATATTTGATTAAGGAAACCGCTAAAAGTGAAAACAAGGTTCTTGTTTTCTTAAAACCTTGTGATACATATAGTTTTAACCAATTGCTTACCGAGCACAGATTTGACCGCGAAAAAGTGTACGTTGTTGGTGTTCCTTGTAATGGTATGCTTGACATTTCAAACATCAAGGCAAATTATGAAGGCGTTGTTTCAATAAATGCTAATGGTGACAATGTAATTGTTGACACACTTTATGATGGTAAGGTAACGCTTGAAAATGAAAAAGTTTTAGCTGAGCGTTGCAAAAACTGCAAATCTAAAAAGTTTGTTGCTTATGACGAACTTTTAGGCCAAGACGGTGAAGTTATTGACAGTGCTCGTTTTGATGAGGTTGAAGCTTTAGAAAAAATGACTGCTGACGAACGATTTGAGTTTTGGCAGAACGAGCTTTCACGTTGCATTCGTTGCAACGCTTGTCGAGATGTTTGTCCCGCTTGCTCTTGCGAAAAGTGTGTTTTTGACAATCCCAACTCGGGTGTTGAAAACAAGGCTGCTGCAAACTCATTTGAAGAAAAAATGTTCCATATTATTCGTGCTTTCCACGTTGTTGGTCGTTGCACAGACTGCGGCGAATGTTCACGTGTTTGCCCACAGAATATTCCTTTACATTTGCTTAACCGCAAGTTTATAAAGGATATAAACGGTTTCTACGGCGAATATCAAGCTGGTGCCGAGGTTGGCAGCAGAGCTCCTATAGTTAATTATTCAACTGATGATATTGAGCCCAGCGAAGCAGTAGAAAGAGGTGAGGCAGATGCGTAAAATTTCACTTGATAAGCTTGATTTGTTGTTTGCTCGTATTGCCAAAAACAACACATTATATCTGCCTGTTGATACAAAAGCAGGTGCTAAGTTTGAAAAATGGACTGATGGCACTAAACTTTCTGATGCTTTAAATACTGTTAGAAGTCCAAAAGATTTCTTTTTTCCTCAAACCGAAAATCTTGTAGATTTCAAGGTTGAGGGCAAGAATATTGAAATTATTGACACAAGAAGTGAATGTGAAGACTTTGTTGTTTTTGGTGTTCGTGCTTGTGATGTTAAGAGTATAGATATTCTTGATCGCGTGTTCTTGGCTGAGCCTGTTGACACTTATTATAGAAATCGACGTGAACATGGTGTAATTATGTCACTTGCTTGTAATAAGCCTATTGAAACTTGTTTTTGCGGCACATTCGGTATAGATGCGTCATCACCTGAAGGCGATATTGTTTGTCACAAAACAGATGACATATTGTTTATGGATGCTAAATCCGATAAAGGCGAGAAGCTTCTTGCAACTTTAGAAGATATTACCGATGTGGCTGATGCAAAAGATATTGAGGCACAGGTTGCTTTAATTAAAGAACGTCTTGAAAAATTGCCTTTTGCAGATGTAACTGTTGAGGCTTTTGGTGTTGATAAGACAAATGAGTTTTTTGATGCACCCGAATGGCAAGAGCTTTCACAGTCTTGCCTTGGTTGCGGAACCTGTACATTTGTTTGTCCTACATGCCAGTGCTATGACATTAAAGACTTTAACACAGGTAACGGCGTAAAACGTTTTAGATGCTGGGATTCTTGTATGTACTCAGAGTTTACAAGAATGGCTCACGGTAATAACCGTCTTACACAAAAAGAACGTTTCCGTCAGCGTTTTATGCACAAGCTTGTTTACTATCCTACAAATAATGATGGTTTATTCTCATGTGTGGGTTGCGGCAGATGTATTGCTAAATGTCCAATTCAGATGAATATTGTTAAGGTTATCAAAACGTTAGGAGGAAAATAAAATGGCTGAAATTAAAGAACCGCTTATTCCGGTTGTTGGCGTTGTTACGGATATTCGCATTGATACTCCCGACGTTAAAACTTTTCGCGTTGTAACACCTGATGGTAAAAAGGCTTTTGAGCATAAACCCGGCCAGTGCGCAATGCTTTCAATTCCCGGTGTTGGTGAGGCAATGTTTTCAATAACATCTTCTCCCACAAATACCGAGTTTATGGAATTTTCAATCAAAAAGTGCGGCTGTGTTACTGAGTGGCTTCATTCTATGGAGGTTGGTCAGCAAATTACAATTCGCGGACCATACGGTAATGCTTTCCCCGTTGATACTGAGTTTGTTGGTAAAGATATGCTCTTTATTGCCGGCGGTATCGGTCTTGCACCGCTTCGCTCAGTAATTAACTATTGCCGTCATTACCGCGACCGTTACGGTAAAATAGACATTGTTTACGGCTCTCGCAGTATGGAGGACCTCGTTGACTATAAGGAAATTATTGAAGAGTGGTCGAATGACGCAGGTGTTGATGTTCACCTTACCATTGACCGCGAACAACCCGAGTGGGACGGTCACGTTGGTTTTGTTCCTAACTATGTTAAAGAACTTGGTTTTTCAACTGATAAAACCGCTATTCTTTGCGGACCTCCTATAATGATTAAATTTACATTGGCAGGTTTGCAAGAACTTGGTTTTGATAAAACACAAGTTTACACCACATTAGAGCTCAGAATGAAATGCGGCATCGGTAAATGCGGCAGATGTAACGTTGGTGCAAAATATGTTTGCAAAGACGGCCCCGTTTTCCGTTGCGACCAGATTGATGAGCTTCCCGACGAATATTAATAAGGAGATACATTAATATGGAAAACATGGTTAACATATTCCTGTTTGGTAAACAGTACACAGTACCTGATAATCTTACCATTATGCGTGCTATGGAGTACGCCGGTTATCAGCTTGTTCGCGGTTGCGGTTGCCGTAACGGCTTTTGCGGCGCTTGCGCTACAATTTATCGCATAAAAGGCGATACGGAGTTAAAATCTTGTTTGGCTTGTCAGACCAAGGTTGAAGATAACATGTATATAGCTACATTACCTTTCTTTCCCTTGGTTAAGCAGGTTTATGATGTTGAAAAAATTTCAACAACAGAGCAGATTATGATGCAGCTCTATCCCGAAA
>JAZSLU010000031.1:0-23614 GCA_045535505.1 Acutalibacteraceae bacterium | reverse complement strand
GACCGCTTGGCCTCCGACTTGCCCCTTGCGCTGTTCTTTTTTGTTTTATGTAGTCGTATTAATCTTTTTTATGCCGAAAATCATTCTTAAAATTCCGCTAAGAAACTTGGGGTTTTTTACAACAATTACCTTCATACCATTACCTCCGCATATCATCTGCAGTTGGCAAGACCAAGCACAATAACGGCAATCGACAAAACGATTATAAGACATTTTGGCGGCAAAAAGAATGCAACCAGCAGCCCACAGCCAAAAGAAATTATAAACACGCCCTTCTTTTGACGACGTCTTCTCAAACCATCACCGCCCGCTATGCCACAAAGTGCAAAGTAGTATTTCAAAAAATACCGCTTTGTCTGTTAACATTATACACATTGGTAGGTTTTTTGTTACAAAGCTTCAATTTTTATATTTATTATCTTCTAAATTTTTGAGTTCGTTGTAAATCATACAATAGCTTTCAAATCTGCTTTTAGCAATTTTATTGCTATTGACAGCATCGATGATTGCACAACCGTTTTCAACGGTATGTGAACATCCTATAAAACGGCAATTATTGCTATACTGTGCAAATTCTAAAAAGCAATCTTGTAAGTTCTGCGTATCAAGACCTTGCCCCATTTTAAGTTCAATAGCCGAGAAACCGGGAGTATCGACAACATAGCCGCTTTTTCCATATTCAAAAAGCTGAACCTCTCTTGTTGTGTGACGACCTCTGCCAAGTTTTTGGCTAACGTCACCTGTCGCAAGGGACCAACCATCAAACAAAGCATTAAGCAAACTTGATTTTCCAACGCCTGAGTTTCCTGTGAACACGCAAACACTGCCGTCAAGTTCACAATACAAACTGTCAATTCCTTGTTTAGTTAGCGCAGACACAGTATAAACCTTTAAATTTGCATTTTTATATATTTGCTCATACTGCGAAAACTCGCCCATATCGCACTTGTTAAATACAATTATCGGTTCAATACCTTTAGACTTTGCAATAACAGTCATTAAATCTATAAGATATGTGTTTGGTGCCGGGGTTGAAAATGATGAAACAATAAACATCTTATCAACATTGGCAACAGTTGGTCTTACAAAAGCATTTTTTCTTTCGCAAACCGCTTCAATTATGCCGTTTTGTACGCCAACAGCCGAAAACTCAACAAAATCGCCCGGCAAGGGTGAAATACCCTGTTTTTTAAGCAAACCTCTTGCCTTACATTCATAAACAGTATTGCCGGCTTTAACATAATAAAAACCGGCAATAGCTTTAATTAAAATTCCCTTCATGCTGTACATTTACCCTTAAAAACCATCAGAAGATATTGATTTAGTGGGATAGGTAAAGGTTTTGGAAACATTATAACTGCCATTTTTGCAGTCAACCGTTATTTCAAGATAGTCGTCATATTTTTTTTGGTCAGCACTAAGTTTGATAACAACCGTCATATTTTTCTCGATTGTTTTAAACTTGAAAGAATAATCTTGAGTTTTTTCCAAATCAATTTTGCCCGATTCAGAATGTAATTCACTGCCATTATTTATCCATGCAGAAACATATCCTGTTTGAGCAGCATAATCATTTGGAATGGGCACTTTTATTGTAAACTCATACTCAACGATACCGTTGCTTACCTCGATGTTAACAGGTGTGCCCTCACCAACCTGAGCAGTGTTATTGGCAGAAGGATTTTGAGCAACCACAACACCTTTCGGCTTAGAACTGTAAACCTCTGTAACCGTGCCCACAATAAGACCGGCATCCTCTATTTCCTTTTTAGCAGCAGCCTCATAAAGACCTGTAACGTCAGGCAACTCGACATATTTTGTTGCTTTACCTGTACTTATATAAATTGTTACTTCTGTACCCGAATAAACTGTTGTGCCACGTTCGGGCTCAGTTTTTATAACGTCACCCGCCGCCACAGTTTCGTCGGGTTGTTCAACAACAACAGGAATAAAACCGCCCGCTTTAAGTTCGGTAACGGCAAACATTTCTGACTGTCCGTAAACGTCAGGAACTTCTGAAAGCACCTGTCCCATACTTACATATACGGTAACCTTGGAGCCTTTTTTCACCTTGCGGTTAGCAGTAGGCTGAGAATCGTATATTTCTCCGTATGCATAGTCAGCATTATATTCCCAAATGGGTTCAAAACTGAATTTTTCATTCAAATCTGCATTTTCGGTAAGTTCTTTATAGGTCAAGGGTTTGTAAACCGCATCTTGTGCGCCGTCTTCACCTGAAACGAGGGTATATTTTGCAAAGTCAGGTATAACAACCTCTGTTCCCTTTTTACCAAAAAGTTTGGGTCCAAAAATAAGACATAACACAACAAGCGCCGCAACAAAGGTAATAGCAACACCTGCAAGAATGGGAATTATGGGAGTTTTTTCAGCAACAGGTTGTTCTTCTTGCTCTTCGGGTTGCTCTTGCTTTGCATCAACCACGTCGGCAACATATTTTGTAGGATCATTGTCAACAAATGTTGAATATTCAAAAGTTATTTCAGGATCTTTTTTAAACTCTTCAAGATTACAAAGCATTTCTGATGCTGAATGGTAGCGTCTGTTTGCATCCTTTTGCATTGCATGCATTGTAATTTGTTCAAGACCTAACGGAATTTGGTCATCAATTTCGTGCAATGGCTTTGGTTCACGTTGAAGTTGCATAATAGCAACCGAAACAGCGCTATCTGCCTGGAACGGCACCTGACCGGTAAGCATTTCGTAAAGCATTACACCGACAGAATAAATGTCCGCTTTATCGGCTGCAGCATCGCCACGTGCCTGCTCAGGACTGATGTAATGAACAGACCCGATAGCTTTATCTGTAATGGTACGTTGACCGCTTCTTGCAAAACGGGCAATACCAAAATCGGTAACTTTAATTGTGCCGTTTGCCAAAACCATAACGTTTTGCGGTTTTACATCACGATGAACAATACCCTTATCGTGAGCATGCTGTAAACCTCTTAAAATTTGAACAACAAAGTGCACAGCATCTTTCCACTCAAGTTTTCCTTGCTGTTCAATATATTCTTTAAGAGTGATGCCGTCAATATATTCCATAACGATATATTGCAGCAAATCGCCTATGCTAACATCAAAAACCTTTACAATGTTTGGGTGCGAGAGCATTGAAACAGCTTTAGACTCATTTTTAAATCTGCGCAAAAAATCCTCGTTTGAAGCAAACTCTTCTTTGAGAATTTTTACCGCAACAATTCTGTCCATGGTATTATCATAAGCCTTATACACCATAGCCATACCGCCAACGCCAATAAGTTCTCTTATTTCGTAACGTCCGTCTAATCTTTTACCAATAAACTTGTCTTCCATAAAATCCATCCTATCTGCCTTAGAAGGCGAAAGAATTAACGTTAATTCCTACAGTTTATATTTCTATGACAACCACGGTTATATTATCTCCGCCGCCGCCATTATTAGCTAAATCTATCAGCCTTTGCGGTATGCCGTCAAAGTCTGAACTCGTCATTTCTTTTGCAATTTCTTGGATATCAACATAGTTTGTAAGACCGTCTGTGCAAAGCAAAAGCCTATCTGACTCAAAAACCGCACACTCGCCAAGGTCAACACTTATTCTTTCGTCAACACCAACAGCTCGTGTAATAACGTTTTTACGAGGATGCGTTTTTGCCTCATTAGGTGAAAGTTGACCGTTTTCAACCATAAACTGAACTATAGAGTGGTCATTTGTCAACTGTTCAAGTTCACCTTGTCTGCAAATGTACAAACGGCTGTCGCCAACGTGAGCAAAATATGCTGTTGAATTTAAAATTACTGTCAAAACAGCAGTTGTGCCCATACCGGCATATATTTCATTTTTTTGCGCCATATCATACAATAAGGCGTTTGCAGTTTCGATTGATGACTGCAAGGTAGAGCGTAAATAAGCTGCACCCATTTGCGCATTTAATGACTGTTCCATAATATCGGTTATTTTTTTGACAGCGTTTGCACTTGCAACGCCGCCTGCATTTGCGCCGCCCATACCGTCACAAACAACAGCCCAGACCTTACCGCCAACTTGACTTGCGGCAAAAGAATCCTGATTGATAGAACGCACGATGCCTTTGTCGGTTTTGGTTGCTATTCTCATATATCGCTCCCCCTTTCTTCTTGATGCGAACTTCTCAACTGACCGCATGAAGCGTTAATGTCAGCACCTAAAGTTCTTCTTATAGTGGCATTAATACCTTTACTTATTAAAACATCCCGAAATCGTTCAATATTTTTTCTATCGGGCTTTTTAAAACTATTTTCTTTTACCTCATTTACAGGTATCAAATTAACGTGGCACAAACTGCCTTTTAGTTTGCTTGCGAGTTCTAAAGCGCACTCGTCAGAATCGTTTACGCCTGCAATCAAAGCATATTCATAAGAAACTCTGCGTTTTGTGCGCTCGGCATATTTTTTGCAGGTTTCAATCAACTTATCTGTGCCCCATTTTTTATTAACAGGCATCGTTTTATTTCTTATTTCGTCATTAGGAGCGTGTAAAGATATAGAAAGTGTTATAGGAAACCCCATTTGTTCGAGTTTTTCTATCTTATCAACAAGACCTGATGTTGAAACAGAAATGTGACGAAGTCCTATATTTAATCCTTGCTCATTGCTCACAAGTTCTAAAAACCTTACAGTGTTTTCAAAGTTATCAAGCGGCTCACCCATACCCATAAGCACAACGTTTGATATTCTTTTATTATTATCTTTTTGCGCATACCAAATTTGCGCCAAAATTTCTCCGGCAGTCAGATTTCTTACCAAGCCGTTTTGACCCGATGCGCAAAATTTACATCCCATTCTGCAGCCAACCTGTGTTGAAACGCAAACGCTGCAACCGTGATGGTAAACCATAAAAACCGATTCAACCGTGTTGCCATCATAAAGTTCGTATAAATATTTTACTGTTGAGTCAATTTTTGATTCAAGACGTTTTATCGCCTTGACCGAAGAAATAAAATATTTTTCGCTTAAATTTTCACGTAACGCTTTAGGTAAAGATGTAAGTTGTTCAAAACTTTCTGCCCCGCCTTGCAGACCGCAAAACAACTGTTTTGCGCGGTAATCGGGCAGTCCTAATTCCCTTGTTAAAGACAAAATTTCTTCTTGATTAAAGGAACGCAAATCAAGCTTTGACAACTAATCACCTCATTTTTTTACGAGTACCGCAATGAAAAATCCGTCGGTTCCGTCTTTGTGCGGAAAATAAGTTTTAGGTGAAACACCAATTTCAAAATCTTTATGTTCACGCAAAAAGCCCTCTACAACATCTTCATTTTCGGCTTTTCGCAAAGTACAGGTTGAATAAATCAATCTCCCCCCGCTTTTAACATAATTAGCGGCGGTATTTAAAATTTGCTTTTGAATTTTTTCAATATCACAAAATTCTTTAGGGTCTTTATATTTTATATCGGGTTTTCTTGCAATAACACCGAGCCCCGAGCACGGCACGTCGCATAACACAGCATCAAAAACACCAATATCATGATTAATGGTAGCATCCATTTGCTTACATTCAATGCAAGAAATTCCCAAACGCTGTGCCGACTTGCTTATAAGTTCTACCCTATGCTCATGTAAATCACAGGACAGAATCTTGCCTTTATTTTGCAGATATTGTGCCGCCGTGAAGCTTTTGCCGCCAGGTGCGGCACATAAATCAACCAAGCTTTCTTCGGGTTTTAAACCGATTTTGGACACACAGGTTTGCGATGCAAGGTCTTGAAAATAATAATAGCCTTTTTTATAATATTCCTCATTTTCAGCACCACTGTAACCACACAAGAGCAATGCATCATCCATTGCGCATTTTTGGACTTTTATACCTTTTTGCAAAAGCAATTCGCAAAGTTGGTCGCGTGTGATTTTTAAGGTGTTAACCCTTATATAAAGTGGCGGAGTTAAAAGAGAATTTTCTAAAAATTTATCGGCATCTTCTTTTCCGTAATCCTTGTACAAACTTTCAACCAACCACAAAGGTGCAGAGTATTTCAAGGTTGCATCATCGGGCAACTGCGGTAATCCGTTTGACGCTTTACGAAGCAGCGCGTTAACAAAACCCGTTTCGCTGTGACGTTTTGACGCTTTCATCATTTTAACAGCCTCATTTACTGCGGCACTGTTTGGAATTTTATCCATATAGAGCATTTGATAAAGCGCACATCTTAAAACCTGCCTTGTAAAGCAGTGAATCCGTCCTTTTTTTGTCAGCAAACCAGCAATATAATAATCAAGGGTCATTTTGCGCTCTAAAACACCAAAGAATAAGGCGCTTGCCAAGGCTCTTTCTCGTTTTTCAAGACCGCAATTTGCCAAAACATCATTAATTGCCAGGTTTGAATATGCGCCAGACCTCTCGGTTTGCAAGAGCGCATCAACGGCAACTGTTCTTGCATTTTTCATTATTGAGTACCGCCCTCGTCAATAACAAGTCTATCCCAGTTTGAGTGTCCTGCCAAAAACTCGGCAGCGGTCATTGCCCTTGAACCCTCAGGTTGTATTTTTAAAATTTCAATCGAAGTGCCGTCACCGCAAGCAATCGTCAAACTGTTTTGTTTAATAATTACTGTACCTGCACTTTCTTTACATTTGTCTGCAATTTTGGTGGCGATAACTTTAAAGCGTTTACCGTTATGGACAAAATATGTGCTTGGCCAAGGATAAAAACCTCTTACCAAATTGTGAATTTCGACAGCAGATTTAGAAAAATTGAGCTTACCCATCTCTTTTTTAATTATTGGCGCATAACAAGCATCTTCCTCGTTTTGTTTTTGAGGAGTTATTTCACCATTTTTTAGTTTTTCAAGGGTTGAAACAATAAGTTTCGCACCCATATATGACAAGCGCTCAAAAAGTTGTTCTGCCGTTTCGTTTTCGCCAATTGGAGTTTCGTCGCACAACAGCACATCGCCCGTATCCATACCTTGAGCCATCTGCTGTGTGCAAACACCTGTAGTTTTATCACCCTGCACGATGCACCACTGTATAGGTGATGCACCACGCCAACGCGGCAAAAGTGATGCGTGAACGTTAACGCAACCAAACTTTGGCAGTTGTAAAATTTCATTAGGTAAAAATCTACCATACGCTACAACAACGATAACGTCGGGATTAAGTTTTTTTAAAGTTTCAAGCACATCGCCGTCTTTTAAGGTTAAAGGTTGATAAACCTCTATACCTTTAGTTTGTGCATATTCCTTAACAGGCGGTGCTGTTAACACCATTTTTCTGCCCTGCGGCTTGTCAGGCTGTGTAAAAACAGCGCTAACCTTATGTCCTGCGCTAATTATCGCCTCAAGACTTTGCAAAGCAAAATCGGGTGTACCCATAAAAACAACATTCATAAATTAATCCGTTTCCTTATTTGCCTTATCAATATATAGAATTCCGTCAAGATGGTCAATTTCGTGGCAAAAAGCCCTTGCTTTAAGTCCCTCACCTTTAACGGTAAAAATTTTTCCGTCTCTATTTTGTGCACGTACTGTTACATTCATCGGGCGTGTTACCTCTGCCGATTCACCCGGCAAGGACAAACAACCCTCCAAATCTGTCTGTTCTCCGCTCGTTTCGATGATAACAGGGTTAATAAGTTCTATAATGCCGTCACCTACGTCAACGATGCAGTAGCGGCGCATAATGCCAACCTGTGGTGCGGCAAGACCGACACCATCGGCATGACGCATAGTTTCTTGCATATCATCAAGCGTTTGTGCCAATTTTTCATCAAAGTTTACAACTGTGCGACAAACTTTTCTTAAAACCGGGTCGCCATGTTTAACAATGTTGCGAAGTGCCATAGAACTTTATTCTCCTTACATATTAGCGGGGTTAACATCGATATATACCGACGTATTTTTAAAATTGCGATTTTTGCGCAGTTCTTCAATTGATTGTTTTATAAAACTGCGAAAACGAGCGTTTGCTTTGCATTTTATTATCAGCCTGTATCGATATTTATTGTTCACTTTAGGTATTGCAGGTGGTACAGGACCTAAAATTATAATTTTAATATCGCTATACTCACCGTTTACTTTATCTTTTATAAGCTTTAACAACTCGTTTGCCGCATTTGCCGCCTCACTTTTATCAACGCAAACAGTATTAATTGCAACTATATCACAATAAGGCGGATATATCATAACTTTTCTTGTTAAAATTTCTTCATCAAAAAAGGCATCATAGTCTTGATTTGCGGCAAGTTTTATAACGTTATCTTGAGGGTTAAAGGTTTGAATAACGGCAACACCCGTTTTTTCTCCTCTGCCCGAGCGGCCGACAACCTGTGTAAGCAGTGAAAAAGTTCGTTCAAAACTTCTAAAATCTTCACTGTAAGCCGAACGGTCGGCTCCAAGCACACCCACAAGCGTAACTTTTGGAAAATCAAGTCCCTTTGCTACCATTTGTGTGCCAAGCAGTATATCATACTCACCTTTTGCGAAAGCGCCAAGCTTTTGCGCGTAAGCATTTTTTGTGGTAACACTGTCGGCATCCATTCGTAATATTCTTGCTTTTGGGAATAGTGCCCCAAGTTCTTCTTGGACACGTTGAGTGCCAACTCCGAAAAAGCGCAGTTTACTGCCACACTGCGAACAGTTGCCATCAGTTTGTTTAGAATAGCCGCAATAGTGGCACATCATACGTCCGTTAGCAGAATGATATGTCATTGAAATGCTACAGTTTGGGCAAGTTTCTACCATACCGCAGGACGGACAACTCACATAAGTGTTATGTCCCCGTCTATTTAGCAAGACAACACATTGGTTACCGTCTGCCAATGTTTTTTCCATTTTATCCACTAAAACTGTGCTTAACGCACCGTTGTTACCTAACAAAACCTCATTTTTCATATCAACCGTTATAACCTTAGGCAACTTTGCGTTACCGTAACGGCTGTCGAGTTTACAAAGTTTAAACTTGCCTTGCTTTGCTGCGGCATAACTTTCAACCGCAGGAGTTGCAGAAGCAAGTAACAAAAGGCTGTTGTGTTTTGATGCGCGAAAACGAGCAACATCACGAGCATGAAATCGAGGCGACATTTCTGATTTATAAGTATGCTCTTGCTCCTCATCCATAATAATAAGGCCTATGTTTTCAAAAGGCGCAAAAACAGCCGAGCGTGTGCCGATGGCAACAAGTGCCTCGCCGTTTTTTACACGCTTATATTCGTCCATACGTTGTCCGGGCGACATTGCACTGTGGAAAACCGCAATTTTGCCCGAATATCTGTCATTAAACAAGTTAAGTGTTTGAGGTGTCAAAGCAATTTCGGGTACCATAACGATAACACCCTTGCTTTGTTCAATCATTCTGTCACACAGTTTTAAATAAACCTGTGTTTTGCCACTGCCTGTAACGCCGTAAAGCAAAGCCGTTGATGCTTTATTGCTGTCGAGCATTACGCTCAAATCATCAAATGCTTTTTGTTGCGATTGTGACAAGGTTATTGGTTTTGCTTTCTCGGCATTTTCGCCGCTAAAGGCAGGTCTTAAAACCTCCTGGTCATAAAGTTCGATAACGCCTTTGTTATGAAGCGCTTTTACAACGGCGACCGTCACGCCCGTATAGTAGCAAATTTCTTTTACAGGCGCCGCACCCACCTCGCAAAGCAGGTTAGCAACCTCTTGTTGTTTATCAGTAAGTTTAACTGTGCCAAAAACCTCATCGTTCAATCTTGCCATTTTAACGCTTGCATCGCCAATGCGTCGTACAGCGTTACTTGTGCTTAACAAAAAGCCTTGCTTTTCCAAAGTTTCAGGCAAATCACTATTTGAAGAAAGTGCGCAAATTTGCAATAGCTTATCACGCTTTATTGCGCCATTATTTTTGATATATGCCGCAACATTTTGCATATCGTCGTCTAAATCACCCTCAAAGTCGGCATTTAGCGTATATTCTTTAACAAGTTTAATGTCAAGACCAAAAGGCAACAAAGTTCTTATGGCATCATAATAGGTGCAAAAGGTCCTCTCACGCAAAAACTCACAGAGTTCTAACATTTCGGCATTAAGTACCGGTTTTGTATCTATAACCGAAATAATCTCTTTAAGTTTTTCTGTATCATTGGTACAGTTTTGAGCAACGACTGTACCTTGTCGTACGCTGTTTGCTCGACCAAACGGCACTAAAACACGACACCCTGCCAGGTTAGCAGAGCTATATTCTGCAGGTACGGTATAGTCGTAATATTTGTCATATCCCAAAACCGTACCGTCGATAACAACGCGTGCCGTTTTAACGCTCACAACGAGCACCTACCTAATTACAAATTCTCTTCTGCTGCCAATTTGTCTATTGCCAATGAAACAGGTTTTTCTGTAATAATTTCGCTGTTTGTTTCGGCAATACTTGCAATTTTTCTTGCACTGCGTGCTACTGTAAGCACCAATTTGTATCTGTTGTCATAATGTTCAATAAGTTTTCCTATTGCAGGATTTAACATATTTTTTCGTCCTTTCAAACTAATTATTTACTACTTAATTTATCAACAATTTCGCAAAACTGCAAAATAGCTTTGTCAAGATTGTCATTAACTATAACATAGTCATAGCTGTCGGCACATTTAAGTTCTTCCAGAGCAGTATCGAGGCGCTTTTGAACAGCCTCAGCACTGTCCGACTGCCTGCCCGTAAGCCTTTTCTTTAAAACCTCGATTGAAGGCGGTGCAATAAAAATTTTCACACATTCGGGCATTTTTTCTTTGATACTTGCAGCGCCGTTAACATCAACCTCTATAATCATTGATGCGCCTCGGTTTATGCAATCTTCTACGGGGCCGCGAGGTGTACCGTAAAGGTTTCCGACAAACTCGTTATATTCTAATAGTTGGTCGTTTTCAAGCATTAACTCAAACTCATTTTTTGTTATAAACCTATACTTACCGTCGGCAGTTTCGCCGGGGCGCATAGGTCTTGTTATGCAAGAACGAGAAAACTCAAGCGTGGGACGAGCCTTAAAAACACCTTCAAGCACGGTATCCTTACCAACACCCGATGGGCCCGATACAACAAAAACCTTGCCTTTATTCGTCATAAATTTCATCCTCTGCGCTGTCGCTGTCAATTCGGTTTGCAACTGTTTCTGCCTGTAGATATGTGAGAATTATATGCTCACTATCGGTAAATATTACCGCGCGAGTACGTCTGCCATGCGTTGCATCGATAAGTTTGCCACGCTCTTTAGCTTCTTGAATAATACGTTTTATGGGAGCGGATTCAGGGCTTACAATGGCAATCATTCGGTTTGCACATACCATATTGCCAAAACCTATATTAACAAGTTTCATAATTTTTTCTACCTACTCAATGTTCTGTATTTGTTCGCGAATTTTTTCAATCTCGGCTTTAATATCAACAACTGCATTAGCAATCTCAATATCCTGCGCTTTTGAGCCAATTGTGTTGGTTTCCCTATTCATCTCCTGAACGGTAAAATCAATCTTGCGTCCAATAGCCTCGCTTGACGATAACATCTTTTTAAGCTGTGACATGTGACTGCGAAGTCTAACAGTTTCTTCGTCAACCGCAATCTTGTCGGCAAAAATTGCCGTTTCGGTCAAAAGACGTGCTTCATCAACCGTGCGCTCATCAAGCAGTTGGCGCATCTTTTGCTCTAATTTATCACGATAAAGTCTTAACGTTTCGGGAGAGCGTTTTTCAATAAACTCAACCTTTTGCATTATAAACTCTAAACGGTTATTAACATCAGCCGCCAACTTTTCTCCCTCAGCTTCGCGCATTGCAACAAAACTGTCAAGTGCCATATCGGCAGCAGTCTTTACCGTCTGCCAAATTTGCTCTTCATCTTGTTCGCTTGCGGTAATTGTAAACACATCACTGTTGCGAGAAACGGTGTTTACAGAAATGTCGTCACGCAAACCGTAAAGCTCTGCAAGTTTTTTAAGCGCTGCAACATATTTGCCAGCAAACTCCTCATTAACCCCAATGTCGGGAGCAGCACTTTGCGAATTAACTGTAACAAAAACATCAATCTTGCCTCGCGATGCACGTTGCTGCACGTAGTTCTTCATTTTTTCCTCAATGAATGAGTATGCCCTTGGCATGCGAATTGAAAAATCAAAATACCTATGGTTTACAGATTTAATTTCTACAGTAACCTCAAGCCCTTCGACCAAGGCTTGTCCTCTGCCGTAACCGGTCATACTTTTAACCATAATTTTCACCACTTATCAAAAAGGCACAAAATGTCCATAATATTCATTGTATTTTACCAAACAATGCCCTGTTTTGTCAATAAAATCGGCAATCTTGTAACCATTTTTAACCATTTATGAAAATAAAAAAGCCGCACGATTGTGCGGCTTTACATTGTATATCTTTGTTGTTCTCTTTAAAAGTTAATTTCAATTTTATGCTGTTGGAACAAAATAACATATTGCTTGTTCTATTTGTTATTGCAATACTTTTACTTGAGATGATTGTTTTTGGTATTTATTTTTCAACAACTTTATGACAGCAAAAAACATCAAAAATAATACCGCCATAATAATTGAACCAAAAACAGTAATTACCATTTTATCAACACTTACTGAAATTGCCGATTCGACAATTTGTGTTCCAAAATCCGATATTTTCAATGCGACGTTGGTTATAAACACACTCTTGCTAAATGCAATAATAAAACAAAGAAGCGAAGTGCATAACCCAAACTCAAGTCCAATCAATAAAAAGCCATTACTACGCATAAGAACAATTATTGTTCCGATAACGATGAAAGCCACCGCCACAATTACCAATGCAATCCAAAACGAAAGTTCTTTTTGTACAATGCTTGAAGTATAAATAGTTTTAACTACATCTCTGACCTCTTCTATCATGGCCACGGATTCTTCAATAATTACTTCATTTTTTTCAAAAAACTCATCAACGCTTTGTTTGGCGATATCACGTTCAAATTCGAAATTTGTTTTTTCTTCGGCAATATCCAAAAATTTATCGGTATTTTCTTCGACTATCTCTTTTATATACGGAACATCAAGTTTTTTGTCTTCAGGAATATTAAGAAAAATCTCAGTGACCTCATCTGCATAAATTTCAACAAGCTCACCAGTTTGCTTACTTTTCATAATTGTATCCGCCTTCTCAGGCGTAATATCATACTTAGCAAGGGTCTTTTTTATAGCGGGATTTTTCTTTATTATCTTCTTATAATCTACTTCCTGAATAACCATCGACACCGTTTCGGGTTTTGTTAGAGCGGTTATAGAATAATAAAAAGGAATTACCACAACACCTAAAACCAAAACAATGCTAAACAAAATGCAGATGGTAACTTTGAGTATTTTAAACAACAATTTTGTTTTCATGTTATCACCGTCGCTTATTAACAAAAGTTGTTAATTTTATTATATTTTACAACATCTAACTAAAACAATTATATCTGTAATAAAGATAAATGTCAATATCTTTATTACAGATATTGCATAATAAATATGGGGTGATTATTATGCAATATAGTAACCTGCGCGGAATCAGAGAAGATAGAGATATAAAACAAAAAGATATAGCAAAAATTTTAAACGTTTCGCAAAACACTTATTCACAGTATGAAACCGGAGTCATTACATTGACCGCAGAAATTTTAATAAAATTAGCCGATTACTACAATGTAAGTATCGATTATTTACTTGACAGAACAAATAACCCTAATATACAAAAATAAGCCGTGAAATTCACGGCTTATTTTTGTAGCATAAAAGCGGAAATAAATCAATGAGAAACATTGAATCATTTACGGCTTTGCCGTAACATCATTTGTGCGAAGTACAACACTGTTTGCCGTAAGGAAACATCGTTTTGTGTCCGCTAAAGCGGAATGATGTTGACCTAAAGGTCAAATGATGTTGCGAGTAAACTCGCAAACGATGTTGTGTCCTTGCGGACACAAACACAAAAAGAAAGACACGATTTTCATCGTGTCTTTCTTTTTGGAGCTGCTAACCAGATTCGAACTGGTGACCTCATCCTTACCAAGGATGTGCTCTACCACCTGAGCCATAGCAGCATATTGCGCAAAAAACATTATAAAATATAACAATTATAAAGTCAAGTAAATTTTTGAATTATTTGTCATTTTATTAAGAACGTTTTTTTACACATAATAACCGTGAAAGGAGAGATTTTTTTGAAAAACAAAAACAACAAAAAGCAAGTTCCTTACGACAACGACTACCCTTACGAATATATGCCCTCTGTTTCAAGCGCACACGAGTGCACCGGACTAATTCCTTCTAATCCTATTTCTGCGGCAGAACTTGAATCTTACAACGACATATATGGCACTATTGTTGACGGCGAAGCAACAGTGGAAAACCCCACGTCTAAACACTATTAATTTTTAAAAAATCGGAAGTGCAACACTTTGGACAATATTATCTTGTTTTATAACAAAAAAGACAGTGCGGCAAAAGAACTATGTAATCTGCTGCTTTTTGACGGCACAACTGACATCAATTTTTTTGCTACAGAAAACTGTATAAAAGCGAATTATAAAAGTGCTATCGCTGTTTTTTGTACAACCCCGCCCGAAATACTTGACCAAAAAATACCGCTAAATACCATTGCCGTGTGTGAATCTTCTGACAAGACCGCACTAAATATTCTTGCAAAAAATCGCATACCAGCCGTAACTGCAGGTATGTCGGGATTTGACACAGTTACCTTGTCCAGCATTTGCGACACAAACGCAACCGTTTGTGTGCTAAGACCTATAACAGACGTTTTTGGCAAAACTATTGACCCTTGCGAGTTTACCGTAAAATTAAAACACAAGCTTTCTTGCAGAACTGTTTCAATATACTGCGCCATTATGCTTTTACTTGGAAAAACACCGCAATGTATTTAAGTATATTGCGGTGTTTTTAAAAATTATATATTAAAACAACAAATGACAAAAAATGATAATTTTACCTTTTATATTTTAAGGTTTACTGCAAAAGATATTATCGCAGACGCAAAATAAATTTTGCAGTAAGGAGTGAATGATATCATGGCTAACAAAAACGTAGTTCCTGAGGCTCGTGAAGCTCTCAACCGTTTTAAGATGGAAGCTGCTTCACAGGTTGGCGTAAATCTTAAAAATGGTTACAATGGTGACTTGACCTCTAAACAGGCTGGTTCTATCGGCGGTCAGATGGTTAAGAAAATGATCGAATCTTACGAAAACAACATGAAATAACTTTCGTTTGAATAAAAAAACCGACAGTCTTAGGGCTGTCGGTTTTTGATTGCTAATTGACATAAAATTATAAAAGGCGTATAATTACTTTACTACTTTTAAGGTGACGATAATTATGAGTTTAAAGGTTGCATTACTTAATGACACGTTTCCGCCCGCAATCGACGGTGTTTCAAACGCAGTCATTAACTACGCAAACATTATACATAAAAAATACGGCAATCCTACTGTTATTGCTCCAAAATATCCCAACATTACAGACCGATATCCTTTTGAGGTTTTCCGTTATCCATCTCTTAACCTCACTCGCACTATGCCCTATCGTGTCGGCAACGTTTTAGCACCGAGTTTATTTGCCGAGCTTACAACAACAAATTTTGACATTATACACAACCACTGTCCTTTTGCCTCAGGCGTTATTGCAAATGCTATGTCAAAATATCCTGTCAAGCGTCAAACCCCGCTTGTTTTTACATATCACACAAAGTTTGACATTGATATTGACCGTTATGTTAAAAACTCGCAATTTAACAAAATTGCACGTAATTTTGTGCTTAAAAACATCAATGCCGCTGATGAGGTATGGCTTGTTTCAAGCGGTGCAGAAAAAAGCTTGCGAACTCTTAAATATAACGGCGAAGTACGAGTGATGCCAAACGGCACCGATATGCCGCTCGGAAAGGCTGACAATGAACAAATTGCCGAAATCAGACGCATGTATCGCCTTGACGATAGTGTGCCCATATTACTTTATATTGGCAGAATGATGTGGTATAAAAACATCAAGATTATGCTTGATATGTGCAAAAAACTTAAAAATGACGGTTTACCATTTGTGTGCATTTTTGTGGGTGACGGTCCGGACCGAGTTTCTATCGAGCATTATGCAAAAGAAATTGACGTTAAAGACCGTTGCATTTTCACAGGTGCAATATACGAACGTGAGCGTGTACGCGCATTCTTTTCTATTGCATCACTTTTTTTATTTCCCTCAACCTACGACACATCGGGTCTTGTTGTAAAAGAAGCTGCCGCAAGTTATTGCCCCAGTTTGCTTATAAAGGATTCTTGTGCGGCAGACGGTGTTGTTGATGGTTTTTCAGGCATACTGGCAAACGAAGATGCCGACTCGTGCGCAAAAGCCGCCACCGACATTCTTTGCCAACCCGACAAGCTTAAAGAAATTGGTATTAATGCCTCAAAGCACATATACCGAACCTGGGAACAAACGGTTGACGAATCGGTCAAGCGCTATGAATATATTATTGAAAACTTTAATTATAAAAACCGCAAAAGACGTAAATAAAAAAAGACATCGTTTTAAAACGATGGCTTATTTTTTTTAACAATTTGCCGTATTACAATAACAACAATTATACCTATAGCGGCGCCTGTGCTATCAATAAGTATATCCCAAATTTCGCAAGACCTTCCCTGCACAAAAAGCTGATGAAACTCATCGCTTATTGCATACAACACACTACACCCAAAAGGAATAAAAAAGCTTTTATATCTTCTAATACCATCAAAGGTTAAAAATCCACCCGCAAGTAAACTTCCAAGAACTGTAAAAACAAAGGCATGTGCCGATTTTCTTATAACAAACTGCAACCCTTCTATTAGTTCATCTTGCCGATATACTGTCATTGAGCCAAAGCCCTTTAGTAAAAATTGTAATATTCGTCTTGTAAAAGATTGGCTTATCTGGCTTGACTGAAATGCGTTTTTTGCGGACATAACAAAAATAAAAACCATAACCGCAAACGAAAGTGAAAAACAAATTATTCTTATTGCAGACTTTTTGTTCATTGTTTATTTATCCAATCTACCGCAGCGTTAATGTGCGGATTTTCATTATCGGCCAGCTTGTAATAATATTTTTCTTGCCGGTCATTAAGTTTAATCTCAATATCGGGTTGCAACCCCTTATCATTAAAATCGTACCCGCTTTTTGTAAGACATTTTGCAATAGTAAAACGTATTGATGTACCGTCATTTAGCGTATATGAGCGTTGCATTACACATTTACCGTAGGTTTTTTTGCCTATAAGAATAGCCTTTTTACAATCACGCAACGTAGCTGCAAACAACTCTGCCGCACTGGCAGAGCTTGAGTCAACCAAAACTGCCATTGGCAAATCAATTTCATCCTTATCAGACTCACAAGCCTCTTTTGTTATACCATTAGCATACTCAATAGTAATTAAATTCCCTTCACCAACAAGTTTGTCAAGCATTTGGCTCATTGAATCAAACGTGCCTCCAAGATTGCCCTGAAGGTCAAAAACAAGACCCTTTACATCCTGCTCTAATAAATTGTCAACAGCAATTTCGAACTGTTTTGAAGTCACCTTATCAAAAGACACTATCTTAATATAACCTATATTTTCAACTGTTCTGTAATATACGTTTTGCGTTGTAAATTCTTCACACAGCAACTCAAAATCAATTTTTTGTTTGCCGCGCAAAACCGTAACATTAATTTTATCACCGACATTACATTTGAGCGCCGAAACTGCACCGGAATATTTTAACTGTTCAACACTTTTATCGCCTACTGCTATAATTTCATCAAACTGCTTTATACCCGCCTTACTTGCCGGAGAGTTATCCATAACATTAGTAATAATGATATTTTCGCTATCGGGATTTTTTACAATATAAACGCCTATGCCAACAGATTTCCCCGCTATATCAAGGCTTTTTGCATCTGTTTCTTCTTGGTTTTTATAATATGAATATTTATCGCCAAGACCTTGTATATAACCGTCACACATTGCATCAAGCAATACATTTTCATCAATTTGCCAATAATATTCACGTCGCACAAGGCGGTCTATTTCAATAAGTTTTCCAAACCTTGCGTACAGTTTAAAGGCAAAAACGCCAACAACAGACAAAATTGCAATACAAACCGCAACAATTATGCAAATTGTTGTTACATACTTTTTTCTTGAAACCACTTTCATAACAACCGTCCTATTAAGTAAAACAGAGCAACCGTATTTTAAGGCTGCTCTGCAATTTTTATTTTACTTTACTGAAATAATTCATGGGATTTTTGGGCGAGCCGTTTACACGTATTTCGTAATGCAAGTGCGGTCCGCTTGAACGTCCCGTAGAGCCAACATTACCAATGTACTGCCCTTTTGAAACATTAGCGCCAACCTTTGTTGCAACCTTGCTGAGATGTGCATACAGGGTAATATAGGTGTTTCCGTTCAATGTGCCGTGGTTAATCATAACATAGTTGCCGTAGCCGCCGCTATTCCAACCTGCCGCAATAACAACGCCACTTGCCGATGCAACAATTTTTGCACCGTTTATACCGCTTTGCGAAATATCTATTCCCTTATGCAGTTTACCACGACGCTGTCCATAACCCGAATAAACCTTATAATATCCCGGTGTGGGCCACAAAAACTGACCGCCGTCATAAACAACACCCGACTGAGATGCTTCCTTATTTTTTCCCGCAATTTCATCTTCAATAGCCTGAATTGCATTTTCGTAAATTTTATTTTCTTTTTCAAGTTTTTTCTGGTCAGCATTAAGCTCATCCAAAATTTCATCATGCTCGGACATATCGGCATCCAAAACTGACTTTTTAGATGCAAGGGTTTTCTTGGCCTCGTTTTGTGCATCAATATAGGTTTGTAAAACCTCTTCTTGCGCCTTAACCTCTTTAATTTCTTCCTTAATATCTTCCATAAGGACTTTGTCTCTTGCCGACACCTTGCCTGTCAAAGCAGAAAGTGTAAGAAAATCTGTAAAGTCATCTGCACCGAGCAATATATTAACGCTTCCGTTGCCGTTGCCAGACATATAAATTATTCTCATTCTGCTTTTAAAAGCCTTGATATTATCCTCCATCTCGGCTTTTTTGTTTGCAATAAGCTCTTCGTTCTCTTTGATTTTCGTTTGATATCCGCTTATTTTAGAGTTGCACAAATTAATTTCAGCCTGAACGTTATCGATCTTTTTTTGCAAAGCGTTCTTTAATTTTTGCTGTTGAGATTTATCCTTTTTTAAGGCTTTAATCTCTGCCTCAAGTTCTTGTGATTTTGCCTCAAGCTCATCAATCTGATTTTGAAGTTCTTTATCTGTTGCGGCAGTCGCCGGCATTATTGTCACGCTTGTAAAAACAAGCATAATACCAAGCAAAAGACAAATTAAGCGCTTTATGTTTTTCTTACTCAAAATTACACCTCATATAAAACTATTTTACATTTGAAAAATAGTTCATTGGATTAACAGCCGTGCCGTCCTTACGAATTTCAAAATGCAGATGGTTACCCGTTGACGAGCCTGTCGAGCCAACATAACCGATAACCTGTCCTTTTTTAACCTTTTGTCCTTTAGAAACTATATATGACTTAAGATGTGCATAATGGGTTGTGTATAGCACACCATCAGATTTACCGTGATTTATTACAACATATCTTCCGTAACCCGAAGTTAACGAGCCGTTAATTTCAGCCCTCATAACCTCACCGTCAGCAGCTGCTAAAACAGGTTTTCCTCCAATACCGCTTCCCGCAATATCAATACCTTTATGTAGCTTTTGTTTTTCACCTGTTATAGGATGTGTTCGATATCCATAAGGCGAAGAAACGTAATAAAATCCATTAACAGGCCATAAAAATTTGCCTGTAAAAACAACCGTTGTGCCGGATGCCTCGGCAATAATTCTTTGCACCTCATTCTCATAGGCTTCCATATCTGCTTGTACTTGCTTTAGCTGAGCGCTTAATGTGCCTGTTTCCGCATTAATTGAACGAATAATGCTTTTTAGTTCTTTAACTTGAGAATCAAGAGTTGCTTTTTTGTTTGCCAAAGATTTTCTGACAGCGTTTTGCTGTTCAATGAGTGTATTGACCGATGTTTTGTGTCCGTCAAGGTCAACAAGTAACCCTTTAACGTCTTCCATAATTTTTTTGTCATAAGCTGAAACGGTCTTTGAAAACTCAGTCATTGACAAATGCGTTGCAAAATCATCCGAGCCAACAAGTATTGACATATCCCCTGTTGAAGCCGAAGTCATATACATATATCTTAATCGTTTTTTGAAAATTTTTACAGCCTCATCAAGTTCTTTATTAGTTTTATCTATATCAACGTTGATGTTTGCAATCTGCTGGTTGTACGTTGCTAAATATTTTTCGCAGGTTGCAATTTGCGACTCGTAGTTCGCAATAGATTTTTCAAGTTGGCTTTTATATTTTTCCTTAGCCTTTTTGTCATTTTTAAGATTTTTTAAATCTTTTTCAATTTTTTGTGCTTCCTGCTCTAATTTTGAAATTTCGTTTTGAAGCTCAGAAACACTTTTGGCAGAAGCATCTATGCCGATAGAGCCTATCAGCATAACTATTCCGATAAGAATGCATATTACGCGCCTAGCTGCTTTTTTATGCAAACGCACGAAATTCACTTCCCTCTCTTTTAAGATATTTGCCAATAATAAACGAACTTCCTATCGTGCCTGTAAGTATGCCAATCAAAAGGAAAATGCCAAGCAACACCAATGCCACCGACGAGAAAGAAACAACATTTTCCATACCGAGTGTGTGTCTTATGGTATCAAGTATTATTCTGTATGCAAAATAACAAAGTCCTTCTGAAATGATTGCTGAAATAACTCCTATTGTTATACCCTCAACCATAAATGGCAGTCTTACAAAAGAATCGGTCGCACCGACAGCCTTCATAATGGTGATTTCTAATTTTCTGTTATAAATTGTTATACGAATAGTATTTGAAACTATAACCAACGCAATTACCAATAAGATTGCAATTATCCAAACACCTGCAACAGATATACCGTTGCGAAGTGATGTAATTTTTTGGGCAAGTTCGCTTTGAGAAACAATGGTATCTACGCCCTCAACCTTTGCAATCTCTTGTATTGTTTGTTCAAACTTTTCAAGGTCGTCAAAGGTAACCTTAGCACCTGCCGAAAGCGGATTACCATATTCTTCATCTAAAAAGTCAAAATATTCAGCTTGACCTTCAAGCATTGATTCTTTTACGCTTTCAAGGCCCTGCTCAGCAGAAATATATTCAACACTAAGCACGTTATCAATTTTTCTTATCTCTTCACAAACAGCAAGAGCCTCCTGCTCATTATGTACTGTATATGAATCTAACGGTAAACCTAAAGCATCGGTTTGAACGTTGGGTTGTTGTTCGACAGAGGTTGAGTCTTGTGCGCTTTGTGTTTGGCTTGAAGAAGAAACCACATCACTGCCGCTACCGTATATAACAGAGTTTTGGTCATTAAAATAAACCATAACAACGTTTTGCTGCTCGAGCATACCTAAGCTCTTATCAATGTTTAAAGAAAGCAAAACCGCAAGGCCGATTAAAGTCATACAAGCAACTAAAACACCAATAGATGCTATTGACATAAGTCTGTTAACCCAGACGTTTTTTACACCCTCGCCCGCCAGATATTTAACACTTGTAATTTTCATTATTCTATGGCCCCCTCTGCATTGTCTGCAACAATCTTGCCTTCTTGCAGCATAATAACTCTATGCTTAAACTCACGCACAAGGTCATGATTGTGGGTAACCATTATAACGGTTGTACCTCTTTTGTTTATCTCATTAAGCAACTCTACAATCTCAAAAGACATATTAGGGTCAACGTTACCGGTTGGCTCATCGGCAATAATAAGTTTTGGTTTGTTAACAATGGCTCTTGCCAAGCCAACACGTTGCTGTTCACCACCCGAAAGTTCGGTAGGTTTGGAGTATGCCTTATTTCCAAGGTCAACCCTTGAAAGTGCACGTGCAACATCACGGCGTATATCACGCTGCGATGCACCAACAACACGCATTGCAAAAGCAATATTGTTAAAAACGTTCATTGTAGGTATAAGCCTAAAATCTTGGAAAACAATGCCCATAGTTCTGCGAAGTTTGGGCACGTCTTTACGCTTGATTTTATTAAGATTAAAACCGTTTACGTGTATTGAACCTGTGTTAGGTTTTTCTTCTCTCATTATCAGTTTCATCAAAGTACTTTTACCCGCACCTGATGAACCCACAACAAACACAAATTCGCCGGGCTGAATGGTCAAATTAACGTCAGATAAAGCGTGTGACGTTGAGCTATAACTTTTTGAAACCCCACGGAACTCAATTATGGGTTTTTGTATATTTATTGCTGGAGTATTTGTCTCTTGCAAAATAATTCACGCCTTCGTTTTATTTTTTAGTATTTCATTGGATTAGAGTTAAGATATTTTTTAACCATAAGCGCAATCTTGAACACGATAGCATGGTCAAATTCTCTTAAATCAAGACCGGTTATCTTCTTGATTTTATCTAAACGATAAACCAAAGTATTGCGGTGTACAAACAATTTGCGCGAAGTTTCTGAAACATTGAGGTTGTTTTCAAAGAACTTTTGTATTGTGAACAATGTTTCCTGATCCAAACTCTCAATAGAGCCGGATTTAAATACCTCTCGCATAAATGAATCGCAAAGTGTTGTTGGAAGCTGATAAATGAGTCTTGCAATGCCAAGTTTACCATAACTTACAATGTAATTGTTGTTATCAAAAACCTTTCCAACCTCCAAGGCAACCTGTGCCTCTTTAAATGACCTTGCAATATCTTTAAGGCCATCAACCGTTGAACCAATACCGATAACTGCCTGAACGAAAAATTCGCTCGATAACGTGTCAATAATTGATTTAGCCAAATTTTCAAGGTCAACCGCCTCAATATCATTGCCCGTTTCTTTAATAAGAGCAATCTCGGTTTCGCTAATGCTTATAACAAAGTCCTTATTCTTCTCGGGAAAGAGCTTTTGAATAATATCATATGCAAGTACGTCACTGCCCGAAACAGTGCGCACAAGGAAAGCCGTACGCTTAACGTCATTGTTAAAACGCAAATCACGCGCTTTAAGATATATATCACCCGGAAGAATATTGTCAAGAATGATGTTCTTTACAAAATTACATTTATCATAACGCTCGTCATAATAAATTTTTACATTAGAAAGAGAAATTGCAAGCATAGAACAATATTGCGCTGCTTGTCGATCGGTACCGTCAACAAAAACAAAATATTCGGGATGCTGAGGTATGCCAAAAGGCTTGTAAGTGTACTGTCCCTTTGTAAAAACCTCAGTATTATATACATAGTTTGCTTCACCTAAATCTTGCACAGAACCCATTAATTTAGGGTCACTGCAAGAAATGACTGTATTGTTTTCGTCCAAAACACCAATGGTGCGGTCAACAACATCTTTCATTTGAAAAATAAGGCTTTGAAAAAGACGGTTAGGCATATTAATCTCTCTCCTTTTTTATAGTAACATCATAAATAAACAAAATACGACCAAATAGCATATATACACATTAACATTATACAAAAAAACTATATATATT
>JAZSLU010000034.1:0-16331 GCA_045535505.1 Acutalibacteraceae bacterium | reverse complement strand
TTACAAATTGATGAGAAGAAAAAGCGAGAAACAAATCACCATTTGCCACCACGAGAAACATATTACCATTTGCCACCATATTTGATGTATGCTGTACGTACACTGAATAGTGCTATTGGTTTTGACGAACTCGACCAGTTTGTACTAGGTAAACCTTTGTATGCAATAAATAGACCGGATGGATATGGTTCTAGTTCTCCCGCTCCCACACTAGCTTTGCAGGCAATGTATGAAAAATATAAAATAACAAAAGACGATCAATTCGTGAAGAACATTGAAAAAGCAATGCTCCAAGCACTCAAAGATGAATTTTATGAACCTTTGATAGAACACCTTTTAATAATGCTTCATAACCACCTGGAAGAAGAATCCTATGGTCGTGCGCCATTTAAACTTAATTGTAGACTGATTTTAAAGGAAGCCGAAAACACCATAGCAAGAAATTTTGAAAGATATAGCACACCAAACTCTATAGATGGTGAAGAAGGTTTTATAGGAACGATTAGGGATATGAATACTCATTATTTTAAACGATACGGATATGAGATACATATTCCAAATGAATAAATCCAAGAAAAGCCTTTAAAAATCAACAATAAGCTAACAAAGATATTATATAAGCTATTTGGATGATGGGTCTTATCGGTGCTGATAACAACCCACAGGTTAAAATGACTGAAGCTTAAAGCAGTTGCGGTTAACGAAGCTATTAACAAGTAATTAAATCCGCATAAATAAAAGGGTTCAATACTTTTGTTAATTTACAAGGTTTGAGGTTTAACGACCTCAAACCTTGTTTTTCTTTTGGGGCTATTCTTTTTTGAACAACAGTTGCAAAAATAAACGGAATGTGTTATTATATGAACATACCACATCACATTTTAATAACTGACTAATTTTGCTCATACAGGGAGAAACTACCTTGGTAAAAGGTGTTCTCTCTATTCTCCTGTATGGGTAAATAGTCTCGGTGTGATGTGGTAATCTAACCGAGGGAAACACTTTTTCGGCACACTCTTCGGGGTGTGCTTTTTTATTGAGGTGTGTTTATGTTCAAGAAGAAATTACCCACAAAAAGAGTTGTAATTGCAGGGTGCAGAGATTATAACAACTATGACGAGGCAAAACCCTATATTGATTATGTTTTCGAGTGCGGTAAGCCTGTTAGAATAAAAAAGATATAACGGTCTATTTAATAACTTTTTAAAATGTTTATAATAAAAACGGCTTAGGCAATCCCAAGCCGTTTAATTTTTAGTTTCTTAATGCTTGTAAGGGGGCGGGGATACATCCGCCACGCTCGATAAACACTTTTGGCGAGGAGGTATTAACCTTCATTACAGGGCCGCCGCCAAGCAAACCGCCAAAGTCAAGACGGTCGCCAACCGTTTTGCCGATTGCAGGAATAAGACGACAGGCGGTGGTTTTGGAGTTTATCATACCTATTGCGGCTTCATCTGCAATAATAGCAGAAATAACCTCGTCGGGTGTGTCGCCAGGTATGTTTATCATATCAAGACCAACCGAGCAAACAGCCGTCATAGCCTCAAGCTTTTCAATGCACAGTGTGCCGTTTTCTGCGGCAGAAATCATACCCGCATCTTCGGTGACCGGAATAAAAGCGCCCGAAAGACCGCCAACGTGCGATGTAGCCATAGCGCCACCTTTTTTAACAGCATCGTTAAGCATTGCGAGTGCGGCAGTTGTGCCGCAAGCGCCGCATTCTTCCAGACCGATTTGTTCAAGAATGTGAGCAACCGAGTCGCCAATAGCGGGTGTGGGGGCAAGTGATAAATCGACAATGCCTGATGGAACACCCAAACGCTCGGAGGCAACGGCTGAAACCATTTGTCCCATGCGGGTGATTTTGAATGCCGTTTTCTTTATAAGGTCGGCAACGCCTGTAAGGTCAAGGTTTTTGGATTTTTCGAGTGCCGCACGTACAACACCGGGACCCGAAACGCCTACGTTAATAACACAGTCGGGCTCGCCTGTGCCGTGGAAAGCACCCGCCATAAAGGGATTGTCTTCGGGAGCGTTGCAAAAAACAACCAACTTTGCCGCACCGATAGAGTTGCGGTCGGCTGTAAGCAGAGCGGCTTGTTTTATAATGTGGCCCATTTTTGCAACGGCGTCCATATTAATACCCGCTTTGGTTGAACCGATGTTAACCGAAGAGCAAACGTTTTCGGTTGTTGCCAAAGCTTCGGGAATGCTGTCGATAAGGCGCATATCGCCCTCGCTAAAACCCTTTTGCACCAAGGCGGAATAACCGCCGATAAAGTTAACGCCGGTAGCGTCGGCGGCTTTTTGCAGGGTGTGTGCAAACTTAACAATATCGCCCTTTTTACAAGCGGCGGCAAGCATTGCAATGGGTGTTACAGCAATGCGCTTATTAATTATGGGAATGCCATACTCTTTTTCAATGCCCTCGCAAACTTTAACGTGGTTGCCTGCAGCCTTTGTAATTTTGTCATACACTTTTTGACAGGCGGTATCAATGTCACTGCTTGCACACTCAAGAAGAGAGATGCCCATTGTTACAGTACGAATATCCAGATTTTCGTTTTGAATCATGGATATTGTTTCAAGAATATCACGTGTATCAAACATTTATTTTTTAAACCTCATATTCTGTGCATAGAATTAAAAATATCTTCGTGCATTACACGCACAACCATTCCAATCTCTTCGCCAACCTTGCTCATGTGGTCGCAAAAGTCACCAAAAGCGGAATTAAGTTTGTCGGTGTCACAAATCATAATCATACAGAACATATCCTGCAAAACGGTTTGGGATACGTCAAGTATATTAACATTATATTTTGCACATTCTGTAGAAATGCGCGCCATAATGCCGACGCTATCTTTACCAACTACCGTTAAAACGGCTTTCATAATAAACACTCCTAAATTATAATAACTATAAGAATTATACCACATTTATATAAAATTACAAGATGAAAGCTGTTTTTTATATTGCGCAAATTATGTAGGGTGTGGTATGATTAAAAAAATAAAAGCCGATAGGAAGTGATAAAAGGTGATGGTTACAAAAAAGGCGTATGCAAAACTTAATATGGCATTGTCTGTGTTATCGAAAAGAAATGACGGTTATCACGAGATGGATATGATAAACTGTGCCGTTAGCCTTTATGACGATATATCGGTTTCGCAGCTTGATAATGGCTTTTTACTCAAGACTGATATGCCTTGTGAGAATATGGATAATGACCTAACCGTTATTGCCGCAAAAGCGTTCTTTGCCGCCGCAAAAATTGACGGCGGTGCAAAAATTGAGGTTAAAAAGAACATTCCTGTTTTGGCAGGGCTTGGTGGAGGCAGTGCTGATGCCGCGGCGGTGCTTTTGGCACTTAATGAAATTTATGATTATCCGCTTGATGATGAAAAACTTAATAAAGTGGCAACAAGCGTGGGTGCTGATGTGCCATTTTGTCTTGTGGGCAAAACGGCGCGTGTGCAGGGCATTGGCCAGAAAATTATTCCCCTGCCAAACTTTTTTGATTGCACAATTTTGCTTGTGCGAGGTGGCAACAAGCAATCAACCGCCCAAATGTTTGAAAAGCTTGATGCGCTAAACACAACCCCCTATGACATTCAAGATGCGGTTAATGCAGTAACACAGGGCAATTTAGATGCCTTTTGTGCCGCGGCATATAACTCTTTTGATGCGCTTTATGACAACAAAGCCATAAAGCAAAAACTGCTTGACGGCGGTGCAAAATTGGCGCTTACAACCGGTAGCGGACCGGTGCTTTACGGCTTGTTTGCAGATGAACATAAAGCAAAAACCTGTTACGAATGTTTAAAATCAAGCGGTTTTGAATGTTGGCTTTGTACACTTGCATAAAAATTAAATCTTCTGTCAATAATTTGCTTGCCGGTAAATTAAAAACAGGAGATTTTTTTATTTTATGAACATAACCAAAAAACATATAAAACGAATATACGTATCATTGGCGGTAGCGCTTTGTTGCACACTTGTTATAGGTATGGTGCGTTTTGAAAAGCATTGTAATACCCTGCGGGACAACTGTTTAAGATTACACATTCTTGCAAACTCTAACAGCATACAAGACCAACAACTTAAATTAAAGGTGCGCGACGAGGTGTTAAAACTCTCACAAGAAATATTTTGCGATGCAAAAACCTTAGACCAGGCAATCGATGCCGCACGACAAAACGAACAAAAAATAATAAATACGGCAACCGACGTTTTGCGTCAAAACGGTTGCAATTATACCGTTCGGTGTGAAATTGACAAAGAATTTTTTTCAACCCGTGAATATGAGCAGTTTACTCTGCCTGCGGGCAATTATGAAGCGGTGCGTTTGCTCATTGGCGAGGCAAAGGGCAAAAACTGGTGGTGCGTTATGTTTCCGTCGGTTTGCGTGGGCACGGCGGCAGAGAAGAGTTTACAAAATGCGGCCGGAATCAGTGCGGCAAACATTGCTCTTGGCGGCAGCAAGTATAAGATGAAATTCAAAATTGTGGAAATTTTTCAAACTTTAAAACAGCGTAATATTGCCAAAAATAGAAACGGTAAAGAATAAAAACACAATATATAGTATGTTAAAAAAAGGATACTAAAACATTAAAAAAATTGCTTGATTTTTGGTTTGGATTATGATATTATATTTTGGCTATCGAGTATTTTGAAAGGGGTGAGCGCTATGAAAAAGGGAATCCATCCTGAGTACACAACATGTGTTGTAAAGTGTGCTTGCGGCGCAGAACACGAATTCAGATCAACAAAGAAAGACATCCGTCTTGACATTTGCTCCGCCTGCCATCCGTTCTTTACCGGAAAACAGAAATTGGTTGATACCGGCGGTCGTGTTGATCGTTTCAATAGGCGCTTCAATAAAGAAGGCAAATAAGGTTAAAGTATCCTTGTTGTCGGCTGTTTTATGAAGAAAAAGGCTGTCTTGCTTTGGTAACAAGGTGAGGCGGCTTAAGCTTTTTTGGGGGAGTTTTGTGAAAAGCTATCAAACCGTGTGGGAAACCTGCCGTATAGAGCAGACCGAAAAGCGTTCTCGCTTTATAACCACCGCCTCGCGTGTAACAACGCGCGAGGAGGCTACAGAATTTATAAATTCAATAAAAAGTGAATTCCCTGATGCACGTCATCACGTTTATGCTTACAGTCTGGCTGACGGTTACAGCAAATACAGCGATGACGGCGAGCCTTCGGGCACAGGCGGTATGCCGGTGCTTAACGTTATAAAAGCAAGTCAACTTTTAGATGTATGTATTGTAGTTACAAGATATTTTGGCGGTATATTGCTTGGTACAGGCGGTCTTACCCGTGCTTATTCCGGCGGCGCCGTTGCAGTTGTTGATGCTTGTATAAAAGCGCAACAGCAACCCATAACGTTTTATAAAGCAACTTGTGATTATTCACGCTACAATTCAATCTGCGCCAAAGGATTTGATAACGTAACCGTTGAGGTCTGCAACTTTGCCGATACGGTTGACCTTTGTTTTGCCGTCCCCAGCCAAAATGCTAAAAAGTTTGAGGAAGATTGGACACAGCGCTTTTTTGGTGACACATTACCTCAAAAAAATGAAGAAAAACTTGTAATTTGCAAAATCGGCAAATAAAAAAGTATTTTAACAGAAAATATCTAATAATATATTATAAAAGGGAGTGAAAATATGCAAAACATAAGGCTTCGTACGCAAAGTATTGAAAAACAAACCCTAAGCCAAAATGCAACTTTGTCGCAAAATACAAAGGGCAGAGAGAACCTTGAGGAAGAATGTGAATTGCGAACGGCTTTTCAGCGTGACCGCGACCGCATAATTCACTCAAAATCTTTTAGACGACTCAAACACAAAACTCAGGTGTTTTTGGCGCCTGAAACCGACCATTATCGCACACGTCTTACCCATACCTTAGAGGTTGCGCAAATTGCACGAACAATTTCTCGTGCTTTGCGCCTTAATGAAGATTTGACCGAGGCAATTGCCTTGGGACACGACCTTGGGCACACACCGTTTGGCCATGCGGGTGAACGTGCGTTAAATGAGCTTATGGAGGGCGGCTTTACCCATTATGAGCAAAGTGTACGCACCTGTCGTGTTATTGAAAAAGACGGTGCAGGGCTTAACCTTACATACGAGGTGCTTGACGGCATTAAAAACCATACAAAAGGGCAGTTGCCTTCAACACATGAGGGTTGTGTCGTTCGCTTTTCTGACCGCATTGCTTACATAAACCACGATATCGACGATGCAGTGCGCGGCGGCATAATTTCCAAATGTGACATACCAAAGCATTTGTGTGATGTGCTGGGCAACACTAAAACACAGCGTATTAACACAATGGTTTGTTCGCTTGTTAATAACAGCGCAAGTGAGATTAAGATGGATGATACAATCTTTGATGCGTATTTAGAGATGCACAATTTTTTGTTTGAGCGGGTTTATTCAAATCGCACCGCTAAAGCGGAAGAAGATAAGGTGCAGGATTTCATTTGTGCGCTGTTCGAGCATTTTTGCAAAAACCCTCAAGAATTGCCAAACGATTATTATAAAATTTTTGAAAGCGAGGGTGCACACAGAGCCGCTTGTGATTACATTGCAGGTATGACCGACCGCTTTGCTCTTGCAACATATAACAGATTGTTCATTCCAAAATATTGGGATTTGTAAAATAGATTTCTAAAAAGAAAGGGGATGCGATGTTTTGGCTGCTTTAAGTGAAGATATTAAACTTGAAATAAAATATAAAAATGATATTGAAACGGTTATGGCGCCCTACGTAACATTAAAGCGCCGCGGCAAAAACTTGGTTGGTCTTTGCCCCTTTCACAACGAAAAAACACCATCCTTTACTGTTTATCCCGAAAACGGCTCTTTTTACTGTTTCGGTTGTGGCGTAGGCGGTGACGTTTTCACCTTTATAAGCCTTGCTGAAAACCTTGATTATATGGAAGCGGTAAGATTGCTTGCACAGCGTGCGGGCGTTAATTTGCCCGAGGATGGCTTTGACGATTCACTTGCTAAACTTAAAAACCGAATTTTAGAAGCCAACCGAGAAGCCGCACGTTTTTATTATGCTTATCTTTGTTCGCAACAGGGCAAATGGGCAAAAGATTATTTAAACACAAGAGGATTAACCGATGCAACAATAAAGCACTTTGGTCTTGGCGCGGCGCCTGACGCTTGGGATGGCCTTATAAAGCATTTGCGTGCAAAAGGGTTTACAGAAAATGAAATGGAAGCCGCAAACTTGGTTTCAAAAAGTCAGCGCGGCGGATACTACGACCGCTTTCGCAACAGGGTGATGTTTCCTGTTATTGACCTTAGGGGTAACGTTGTTGCCTTTTCGGGACGAGCCCGACCCGGCGATGATACCACCGCAAAATACGTTAACACATCGGATACGCTTGTTTATAAAAAAAGCAACCACGTTTACGGTTTAAATTTCGCAAAAGCGCATTGTGCCGAGCGGGTTGTGCTGGTTGAAGGCAATATGGATGTTGTGTCCTTGCATCAGGCAGGTATTGAAAATGCCGTTGCGGCGCTTGGCACCGCATTTGGTGAAACTCAATGTTCATTGCTTTCACGTTACACTAAAGAAATTGTTTTAACGCTTGATGCCGATACGGCGGGTCAAAAGGCTGTAAAACGTGCTCTTGAAACCTTAAAGAACAGCAATATAAACGCAAGGGTTTTGGTGTTGCCCGATGGCAAAGACCCTGATGAGTTTATTAAAAAACACGGCGCAAGTAGATTTAAAGCCTTGCTTGACGGCGCAATAAGCGACGTTGAATATAAACTTGTTTGTGCATCTGAAGGGTTGGACCTTGATACAGACGACGGCAAATTAAAACATTTGCAAAGAGCGGCGCAGGTTTTGGCGGAAATTAACGACAAAATTACGGTGGATTTGTATGCAGGACGGCTGAGCGAAAAATACGGCATATCAAAAACGGCGCTCATGTCAAAAATTGACGAAATAAGACGCAAAAACTACCGAGAGCGCAAAAACAAAGAAATTTCCGAGGTTATAACACCGCGTTATACGCGTGATGATATTAATCCCGAAAAACGAAATCACCTAAGGGAAGCCAAGGCAGAAGAACTGATAATTTCTGCATTGCTTGTGCATCCCGACAGTTATGAATATACAAAAAGCCTTATACAACCGCAAGAGTTTGTAACGCCTTTTGGCAGACGGGTGGCAATAGAAATTTTTGCTTTACTCGACCGTAGGCAAGACCTACCTGACATATCCTTGCTGACCGACAGGTTTTCACCTGCCGAGATAGGCTATTTGATAACTCTGCAACATTCAAGCGCAGCGCAAAGCAACGCAAAACAGGTTATTGACGATTGCGTTAAGGTGTTAAAGCAGAACAAAAATGTGGAAGAAAAAGACGACTCGCTTTCGACAGACGAGTGGGCAAAAAAGATGCAGGAAATTGCAAACAAAAAAAGGGGACAGTGATTATGAGTAACACAGAAGAAAAAATTGTAGAGCAAGAGGTTCAATCTGAGGAGGTTTTGCAAAAACCTAAACGCAAAAGAGCGCCTAAAAAGGTTGAAGAAAAACCTGTTATTGAAGAAACCTATAAACAAGAGGATCACGGTTTTGACGAAGAACCTGAGGATGCCCCCGACGATTTGGAAGAGCTTGGCGAAGAGGTTCCCCTTTTGGAGCTTGATTATATTGACGAGCCTACCGAAGAGGAGTTAAAACTGGAAGAAATTGACCCTGTTAAGATAGATACCGACTTTGACAGCGTTTCTCTTGACGACCCGGTTAAAGTATATCTTCGCGAAATTGGTAGAGTACAGCTTCTTTCGGGCGACGAAGAAATTGAACTTGCCATTAAAATTAAAGACGGTGACGAATTTTCTAAAAAGCGTCTTACCGAGGCGAACTTGCGTTTGGTTGTAAGTATTGCAAAAAAATATGTTGGCAGAGGAATGCACTTTTTGGACCTTATTCAAGAGGGTAACGTGGGTCTTATTAAGGCGGTTGATAAATTTGACCACACAAAAGGCTTTAAATTTTCAACCTATGCAACATGGTGGATTCGTCAGGCAATAACCCGTGCTATCGCTGACCAGGCACGTACTATTCGTATTCCTGTTCACATGGTTGAAACCATCAACCGTTTAAAGAAAATTCAAAGTCAGCTTCTTCATGAAAACGGCTATGAGCCCAGTGTGGACCTTATTGCCGAAAAAATGGAGCTTTCTGTTGAGCGTGTGCGTGAGATTATGCGTGTGGCACAAGAGCCGGTTTCAATGGAGACACCTATTGGTCCGGAGGAAGATTCTCGCCTGATGGACTTTATTCGTGATGAGGATGCAATGGCACCCGATGAGGCTGCTTTAAAAACTATCACAACAGAAGATATTAACAACGTTCTGCATACACTCACTCGCAGAGAAGAGGCGGTTATCCGTTTGCGCTTTGGCTTAAAAGACGGTCGTTGCCACACTCTTGAAGAGGTTGGTAACGAGTTTAACGTTACTCGTGAGCGTATCAGACAGATTGAAGCAAAAGCACTGCGTAAACTTCGTCACCCTGTTCGCAGCAACAAATTCCGTGACAGATAGGAATAACAATAATGGAATTTGCATATAAAACAAAAGGGACATGTTCCAGAGAAATTTTTTTCGTAATCGAAGACGACATTGTAAAATCTGTGCGCTATCAAGGCGGTTGCCATGGTAATTTGCAGGGCATATCCCGTCTTATTGAGGGCATGACGGTTGACCAAGTTATCGAGCGTCTTGAAGGTATAAGATGTGGCTTTAAATCCACGTCGTGTCCCGACCAAACCGCACAAGCGTTAAGAGAATATAAAGCACAAAAAGGGTGAAAAATTTTGAACTCGCAATTTTTTGACCGAGACATAAAGATTGTTGGCGAACATCCGTCACAAACGGTTAAAGAAAATTTGCAAAAAAGCAACAATGCACAAGAACCCATACCGCAAGAATTACAGCAAAAAGCAATAGCGCTCGGTAAAACCGTGGCGCAAGAATATTGCAATGCAGGCGAGCAGTTTCTTGATGCAACCGGACAAAATGCCGATGCAGAACTGCTTTTGCAGCGTCAACTGTTGCTTTCTTTTACCGTAACAGTAAGCTTTGAGCGATATTGCTCACAGGCTGTGGCGGGTTATGCACAAAAAAGTTTTTTGGACGAGCTTAACAAAATTTCCCACACTTTATATTTAAATTCAACCGATACGGGAGCATTTTCTTTTTACTATCTTGCTTACCGTCATTATAACGAGGTTGAGCGCCGTATGGGACAAACCTTTGCAATGCTTTGCTCTCATGATGGCGACCCCATTTATCAAGAACTTGGTGAGGCGCTTTATTGCTGGTTTTCTTCGCTTATTGAGCAAAAGTGTAAAGAGCTTGAACTTGCTTGATTAATGCTTGACATTTTACGACAGTTTTTATATTATTAATGTGTTGTTTGTCGTGCTTTTTGGCACGGATTACAATAAAACAAAGGAGAAATTAAAAATGAAAAAGATTCTTGCGTTACTTTTAGTATTGGTTATGGTTTTCAGCTTTGCTGCTTGCGGCAAACAGACAAAGCCTATCCTCGTTGCAGAAAAAGAGTCTGCAGGTGAGAGCGTTGCTACAACAGAAGAAGATTTTGCAGATTATGAGTACACCGCTGTTGATACTCAGGCAAAAGCATTGATGGAAGTTAGTGCAGGTACAGCAGATGCAGCAGTTGTTGATTATGTTATGTCAATCGGCTCAATCGGCGAAGGCACTGACTATACAGATTTGGTAGTTGAGGGTGACGGCTACGCTGATGAAGAATATGGCATTGCTTTCCGTAAAGGTTCAGACCTTACCGCAAAGATTAACGAGATTATTCGTGAGCTTAAAGCTTCAGGCAAACTTGCTGAAATTGCAAAAAACTACAAACTTGAGGACATTCTTCTTGCAACAGAAGAAACAGAAGCATTCAAAAAAGCAGAAAAAGATTCTGACTATCAGTACGTTATGGACAAGGGCGAACTCATTATCGGTATTACATATTTCGCACCTATGAACTATCTTGATGATAATAACGAACTCGTTGGTTTTGAAACCGAGTTTGCTAAAGCAGTTTGCGAGAAACTTGGCGTTAATGCAAAGTTCCAGGAAATCAGCTGGGCTGCTAAAGAAACCGAACTTGCAGCAAAGAATATTGACTGCATCTGGAACGGTATGACCTTGACTGAGGAGCGCGAAGAAAATATGAGCTGCTCAATTCCCTACATGGCTAACAAACAGGTTAAGGTTGTAAAAGCGAAATAATTAATCGGAGTTTAATATAATGGATTTCTGGCAGGTTACTTTAAGTCTTGCTACGGGATTCTTAGAAAACTGCAGGCTGTTTCTCGAAACCCTGCTTTTTTCTATACCGTTGGGACTTATTATAAGCTTTGGCTCAATGTCAAAATTTAAGCCGTTGAGTTACATAGTAAAAGTGTTTGTGTGGTGTATAAGAGGAACGCCTCTTATGCTTCAGCTTTTTGTTGTCTTTTATGTGCCTGGTTTAGTGTTCGGCGTACCAATGCGTGATAGAATGATGGCTGCACTTATTGCTTTTGTTATAAACTATGCCTGCTATTTTTCAGAAATTTTCCGTGGCGGAATAGAGAGTATATCAAAAGGACAGTATGAAGCGGGACAAGTTTTGGGACTAACCAAAACGCAAATTTTCTTTAAAATTATACTGTTGCAGGTTGTAAAACGCATTGTTCCACCCATGAGCAATGAAATAATCACTTTGGTTAAGGATACGTCACTTGCACGTGTTATTGCTGTTGGCGAAATTTTACTTGCGGCAGAGCGTTTTGCTGGCAAGGGCATAATATGGCCTTTGTTCTATACAGGCGCATATTTCCTCATTTTCTGCGGCGGTCTCACACTTCTTTTCGGCTGGGTTGAAAAGAAATTGAGCTATTTTAAAGCGTAAGGAGGAAAAGGTATGCCTATATTAGAAGTTTCAAACATTAAAAAAAGCTTTGGCAAAACCGAAGTGTTAAAAGGCATTGGCTTTTCTCTTGAAAAAGGCGAGGTTTTATCCATTATCGGCTCGTCGGGTAGTGGTAAAACAACCCTGCTTCGCTGCCTTAACTTTTTAGAAACGGCAGACGAGGGTACAATTGCGGTTGACGGCAAACAAATTTTTGACGGCAGTTTGCATAAAACGCTTTCGGATAACGAAATCAGAGATAACCGATTGCATTTCGGTCTTGTTTTTCAGTCGTTTAACCTGTTCCCCCAATACAACGTGCTTAAAAACATCACCCTTGCACCAACGCTTTTAAAGCGAGGCACTCCCGAAGAAATTGAGAGTGAGGCAAAGGCTCTTATTGAGCGTGTTGGCCTTAGTGAGAAAACAAACAACTATCCTTGTGAACTTTCCGGCGGTCAGCAACAGCGTGTTGCTATTGCACGAGCCCTTGCAATGAAACCGCATATTTTGTGCTTTGACGAGCCTACAAGCGCTCTCGACCCGGAATTGACAGGCGAGGTTTTAAAGGTTATTAAAGACCTCAAAGGTGAGGACCGCACAATGATTGTTGTAACACACGAGATGGAGTTTGCTTACAGCGTGTCGGATAAGGTTATGTTTATGGCGGACGGTGTTATTGAAGAGTACGGCACACCCGAGCAGGTGTTTAAAAACCCGCAATCGCCCAAAACCCGCAGTTTTCTTAATAAAGACATAGAAATAAATAAATAACAAAAAGCAGGTAAAAACCTGCTTTTTTTATTTTTCTAACTGTTCTCGCAATTTACCCAAAGCCTTTTTTTCAATGCGGCTGACGTATGAGCGTGAAATGTTAAGTTTTTTTGCAACCTCCATTTGTGTTTGCTCACAATGTCCTTGCAGTCCAAAGCGCATACAAATTATAAGATATTCTCTTGGCGTCAACACCCGTTTTATAATTTTTTCAAGTTTTTGCAGTTTAAATTTTGTATCAAGGTTACCGGGGATATCCTCATCATACGAAATAATGTCAGCCAGGGTCAAAGCGTTGCCGTCACCGTCGGTATCGATAGGGTCACCGATAAACACGTCTTGCGCACTCTTTTTCAGATTACGAAAATACATTAAAATTTCGTTTGCTATCCTCACACAAATCGGTTTTAGTCTGTGAACTAAAATCCTCAGTAGAATCTTCGTCGTAATCTACGTCCGAAAACTCAATGAGTTCTTCGTCTTCATCTGCATCTATTTCAATGTGTTTTATGTAAGGTGTGATATCAGGTAGTTCGATATCACCGTCCGATGAGCCGAATAAAATAACATGTGCATTTTCACCGTCCCATATTACACGGCGGACAATGCTCTGAATGGCGGCTCTTTTTTGTTCGTAGGACATATCATCAATAGTGTTCTTGAATACTGAAAGCATTTGACGAAGCACGTCAAACTCAATGTCGCTGAAAGCGTGTTCGGCGGTAAGGCTTATCATTTCGTCAATGCCCTGTGAAATTTTATCTATCCCCGTATTCATTTCGTTAATACGAGATACTATTGATTTTTTGGCAGAATTATCATCCAACTCGGCAAGGGTATCTATGAGTGAGCTGACCTTTTTCTCAAGGTCGGCTTTTTCTTTTTTCATCGTACTTAACTTCTGCTCATATTGCTCACGATTGCCGGTGTAGAAAATCTTGCTTTTTTCAAGCTGATTTACAAAATCACTTTTTTCGTCTACGAGTTGCTTGATTTTCTCAATAACCGCAAGGTCTAATGTGTTACCGTTTGCGTTACGCTTATTGCAAAGGTCTTTTTTGCTACGCTCTTTCATCTTGCAGACATAGGTGTAAATGATATCGCCGTCAGCAGTTTTCCGTTTTGAGAGCTTGGGGTACATACGGTTTCCGCAAGAGCAGAACAAAAGTCCTGTAAGTAAGGCTTCGTTTCTTCTCGGTCTGCGGAAAGATTTTGACTTGTTTCGTTCAAGGTTATCCTGAACACCCACCCAAATCTTGCCTGGGATAATACCTTGATGCTTACCAACCGAAACAATCCAATCACTGACAGGGTTATAAACGGTAGCTTTGCCTTTTTCTTGGTCGGTACGGTTGTAGGCTAAAATTCCGTGAATACCGTCAAATTCTTCTTCGGACGAAAATAGATCTGCATCCTTTAGTTTGAAGAATTCGTATGCTTCTTCGTCCGCAATCATATATACAGGATTTTGCAGTATGGATTTAATTGAAAAGCGTGTGAAGTGATTGCCATTTTTCGTCATTACTCTACGCTGTATTAATTCTGCCTCGGTAAGTGTTAAAGAACCCGTTTTTATAAATAAATCAAATATAAGCTTAACGGTTTCGGCTTCTTCAGGAATAAGTTTTAGCTTACAAGCCTTTTTGGTTTTGCCATCAACCGTAACACTCTTAACACTTTCACTGCAATATCCTGTAGGTGTATTGCCACCAAGCCATCGGCCTGTCTTTGCTAATTCGTGCATATTATCTCTGATACGCTCGGCAATGGTCTCACGTTCAAGCTGTGCAAATACAGAGGCAATATACATCATTGCTCTGCCCATAGGGGTTGCTGTATCAAACTGCACACGGATAGACACAAAAACTATGTCTCGACGGTTAAGATCTTCAATAAGTGATGAGAAGTCACTAACATTACGGCTAACACGGTCAAGACGGTAAACTACAAGTGCCTTAAACTCTCCACGCTCAACATGAGCCATCATTTCTTTGAAGGCGGGGCGGTTGACGTTTCCTCCCGAAAAACCTTCGTCCTCAAATACTATTGCTTTTTCTGCGGCTTCATCACCGTAATGGGTTCGTATGTATTCACGGCAAAGATCTACCTGATTACCTATACTTTCGCCCTTGCCTGTGAATTTAGATTTTCGGGAATAAATCGCAATTACATTAGACGTATTTTTCATAAACATCCCCCTTAGGCTTTTGTGTTATGTTATATATGTTAGTATATCATAAAGTAACGAATTTGTAAAGAAGGATATTTTCGTATATAAAAAGCAGTCTCGCTACAAGCGAGACTGCTTAGATACTACTTATTTGAATTTAATGTACGGATCATCTGCATAACTGCTTTTTTCTGTTCAGCTGTGAGGCTAACCCAAGAGTCAAAGAGTTCTTTAATTTCAGGTGTCATCTCAACCATATCTCCGTCTGCAAAGAATTGGGATATTGTAATGCCAAAACCGGCACAAATAGCTTCTAATGTGCTTATTGAAGGCAAAGTATTTCTTCTGAAAATATTAGCAAGAGTGGATTCGGATAGACCGCATTCTTTTGATAAGCGATATTCTGTCCATCCACGTTCATCCAATAATTGACGAAGTCTCTTATGTGTATCCATAGCCTCACCACCTTTCTTAACTATATTTTACCGCTAAACTTAATGGTTTTATACCCAAGACTTGTAATGCGATTACCATTATGTTAGAATGTATTATAGAATTAGGTTGAAAGGTAAGAGTAATGTGTTAGATATTTATACGGTTGCTTTTTTCGGTCACAGATATATAGATAATCCGTTGAAGGTGGAAGAGTTACTTGAGGAACAGATACGAAAACTTATTAACGAAAAAGAATATGTGGATTTTGTTGTTGGACGAAACGGAGAGTTTGACCAGTGTGTTTCATCAACGGTACTTCGTGTACGAAAAAACGTAAGAGATGATAACAGTGCACTTGTCTTGATGTTGCAGTATCCTACCGCGGAGTATTTGAACAACGAAGAATACTTCCACAATTATTATACTGACGTAGAAATTTCTCGTGCGGCATCTATGGCGCACCCGAAGTCAGCTATACAAATCCGCAATCGTGAAATGGTGGATAGATCGGATCTTGTTATCTGTTATGTGGATAATAATCACGGAGGCGCTTGGCAGACAGTAAAATATGCAATGGAAAAAGAGAAAAACATTATTAATCTTGCAGAAAAAATAGATATTTAATAAATAACATTTGCAACTATACCAAAAGAGTGCTCGACTGCTACAGGTATGAATTTTTTAATTTTTGCATAATTAAATGGCGCTCGGAGATTAATATTCTCTCGGGCGCTGTTTTTTCAATGACATTATTTTTACTGCTGTCGAAAATTCACCAAATTTCGTTAATATATATTGCAATTATCGATTAATGGTGCTATAATATATTTTACGCATGATATTTTCATAAAATGAAGAAAGGTAGGGATTTGTTTTGGATGGCATTACACAACTTATCAAATCAGAAATAATAAAACAATACAAAAGTGTACGTAAGTTTTCCGAAAAAAGCGGTATTCCGTATAGTACGCTT
>JAZSLU010000042.1:0-13390 GCA_045535505.1 Acutalibacteraceae bacterium | reverse complement strand
CTCTACGTAGTTCGCTTTCACCAGTCATAATGGAAACAGGATAACCGAGAGCAGATTCCACCGCCTTGCTTAATTCATTGTGAAAGGTCTTTAAATCGTTGCGATTGACAAGTTCGTTGGCAGATATTTTGTGCATATCTTTTTTGGCATCATAAAAAATTGGCACGAACCCGTAATGGATATGATTTTTACCCTTGACACTTTCATCCTTATGGACGAATGCAGATACACAATGAGGATATTTTCCTTTTAAGTGGTCATATACCGCCTTAAAGAATTTATCCTCATCATCTGGTTGCACATCATCAGGTAAAGACACCACCCAACTGCACAACACTTTCAAGTCCTTGCGGTTATTCACAGTAAGTGTATAACCCTCTGGCAAGGTCTTGCCTTGCATAATTCTCTCAAACTGCTTTTGTTGATTATAAGGCACTCCGTTTTCGTTTGTATTCAAGTTATAGTTTAGGTGCGATTTGCTTGTGTCTATTTCCTTATTGCCGAAATTCGCATATATTTTTTGTCCGTTCTTATCTATCGTGTAACCTCTGCGGAAATGCAAAAATATATGTCCTAAACCCTGTTTGCTGAATTTCTCATAATGCGCCATACGTGACAACCTCCCTCATAACTTTTTTAACCTATATAGGTTTTATTCATTTACACACACTAAAACAGATACCATTTGTATCTATTTTCAGTATGATAAATAAAAAAGTTTTTCGGGAACTTGTAGCACGTTATGGGTTTGAAATCAAACCCCGTGCTCTGCGAGGCAAAGTTTTCCTCGTTTTTGGATTGTATCACTCATATTTAAGATACAATTTAATAACGGAAAACCCAAACCCTATAAGGTTTGGTGGTGCATAACCCCGATAAGCACCATAAAAAATTCGACGGCGTGCAACGTTAAGGAATAAAATGCACCGGCGAGAGTATGTGCCCACTATCACACAGAAATTGTCGAGATTGGATAAGTTGTAGGCGATAGCACCAAGTAAAAAAAGCGAACCTTGTGGGTGGAGTCCTGACAATCGAGGGTGCAACAGTAGAACAAGGTTGAGGTGAGTTTGTTCCTCTAAAAGAGGAAATCTGTTGGAATACTGAAATGTATTCACTTAATGATAGTTAATGCGACCGTAACTGATGCATACTGTGACGGTGTAAAAAGGTGTAAGTTTTCCTGACTGTTGTCAGGGGACTTATACCCTTTTGCTCCCTCCACCTCGCACCTGCTCTGGTGTAGAGATTTATACAATATGAGAGCATAACACTAAAAAACATTAAAAACCTTAACTTATCAAAACCCTCAAGGTTTTGATTGCTTGGTTCTTGGCAAGTCAAGAACGGAAAGGGGTGAATAGAGCGAGGCACCGCCTCGCTCTAGAGGGGAAAACAAGAAAAATTATTATATTACTTTTGTATCGGATGTTGACAGTCTTGACTGGAAGGACAGTGCAACGCCGCAAAGCATTGCCGAGCGGGTAATTTCCAAGACCAAAAACGGCTCGATAATTTTGATGCACAACGATGCTGAGCATACACCTGCGGCGCTGCCGACAATTTTAAAAACCCTAAAAGAGCAGGGATACACCTTTGTGCCTATAAGTGAGCTAATTTATAAAAAGGATTATACTATCGAGCATGATGGCAAGCAGGTATTTGAGGGCAAAAAAGACGGCGAATAATTCGCCGTCTTTTTGAATTTGAAATTTAAAATGCAAAATGCAAAATTAAGGTGTGCCTTCGGCACGGATTGTTAATTTAGGTTTGCGCTAAATGTGATGACTGTTCCGACGGGGATTTTGTTTAAATCGGAATATTCGCCTGATGTTGATGCTACCTTAAAGGTGTTTTCACCGGTTCTTTGCAGTGTAAGGCTGTCACTACCATGCGTTAAGTTTACCGTGTTGCCGTTTTCAGTAACCTTGCCAAGCTCGCCGCCGCCATTGCCAAAAGCACCAATGTATTTTTTACCATTATATTCAAACACTTCTTCGGGGTAATATGTAATGTCTCCGGGCTCTGCTAAACGGCTGCCACCAACAAAAATCATATTATCTTCATAATTCTCATACTGCTCTCCGGCGGGTGCCTTGAAAATAAGAGTGGCATCATACAACTGCTCGCCCACTTCGGCGTTGACGATGTAACGGCAGGTCCAAAAGCCTGCTTTTTTGAAAACTGACGTATAGGTTTTGTAATTTGGGTCGGTTGCGCCGCAACGGCTGCAAATGCTGTCATTAAATTTATAAACGTGGCCCAACGCTTTGCCCTCTGTTGCACCGCAGGGACAGGTTTTAGGAGCGGTGCAGTTTGCCTCTCTGTAGGAATGAACATGGTCGTCGTTTTTTGATGAGGTATTAGATACTGTTGTGTTAGGTTTAGAACTTGACTGCTCTTCGGAAGAGGTGTCTTTTACGGTTACAGTTATTGATAAATTAAGTTTTGCAGAGGTGTCGTCAACAGCTCTTTTTGAAATTTCAAGTATATCGGTGCCGTCTAAATTTAAGTCCTTAACTTCTGTAAGCGAAATGCTTATGTCTTTTTCGTCTTTTGTTATAAAACCGTTATCGTTTGCAACGGTAACAATGTTTTCAAGAACGGCTTTTAGGGTGTTGTCTTGCAAATTAATATTAGACTCTAAAGATTTTGCATCTTCATTAACGGCTTGTACAGCCAAAACTTTGTTGTCGGCATCAAGGTAGATATTAAATGTGGGATTGATTTTGACCGTTAATATTGACACGTAGTTTTCAGGTGCCACAAAATCGGTTGATTGGGTAGTTGATGAAGCAAGGTCATTGTTTGAAAGATTTTCACCTTTTTTGCCACAAGCGGCAAATGAAAATACTAAAGTGATTGCCAAAAGGATTGCTAAAAACTTTTTCATACCAACATCTCCATTTTTATAGTTCGCAATACTAATTGCACATTAATTGTATCATATATGTTTTTGAAATGCAAATTAAAAAAGACGACGAATAATTCGCCGTCTTTTTTAATGAATAATGAATAATTTCGGTGTGCGCACAGCGCACGGATATTAAATTATATCGTAGGGGCAATTCACTAATTGCCCGAAAACGCAGTTGATTCGTGAATCAACCCTACAAAAAACAAAATACATCCCTCATGTTGCGATATTATACCTTTTGGTATGCGATATACCCTTACGGGTGCGATGTGTTGCACCGCCTTTTTTATGTATTATTGGGCAGGTGTGTAAACTGTGCCGACCTTGCCGTATCTGTCGTTATCTGTTGCGCTGATAACCAGGTTGCCGTTAGCGTTAAGTGAGAATGTAACCCATCTTTCATAATCGGGAGAAACCTTGATGGCAGTATCGGTAATTTCAAGGGCTTCCGGTAAGATTTCATAGGCGGGCTCAAAGGTGTAATACTTAACACCGCTTACTGTGATTGAAGAAAAATTTTCATCGAGGTTATCGGCGTCAAAACCGAAATCGCTATACAATCTTTCACACTCTTCTTTGGTATAATATATTGCACATTCACGCTGAACGCCTTCATATTCCTTATAGAAGGTCAGGGTGCATATGTAATATGTTTTTTTGTCTGCGCTATAATATTTTGCAACGTACTTTCCCCATTTGAAATCTGTCTTGGGGTTGAGCGTGGAAGGGGTTTGAACCTTGCTGCTTGAAGAGGGGGCGCTCACCTTCGAGGAAGAAGGACTTTTCTTGCTTGAAGAAGAACCTATATCGCTTGAATTTGCATTGTCGGTTTGGCTTGTTTGCTCTGACGAGGTATTAATTTCGCTTTGCGCGTTTTGCGTTGTGGTGCCGTCAACAAAAGCCGAGCTGTCTGCGGGAGCTTTTTTGGCACAAGCGCAAAGGGTTAAAACCAATAAAACTGCTACTAAAAGGGCTGATAATCTTTTCATTTTTAAAACTCCTTGCCTAAAAGATAAACGGATTATAATACCGCCTAATATGAATGTCAAGTTTTATATAAAAAGGGTGTAACAAAACGAAAATCGCCGACAATGTTGTCGGCGATTTTTTGTTAATAGATTATATTGTACAACTCTTCTTTGCGGTTTTTAACATCAAAAATGTAGTTATACTGAACCTTTTTATATTCTTCAAGTGTCTTGGTGTGAGGGCTTTCAGATGACCAACTATAAACGTTGCCGTTTGAATCCATATAACCTGCGGTGCTTATTACGGGGATGTTTTCTGATAGTTTAAGAAGATATTGATTGTATTTTGGCATTTGCAAACCCGCAACTTTAAGCAACAAAGATGAAAGGTAGTTGCTGCTCAATTTTTCAATATATTCTTCTTGGATATCGTAGTTTGCCCATATTATAAAGGGTGTGCTGTAAAGCTCAAGTTCTTCGCTTGTTGTGAGTGAGTAACGTGACTTGCCCATAATTTCTTCATAGAACTCTTGCTCGATGGAGGGTTGGTGGTCGCCGAACATACAAATTATTACAGGACGGCGTACTTTTTTAAAATATTTTATAAGGTCTTTAAATGCATTATCGGTTTCTTTAACAAGGGAAAGGTACTGGTTTGCTTTGGGATATTGTTTTGAGAGATTGGTTGTGTAAACCTTTTGCTCAAAATTTGAATATTCGCCGCCGTAGCTTCCGTGATTTTGCATGGTTACGTTAAAGATAAAATAAGGTTGAGATTTATCACGGTTTTTGTATTGCTCTATAACATAGTCGAAGTTGCATTCATCACTTACATATTGACGAACAAGCTTGTTGTTTTTGGCACCGTAGAATTCGTTAACTGCATCAATAAAAACTTCTCTTGAGGCGCCGTTTGTCCGGCTTAAAATATCAGGATCTATGACAGATGTGATGCTGTCGAAGCGAGAAAAGCCAAAATAATTATAAACGTTGGGTCTGTTCCAACCGTTTGCGTAATATGGGTGGAATGCAAGGTTTGAATAGCGGCTTTGTGTAAGGGTTGAAACCAGCGACGGCATAGAATTTTTTATATAAAGTGTATAGGCGTTACTGCCTGACGGATAAAAAGACATTGAACAGCCAGACAAAAATTCAAACTCTGTGTTAGAGGTGCCTGAGCCGATAATGGGTGTTATAAGGTTGCCCTTAACACAGTTTTCGGTAAGTGAGCGGTAATAGGGAAGATAATCGATATTTGTTTCAAAACTACCCACTGTTGAAAGGTCTGAGAAAGACTCGTTCATTATGCAAATTATATCGGGTGTTTTGCTGTCGGTTTCTTCTTCAATATAACCAACAGGCGTGTTCTTTTCGATATAGTCTGATATTATGTCATCAACCTTATCGGCGTTATATCCTGACGGGGCGCTGACGTAAATATATTTAAGGTTAAGGAAAAAACTCAAGACCACGCCATCGTTTTTATAACCGCGTGTTTGATTCCAAAAGTCAGGTTTTAAGTTGATTTTTGCAAACGAGTCGGTAGTGAAGAAAACAATTAAAACGGCTGCGAACAAAGCAAAGCAAGAACTGCGAGAAATGATTTTTGCTGTTGTTTTTATGTTGGGGGTTCTAAATTTTAATGTGATTGCAATTATCAAAATAAGCAATATAGTTGACACAACCACGTTAAAGGATGGGGTGTAGTCGTACGTGCCGGCAACGTTTTTTGCGGTGCCTATACTTGCAAAGTCAATAGGCAAAAAAGGTGTGCCTCTAAACAATTTTACATAGTAGTTTGAAAGTGCCAAAAGGTATAAAAGAACGTTTGTTGAAATTAGTGAGACTCTGATACTGCCGCTTATGGCGTAGATTAAAGCGCAAATAAGAAGGTCTAAAATATATCCGTATATAAAAGCGTCGTAGTACATATCATAAACGAAAACGCCGTTTAGACATTCGGTCATTGTCATTGTGATAAAAGGCATTAATGCCGCAACAACCCAAGGTAAAATCTGTGACAGTTTTTTGTGTTTGAGCGGTTTTAGCATAAAGATTGCGCCGATAATTAAAGATACAAGAATGCACAAAAAGAACAACAAAGGGCCATATTTAAATCCCACGCCGAAAAACTGTTTGCAACTAAAAATTACAAATGCAATAAGAGCGGCGCAAAGGCTTGAAGAAAATATAATATTCTGTTTTCTTGTGTCCATTAGGTTTAAAATTTTCACAATAAAAACTCCTGTTTTGAAAATAAACATAGTAACTCATTTTAATTTTGCTCTAACATTATAACAGATTTGTCAAGAGATTGTTGACTTTTTTGTTAATAAATAAAAAAATAGGCAAAAAAATAGCATTTTGCGGTTTACTTATTATAAATTGTGTGGTATGATATTTAAGTATTAATATGCTTTTTGGAGGTAAAACCATGGGACTTAACAAACTTTCCGCTATGTCTAACAAATACGGCAGCAACCCTGATTTTGTTTTGGCAGGCGGCGGCAACACATCTTACAAGGATGAAACATATCTTTATGTAAAAGGTTCAGGCACTGCACTTGCAACAATTAAACCCGAAGATTTTGTTGTTATGGAGCGCGCCGGCATTTACGATATGATGGATAAAGATTATCCTTCAAATGATAAAGAACGTGAGAGTCTTGCGTTAGAAAATATGATGGCTGCACGTCATCCTTCACAGCTTTCAAGACGCCCCAGCGTTGAAACGCCTTTGCACAATATGTTTGAGTATAAATTTGTTTTGCACGTTCATCCTGCGCTTGTTAACGGTCTTACTTGCGGTAAGAACGGCGAGGCTATATGCCATGAGCTTTTTGGCGACGAGGCACTTTGGGTTGGCATTACAAAACCCGGTTATGTGCTTGCAAGCGTTTGCAAAAAAGCAATGGATGAGTATAAAGCAAAATTCGGCAAATGTGCAAATTTGCTTATATTGCAAAACCACGGCATTTTTATGGCTGCTGACACTACTGAAGAGATTGACGCTATGGCTGACAAGGTTATGAAAGCCTTGGAAAGCAAGGTTGCCAAAACTTATGATTTTAGCGCTTGTGAGTTTGATGCAAACAAGGCGGCCGCTATTGCTCCCGCTGTTCGTGCGCTTTATGACGGCAAAAAACCCACAACCGTATTGTTTGAGACAAACCGTCAGATTGGCGAGTTTGTAGCAAGTAAAGAGGCTTTTGCTCCCTTGGCAAAACCTTTTTCTCCCGACCATATTGTTTACTGCAAGGCTTATTGGCTGTTTGTTCCCGCTTGTGATGATATTGAAGAGCAGTATAATCTGCTTAAAAAAGAATATGACGCTTTCGTTGCTGCCAATGGTTACAAACCAAAGGTTGTTGCTGTTGAAAAGTTAGGTCTTTTTGTTTGCGGTGCTTCTGTTAAAGAGGCAAATATTGTTAAGAGCGTTGCTTTAGATGCTGTTAAGATTGCTGTATTGGCACAGTCTTTCGGCGGCGAGTTGCCTATGACAGATGAGCTTGTTGACTTTATTGTTAACTGGGAAACAGAAAGCTACCGTTCCAAAATTTCTCTTGCTGCAGGTGCTGCAAAGCGTCTTGAGGGCAAGGTTTGCGTTGTAACAGGTAGCGCACAAGGCTTTGGTAAAGGTATTGCTACCGCAATGGCAGAGCAGGGCGCTTACCTTGTTATTGCCGACCTTAACATTGACGGTGCTAAAGCTTGCGCCCAAGAGCTTAATGAAAAATACGGTGCAGGTACTGCTATTGCCGTACAGGCTAACGTTTCTGATGAGGAGTCTGTTGAGGCAATGATGCGCCAGACTGTTCTTGCCTTCGGTGGTTGCGACGTTTTTGTAAGCAACGCAGGTATTGCAAAAGCAGGTAGCCTTGAAGAAATGACAAAGTCTGTGTTTGAACTTGTAACAGCAATTAACTATACAGGCTATTTCCTTTGCACAAAATACGCTTCTCGCGTTATGAAAATACAAAACCGTTTTGCACCTGAATATATGACAGATATTATCACCATCAACTCAAAATCCGGCCTTTCAGGTTCAAACAAAAACTTTGCATATTCGGGCAGTAAGTTTGGCGGCATCGGTCTTACACAGTCTTTTGCTATGGAACTTGTGCCTTATAATATTAAGGTTAATGCTGTTTGCCCCGGCAATCTGCTTGACGGACCGCTTTGGTCCGACCCCGAAAAGGGCTTGTTTGTTCAATACCTTAATGCAGGTAAAGTTCCCGGTGCTAAAACAGTTGCAGATGTGCGCCGCTTCTACGAGTCAAAGGTTCCTATGAACCGCGGCTGTCGTGAGGCTGACGTTGCACGTGCAATAATGTACATTATTGAGCAAGAATATGAAACCGGCCAGGCTATTCCCGTAACCGGCGGACAAGAAATGCTTAAGTAGGAGTTAAAAATGAAATCAGATATTCTTATTGAAAAACTTAATGCCGCAACCGCCGACGAGCGATTGGAAGCATTGAGGGAATTAAAGGGAATGTATGATGCAGGTGAGCTTGAAATGCCCACGTGTTGTGGCAATGTTAATAACCACATTCACACTACATACTCTTTTTCTCCCTACTCTCCCACAAAAGCGGCATACCTTGCTTGGCTTAACGGTCTTACCACAGCAGGTATTATGGACCATGATAGCGTTTCGGGTTGTCTTGAGTTTGTAAAAGCAGGCGAGATTTTGGGTATTGCCACAACAATTGGTATGGAGTGCAGAGTGAGTGTTAAAAAGTTTGCAGACCGCAGACTTAACAACCCCGATCAAGACGGTGTTGCATATTGCGCAATTCATGGTATCCCTCATCAGTCTTTACCTATTATAGAAGAATTTATAAGCCCATTGAGAGAAAAACGCAATTTGCGCAATCGCAAGATGGTTGAAAATCTTAACGAGTTACTTGCAAAGGGCAATGTTTACATTGACTTTGATAAGGATGTTTTACCTCTTTCTTGCAATCATGAGGGAGGTAGCGTTACCGAAAGGCACTTGCTTTTTGCTGTTGCTAAAAAAATTGTTGAACGTTTTGGGCAAGGCAAGGATACAGCAGATTTTGTTGAAAACGGCCTTGGCGTAAAGCTTTCACAAAAACAACGCATAATGCTTGAGGACACTGAGTATCCTTATTACGATTACGATTTGCTTGGTGTTCTTAAAAGTGACTTGGTTGAAAAATTTTATATTCCCGCTACTGATGAGTGCGCAGATGTAGAAGAGTACATTGAGGTTTGCCGCAAAGCAGGCGCAATTTCCGCTTATGCTTATCTTGGTGACGTGGGCGATTCTGTAACAGGCGACAAGAAAACACAAAAATTTGAGGACGATTATCTTGATGAGCTGGTTGATTATGTTAAAGAAATTGGCTTTAATGCAATCACATATATGCCCAGCCGCAACACATTACCTCAGCTTGAACGCGTTATGGAACTTTGCCAAAAGCATGGTTTATTCCAAATTAGCGGCGAGGACATTAACTCCCCCCGTCAATCGTTCAAGAACGACAAGGTTACATCAGAACCCTTTAAACATCTGGTTACAGCCACTTGGGCGTTAATCGGCCATGAGATGTCCGGTACTAATAACGTTGAGGATGGTATGTTTTCAAAAACAACCTGTAAAAACTACCCTGATATAAATGAAAGGGTAAATAAATATGCTCAAATAGGAAAGGATTTGTAATTTTATGAAAACAAAAGCAGTTAGACTTTACGGCGTTAATGATATGCGTCTCGAAGAGTTTGAACTTCCCGCAATTAAGGATGATGAAATTCTTGCAAAAATAGTTTCAGAAAGCCTTTGCATGTCAACCTACAAAGCTGCAATTCAGGGTTCTGCTCACAAGCGTGTTCCCGAGAACATTGCAACAAACCCCATCATCACAGGCCACGAGTTCTGCGGCGAGATTGTTGAGGTTGGTGCAAAATGGAAAGACCAGTACAAAGTTGGTCAAAAATTTGCTATTCAGCCTGCATTTAACGACCCCAAAAACATCTATGCAGCTCCCGGTTACTCGTTTGAGTACATTGGCGGTGACGCAACTTATGTTATTATTCCCGCTGTTGCTATGGAAAGAGATTGCCTTATCAACTATACAGGCGAAGCTTTCTATATGGGTTCATTAGCTGAGCCTGTAAGCTGCATTGTTGGCGGTTTCCACGTTAACTATCATACAACTGCAGGTAGCTATGTTCATACAATGGGCATTGTTGAGGGCGGCAAAATGGCACTTTTAGCAGGTGTTGGTCCTATGGGTCTTGGTGCTATTGACTATGCTCTTCACTGTGACCGCAAACCTTCATTGCTTGTTGTAACAGATATTGACGATGCTCGTCTTGAGCGTGCGGCTTCAATCTACACTGTTGAAGAAGCAAAGAAAAACGGTGTTGAGCTCATCTACGTTAACACCAAAAACTGTGAAGACCCCGTTGCTAAATTGCGTGAGATTTCTGGCGGCACAGGCTATGACGATGTTTACGTTTATGCTCCTGTTGCTCCCGTTGTTGAGCAGGGTGTAAAAATTATGGGTTATGATGCTTGTCTTAACTTCTTTGCAGGTCCTTCTGACCCCAACTTCTCAGCAAACTTTAACTTCTACAACATTCACTATATGGCAGCTCACGTTGCAGGTAACAGCGGCGGTAACACAGACGACCTTATCGAGTCTATTGATATGATGTCAAAAGGTTTGCTTAACCCCTCTGCTATGATTACACACGTTGGCGGTCTTGACTCGGTTATTGAAACTACACTTAACCTCCCCAAAATCCCCGGTGGCAAAAAGCTTGTTTACACACATATTTCAATGCCCCTTACCGCAATTGCTGATTTTGAGGAAAAAGGTAAAACAGATCCCTTATTTGCAGAACTTGATAAGATTGTTAAAGCACACAATGGTCTTTGGAATGTTGAAGCAGAAAAATATCTGCTTGCAAATGCAAAAAGCATCTAATTTAATATTAATTTTTAAAAGCGTTTGCGGATTGTGCCGCAAACGCTTTTTTGCTATTTAAATGCATCAATTACCACTTGACATATTGAGTGTCAAATAGTATAATTAACATGAATTTGTTATTTTTTCACAAAAATTAACATTTTACGAAAGAGGTGAGGGGAAATGAGCTCAAACCGCAGAGAGCAGATATTGGAATTGTTGCGAAAAAACGGTACGGTTATGCTTAAAGAACTTGAGCAGATTTTTCCTGACGTTTCAAGTATGACCCTGCGCAGAGACCTTGAATTTTTAGAGTCAACAGGTGAGGCTATAAAAATTAAAGGTGGCATACGTTCGGTAAAAAGCCTTGCGGGCGGTGACACAGAGCCTGTTTATGCGCAACGTATTTTGCAAAACAGTGCCGAAAAAGAAAAAATTGCTTCAATGGCTGTCAACTATGTTGAAACACGCCGTTCAATTTTTATCGATTCGGGCACAACCGCATTGTGTTTGGCAAAAAATCTTCCCGGAACAAACCTTTTTATTGTCACAAGCAGTCCTCACGTCGCTTTAGAAATTTCAAAGCAGTCTGCACCAACCGTAAACCTTATCGGAGGTTTGCTTAATCGCAACAACGCATCGGTTTCGGGTTTGCAGTCGCTTGAGTTTGTTAAGGACTATAATTTTGATATTGCTTTTATGGTTGCATCAGCTTTTTCACTTGAGGGCGGTTTTACCTGCGGCTCATACAGCGAGTGCGAATTGAAAAAGCGTATTGTCGATAAAGCTCAACTTACAATCGTGATGGTTGACTCGAGCAAGTTCGGTCATAGTATGCCTTTCACTTTTGCGGGGCTTGAGGATATAGACATTCTTATCACGGATACTAAACCCGACGAGCACATTCTTGTAAAAGCACAGGAGTGCGGTGTGACGGTTAGATATTAAATAACAAATAATAAGTGTAAACTTTTAAGGAGGAAAAATTTATGGCAACACCTATTATGATGCCTAACGTAGGTATCTCGGTTGAGAGTTGTATCTTGACCGAATGGCACAAGAAGAAAGGTGAAAGGGTAGAAGCAGGCGAAGTGCTTTTTACCTATGAAACCGACAAAACAACTGTTGATGAACCCGCAGAGGTTGGCGGCATCATTCTCGAACAGTTCTTCGCTGAAGGCGATGATGTTCCTGTTATGACCAACGTTTGCGTTATTGGCGAAGAGGGTGAAAGCTTTGCAGAGTTTGCTCCCGCAGTTGCTGCCGAAGAGGCCCCCGCTGCCGAGGCTGCTCCTGCCCAAGAAGCTGCTCCCGCTGTAGAAGCTGCACCTGCTGCAGCACCCGTTTCAAATGACGGCTTTGTAAAGGTATCTCCCAGAGCACGTGCTTTGGCTGCAAAAACCGGCATAGATGCAACACTTGCAACTCCTACCGGTGCTGAAGGCAGAATTGTTGAAGCTGACGTTCGCGCATTGGCAGACAAAGGCGTTAGTGCTGTTGCACCCGCTGCCGCTGCTGCACCTGCTGCACCTGCTGCAGAATATACAGACGAGAAGTTCAGCGGTATCCGCCGTGCAATTTCAAAGTCTATGAAGACATCACTTTCAACCATTCCCCAGCTTACACATACCATCACTTTCGATGCTACCGAAATTATGGCATTGCGTAAAAAGCTTAAGGCTAATGCTGAAACTCTCGGTCTTGGCAACATTACACTTAACGACATTATTCTTTATGCCGTTTCACGTGTTCTTGCAAAACCCGAGCACAAAGCACTTAATGCTAATATGATTGACGACGAAAACATTCGTTATTTCCACAGCGTAAACCTTGGTGTTGCTATTGATACAGACCGCGGTCTTATGGTTCCCACCATTTTCAATGCTGACAAAAAATCTCTTGATGAGATTTCTGCTGAAGCAAAAGCATTGGCAGCAGCTTGCAAGAAGGGTGATATTGCTCCCGATATGCTTAAGGGCGGCACATTTACCATTTCTAACCTGGGTTCTTTCGGTATCGAAAGCTTTACTCCTGTTATCAATCCTCCCCAGACCGGTATCTTGGGTGTTAACGGTATTGAAAAACGTATTAAGGAAACAGAAAACGGTCTTACAACCTATCCTGCAATGGGCTTGTCTTTGACATACGACCACAGAGCAGTTGACGGTGCACCTGCATCACGTTTCCTTGTTGACCTTAAGAACAGTTTGCAGAATTTCTCTGTTCTGCTTTGCAAATAAGGAGATAGCGTAATGGAAATGTTTGATCTTATTGTTTTGGGTGGCGGTCCTGCCGGCTATAACGCCGCTGAGCGTGCCGCACACGGCGGCATGAAGACGCTCCTGTTTGAGGAGCGCGCCCTGGGCGGTGTCTGCCTGAACGAGGGCTGCATCCCCACGAAGACCCTGCTCTACTCCGCAAAGATTTTCGACTACGCACACCACGGCGACGCCTACGGCGTTACCGTAACCGGTGCCCCCATCGACCACGCCAAGGTTGTGGAGCGCAAGGATAAGGTTGTCCGTACGCTGGTCTCCGGTATCGGCTCCAAGATGAAGGGCGCA
>JAZSLU010000036.1:0-4813 GCA_045535505.1 Acutalibacteraceae bacterium | reverse complement strand
GCTATCCATTACAGTATTCATCAAATCAAAAAATACTGCCCGGTTTTGTGATATGTAGTCGGTCAACTCATGCTTAAACAAAAACTGTATCGGTTTTTTGCAGTTGAAATCAATCGTAATGGTACGGTTTTTAAAATCTATATCCGCATTGGCTCGTATTCTTCTGCCTTTTGCATCTAATACGTAATTGCCCTGCGCATCCTTAACATAGACGTTATCAAACAGAATTTTCCAACCCAATTTTTTACCAATGCTTTTTATGGTCTTTTGGTCCTCGGTCAATACCGGGTTGCCGTACATTTCACCAACCGCACGCTGTAACGGTGTGGCGTCCTTCGGTGACGATGCAGACGGCTCGGTAAATGCCGAATCGGTTTCGTCGGTAAAGAACACGTTACCGTCAACCTCAATGGCGCCGTTTGTTTCCTGTTCGGGCATATCTGCAGCGGCGTTATCCGCAACATTGTTTTTGTCAATATCTTTGGAATTTTCGGTTTCTGCTCTATGCTCAGCATTATTTTCGGCCACAATGTTATCCGTGTCAGTTGACGCAACATCAGATTGTATTACAAAACTGTCAAGCTGCTCCATATCAGCCGCAAGTTCTTCCGCGCTACGAATAACAGTTTGCTCACCTGTTAATGCTTGTACAACCTGCGCAGTACCGTTTTCATCAACGTTTTGCATCTCTTTTAAAATAGCCTGTTTAGTTTCATTCCAAACTTTACCAACCGTTTGAGCATTGTTTGATTTTGATTTTGTTTCAACATTATATTTCTCGGCAACATTAATGAGTGAATCAACCTTGTTGTTAGCAATGACTTTTTTCCCCACCGAACTTGCCGCCATATTTTGTGACGTATTTACTAAAGCGGACGTAATAGAACCAATAGCCGCACCTGACAAAAATCCGCCAAGTCCCGCAAGAGCAACTTGTCCACCCATTGCAAGCAAAGCCTTTGAACGTGCAGTTTTCTCATCATAACCCTTTTCAATAAACGCCTGTATGTTTTGCTGATAATCCGATTTATCACCCATAACAACTGCATCAACAACAAAATTAGCAATTTGTGAAAGCATTTCTTCGCCCGCTTCCGAAAAGCCTTGTTGCATAAGTGCTTTAACAATACTGTTTTTCACACCTGTTTTATCGGTCAAAATTGATGCCCAACTATCCATTGCTATTTTCTCGGTAACAATTTCTATCGCTGCAGAGAACACACCCATAGCAAACGCTTGCGAATAACTGCCGCCTTTCTCCAAGGTATCCAAAGCCGTACTTGTACCCGCATTGGCACTCATCACTCCAAGCGCAACGTTACTGGCAGCAGTTGCAGATAAACCTACCGCACTTCCAACACCCATTGTCAAACATGTCGTAACCAACCAATCGGCCATACTCAAACCTACCTGAGCGAGAAAATCAACAGCTTCATTGTCAATATCATCGGACATTGATTTTCTTATAGCACGTCCCCAGTTGCTTATTTGATATTCGTCCGCATAAACATTTACGGGCACATATTCTTCAGAAAACGTCTCTTTAAATGCGTTTGATATGGTGCCAACAGCAGTAGGAGCTATACCGGCAATATTCGTGATAACCGTAGAAGCAACAAGGGCAGTTTTCTTAATAGCACCAGAACGCGAATAAGTTGTTTTAGCCTCTTCTAATTTTGATTGATTCCGCTTTGTTTCATCTTGGGTTTTTATATATTCGATTATATTTTTCGATTCTTTCTCGGAATATCCAAGCTTTTGTAGTTCTGAAAGCACACCCGTATCAGTTTCTTTAACACTACCGTAATCCGAAACAAACTTATCTATGCCGCTGTAGTTCTTTGCCGCCTCAATAATATCCTCATCGAGTTTTGAAACGATATCGGCATATTTCAAGTTATAAACCTTGCTTTTCCAATATTCATCATTAGAATAACCGTTTTTATTTTTTGTTTTATCAAGCTCTCTTTGCGCATCTTCATAAGTTATTAAACCTTCTGCAACATTTTCGAGCCACGATATTTCTTTGCCCAAGTCATCGCCAAGTGCAATAGTTTTAATATTTGTTCTCGACCTCAATTTTGCAATAGTATCTTGAACGTCTTGATAATTAGCGTCTTTTAGAAAATCTTTATATTTTTCCGAAAAACGCACACTGTCTTTTATAGCAATAGCTTGTTTTACGGCAAGTCTTGCTTCATTCAACCCATCTGATTGCTTGGTTCTATTGATTGCGGTTAATTCCGAATTAAGCTCGTCATAATCCATTTGTGATAAAACAAATTTGTAGTTTTCTAACCAAGCACTATTACTGATATTTTGGTTTCCGCTGACATACGGATTAAAAGAGCCAATGTTTGTGGTAACAGTATTATCAGCCTCAAGTTTTTCTTTCAACGTTGATTTTTCTGATGTCGTATTTTCTTTTGAAAATTTAACATCGTTTTTCAACTTAATTAAAGCATCTTGGCTATAACCTTTGGCACGAGTTGGATTGTAATATATTTGATTATATTCATCTTGATTCAAAAGCTTTGTTTTAGAAATATTATCAAGGACATTACCGAGCTCGGTTACATATTCGTCATTGTAATAGGAAGAATACTTTTCAAGTTCCCTTTTGAGTTCCTGCGCTTGACTGCGAAGGGATTTGGCTTTTGACTGATAATTGTTATATGCTTTTGCGGACGTTATAGGAGCACTCAACTGTTTGCCGGATGCAGTAACAAGAGGTTTTACACCGTATGTTGCGCCATTTTCAACAAAACTGTTATATGTTTTTATAAAATTTTGAAATTTGGCAACGGTGTTTTTAGCTTGTTTTTGCGTATTCAATCTTGCTGTTTCACTTGCAGCAATATCCGCCTTTGTTTTTTCGTTATATTCACCGCTCAACACATAAATCGGTTCTTTTTTTGATGGAGTTTTCTTTGTGGTTTTTACATTATATCCCGAATCATTAAAATCGTTTAATGCTTTACCACTAAATTCTCCGCTGATTACATATTTGTTTTTGGGCATAGATATTTGCTCCTTTAATGAAATTTAAAATTCAGCTCATCAACAACAGGCTTTATCGTTGGTGATATAGGCGAATTTTTTGATGTAGAAGTTTCATTTTTTAGAGTTGCTTCTAACGCTTCATCAAATTGTTCAATATAACGGTTTTCCTCGCCGTTCCAAACCCAAAGATGTATTTCATTTCCCGTTTTGGTATAATACAAATTTTGTTTTCGTCCTGTGCTTTGGTTTGTTGCTTTTTTGCCTGAATTAATTAATTTTCCATAGCCTTCTATACCCTTGGGTTGATAGCCATTTGAAAAGAAACCATATAGTTCAGCCTCTTTGCTATATTTAATATTGTTATTTTCTCTTGTGTATGGGTTATATCCGTCACCAAACGTATAAGTTTTGCCATCAGAGCCTGTAAACACTTTTGAGCCATCATCTTTGGTAACGCCCGTATATTGATAGGTGATGTTTGCCTTTTCTTTTGCCGCATCCACTTTTGCTTGTGCTTCAATTCTCGCTTTAGTAATAGCCGCAGCCGCTTCCACCTGCTGATTATATAGGGCTGTTGCATTTGTTCTTGCAGTGTTCTCGGCAGCCTCATCAACGGAAAGGGCATATTGAGCCTTACTTGCTTCTGCATTAGAAAGATTTAATTGTTTTTGTGCAGTTTGTTCTGCAACGTATTTTGCCAAGTCGGATTTGAGCGAATCCACAGCCTTTTGCTCACGCTGGGATATATCCATCTTTGCATTACCGTGCGACAGTTGCAATGCGGTTTGTTGTGTACGGTTTAATCCCGAATCGGTCAAGCCTAAATTTGCCATACGTTCAGCAACGTTACGTTCATTAATTTTGCGCTGAACCTCGTTAACGTCATACAATTCCGCATAGTCTTTGTGTGTTTCGTTAATTTGGGTATCGTACTGACCCGTAGTGAAATTTATCGCATCGTCAATAATTTTATTTTGCGATGCCACTTGATTATCAATCGTAGTGTTGTAATTTGTTTTTTTCTTTGCGGCATCAGCTTGGGTTTCTTTTCTTTGCTCTTCCAACCATTGTTCATAACTTTTTGCCATTCTACATCACACTCCCCAAAGGCTTATAATTGATTGATATGCCGCCCAAACCGAACACCCCATCACATTCCAACGTTATTCTAAAATGCGAAGTATGGGGTATTTGCGGCAATATTCTAAAGGTTTCCATGTCGCCGCGTCTTATTCTTCTTAATAATTTCGAATCGGCGCCGTTGTTTTGGTAGGTATTGAACGCAACCGAAACGGATGCGGTACAATTTCCAAGCGTTATGTACACCTGATTAATGTCTTTTTTGCGGTCAGGTCTGCCAAAATCGAACATTTTTGTTTGCAACATACAGTTTATGGCTTGATTAGAAATAGTACACGTTCCGTCAAGTTCGTCAGTAGGCCCAACATTGACAAGCTCGTCCAATTCTAAATCCAACTGCATATCCGTACTTTGATTTTTTTCCAAAGTGTACGCCGCAACATACGAGTATTTGTGTTCTTCATTATCCTTAAATCTCGTTGCAAAAACATTTAATTTTTCACCGCAAGTAGCAATCGCATCAATATCGCAAGGCATTTCCCAAATATACCAGGCAAGACGTTTTACCGCATTGTCATACCCGCCGTAAGAAGCCATATAAGATAAGCCGTTGTTACCGTAATCAAGAACAAACATTTTTTTGCCAACCGACAAATAATAATGTTCATCACAATCTGCAGCATAAGCGGTTTTCAGTTGTTCTGCGCCAATCTCACGCATTTTTTTGCCA
>JAZSLU010000016.1:0-15247 GCA_045535505.1 Acutalibacteraceae bacterium | reverse complement strand
TATCTTGCTAATAAGCTTAATATGAGTGAGGCTCGCATTTACAGTATAGCAACCTTTTATGAAAACTTTTCGTTAGAGCCTAAGGGTAAATATATTATAAAAATTTGTGACGGTACAGCTTGTCACGTTAGGAAATCTATTCCCATACTTGAACGTTTGCGCTCTGAACTTAATTTAAGTGAAAAGAAGAAAACAACAGACGACCTTAATTTTACGCTCGAAACAGTATCATGCCTTGGCGCATGCGGTTTGGCACCTGTTTTGACCGTTAATGACGTTGTTTATCCTGAAATGACACCTGATAAGGCTTCTGCCTTGCTTAAACAGCTTAAGGAGGAGATTGAAAATGCTTAAATGCAGAGAAGATTTTATTAAATATAGTCAATCAGCAAAAGCTGTTTATGATGCACAAGAAAAGAAAATAATTGTGTGTGCCGGCACTGGTTGTGTTGCAGGCGGCTCTTTGCAAATATATGACAAGCTTAAAGCAACTATGGAAGAAAAAAATCTTAATGTTGCCGTTGAACTCGCTGACGACCCCCATAGTAATTCAATTGGTCTTAAAAAGAGCGGTTGTCACGGTTTTTGCGAAATGGGTCCTCTTGTAAGAATTGAACCTCAAGGCTGGCTTTATACAAAAGTTAAGATTGATGATTGTCAAGAAATTATCGAAAGAACCATTGAAAAAGGAGAATGTGTTGACCGTCTTGCTTACAAAAAGGATGGACAAATTTATAAAGAACAGTCAAAAATTCCCTTTTATAAACAGCAAACCCGTATTGTTTTAGATCACTGCGGCAAAATTGATTCCGACTCAATAAGAGAATATATTGCAATCGGTGGTTACAGTGCCTTTGAAAAGGCTTTGTTTGACATGACTGCTGATGAAATTGTTGCAGAGATTTCTAACTCTGACCTTCGCGGACGCGGCGGTGGAGGTTTTCCAGCCGGCAGAAAGTGGGAGCAGGTAAAACGCCAAGCCGAGCCACAAAAGTATGTTGTATGTAACGGTGACGAAGGTGACCCCGGCGCATTTATGGATCGCAGTATTATGGAAGGCGACCCGCACAGAATGCTTGAGGGAATGATGATTGCCGGTGTTGCTTGTGGCGCAAACGAAGGCTACATATATGTTCGTGCTGAATATCCGTTGGCTGTTCGCAGACTTCAAAATGCCATTAAACAAGCCGAAGAACTTGGTTTGCTCGGTGATAATATTTTAGGAACCAACTTTAGTTTCCGTATGCATATTAACCGTGGCGCCGGTGCATTTGTTTGCGGTGAGGGTAGCGCTCTTACTGCTTCAATTGAGGGTAACCGTGGTTTTCCTCGTGTTAAGCCTCCTCGTACGGTTGAACACGGATTGTTTGATAAACCTACCGTACTTAATAACGTTGAAACCTATGCAAACGTCGCTCAAATTATTTTAAACGGAGCAGACTGGTTCCGTGGTATTGGTGTTGAAAAAAGTCCGGGTACGAAAGCCTTCGCTCTTACCGGTAATATTGCAAATACCGGCCTTATTGAAGTTCCAATGGGTACAACATTAAGAGAAATTATTTTTGAAATTGGCGGCGGTATGCGCGGCGATGGCGAATTTAAAGCTGTTCAGATTGGCGGTCCTTCAGGCGCTTGTCTTACAAAAGAACATCTTGATTTACCTCTTGATTTCGATACTCTTAAAAAGGTTGGCGCAATGATTGGCTCTGGCGGTCTTGTTGTTATGGATGATAAGACATGCATGGTTGAGGTTGCACGTTTCTTTATGAATTTTACCCAGAACGAATCTTGCGGTAAATGTGTTCCTTGTCGTGAAGGCACCAAGAGAATGCTTGAAATTCTTGAGCGAATTGTTGCGGGCGAGGGAAAAGACGGCGATATAGATTTATTGCTTGAACTTGCTGAGACAATTTCAGCAACAGCACTTTGTGGTCTTGGAAAATCTGCACCGTCACCAGTTGTAAGTACTATTAAAAATTTCCGCGATGAGTATGAGGCACACATTTACGATAAACGTTGCCCTGCCGGAGCCTGTCAGAAATTAAAGAGAATTGTTATTGATTCAGCTCTTTGTAAAGGTTGTAGCAAATGTGCTCGTAATTGCCCTGTTAATGCTATTAGCGGAAAGATTAAGGAACCCTTTACAATTGACCTGAACACCTGCATTCGTTGCGGCAGTTGTCTTGATTCTTGCCCCTTTGGTGCAATTAAGGAGGACTAAAAATGAGCGAAAAACAATATATGACTATTGACGGTATGCCCGTTGAAATAGAAGGCGAGAAAAACATATTACAACTTTGTCAGAAGATTGGTATAAAAATGCCCACTTTCTGTTATCATTCAGAACTTTCCATATACGGTGCTTGTCGTATGTGCATGGTTGAAAATGAGCGCGGGGGTATAGAGGCTGCTTGTTCTACTCCTCCTCGCGCAGGTATGGTTGTTAAAACAAATACTGAGCGTTTGCGTAGATATCGCAAAAATATTCTTGAGTTGCTGCTTGCTAACCATTGTCGCGACTGTACAGTCTGCGAAAACAACAGCAAGTGTAAATTGCAGGACCTTGCAATGCGTTTTAACATTGAGGGTGTACGATTCCCAAACCGTGCTGTTTCAACAAAAAATGATGATACTTCATCACTTTGCATTTCTCGTGATGCAGGTAAGTGCATTCTTTGCGGTGACTGTGTTCGTGTTTGTAACGAAATTCAAAATGTTGGTGCTATTGATTTTGCGCATCGAGGCTCAAATATGGTAATCAGTACTGCATTTGGCAAACCCTTGGCTGATTCACCTTGTGTTGGTTGCGGTCAGTGTGTTTCGGTTTGTCCTACTGGTGCTATTGTTGTTAATAACAATATAAATAAGGTTTGGAAAGCCATTGATAATCCTGATGTTAAAACAACAGTTCAAATTGCACCTGCAGTACGCGTTGCTCTCGGTAAGGAACTTAATATACCTGAGGGTGAAAATGTTATGGGTAAGATTGTGGCTGCTTTAAGACGTATGGGCTTTGATGAAATTTACGATACTACTCTTGGCGCTGATTTGACAGTTTTGGAAGAAAGTGAAGAGTTCCTTGCCCGTATAGAAGAAAACAAAAATCTTCCTATCATTACATCTTGCTGTCCCGGTTGGGTGCAGTATTGTGAGAAAAAACATCCGGAATTTTTACCTAATGTTTCATCCTGCCGTTCACCTATGCAGATGATGGCAGCAATTTTAAAAGACCAAGCAAAAAAATCAACAAGAAAAATGTTCCACGTTGCAATAATGCCTTGCACTGCCAAAAAGTTTGAGGCGGCTCGTGATGAGTTTAAAACAGACGGTGAGCCAAATGTTGATGCTGTTATTACAACACAAGAACTTATTCTTATGATTAAAGAGTCTGGCATTATGTTTGATTCTCTAGAACCAGAAGCAGTTGATATGCCTTTTGGTACAATTTCTGGCGCAGGTGTAATTTTTGGTGTTACAGGTGGCGTTACAGAAGCAGTACTTCGCCGTGTTGTAAGCAATAAATCACGCTCTGCATTACTAACTGTTGCAAATGCAGGTCAGCGTGGCGATGACGGTATTAAAGAGTTTTTCTTGCCTTATGGCGATAAAGAACTTCATATTGCTGTTGTTAGCGGTCTTGGAAACGCTGAGGCAGTATTGCTTCGTTCAAGTGCCGGTGAGCATTTTGATTTAATTGAGATTATGGCTTGTCCCGGTGGCTGTGTTAACGGTGGCGGACAACCCTTTACCGATCCTGCAAAACAGTCAGAGCGTTCAAAAGGCTTATATGATGCTGACCGTTTGCTTAGCATTCGCCGTTCGGAAGAGAACCCGCTTATGAGTACAATTTATAGTGATATTATTAAAGGCAAAGTTCACGAACTTCTTCATGTTGATTATGTGAAAAAGGGAGAATAATGATATGATTAAATTAAATGTTTGTATCGGAACATCCTGCCACATAAATGGTGCAAAAAACGTTGTAGCTACTTTTCAACACCTTATTGAAGAATATAATATGCATGACAAAATAGTTTTGTCTGCATCATTTTGCGCAAATAATTGTAACAGTGACACGGTTGCTGTTACAATTAATGACCAAAAGCATAGAATTTTTGCTCAGGATGCTCGCAAGTTCTTTAAAGAACAGGTTTTATCTCTTGCGTAAGGGGCGTTAATGTATGATTATTCAAGTTTGTGTTGGCAGTTCTTGTCACCTAAGAGGTTCTGCAAAAATTGTTGAATTACTTGAAAACGCAATACAAGAAAATAATTTAGATGATGAAATTGCTCTAGTGGGTTCGTTTTGTCTTGGTAAGTGCAACCGATTAGGCGTTTCTATACAAGTAGATGAAGAAATTTATTGTGGAATCACAAAAGAAAATTTTAAAGAGTTTTTTACTGAAAATATCCTTAATAAGCTTAATTAGTGAGGGGAGTAACAGCATATGTCAAGTTGCTTGACCTTAAAAAAATCAAACTGCAAAAACTGTTATAAATGTATTAGAAACTGTCCTGTAAAGGCTATTCGTTTTTCGGGCAATCAAGCTCATATTATCAGTAACGAATGCATTCTGTGCGGTCATTGCTTTGTTGTCTGTCCGCAAAATGCTAAAGAAATTGTGAGTGACCTTGAAAAAGTTCAGGTTTTACTTAATGAGTCAAACCCTGTTGTTGTTAGCCTTGCGCCGTCATTTATTGCCAACTATACAAATGTTGGAATAAATGGTATAAGAAAAGCCTTAAAAAAGTTAGGCTTTTATGATGTTGAAGAAACTGCAATAGGTGCAACGATTGTTAAAAATGAATATGAGCGAATGCTTCGTGAAGAAAACAGGGACATTATTATTACTTCATGCTGTCATTCTGTAAACTTGCTTATTCAAAAACATTTTCCGGATACATTAAAATATCTTGCTGATGTAGTTTCACCAATGCAGGCACACTGTATTGATATTAAAAAACGTATTCCTAATGCTAAAACGGTTTTTATTGGTCCATGCGTTGCAAAAAAAGATGAGGCTGAGCATTACTCGGATATTGTTGATGCTGTACTTACCTTTGAAGAACTTACACAATGGCTTGAAAGTGAAAATATAGTTCTTGAAAATGATCCTGATATTACACAAAAGAGTCGCGCACGTTTTTTCCCTACTACTGGCGGCGTACTCAAAACCATGACACAAAAACACCCCGATTATACCTATGTAGCTTTAGATGGTGTTGATAACTGTATTACCGCATTAAAAGACATTCAAAACGGCAAGGTTTCCAAATGCTTTATTGAAATGTCAGCTTGTGCAGGTAGTTGTATTGGCGGTCCTATAATGGAAAAATATCATTTTTCACCAATAGGTGATTATACCGCTGTTGTAAAATATGCAGGTAAAGAAGATTTTGAGGTTGCTCAACCTGAAAGTGTAGAACTAAAAAAAGCATTAACTTTTATTGAGCGTGAACTACCTATGCCCTCAGATGAAGAAATCTCTTCAGTTTTGCGAAAAATGGGGAAATTTACTGCTGCTGATGAGCTTAATTGCGGAACCTGCGGCTATAATTCTTGCCGCGAGAAAGCGATTGCTATTTGTCAAGGCAAGGCTGAAAGCTCTATGTGTCTGCCATTCCTTAAAGATAAGGCTGAGAGTGTATCAGATGCTATTGTTAACAACTCGCCTAATGCCATTATTGTTTTAAATGAAGATCTTGAGGTTCAGCAAATTAATGCTACTGCAAAAAAAATTATGAACATTCGCTCTATTGGTGATATTTTAGGTGAGCAGGTTGACCGTATTTTAGACCCTTCACCTTATGTTAAGGTTAAACAAAATGGCAGAAGTATAAGAAATTCTCGTACTTACCTTGCAGATTATAACCGTTATGTTGAACAAACTATAGTTTACGATGGTGAGTCTCGCTTAATTATCGGTATTATGCGAGATGTTACAGATGAGGAAATTCAAAGAGAGAAAAAAGAAAAAATTAGCCGTCAAACTGTCGAAGTAGCGGATAAAGTTGTTGATAAACAAATGCGTATTGTGCAAGAAATTGCATCGCTTTTGGGTGAAACAGCTGCCGAAACAAAAATTGCTCTCACAAAGTTAAAGGAGTCCATATCCGATGAATGATTTATGTGCAGATATCGGCTATAAAAGTATAAATCATTTCGGCGAAGAACTTTGCGGCGACCACGTTGATGTTGTTGACCAAGGTGAAAATTCAACCGTTATTGTTCTCGCTGATGGTCTTGGCAGCGGTGTTAAAGCAAGCATTCTCTCAACCCTTACGTCAAAAATTATTTCCACAATGATGGCGGAGGGTTTAACCATAGAGGAATGCGTCTCAACAATTGCTGCAACGTTGCCCGTTTGTTCTCAAAGGGGAGTTGCATATTCCACATTTACCATTATTCATATAATAGAAAATGAATATGCGGATATTATTCAATATGACAACCCGCAGGTTGTTGTCTTACGTGATGACGTAGAATATGACTATCCCAAAACCGAAATGAATATAGGCGGTAAAACTATTTATAAATCAACAATAAAGTTGCACGAAAACGATATTTTTGTTGCAATGAGCGATGGTTGTCCTCATGCAGGTATCGGTATGTCATATAACTTCGGTTGGAAAAGGGAAGAGATTGTTAAATATCTTGAATCTATTGCACCGGGCGGATATACCGCTAAAAATATGTCAACCTGTCTTATTGATGAATGTAATCGGCTTTATGGTTCAAAGCCTGGTGATGATGCCACTGCTTGTGTTGTAAAAATAAGAAAACGTGAACCAATGAATATTCTGTTTGGTCCACCGTCAAACCGCAATGATTCAGATAGAATGATGTCACTTTTCTTTTCTAAAGGTGGCAAACACATAATTTGCGGTGGTACAACATCGTCTATTGCCGCCAAATATCTTGGTAAACCATTAAAAGCAAGTTTAACCTTTGAAAGTTCTGATATTCCGCCTATTGCACTTCTGGAGGGCGTTGACCTTGTAACTGAAGGCGTTATAACAATGAACAAGGTTATTGAATATGCTAAGGATTATCTTGGCGATAACAACCTTTATGAACAGTGGAACTTTCAAAAAGATGGTGCTTCTCAAATTTGTCGTTTGCTTTTTGAAGAAGCAACTGATATAAATTTTTATGTAGGACGTGCAATTAATCCTGCGCACCAAAACCCAGATTTGCCGATTAATTTTAATATTAAAATGAATTTGGTTTCAGAACTGTCTAACAGTCTTTCGCAGATGGGTAAACGTGTAAAAATAAGTTATTTTTAAAAATAAGAAGGGATGATAATATGAAAGTCACAATAATTGGTACTGGTAGTGTTGGCTCTACAATTGCTTACACAATGACTGTTATGGGCATAGCAAAAGAAATTGTTATGATTGATGTAAATACTGAAAAATCTATGGGTGAGGCACTTGATATACGACAAGGTGTTCCGTTTTTTTCGCCATGTTCGGTTTATGCTGGGAGTTATCGCGATGCTCAAAATTCTGACGTCGTTGTCGTAACCTCAGGTATTGCAAGAAAACCCGGTCAAACTCGTTTAGACCTTGCACAGACAAATGTTAACATAACAAAATCAATCATTCCTGAAATAACTAAATATGCACCTAATGCAAAGTATATAATTGTTTCAAACCCGGTTGATATACTAACATACGTTTTCTTCAAACGTTCGGGATTGCCATCACAAAATATTATTGGCTCAGGTACAGTTCTTGATACTGCGCGCTTACGTGCAAGACTTAGCGAGTATTATAACGTAAGCCAAAAGAATGTTCACGCTTACGTTTTAGGTGAACATGGAGATTCGTCATTTGTTCCTTGGTCAAGTGCTAATATTTCAAATGTCCCCGTTTGTGATTTTGCAAATAAGGCAACTGAGTTTAATTATACAATTCCCGCTCTTGATACTGATGAGGTTGAAAAGTACGTCAGAACATCTGGCGCTAAGGTTATAAGCAGAAAAGGTGCAACGTTTTATGCGGTTTCTGCCTCTGTATGCTACATTACTCAAGCTTTACAATCTTCAATTAATTCATCGCTTACTGTTTCTACACTTTTAAACGGTGAATATGGCATTCAAGATTGTTGCTTGAGTCTGCCTTGCTTTGTAAGTAAAGAGGGCGTAGGAGCAAAAATTCATCTCAATTTATCTAATGATGAAATTGCTAAACTTAAAAATAGTGAACAATGCTTAAAGTCAATATTAAATCAACTTGAAATATAACATATAATAGGCTTAATGTTTATTTCCAACACTAAATTGAATCTCCTTTTCTAGAAATTAAGAATTTTAAAATAATGGGTGGAAATTATGAAAATCGGTGTTTCTATTAATGTGTTTGATAACGGTTACGGAAGATTTGGTGATGAGGTTTATAATAAGGTTAAACAACACGGTTTTGATGCTGTGGATTTTTCTATGTCTGACTCTCATTCGCTATTATATACGATGGAATCATCAAATATCGAGAAAGTTATTTTACATCATAAGGACTTAGCTCAAAAAGCAGGTGTTGAAATCTCTCAGGTTCACGGAACTTGGCGCTATCCGCCTCGTGATTTACAACCGTCAGATAGACGAGAACGTATGGAGAAAATGAAAAAATCAATATACCTTACTTCGTTGCTCGGATGTAAATATTGGGTTGTTCATCCTCTAATCCCGTATGGTACAGATGACCTTGAAAATAAATGTCATAAAAAAACATACCAGATTAATTATGACTATTTCAAAGAGTTGGTTGAAACTGCAAAAGATTATGGTATTACAATTTGTCTTGAAAATATGCCCTGGCATAAATTTTCACTATCTAAGCCGGAGGAAATTATAAAATTAATTAAAGATATTAAGGATGACCATTTCAAAATGTGTCTTGATACCGGCCATATGAATGTCTTTCATGATTTGGATATCGAGAAAGAACTAAAACGCTGTGAAAAATATTTAAGAGTTCTGCACGTTCATGATAGTATAGGTAAAATTGATGCTCATTTGTTGCCGTTTTGCGGAAGATTTGATTTTAACAGTTTTGCTCACGCATTAAAGAAAATTAATTTTGATGGTGTTTTTTCTTTTGAGACAGCGCCATCCTCAAAATTACCCACTCCTATTTTCGAAGAAATGAGTAAATCTCTTTGCAATATTGGTAAATATTTGGTTGGATGAATAAAGATATTAAACATATAATATATTGTAATTATCTTAATCAAATACGGAGATTTGCATTATGTTAAAAGGGATTCCTAAGATTTTATCACCCCAACTGTTAAAGGTGTTGTGTGAGATGGGACACAGTGATCGTCTTGTTATTGCTGACGGAAATTTTCCTTCAGAATCGATGGGAAAGAATGCTATAGTTATACGTATGGACGGACACGGTGTGCCTGAAATTTTAGATGCTGTTTTACAAGTGTTTCCTCTTGATGATTATATTGATAAGCCTGTACAGCTAATGGAATTAATGGATTGCGATAAAGGTGTTATTAAAACACCTATTTGGGATACCTATAACGAGATTATCCTAAAATATGATGAACGTGGCAAAGACTGTGTTGGTAATATTGACCGTTTTGATTTTTATGATAAAGCAAAATCCGCATATTGTGTTGTTGCAACAGGGGAGAGCGCAATTTATGCTAACATTATGTTGCAAAAAGGTGTAGTTAGATAAAAAACGACCATTATGGTCGTTTTTTTATTGTTGAATTTTGATATGAATATGATATAATTCACATTAGGTGATGGTTTTATGATTGGTGATGTATTATTTACTGTAATGGAAGTAATTGGAACGGTTGCTTTTGCTGTTTCAGGCGCTTTGGTTGCTATTGCTTCTGGTTTAGATTTGTTTGGTGTGATTACTGTTGGTTGCATAACCGCTGTTGGTGGCGGGGCAATAAGAGATTTAATTATTGGCAGCACTCCGCCACAAGTTTTTTTACATCCTGATATGTTGCTTGTTGCTTTTATTACTACTCTTATAGTATTTATTATTTCATACATAAACTCAAAAAACTTTAAGAATATGAAAGAAAAGATTGATAAAATCAATATTATCTTTGATGCTGTTGGTCTTGCGGCATTTTCAGTGACAGGCGTAGAAATTGCAAGGTTATCTCAATATGGCAATAATGGCTTTTTGGCGGTTACTCTTGGTGTGCTTACAGGTGTGGGCGGAGGAATATTACGTGATGTTCTTGTTAATGAAAAGCCGTATGTTTTGACAAAACACATTTATGCAGTTGCATCAATTTTAGGTTGTTGTATATATTATTTTGTTATGAGATATACTGACTATAAAATTTTTACAACATTTGTTTCGGCCGGTGCGGTTATTGTTGTGAGAATGCTTGCCGCAAAGTATCGTTGGAGGTTGCCTAAAATAATTTTTAATAAATAGCGAGAGGTTAGTTTTGTTTATGATTAAATTCATTAATGATATTTTTTTAATGAATACAAATATTAATGTTTTTGTTGTGTTGCTGAGAATATTATTGGCTGTATTGTTTGGCGGTATTATAGGTAGTGAGCGCAGTCGCCACGGCAGTCAGGCGGGATTACGTACGCATATTCTTGTGTGTCTTGGCGCTGCAATGACGTCATTAGCAGGACTTTATTCTGCTGAGGTGCTTGGATTTAACTCAGACCCTTTCAGAATAGCTGCACAGGTTGTGTCGGGAATCGGTTTTTTGGGTGCAGGTATGATTATTGTTAAAAGCGGAAATGCAATAACAGGCCTTACCACCGCTGCAGGTATGTGGACAACTGCAACGATAGGTATTACTCTTGGTATGGGCTTTTATACGGCGGCTCTCATTGTTATGCTTGCGTGCGTCTTTACTGCTGCCTTTTTAACTAAAATTGAGCGTAAAAGAAAGATGACGGCTCATGTTTATGTTGAACTTTGTGATATTGCTCTATCCGGTGACATTACTGAAAAAATCAAAATAATTTTCAGTAATGATTGTTTAATTGAGATTGTTCCTGCTAAAAGCGGCATAAACGGTAACATGGGTGTTTATATAATTACATCTGTTGTAAACGAAAACGTCAGAAAAGAAATTGAAAATATTGACGGCGTTTGCTTTTGTGTAATTGAATAGCGTGTTTGGTGACTTTAATGACGAAAAGAAGCATATTATCTTATTTAAACGTATTTTCCTTTTCTGCAATAACAGGAATTTTAGCTACTTGCTTTGTCATTCTTTTTAAGTTTGTTGCTAAATATGTTATTAAGTTTTCAAGTTGTATCTATGTATTTTTAAGAGCAAATTTGATATATGTTATTCCTGCTGTTGTTACGCTGTATTTGCTATCATTATTACTTGCAAATATATATAAAAAACACCGCTATTTAAGCGGTGGGGGAATAGCAATATCCGTAGCAGCCCATAAAGGCATTGTAATGTTCAATTGGCTTTTCAGTTTGATAGGCGTTTATTTTTTATCTCTTTTGTCATTTTTTGTCGGTGTTCCTCTTGGTAATGAAGGACCTTCAGTACAGATTGGAGCATCCGTAGGCACGTTTTTGGGGAAATTTTGTAAACGCGAAGACTGTAAATACGCGATTATAGGCGGCGGTGCATGCGCTGGTTTTTCAGTAGCGACAGGGTCTGCGGTTTCTGCATTAACCTTTGCTTTTGAAGAGGCTGGGATGAGCTTATCAACCATACCTGTTTTTGCAGTTTTAACTTCTGCAGTATTTGCTCGTTTAACTACACGTGTTTTTAATATTTTATTAAGTGTTAACGCTGCACTATTTGATAAATTTGTTTTTTCTGAATATTCTTTAAAGTTTTTGTGGATATCACTCGTTATAGGCGTTGTTGTTGGCTTTTTTTCGGTCTTGTTTTTAAAATACTATATGCTGTTAAGTCGGTTTATTAATAAAAAACTTTCGCGTGTGGCTACTCAGTATAAAATTTTTGCTGTATTTTTGTTATCACTTGCTTGTGGTGTCTTTAGTTTTAAATTGATTTCAACCGGACACTCACTAACCGAAGAATTAATGTTTGTTAAAGGTTCATTTTTGTTTTTGGTTATTGTGTTGCTTATCAGAACAACCCTTACGTTGTGTGCAAACATTAGCGGTATTACTGGCGGAATGTTTTTGCCATTACTTGCGATTGGCGCATTACTTGGTTCATTAACTGCAAACACTCTGATTGAATTTTTTAATTTATCTAACGAAATGTACTCCTTGTGTGTTGTTTTGGGTATTACTTGCTCAATTAGCGGTATGATGAGAATGCCACTTACAGCAATTGTATTTACATTAGAGGCACTTATGGGTTTTAATAATATTCTTTATGTTGTTATTGCTGTTGCTGTTTGTTATTCTATTACATCAATGTTTAAGGTAAAGTCAATTAGCCATTTATCAATTGATAGTTTTAAAGAGTTGATGATTGAATAGGTTTTTGTCTATGAATTATAGAGATTTTCTTTGTTATGCTAAAAAAATCTATTAATTATCTCTTAAATAAATAGGTTTACACTTTTTTTAAAAAATATTATAATAAATTAAAACAATTTATGAGGTGAACTTATGGATGCAAAATCTATTGGTGCATTAATTGCAAATCTCCGCAAAAAAAATAAGATGACTCAGTCACAGTTGGCTGAAAAATTAAATATTAGTGATAAGACCGTAAGCCGTTGGGAAAACGGTTTAGGTTATCCTGAGGTTATGCAGTTTCCTGCACTCGCTTCAATTTTTGGGGTTTCGGTTGACTATATTATGAGCGGTGACCGTAAGGGCATTACCATTGCCGGTAATATTCTCGCTGATGTTGTCAAGGTTGTTGACTGTTATCCCAAAGCAGGTATGCTTGCAAATATTAAGGATGTTATTACGGCTGTTGGCGGTTGCGTTCCCAATACGGCTATTGATATTGCGAAAATCGATAGCAGTGTACCCCTTACTGCGCTTGGTAAGGTTGGAGATGATGCGTATGGTAAATATGTTTTGTCTGTTATGAAAGAAAATAATATTAATTGTGACAATGTTTGCGTTAGCGCCACAAAGCCAACAAGTTTTAGTGACGTTATTACTCAAATTGGAAAAGAGCGTACCTTCTTTCACGCAAGAGGCGCTAATGCGGAATTTTCTATTGATGATATCGATATCAGCTCAATTAACAGTGTGATTTTCCACATTGGTTATATATTACTGCTCGATATGTTTGATAAAGAAGATAGTGAATATGGTACGGTTATGGCTCGACTTTTACATAATGTTCAAAGTCAGGGGATTAAGACGTCTATTGATGTTGTTTCTGATAGTACCGCTGATTATAAGGCAAAAATTGCCCCTGCTTTAAAATATTGTAACTACGCTATTGTTAATGAGATTGAGTCATCAATGCTTTCAGACCTTGACCCATATTATGAGGATGGTTCGCTGAACATCGATAACATAAAAAAGACTATGCAGCATATGGCAAAACTTGGCGTTAAAGACAAGGTTATTGTTCATTGTAAAAAAGCTGGTTTCTGCTATGACGTTGCAAGCGGCGATTTTAATATGGTAACAGCCGTCAATATACCCAGAGAAATGATTAAAGGAACGGTTGGTGCCGGTGATGCGTTCTGTGCTGGTGCTCTTTACGGTCTTTATAATGATTTCAGTGATAAAGAAATTCTTGAGTTTGCATCTGGTGCAGCTGCATGTAATCTTTTTGCCGAAAACTCTATTGACGGTATGCGCAGCAAAAATGATATTTTTGCTTTAATTGATAATTTCGGCTGGGAAGAGCTATAAAAATTCAGATAAATTTATTTTAAAATCCCAAGTGTAAAACTTGGGATTTTTTATATTCGATCATATATTTATCGATATATTTATGCACTATTTCAAAAAAAGATAAAAACTATCAAAAAAATGCAGAAAATTACGATGATTTTTGTTGACAAAACGTCTATAAAGTTGTACCATAAAAAAGCGTGTGATACACATGAAAATATGCTAAAATTTTGAGGAGGAGTACAATGGCTCGCTTAAATGAAGCATCTGTTGCAAAAATTAGTGAAATTTGCGATAGATACGTTGATGAAAAGACCCCTTTAATGATGATTCTCAGTGATATTCAGAACGAATATGGATATATTCCGCTTGAAGTTCAAGAACTTGTTTCTGAAAAAACAGGCATTTCTGTTGCAGAAATTTACGGTGTTGTTACATTCTATTCATTCTTCTCGTTAAAACCAAACGGCAAGTATGTTATAGGTTGTTGTCTTGGTACTGCTTGTTACGTTAAAGGCGCTCAGCAGGTTATTGATAAATTTTCCGAACTGCTCAATATAAAAGCAGGTGAGACTACCGAGGATGGTTTGTTTACTCTTGATGCTCTCAGATGCATCGGAGCTTGCGGTATCGCTCCTGCCGTTACTATCAACGGAAAGGTTTATCCCAAAGTTACCGTTGATTCTATTCCCAAGATTATTGAAGATTATCGTGCAATGTGAGGTATGTGAAATATGATTAAGAATTTTGATGAACTTAATTCTAAAATTGCAGTTTGCTCTGATAACCTTAATGCTAAGTTTTCGGGTGCAAGTGGCAAACGTGCCATCGTTCTTTGCGGCGGTACAGGATGCCTTTCTTCTAACTCTGCAGAAATTAAGAGTAAATTTGAAGAATTAATTAAAGCTAATGCTATGGAAGACAGTGTGAGCGTAAATATTGCAGGTTGTTTTGGTTTCTGCTCACAAGGTCCTTTTGTTAAGATTTATCCTGAAGATACACTTTATCGTCTTGTGCAGGTTGAAGACGTTGAAGAAATTTTTGAAAAAGATATTAAAAATAATGAAGTTGTTGAAAGATTGCTTTTTGTTGACCCCGCTACAAATGAGCAGGTTACTAAGCAAGACGATATTAACTTCTATAAAAAGCAGGTTCGCGTTGCCTTGAACGGCTGCGGAACCATCAACCCTGAGGATATTAATGAAGCAATCGGCTCGGGCGCTTTCAAGGGTCTTGCAAACGCTCTTAAAATGGACAGGGCAGACGTCATCAAAGAGGTTCTTGATTCTGGTCTTCGCGGTCGTGGCGGCGGCGGTTTTCCCACAGGCAGAAAATGGCAGGTTGCATATGCACAGCCTGATGGGGAAAAATATGTTATATGTAATGGTGATGAGGGTGACCCAGGTGCTTTTATGGACCGTTCAATTCTTGAGGGTAACCCCTTGGCAGTTATCGAGGGTATGGCTATCGCAGG
>JAZSLU010000049.1:0-11452 GCA_045535505.1 Acutalibacteraceae bacterium | reverse complement strand
TGTTTCCCTCGGTTAGACTACCACATCACACCGAAACTATTTACCCACATAGGAGAATAGAGAGAACACCTTTTACCAAGGTAGTGTTCTCCTAAATATAGATAAATAGTCTATTATAATTAAGTTGTGATGTGGTATGTTCATATAATACCACATTCCGTTTATTTTTGCAACAGTTGTAGAAAAATTGATTTGAAAATAAAGTATCTGAGTGAATTTGTAAGCGCTTTTATCTTACAAATTAATATTGCTTTTTTCAAAACATTGATATAAAATGTAGAAAAAGGTAGGTGCCAAGTTTCTTTGCAATACAATAATGTTCTCGATTATTTTGATAATACAGATTCTAATTGTACGTCTGTTGGTAAAATAGATAATTCGAAAATAGCCTTTTTAAAGGAAAAATGTCCAGAACTTTCAGAAAAAATAGATAATAGAACTATTATAATGTGGAAGGACAGAATTGAACACATTAAAAAGCATACATACGACAACTCAAATTTATCCATTGAGGAAATGTGTGAAATTATTCCGGAAATTCTTGATAAACCTGACTATTTAGGATTTAAACCAAAAGATTCTAGCCTACAGTTTATTAAAAGATATAAAGATAATATACTTGTAGCAGTTAGAATAGATAGCAAAGGTCGTCTATCATTTCGAACCATATTTACTATAACCGAAAGTCAGTTAGCCGATTATATACGAAAAGGCAGAGCTTGGAAATTCGAAACAGAAAATCAACAAAAACGTTGACAAACAGAAAAATAATCACTATAATAAATGTAGGGAATGATATTATGAATATTATTCTTTTTAAGGTGCATATTATTATTTGATAAGTTAGTTGAGGATAGAACGGGCAGCTATCACGCCTACATACCAGTAGGTCTTAAAGAGATGCAGGGTTGCCAACCTGCCAATTAGCTTATCTGTGATAATCAAAAGCAGTTGTTTAATAACAACTGCTTTTATATTTATTGCAAATTCATTAAAAACAACGTGCCGCATCCAAAGGATGCGGCACATTTCATACGTTAGCATTTAATTTATTATATGAATTTCATTACAAATAATCACAGATTATTTGTTCAATGCTTCGTTAACTGCAACTGCACAAGCAACGGTCATACCAACCATTGGGTTGTTACCTGCACCGATGAGTCCCATCATCTCAACGTGAGCAGGAACAGAAGAAGAACCTGCAAACTGAGCGTCTGAGTGCATACGACCCATTGTATCGGTCATACCGTAAGAAGCGGGGCCTGCTGCCATGTTATCGGGGTGGAGTGTACGTCCTGTACCGCCGCCTGATGCAACAGAGAAGTATTTTTTGCCCTGCTCAATGCACTCTTTCTTGTAAGTGCCTGCAACAGGATGCTGGAAGCGTGTGGGGTTGGTTGAGTTACCTGTGATAGAAACGTCAACACCCTCAAGATGCATAATTGCAACGCCTTCACGAACATCGTCAGCGCCGTAGCAGCGAACCTTTGCACGCTCACCGTTTGAGAATGCGGTTTCGCTAACAACCTTAACTTCGCCTGTATAGTAGTCAAACTGTGTTTGAACATAGGTGAAGCCGTTTATACGTGAAATAATTTTAGCAGCGTCTTTGCCCAAGCCGTTAAGAACAACTCTCAAGGGTTCTTTACGTGCCTTGTTTGCGCTGCGTGCCAAGCCGATAGCGCCTTCAGCAGCCGCAAATGATTCGTGACCTGCAAGGAATGCAAAGCATTTTGTTTCGTCACGGAGCAACATTGCGCCGAGGTTACCGTGGCCAAGTCCAACCTTACGGTCGTCAGCAACTGAACCGGGGATGCAGAAGCTCTGCAAACCTACACCGATTTTTTCTGCAGCCTCTGCAGCGGTTTTAACCTGGTCTTTAATTGCGATAGCGCAACCTACAACGTATGCCCAGCAAGCGTTTTCAAAGCAGATGGGCTGAATTTCTTTAACGAGTTTATAGGGGTCAATACCTGCTTTGTCGCAGATTTCCTTTGCCTCTTCAATGGAGGAAATGCCGTGTTTGGCAAGTTCAGCATTGATTTGGTCAATTCTTCTTTCATAACTTTCAAATAAAGCCATTTTTATTTCCTCCTTCTAATTATTCGTGGCGGGGGTCGATAAGCTTTGCAGCGTCATCAACACGACCGTACTGACCTGAAGCCTTTTCCAAAGCTTCGTTAGCGTCCATGCCTTTTTTAATCATATCCATCATTTTGCCAAGGTGTACAAACTTGTAACCGATGATTGCGCCGTCTGCATCAATAGCAAGTTTGGTTATGTAGCCTTCAGCAAGCTCTAAATAGCGAGGACCTTTAACCTTTGTCGCATAGGTTGTACCTGTCTGTGAACGAAGGCCTTTACCAAGGTCTTCAAGACCTGCGCCGATGGGCAGACCGTCTTCTGAGAATGCAGTCTGTGTACGGCCGTAAACAATCTGCAAAAACAACTCACGCATTGCGGTATTGATAGCGTCACAAACCAAGTCGGTATTGAGCGCTTCAAGCAAAGTTTTGCCAACCAAAATTTCAGAAGCCATAGCAGCAGAGTGGGTCATACCTGAGCAACCCAAGGTTTCTACCAATGCTTCTTCAATGATACCTTCTTTAACGTTAAGGGTAAGTTTGCAAGCGCCTTGCTGAGGTGCACACCAGCCCACACCGTGTGTAAGACCCGAAATGTCTTTTACCTCTTTAACCTGTACCCATTTGCCCTCCTCCGGAATAGGAGCGGGGCCGTGATATGTCCCTTTTGCGAGAGGACACATGTTTTCAACTTCTCTTGAATAATTCATGCTTTACGTTAACTCCTTTCAGTAAATCAGCCCTAAAACTAATTATGGCAACACATAGTAAGCCATTGTAATACATTATAGCAGAAAATTTTTTAAAAAACAATATAAAATGTGCTAAAATTTTTAAAGCAAATTGCGTTGACAAGCCGTTATTTTGCATATAAAATAAGTTTTATCAGCATATAATGTTTTCGAGGTGTTTATTTTGTTTAAAGAAATTACTACAACCGAGTTAAATGAAAACTTTTTTAAAAGTTTCGGCGACGAATGGTTTTTAATAACCGCAGGCAACAAAGAAAATTTTAACACTATGACTGCCGGTTGGGGCTTTGCAGGAAAAATGTGGGGCGAGGACAGCATTGCCATTGTTATACGCCCACAGCGTTATACAATGCAGTTTGTTGAAGACAGTGACACTTTCACAATATCGTTTTATGGAGATAAAAAAGAAATTCATAAAATTTGCGGCTCAAAAAGCGGCCGTGATTGCGACAAGGTTAAGGAATGCAATCTTACCCCTGTTTTCGATAACGACAGCATTTATTTTGAACAGGCAAGACTTGTTTTTGTTTGCAAAAAGCAATACTGTCAGCAAATGAAAGCCGAATGTTTTTGCGACAAAACACCCGATGAAAAATGGTATCCGAACAAGGATTATCATTATCTTATTGTAGGTAAGATTGAAAAAATTTTGGTAAAATAAATGCAAAATTAAGGGGTTTCGCGGCATAGCCGCACATTAATTTTATATTTTACATTTTGCATTCTGCATTTAAAAAGCGGTGAGTTTTACTCACCGCTTGTTTTAATCTCTAAAATATAAATCTCTTGTATAAACCTTGTCAATAACGTCTTGTATTTCGTCATTATATCTGTTTGCAATTATAACGTCGCTTATTTTCTTAAACTCGTCAATATCTTTTATAACCCTTGAATTAAAGAACTTGTCCTCACAGAGCGTGGGCTCATACACCACAACCTCTATACCCTTTGCTTTAATACGTTTCATAACGCCCTGTATAGAAGATGCTCTGAAATTATCCGAGTTCGACTTCATGGTCAATCTATAAACCCCAACAACGTTGGGTTTTTTTGCCATTATTCTGTCAGCAATATAGTCTTTTCTGGTTCGGTTTGCATCAACTATTGCCGCTATTATATTGTTGGGAACATCATTATAGTTTGCCAAAAGCTGTTTTGTGTCTTTGGGCAAACAATAACCGCCGTATCCAAAAGACGGATTATTATAATGATTTCCGATTCGTGGGTCAAGTCCAACGCCCTCAATAATTTGCTTGGTGTTAAGACCTCTGACTTCAGCATAGGTGTCGAGTTCGTTAAAATATGCAACCCTTAATGCAAGATATGTGTTAGAGAACAGTTTAACTGCCTCTGCCTCGGTAAAGCCCATAAACAAGGTGTCAACATTTTCTTTTATTGCCCCTTGTCTGAGCAGTTTGGCAAAGGTTTCTGCCGCACAAACGGATTTTTGGTCCTTTTCATCTACGCCAACGATAATTCTGCTTGGATATAAATTGTCATATAACGCTTTGCTCTCCCTTAAAAATTCGGGACTGAACAAAATTCTATCGCAGTTATATTTTTTTCTTATTTGTTCGGTATAACCGACAGGAATTGTTGATTTTATAATCAAATATGCATTAGAATTATATTTTAACGCCGTTTCTATAACGCTCTCAACTGCGGTAGTATCAAAATAATTTTTTTGAGGGTCATAGTTTGTGGGTGCGGCAATAATAATATAATCCGCATCAGAGTACGCCTGCTTATTATCCTGAGTCGCTTTCAAATTCAAGCTTTTTGTTTGCAAATATTCTTCAATTTCTTTGTCTTGAATGGGAGATTTTCTGTTGTTTACCATTTCAACCTTTTTGGGCACTATATCAATAGCAACCACTTGGTTGTGCTGTGACAACAACACTGCCATTGACAAGCCTACATATCCCATTCCTGCAACAGCAATCTTCATAGCTATACTCCTTTGGTTTTTAACCAATCATAGTTTTAAGCTTTTTGTTTTTTGCATTATATTCTCTGTTAAGCTGGGTTATGGCGGTTTTTAAATACGTGCAATCACCAATGTAAGAAATTGCGGTTTCAAAACGCTCTTTACTATCGGAAATTGCGCCTGTGATAATAGTAACCGCAATGGCGTTTTGGGTTGTGCGGTCGCCCTCAACATAAACGTTGCACAACACATCAAAAATCTTTTTAAGCGGCTTTTTGCTGCCCTCATCAAGTGCTTGTCTTATGTCAAGCACAACGGTGTTTGCAAAAAAGTTAATATACAAAAATTCGCCATATTCGGCTACGTGTTCTTTGTAGGCATCTTTATATTTTGGAAAAACAGCAAGCATCTGCTGTGCCAAGGCATTAATATCGTTTGTTTTTGAACTGCTTTTTTTGGGCAGCGGAATATTTGCAGCGCTTTTTACAACGTTAGCCTTTACACCCATTTTTGTTTGCAAGGTGTCTAAAAAGTCACGGCCGATGGTGGTTGCTTCTTTTTCGCCCTTTTCATCACTAAAACGCCAACTGCTTACGGTTGCAAACTCGGGCTGGTCGTCAGCATCGGCAAGATATAAATTGTAAAGACCCTGCGTCTCATCAAATTCAATTTTAAAACATTTTGACTCGTTTTGATAGGATCCGTCCTCTCGTTTTTCAAAACCCTGTTCTTTAATAAACTCTTCAAGTTGTTTTAAAACAACATCAAAAAAATGGTTTTCCATCTGTTTTTCACCTTTCAAGGATATTATAATGTATTGTAACACATTAATTTTATTTTGTCACTAACAATTTATTGCGAAGTTTTGCAATATAATGTATAATCATATTGGTGATGAAAATGGCAAACAAAAAAAACAAAGGCTTTAATCATTCACACAGCTTGGGGCAAAACTTTCTTGTTGACCCGAGCGTTTGTCCCCGCATTGCGTCGGAATATGACAGCAAGGATTACGGCATTTTAGAAATCGGCCCGGGTCAGGGAGCATTAACTCGTGAACTTGCAAAAGCCGCCGGCAAGGTTGCCGCCATTGAGATTGATACCCGACTTGAGCGTGATTTGGAAAAACTGAAAAAAGAGCATCCCAACGTTGACGTTACGTTCGGTGACGTTATGCAATTTGACCTTAAAACTTTTCTTTGCGACCATTTGGGCGAATATGAAAAAAAGGCGGTTTGTGCAAACCTGCCTTACTATATAACCTCTCCTATTATAATGATGTTGCTTGAAGAACGGCTTGACATTGAATCTATCACCGTAATGGTGCAAAAAGAAGCCGCCGAGCGTCTGTGTGCACCTATCCCATCTCGCGAATGCGGCGCAGTAACCTATGCCGTAAAATATTATTGCGACTCCGCCATTTTGTTTGACGTAGGGCGCCAAGCCTTTGACCCTGTTCCGCAGGTAGATAGTTGTGTTATAAAACTCATTCCCCGAAGCGAACCGCCCGTTAAAATTAAGAATTCCGACTTTTTCTTTAAGGTGGTTAAAGCAGGTTTTGCACAAAGACGAAAGACCTTAACAAACTCGCTTTCTTCTTTGGGCATTGATAAAGACACACTGCAAACAGCAATACAAGCGGCAGGTATATCACCCACCGCCCGTATGGAAGAATTGTCTTTTGAGCAAACCGCTATGCTTTCAGATTTGCTTTACAAGGAATAAACAAAATTTTTATCGTTAATTAATGCGTCCAGATATTTCTGGGCGTATTTTTTTGCGCCGCACAAATCTTGGTCAGAAAAATTGCCGCATTCTATTGCCGTTGCGCCCGGAATGTCACCCGAAAAATCTATTATGAATTTTTGCATATTAACAACCACGTCTAAAATATCTTTGGGCTGTGCCTCGCCAAAAAGCACAAGATAAAAGCCTGTGCGACAACCCATTGGGCCGAAATAAATAACCTTTTCTTTTATATTGCTGTTGCGAAGATAGGTTGCGCCAAGGTGTTCTAACGTATGGATTGCGCCTGTTGGCATAACCTGTTCCTTGTTGGGAGCAGTATAGCGCATATCAAAAGTGGTAGCACACATACCGTCAAGGCTATCTTTGCGTGAAACATAAAGTCCCGGCTGTAATTTTAAATGGTCTATTGTAAAACTTTCAATTTTTTGCATCATTTAACCCCCAAAAGCGCATTAACATTATTTCTTTCTGTATCACATACTTTATCGAAATAATAATCATATCTATACATTATAAAACCTGCATATTGGGCAGATTTTCTGCTGTCGGCAATTTCTCTTGCAAGAATGTTGCCCGCTTTCCATTCCGCCTTTGTTCCCACCTTATAAGGCGCAAGACCAATTATAAGTTTTACGTCTTTGCAGGTGACCATTTTTTGCCACATAGGCAGCGCAACCTCAAAAGGCAGTGTTCCCTCTGAATAACTCCAATAAAGTTGGGGCGCAATATAATCAATATATCCTTTTTGACTGGTCCAAAGTTTTACGTCAGCAAAACAGGTGTAATAATTGTTGTCAACATTGCCTTGGGGCGATATGCCGAAAGGAATATTTTTTATGCTTTTAATTGTTTTGTAAATTTCTTTAATAAGGGTGTTCACATTATCAAGGCGGAACTGTTTTAGGGTTTTGTTGTTACCGTAAAGCATATAAGAGTATGCATCTATACTCTCGTCACGAGCGGGATAAAAACGGTCGTCAAAATGAATTCCGTCAACGTCATATTTTGTTACAATCTCTTTTATGCCGTTAACAATAAGTTGCCGCACCTGAGGATAGGCGGGGTCAAGATAATATATTCCGTCATATAAATATGTCATATTTTTGTAGGTTTTCATCGGGTCGTTGGGTGCTGTTTGATGATTTTGCCTGTGCCCTCGAAAAGGGTTAACCCAAGCGTGTATTTTAAGTCCTCGTTTATGAGCCGCATCAACCATAATCTGCAAAGCATCAAAGGGTGCTGTGTTTGTTCGGCTGCCTGTAAAATGCACCGCCGTAGGATAATATTCGCTCTGATAAATTGCATCGGCGTGGCTTCTTACCTGAACAATAACCGTGTTCATACCTTGGTTAACACAATTATTAAACCGTTCTTCAATAGCCGCTTTAAACTGTGCGGCGGTTTTCTTTCTTAAAATGCTGTCAAGCTCAATATATGTAAACCACACCGCGCGCATTTCGTCACTTTTTTCGGCAACATTTGGCACAGATGTACTTGGCTTTTGGCTTGATGAAGGTTTGCTGACACTTGGCTTTTTTGATGATGACGGTAGGGATGACGAACTTTGCGCTTCAAAGCTTGACGAAGGTGTTTCAATTTGTGAACTCAGTATAATAACACTTTGTAAACTACTTGTATCAACAACGTTACTTTGAGCCTTTTTTGAACGGCAACCAACAAACAAAAATGTTGCGATAAGCGTAAAGCAAACAACTTTAACTATAACATCTTTTTTCATTAAAAATCTTCCCCTAAAAACATTATATTAAATATATTATTAAAACAAAAAATAGTCAATGACAAAATTATGGCATTAAAGCACCGCTTTGCATCTAAACTTAAAAATGCAAAAAAACTTGTTCTTTGTCATAAAATATGGTAATCTATCAACAGAAAGGGGACAAAAATTATGACGTTTAGTGTTAATCATCCCATACTTTTTGTTATTGTTGGCATAATTATTGCCGTTGTTCTTGCGCAATCCTTTTATTTTTTGTTCAAATGCATAAAACGTGCAAAAGAACTTAATATGGATATGGGCGTTATTAAAAAAACAATTTCTTCATCAGCCGTGTTCACCGTTGCACCCGCAATTTCCATTCTTGTAGGCGTTGTGGTGCTTTCAAAATCACTCGGTCTTGCTTTGCCTTGGCTTCGCCTTTCGGTTATCGGCTCGATAACCTATGAAAACGTTGCAGCTCAAAATGCGCTTACTGCGGCGGGTATGACCGGCAGCCAAACAATAACCAATCCGTCAATTTTTACGGCGGTTTTATGGGTTATGACAATAGGCATTGCCGCCGGTCTTGTTTTTGTGCCTTTTGTAACCAAAAAAATTCAAGGCGGTATGCAAAAAATCGGCCTTAAAGACAAAAAATGGGGCGAAGTTTTTAACAACGCAATGTTTTTAGGTATGATATCTGCATTTTTAGGCTATGTTTTCTGTGATGTCGGTAATGTTGTTAAGGGTGACCCAACAGGTCTTATCCCTGTTTGCGTTATGGCGGTATCAGCCGTTGTTATGGCTGTTTGCGGTCTTTCGTCAAAGAAATTTAAAATTCGTTGGCTTGAAGACTATGCTTTACCCGCAAGTCTTATTATTGGTATGGCAAGTGCTATACCCTTTACAAACTGGTTAGGTTAAGGGGGTGCGCCAAGTTATGAAAAACAAAAAACAGTTATCCTTTATGGACAGCATCCACCGCGACGGACGAATTTGGGGTATTGTTGTTGCATTTATAATAATGATGTTCCCCATAGCAGTATCGTTGATTTTCGGTGCTGTTCCCGATATGAAAGTGCTGATAAAAGGCGTGCTTGCAACCGCACCGATGTACTGGGCAGTAGGTATTGTCGAAATCTTTACATACGTACCCATGCTTGGAGCAGGCGGAACATATTTATCCTTTGTAACAGGCAACATCTCAAACCTTAAACTTCCTTGTGCGCTTGATGCAATGGAACGTGCAAAAACAAAAGCGGGCAGCGAAGAAGCAGAAATTATTTCAACCATCGCAATCGCCGTTTCTTCAATAGTTACTACCATTATTATAATAGTTGGTGTTATATGCATTGTTCCCCTTACCCCTGTTTTAGAGTCCCCCATTCTTAAACCTTGCTTTGATATGATACTGCCGGCACTTTTTGGTGGTCTTGCAGTTGTGTTTATATCAAAAAATTTAAAGCTTTCAATCGCACCTATTATATTAATGCTTATTTTGTTTATTGCCGTTCCCGCTCTTAACGCAGGTACGGTTGGAATAATGGTGCCCGTGGGTGTTATATTCACCGTTGCGGTCGCAAGAATTATGTATAAGAAGGGTTGGCTGTAATATGTGGTGGCTTATACCCATTGTTGCTCTTTTAGTGTTTTTTGCGGTTATCGTTATAAGAACCTTAAACTTTAAACCCAAAAATCAGATTGCTGTACAACAAACAAACGAAGACTTTGACAAACAAAAAGCAACCGAAAGTTTAGCTCGGCTTGTGCGTTGCAAAACCGTATCGTACGCTGACCCTGCACTTGAGGATGATGGCGAGTTTGAAAAGTTTATTTCGCTTTTGCCAAAGCTTTATCCTAACGTTTTCAAGGTTTGCAGTTTTCAAAAACTTGCCGACCGAGCTTTGCTTTTTTGCCTTAAAGGTAAAGCCAACGGCGACCCCGCCGTTTTGATGGCGCACTATGATGTTGTACCTGTTGACGAGAGCGGCTGGCAAAAGCCCCCCTTTGACGCCGAAATTGAGAACGGTGTTATGTGGGGCAGAGGAACTTTAGACACAAAGGTTACCTTTAACGGCATTATGTATGCGGCAGACCATCTTATCGAAAACGGCTTTATGCCCGAAAATGATGTGTATTTTGCTTTTTCGGGCGGTGAAGAGGTCAACGGAAACGGTGCACGCAACATTGTTGATTGGTTTGAGGCAAACGGCATTACACCAGCAATGGTTGTTGACGAGGGCGGTGCAGTTGTCGAAAACGTTTTCCCCGGTGTAAGTTCTCCTTGCGGTCTTATCGGTATAGCAGAAAAAGGTATGCTTAATGCCTGTTATACCGCAAAATCGGCGGGCGGTCACGCATCTGCCCCCAAACCACATGCGCCCATTGACCGTTTGGCAAAGGCATGTTGCAAGGTGCTTAAAAAGCCCTTTAAATATCACATCACCCCACCGGTTGCAAAACTTTTTGACACTTTAGGTAGGCATTCAAGCTTTTTATATAGAATGATTTTTGCAAACCTCTGGCTGTTTGCACCGATTTTAGATTTAATTTGCAAATCTTCGGGCGGTGAACTTAACGCTTTAATGCGCACGACGGTCGCTTTTACACAAATGAGCGGGTCGAGTGCCGCAAACGTTATTCCCCCAAAAGCGCAAATGATTTCAAATATGAGGCTTAACCCTTACGATACCATAGACAGTGCGATTGAACATTTAAAAAAGGTGGTTGCCGACAAAAATGTCGAAATTACCTCTCTTGGCGGAATGAATCCCAGCCGAATTTCAACAACCGATTGCGAAGGCTATAATAAAGTAGCCTGTGCAGTTGCATCAACCTGGAAAGGTTGTATTGTCTCGCCTTATTTAATGGTACAATGCTCCGACAGCCGTCACTATGGTCGGATTTCAGATCGGGTTTACCGTTTCTCCGCGATGGATTTAACGGCGGAAGAACGTTCCACCATTCACGGGCACAATGAACGAATCCGGGTTGAAGCGGTTGCACGGACTGTGGAGTTTTATATTCGATTGTTAGGACAATGTTAAGGGGGATTGTAATGAAGAAAATTCTACTTTGTTTATTGTTACTGGTATTGATTGTAAGTGCTTTTTCCTGCGGTGGTGGCACGGAAAATGCGCCTACGGTTGTACCTACGGAAGGGACGAGTCAAATGCCTGAAGAAACTATTTTACCTACCCAAGCGCCTTCACAGGTA
>JAZSLU010000047.1:0-34016 GCA_045535505.1 Acutalibacteraceae bacterium | reverse complement strand
TTTTTGGATATCTAATAGAGGTTATTTAACGTTAGAGAGTGATGCAGTAGTATCATCTATACAACTAGAGATATGTATATCTTCATTTGTTAAAGAAACATATAAACCACAACTTTGTAAGGTAACAGATAGCGGTACAACACGAACTTGCACATTGGGTGCTGCAAACCTTGCAAAATTGACCGATGCAGAAAAAGCAATAGCAACACAGAAAGGATGGACTTTGGCGTGATAACAACAAAAATCGAACTTATTAAATTAACGGCAGCAAAAGGTATGACACTTACCAACGGCGAAGTTTTTAGCAAAGAAATTTATCTTGGTGAAAACGATATGCCTGATAATTGGGTAGAAATTACCGATGCGGAAGCAGAGGAAAGACAAAAAGCACTTCTGCCCGAAGATGTGGGAGTGTAACCGATGTACATTGATTTACAAACCATCATTACAATAGGTGGAGCAATTACGGCAATAGTTTTAATTCTTGGGATTTTGTTTAAGGGGCATAAATGGTTTCTAAAGCAAGAAGAACAAAGCAAAGAGATTAATACCCTTAAAGAACATCACGAGGAAGATGTGAAAAAAATCAAGGAAGAAAACTGCCTTGTTTGCTTTGCATTATCCGCTTGCCTGGACGGTCTGCAACAATTGGGTGCAAACCATACCGTACCTATTGCAAAAGAAAAATTAGATAAATACTTAAACCAACAAGCACATGAATAAGGAGTGGTACTATGGAAAAGATTAAGAAAATATCAAAATACGTATTGAACAGTTTAACCATTATCAATGCTTTATTGATAGGGTTAGAGCCTATTTGGAATATTCCGTATGCGGACAAGACCATTGCAACGGTATCGGTTTTAATGGCGGTTATTTCTACATATCTGCTTGGTAATAAAGCGCTGAGTGTAACAAAGGGGGATAAATAATATGGCAGTTAAAACCTATTCAAAGAGCATTGACGGCAGCAAGAAACTATCAGAGCATTTTAAGGTAAAAGAGTTTGCCTGCAGTGATGGTGACAAGGTGCTGATTGATACAGCACTTGTGGACAAGCTTGAAAAGTTACGAATAAAGCTTGATTGTAAAAAGATGGTTATTAACAGCGGTTACCGTACTGCAAAGCACGACAAGGCTGTAGGTGGTAGCGGCAGTGGACAGCACACCAAAGGTAAGGCGGTGGATATAGTCTGTTATAATGCTGACGGTAAAATTTCAGCAAAATTGGTTTGCTGCGCTGCAGAGAGCTTGGGCTTTACAGGCATAGGTTACATATCGGCTAACTCAACACACGTTGACGTCCGTGACGGCTCAAAGTGGTGGGGAGATGAAACAAAAGGTAATAAATCAATATCGAGAATTAACGGTTCAAAATCGTTCTATGATTATTTTGGTATTAAAAAGCCTGCAGTTTGTTCTTATAAAGAGCCTACAGTCAATATTAAGCGTGGCAGCAAAGGTGAGGGCGTTAAGTGGGTGCAGTGGCATTTGAACGCTAAAGGCTACAATTGCGGTAAGATTGACGGTGTTTGTGGAAAGAACACCACAAAAGCAATCTCGCATTTGCAGCAGGATAAAGGCTTAAAAGTTGACGGTGTTTGCGGAAAGAATACCAGGGCGGTATTAAAAAACGTGTAGCGTACATATTATATATAATGTATAAACAACAAAAGGAGCTAACTCAATGTTGAGTCAGCTCCTTACTTTTTTGTTTTCGTGTGCATTTTCGTGTGCATTTTTGATATATTTTTATTAATATTTATATAATTTTGTTAATATTTTTTGCACTTAAAAAAGGCCGAAAACCCGCTATATAAAAGGAAAAACCGCTATTTAAAGCGGTTTTTCGGTTGGTGCCGGTGGTGGGACTCGAACCCACACGATGTCGCCACCACTGGATTTTGAGTCCAGCACGTCTGCCAATTCCATCACACCGGCACGGTGCAAGGGTTATTATACTACATCGTTTTCATAAAATCAAGAATCTTTTTTAAAATATTATAAAATTATTGCAAATTAACGCTTATTTTCTTGAAAATATCGATATATAATGGTAAAATATTATAGAATAGGTATTGGTATATAAGTTTTTAATGATAAGTGTGGTGAGAGAGCAATGATTTTCAGACAATGGCATATAAATAAGGTTGATAAGATTAAGATTAATAGTATAGCAAATGAGTGTGATATTGACCCATTTGTTGCGTTGCTTGCCGTTTGTCGTGGAATAGATGAGCCTTATGATATTGAAGAGATGCTCTCTAACGATATTTATATTACCGACCCGCTTTCGATGGCAGATATGGAAAAAGCGGCAATAGTAGTTAATGAGTCAATTAATAATGACAAACTTATTGCAATTTATGGTGATTATGACTGTGATGGTGTTACTGCAACTGCCATGCTTTATGACCACCTTAGACAACGAGGCGCAAGGGTGATTTATTATATTCCTAATAGAGAAGAAGAGGGATATGGTATGAGCGCTGATGCCGTACAGCGTTTATACAATCAGGGTGTGCAGACCATTATTACTGTTGATAACGGCATAAACGCTTATGATGAAATTGAACTTGCAACGTCACTTGGCATGACGGTTGTGGTTACAGACCACCATTTGCCGACCCAACAGTTGCCAAATGCTGCGGCTGTGGTTGATTGTCACCGAAATGATTGTGCAAGTGAATATAAAGATATTTGTGGTGCTTTTGTTGCATATAAACTTATTTGTGCAATAGAAGACAAAGCACCTGAAGAATTGCTTTACAAATATGCCGATTTAGTTGCCATTGCTACTATTGGTGATATTATGCCGCTGACAAATGAAAACCGTGCGGTTGTCAAGGCGGGACTTGATGTTATGCGACACAGCAGCAGATGCGGCATTGAGGCGCTTTTAGAGGTTTCGGGACTTAAAGGAAAGCCCCTAAGTGCCGGTGCAGTTTCTTTTGGTATTGTACCTCGCATTAATGCGGCAGGGCGCATGGGTTCGGCTGATATTGCAGTAAGTTTGCTGTTGCAAAACGATTATGAAGCAGCTTTGGAACTTGCAAAAGAGATTAATTCTACAAACATTGAAAGACAAAATGTTGAACAAGAAATAACCAAAAGCGCAATTGAGATTATTGAGGCTCGTTCTTTAATGCACGACAGGGTTATAGTTGTAGAGGGCAAAGGTTGGCATCACGGTGTTGTTGGTATTGTGGCGGCGAGACTTTGTGAAAAGTATGGCAGACCCTCAATAGTGCTTTCTTGTGATGGTGACAAAGCGATCGGCTCGGCAAGGGGTATTGAAGGTTTTTCGATATTTGATTGTATTGCCAGTGCTTCTGATATTTTAACAAAATTCGGCGGTCATAAGTTGGCGGCCGGGTTAACACTTGATGTAAAAAACATTGATGAATTGCGTCAAAGATTAAATGAATGGGCAAAAACGACGCCCTTAGCATTGCCGACAGTTAATGTTGATTGTCTTTTAAATGTTGCTGCAATATCAATTGAGATGGCTGAAATTGTGTCGTTGTTTGAACCCTTTGGCGCCGGCAACCGTATGCCGCTTTTTGGTATTGTTGGATTGCGACTGGACAGAATTACGCCTGTTGGCAACGGCAAACATTTGAGATTGCTTTTTTCAAAACAAAGCAGCGTTTTGCAGGCGATGATGTTTTCTGTGCCGCAAAGTGAATTCGGTTTTGCGGTGGGTGATATTGTTGATATTGCTTTTACAATGGCGGCGGGTGAATATAACGGTGCAAAACAACTTAATTTGGTTGTAAAGTATATTCGTCTTAATGGAATTGATGACAGTAATTTACCCAAACAGATTTCGCTTTATGACAGTTTTGTTTGTGGCGAATATAAAAATTACTGTGATATAACGCCAACGAGAGATGACGTTGCAACGGTTTTTAGGGCTTATGCTGCAAATGGGTCGGATACATACGTTATAAATCATTTGATGGCACAGATGCCTGTGGGTAAAATTCTTATTTGCAAGGATATTCTTTTGCAGATGGGGGTTATTGCACAAAAGGAAAATCAAATTAAACGTGTTGAGGGTGTACACTCAGACCTTAACAATTCAGAGTATTATGTTAAATTGACATCGGGAGGTGACAAGCAATGAATAATAAAGTGCAAGACCATAAAATGCTTATGGACCTTTTAGCAGAGCAGGGTAATCACGATATAGACCTTGTTGAACGTGCATGGGAACAATGCATTTTGGCGCACGACGGACAGATGCGTAAAACCAACGATGAGTATTATACTCATCCGTTTTCGGTTGCTTGTATAGTTGCTTCGATGGGTATGGATAGCGAGTCGGTTGCGGCTGCGTTGTTGCATGACGTTGTTGAGGACACTCCTATAACCTTGAGGGAAATTGAAAAGAAGTTTGGCAAGAATGTGGCGTTGCTTGTTGACGGTGTTACAAAGCTTGGTAAGTTGCCGCTTGTTACGGCTGAACAGCAGCAGTCGGAGAATTTACGCAAGATGCTTATTGCTATGTCAAACGACATTCGAGTTGTTATTATTAAACTTGCTGACCGTTTGCATAACATGAGAACTATATGCGGTCACAGCGAACAAAAACAACGAGACATTGCGCTTGAGACCATCGAGGTTTATGCGCCTATTGCGCATAGGCTTGGTATTCGTCCCGTAAAGGAAGAACTTGAGGACCGCTCTATACAGTTGCTTGACCCCATTGCTTATGCAGAAATTGAAAATTTGCTCGAAAACAAGCATCAGTTCAGAAAACAGGTGCTTGATAACTTGAGCGACAAAATTTTATGCAGACTTAGAGAAGAATTGCCTAATGCTGAGATAAAAATTGAAAACAGGGTTAAATCTATACACGGCATTTACAGAAAAATGTATATGCAAGGCAGAAACTTTGAAGAAATTTATGATGTTTCGGCTTTGAGGATTATTACCGACACTATAAATAACTGCTATAACATTTTAGGTATAATGCACGATATGTTTCGTCCAATACCCGGTAGATTTAAAGATTATATTTCTACACCTAAGCCTAATATGTATCAGTCGCTTCACACCACTGTTATCGGTCGTGACGGTGTTCCTTTTGAAATTCATATCAGAACTTTTGAGATGCATCACACTGCAGAACTTGGTATTGCGGCGCACTGGAAATATAAAGAAGGTATAAGCGACTCTGATGCAAGGATGGAAGAACGTCTTGCATGGATAAGACAGATTCTTGACAGCGAACGTGACGCTGAAAACTCAGAAAGTATTGTACAGAGCATTAAAACCGACCTCGCAACAGAGGATGTTTTTGCCGTTACACCTAAGGGTGACGTTATTAACCTGCCTGTCGGTGCGACAGTTATTGACTTCGCTTTTGCCATACATTCACAGGTTGGCTTGCGTATGACCGGTGCGAAAGCTGATGGTCGTATGGTACCGCTTAATCACGAGATAAAAACTGGCGAGATAATTGATATTATTACGACCTCACAGGTAACAAAAGGACCTAGCCGAGATTGGCTTAATATTGCTGTGACAAACCAAGCAAAGTCTAAAATTCGCAACTGGTTTAAGAAAGAACGACGTACGGAAAACATTGCAGCCGGTAAAGCTGACCTTGAGAGAGATTTTTACCGTAACGGCATTAATCTTGAAACTGATGAGATGCAAAAATTCCTTGAGGATATTGCTCGTAAAAACCGTTATGACTGCGTTGATGATTTTTATGCGGCAATAGGTTACGGTGGTATTTTGCTTTCAAAAATTATGCCCCGTATAAAAGAGGCATACAACCGAATTGTTAAGGCTTCTCGTCCGGCGACGGTTGAAGAACTTGTTACGCCTCAAAGAATTACACATTCGCCAGAGGGTGTTGTCGTTGAGGGTATTGATAATTGCCTTATCAAACTTTCAAAGTGCTGCGCTCCTTTGCCGGGTGATGATATTATTGGATTTATTACGCGCGGTCACGGTGTTTCTATACACAAAGCCGACTGTACAAACGTGCCTCGTGACCTTAATGGTTGCCCCGAAGCAGACCGTTGGATTCCGGCGCATTGGGCAACACAGCAACATACCAAGTTTACCTCAACCTTGCAGATTACAGGTATGGACCGTGACGGTATGCTGGTTGATATTACTACCGCACTTTACAACATGCACATTCCTATTCACGCTGTTAATGCGCGTCAACTTAAAAATGGAAGCTGCGTGATAACCGTAACGCTTACTGTTGAGAACAAGGGACATTTGCAAAGTGTGGTTGCACATCTTAAAAAATTGCTTGGTGTATTTGCGGTTGAACGTACAAATTCATAGAAGGTGAAAAAATGAAGGCTTGTATTCAAAGGGTAAGTTTTGCATCTGTTAAGGTTGATGGCAAAACGGTAGGCAAAATTGAAAAAGGGTTGCTTGTTTTGCTTGGTGTCGTAAATGGCGACGGAAAAGAGCAAGCAGAACTTTTGGCTCAAAAGACTGCAAATCTACGCATTTTTTGTGATGATAATGACAAGATGAATTTGTCGTTGCTTGATATTGGCGGCCAAGCGCTTGCTATATCACAATTTACACTTTGCGCCAACACCAAAAAGGGAAACAGGCCTTTTTTTGAATATGCTATGGAACCTAACGGAGCAAACCAATTATATGAATATTATTGTGAGTGTCTTGAAAAATGCGGCGTTAAAACTGTTGAAAAAGGCGTTTTTGGTGCATCTATGGCAGTTGAGTTATTGAATGATGGCCCTGTCACCATTAATCTTGACACTGATATTTGGAGAAAATCTTGATGGAAATTGAATGTATAACAGCGGGCGTGGTGCAATCAAACTGCTATGTTTTAAACACCGACAAAGCACAGATTATTGTTGACCCTTGTATCTTGTGCGATGAACTTAAAGCACAGATTGATGCAAACCGCGAAAAAGAAAGATATATTTTGCTAACGCACAGACATTTTGACCATGTGGGTGCTGCTGCTGATATTAAAGATTATTGTAGTGCAAAAATTGTGATACACAAGCTTGACGAGCAGGGGCTTTATGACACCGATTTCAGTCTTGCTGATAAGTTTTGCGAATATCACAAGCCTATAAGGGCTGATATTTTGGTTGAGCACGGCAGTTTAATATCCTGCGGTGATGTCAACGTTAAGGTGTTACACACACCCGGACACACACAGGGCTCGGTATGTTATGTGATTGACCGCATAATTTTCACTGGTGATACGTTATTTTGCGGTACTATCGGAAGATATGATTTTCCTTCGGGTGATTTTAGAACTCTATTGGAATCTATAAAAATACTCGTAAATCTTGATGGTGATTACGACATATATCCGGGTCATATGGACTGCACGACTTTGGAATATGAAAAAAAGCACAATCCTTATATTGTGGGGCGCATTTTATGATTCTTTGTCTTATAAACCACAATTTTGAATATGAACTTGAAAAACTGTGCCGTATATTTTTGCCTTTTGAAAAAATTGCCGTGCAGAATAATTTTAGTATTGAAACGCCTCGAGCCGAAACGGTTATTGAGGACGGCAGTGATTTTGTTTTGCTTAAAGCGGCGCTTTATCTTAACAATAAGGTTGCCAATAAGCAGACCAAACTTGATAAAAACACGCAGGATTTTGAAAAAGAGTGTGAGCGGTTGTTAGCTGTGCAACTTTATGATTGTTTTTGCGAAATAACAGGCGTTGTATCACAATGGGGAATATTAACCGGAGTGCGTCCCGCTAAATTGTTCGGCAGACTTAAAACCAATTTTGGGCAGGAGTACGCTGAAAGCTATTTTGATAAAATGCTTAAGGTTAGCCAACAAAAGATTAACCTTTGCAAAGAGGTTTCGGCGTCGGAGGAAAATATAATTAAAGCATCAACACCTGATGCGTTCAGTTTGTACATTTCTATTCCTTTTTGTCCGAGCCGTTGCTCATATTGCTCGTTTGTGTCGCATTCGGTTGAACAGGCAAAGAAGCTTATTGTGCCGTACGTTGACCTTTTGTGCAAAGAAATTGTACAAACCGCAAAAATTGCAAAAGATTTAAACTTAAAATTAATGACGGTTTATTTTGGCGGTGGTACACCCACAAGCCTTGAAACAGACCAAATTGAAAAAATCATGACTGCTGTGTCAGATAATTTTGACCTTGATAATATTCTTGAATATACTGTTGAGGCGGGAAGACCTGATACTATAACAAGCCAAAAACTTGAGGTTATTAAGCGCTGCGGCGCTACGAGAATTAGCATTAACCCTCAAACACTTAATGATGACGTACTTAAGGGTATTGGCAGAAAACACACGGAAAAACAATTTTTTGAAGCCTTTGAAATGGCACGACAGGCAGGTTTTGACAACATAAATACCGACCTTATTGCCGGATTGCCTGGTGACAGTGATAAAAGCTTTGAAAAAACGCTTGATAAAATTATCCGGTTAAACCCCGAATCTGTTACGGTGCATTCTCTTAGCATGAAACGTTCATCTAATATGACAAAAGCGGGTGAGGAGTTTACAAATGATGGCAACGGTGCTTCACAAATGGTTGACAGTGCCAATTTAAGATTAAAAGAATGTGGGCTTTTGCCATATTATATGTACAGACAGAGCAAGACGGTGGGAAATCTTGAAAACACAGGCTATGCAAAGAAAGGCTACGAGGGTTTTTATAACGTATATATTATGGACGAAACCCATACCGTTTTGGCTTGTGGCGCGTCTGCTGTTACAAAACTGCGCCGTGGGAATGGAAATGAAATTGAACGGGTATTTAATTTTAAATATCCTTACGAATATATAAGCAGATTTAATGAAATTATTGAGAGAAAGGGGAAGGTTAAAGAGTTTTATGAAAAATACGGTATCATATATTAATGATGCTATTATTAAGGATGCAAAAGATTTTGTGCAACGCTGTGACAGAATATATCACAACAAACTTGATGCGCTGGCACAAAGGCTTAAAGAAAATAAAAACATAAAAATTGTTATGATAGCGGGACCTTCGGGTTCGGGTAAAACCACAACCTCACATTTACTGAGCGATACGTTAAAAAACAAGGGAATTACGGCGCAAATTCTTTCGTTAGATAACTTTTATCTTAATCGCGAACAGTTGCCGCTTAACGATGACGGAACTTATGATGTGGAAACGGTTTATTCGCTTGATTTAAAGTTGCTTGAGGGATGCTTGTCGCAACTTATTGAAAAGAAAAGTTGCAAAGCTCCTGTGTTTGATTTTAATACGTCATCCCGCTCTGACAAGACATTGGATATTACTCTTAAAGACAACGGCTTGCTTATTGTTGAGGGACTTCATGCTCTTAACCCTCTGCTTTATGAAAAGTTGCCGAAAAACGCTGTATTTAAGTTGTTTATCAGTGTTGCAAGTGACGTGTTATCAAATGATGGGTCTGTTTTGCTTTCGGGCGAACAGATGCGTTTCTGCCGCAGAATGACAAGGGACAGTATTTACAGAAATTCAACTCCGTCTAACACCATAAAGATGTGGCGTGACGTATGTCAGGGCGAGAAGAAGTGGATTGTGCCTTTTATAAATGAAGCGGATGAAACTATTGACACTTATCACGCTTACGAAAACTGTTTGTTTCGTACACGCTCTTTAGAAATGCTTTGTGATTTGTCAAAGGGTTTGCGTGACAGCATTTATGTTGATAAAATTGCTGATGGGATAAAATTGTTTGAGAAATTGGATATAAACATTTTGCCGCAAGATTCTTTGTTAAGAGAGTTTGTTGAGGGTGGCAAATTTGAACACGTAACTTAGCCAAAGCATTTAAACCCGAACCAGCCTTAAAGGGCTGATTTTAGGCGGCTTTCGGCTCATATTCACACATAGGCGTTAGACTTATGTGTTTGTCTTAACCAAAATCTACACAAAAATTCAGCACCTTTAAGGTCGCAGAATTTTGTAAATAAAGGATTTTCGGTGTGCAAGGCAAAAACGCAGTGAATCCTTACTGGATTCACGAGTATTTTAAAAAAGCCACAGCGGAAAATACTTGTTTTAGAATCTGATTCGATTTTAAATGCTTTGGCTAAGAAAAAAGGTGTTTTAAAATGGAAACTATAAAAATTGGTTTAGTTGTTGCTGACCGAGGCGAATATGAGCCTATTGCCAAGGCGCTTGAAAAGTTGGGTGCAAAAAATAAAAACTTTTTTTGGCGCGATGGACATTATTATACCGCCAACCTAAACGGCAAAACGTTTGAACTTTATACTGTTTTGTCGGGTATTGGTATGGTTAATGCTGCCGCCGCCGCAATGAATCTTGTGAATATGGGCTGCGAAATTATTTTAAACACAGGCTATTCGGGCGGTATTTCGGGTGTGAGTGCAGGGCAGATTGTTATTGGCACTAAGTTTATTGAACACGATTTTGATTTGACTGGCATTGGATATAAAGAATTTGAAAAGCCTGAGCAGGAATATGTTTATGAAGCAAACAGCCAACTTGCTCAAATTGCGTTGGGTGCTTTTGCGGGCGCAGTTGAATGCGTTATGCTCAGCGGCGACCGATTTATTTCTTCAAATGCCGACAAAGAGCGTTTTACAAAGATGTTTGACTGCGCTGTTTGTTGTGATATGGAAACGGCTGCTATTGCGTATGTATGCGCTCTTGCAAAGGTTAAATATCTTTCGGTACGCATTGTTTCTGACACGGCTAGTGATGATTCTGCAGATGAATATAAAGAATCACTTTCAAGCGATGTTACCAAAAACTTTGCCGACATTGTTTTGACGGTACTTGATATAATTGCTTAAGAGGTAAAAATATGTCTGAAAAAAACGTTTTAAATAAAAAGCCTCAAAGTTTTTTGCAGGGCTCTTTTATACTTTTACTTGCAACCGCACTTGTTAAGGTTATAGGCGCACTTTTTAGAATTCCGCTTGGTAACCTTATGGACGATGCCGGTGTGGGTATGGGGTATTATTCTGTCGCTTATGACTTGTATTTACCCATATATTCACTTGCAATGGCAGGTTTGCCTATTGCAATTTCTCGTATGGTGGCGGAAAACGTTGCAAAGCAAAGGTATAAAGACGTTTTGCAAACCTTAAAGGTTACAAGAAAAGCCTTTTGGGTGACGGGAACGGTAAGCTTTTTGCTTATGTGCGCAATTGCGTATCCGTTTGCTTATTTTACAAAGAGTGTTGACGCATTGCCTGCGATATTTTGCATTGTTCCGTCTTTGATTTTTTGCTGCATAATGTCAACCTATCGCGGTTATTATGAAGGCTTTAGAAATATGTATCCCACAGCTTTTTCATCGGTTATAGAGGCGCTTGGAAAGCTTGTTTTGGGATATGGTATGGCTTGGCTGGTTATAACTTATACCGGTTCGCTTATATATGGTGCAGCAGCCGCTTTGCTTGGTATTACGTTGGGTACAGCCTTTGGTGCATTATACCTTGTTATTAAATATCGCATACATCCGCAAGACTGGACCAGTGAACAGTGGGTGGCATCACCCGAGCCTAAAAGTGCTCGTGAAACCTTTAGGCAACTTATTGCAATAGCGATACCTGTTGTTTTAGGTTCTATGGTTACTTACGTTACGGGATTTATCGACGTTATAATGGTCAAAAGACAGTTGGCAAGTGTTATTGAAAACAACTTTTTTTATTTTCAAACGGCTTATCCCGAACTTTTAGCAAACTGTGTAAAGCAAATTATTGAAGAATCTAAAGGCGTTTTGAGTGAGGCCGATGTTCTTGGCAATACGGCAAAAATTCAAGAGTCACTTTCTACTGCGCTTTACGGTTGTTATAAGGGCTATGCTTATTCAATTTATAACCTTATACCTGTTTTGACATCGGTACTTGGTGTGAGTGCATTGCCTGTTTTGGCAACCTCTTGGACAAAAAAAGATAATCTTGGAACGAAAAAGAACATCGAGTCAATGTTGCGCACAACCGTTTTAATTGCTTTTCCTGCAGGACTTGGCATTGCAACTCTTGCCAAACCGATTTTGTCGCTTTTATATTCTAACCACACGGCAGTTGTTAACGTTGCCGCACCTTTGCTGAGTGTGCTTGGTGTTGCTGCGGCATTTGCCGGAATATCAATTCCTATAACTAATATGCTTCAAGCGATAGGCAAACAAAAACTGCCTGTTAGAAATATGGCGATAGGCGCTATATTGAAAATTGTTGTAAACTTTATACTTGTAGGATATTATAAAATTAATATGTTGGGTGCACCTATCGGTACACTTTGTTGTTATGTTTTTATTGCTACGGCAAACTTTATATGCCTTGTTAAACACTCTAAAGTAATGCCAAACATTGTTTCTACGATTGTAAAACCTTTAATTGCCACTGCTTTATGTTGCGTTTCTGCGTTTGTTGTGAGCGAAATCACGGAAGGTAGTTTGGGTACATTAATTGCCATTATGGCGGCTGCAATGGTTTATTTGATTGCACTTGCGCTTTTAAACGCTATCGAGAAGGACGATGTGCTTTCTATGCCTAAAGGCGAAAAAATTGCAGAAGTGCTTACAAAATTAAGGGTATTGAGGTAAAAAAACCTTTAAAATGTAGATTTTTGGTGAAAATATTACAACTTTTTTAATATTAACTATTGATTTTTGGGAGTTTTTATGGTAAATTTATCAAGTAAAGATGGTAAATACGGTTTGGAGGACTTGCTTTGCATAATGCAAATCCTTCGTTCGCCGGGAGGATGCCCGTGGGATATTGAACAAACCCACGCTTCCATACGTGCTGATTTTATTGAGGAAGTCTATGAAGTGGCTGATGCAATAGATCGCGCCGACAATGTTGATTTGTGTGAGGAACTTGGTGACGTGCTTTTGCAGGTTGTGTTCCATTCGCAAATTGCACGTGAGTCAGACGAGTTTGATTTTTCAGATGTGACTGACGGTATTTGCCGTAAACTTATATTAAGACATCCCCACATATTTGCTGACACGGTTGTTTCTAATTCTGACGAGGTTCTCGATAATTGGGACCGCATTAAGAGGGAAGAGAAACATCAGCAGTCATATACCGAAACGTTGCAGGCGGTGCCTAAGGCGTTTCCTGCGTTAATGCGGGCTCAAAAGGTGCAAAAACGCGCATCAAAGGCAGGGTTTGACTGGAAGGATGCCGAGGGACCGTTACAAAAGGTTTTTGAGGAGGCAAATGAGCTTTCGCAAAGCCTTAAAGGAGAACAGGCAACTTCAGTGACAGAGGAATTTGGGGATTTATTGTTTTCAGTAGTTAATTTAGCAAGGCATATTAAGGTGAATTCTGAACAAGCACTTGAGATGGCTACTGATAAATTTATTAAGCGCTTTGCCCTTGTTGAAGAACTTGCTATAAAAAACGGTTGCGATATGGCTGATGTGTCGGACAAGCAACTTGATGAGTGGTGGGAACGGGTTAAGCACAATGCGTGATTTCACACAGGTTACTGTTGAAATATAATTATTTGGAGGTATAAGACAATGAACAAAACTGAACTTATTGCTGCTGTTGCAGAAAAAGCAGGTATTGCAAAGAAAGATGCAGAAAAGGCTGTTGCAGCTGTTATCGAGACTATTGCAGCTGAACTCAAAAATGACGGCAAAATCCAGTTAGTTGGTTTCGGTACATTTGAGACACGTAAACGTGCAGCACGTACCGGTATCAATCCTCAGACAAAGCAGACCATCAAAATTGCTGCTTCTAAAGTTCCTGTTTTCAAAGCAGGTAAAGCTCTTAAAGACGCTGTTAAATAATTTGGTTTGTTTTAATATAGACCGGCCGATATTTCGGTCGGTCTTATTAATGTCCGAAAGGAAAATGTATGCGACTTGATAAATATTTGAAGGTGTCGCGTCTTATAAAGCGTCGCACTGTTGCAAATGAAATGTGTGATGCAGGCAGAGTAAGCGTTAATGGCAAGGTTGCAAGAGCTTCTTACGATATTAAACCACAAGATGTTATTGAAATTTCTTTTGGCACTCGTAACATTAAAGTTAGAGTTGTTGCTGTTAACGAATATGCAAAAAAGGAAGATGCCGCCGCTCTTTATACTATTGAATCTTAAAATGATAAAACATCATATTGCCTTTTATTTTTTCATACAATTTTTATGAGAAAATAGGAGGCGATTTTTATGTTGAATGAAAACAAAAATGTTGTACAGAACATTATAATTCAAGACCAGAAAAGTGCTAATATAAGTGGAGTAATTGACGTTGGCAGTATGGATGAAAACGTGGTCGTGCTACAAACCGTGCTTGGAGAGTTGACGATAAAAGGAGAACAGTTGCGTATTGTCAATTTTTCGGGCCAGACGGGCGATCTTGTTATGACAGGGACTATACTTGCCGTGGCATATACTAATGGTGCGCACAAAGGCGGATTTTTTTCAAGGATTGTTAAATAATGTGGGAAATTAACAGTAATAACCAAGCATTTACAGCATTGATTGCTGTTGCTCTTGGAGTGTTTTTGTGTATATTTTATGATCTCATCAGGGCAATACGGGATTATAAGCGACCCAAAAGTATTATTGTATTTATATTAGATGTTTTGGTTTTTTTGATGTATGCCATTGTTGTTTTTTCTTTTTTACAGTTATTTTCAAATGGTCAGCCACGTTTGTATATATTTGTTTTTATGGGTGCGGGATTTATGTTTTGCAGGTTGACTGTTTCGTATTACATTGCAAAAATTGTTAGGTTTTTTGTGCGTAAGATATCAATTTTTGTTGGTGTTATAAGTAATACATTGGTTACTTGTGTTAGGTTTATTGAAAAAATTGCAAAAAAGCCTTCGAAATGGCTGAAAACAAGCAAAAAAACTCTTGAAAAACAATAAAGGTATGGTGTATAATACTCAAAAATGAGCCTATGGCTTAAAAAATGTAAAAGGGAGTCGAAAAATGGCTGCCAAAAAGAAAAAGAGTATATTACTCAGAGTGCTGTTGCTTGTGTTTGCAGGCTATATGATTTTTAGATTAGGCTCTCTGCAGGTTGAAATGATATCATTAAAAAAAGAATATAAAGCCGAGCAAGCAAAGGTTGATAAACTTAATCTTGAAATTGATGAGTTAAAACATTTGCTTGACAAAGGCTCGGAGGCTGAAATTATTGAAAAGGCCGCAAGGGAACGCTTGGGTTATGTGTTCTCTGATGAGCAGGTTTTTATTGATATATCAGGTAATTAATTACGGTATTAAAATTTTCGGAGGATATTTTTGGGCTATGGAACTCACTGTGGGAGAGATTTTGGAAGGTAAGGTTACCGGTATAACCAATTTTGGCGCTTTTGTTGATTTGGGGGAAGGCAAAACCGGAATGGTGCATATTTCGGAGGTGGCGCTTACCTATGTTAGTGATATTCATCAGTTTGTTAAGGAAAATGACGTCGTTAAAGTTAAGGTGCTTAACATTGATGATAACGGCAAGGTTAGCCTTAGCATTAAGAAAGCTCTTGAAAATCAGCCGAAGGTTGAACGTCGTCGTCCACAGCCGAAAGCTTATGTGCCCGACAAGTCTTTTGTTTGGGGCGAACAAAAGAAAGAGGCTGAGTCTTTTGAGGATATGATGAGCAGATTTAAGCAGACAAGTGACGAAAAAATGTCTGATTTAAAGCGCAAAAATGCCGACACAAGACGTCCTAAACGCAACATACAAAAATAAATTTTTATCTTTAAAAAGGCATAAGAAGGCAGACGTTTTGGCTTTGCCTTCTTTATTATTAATAAGGAATGTTTAAATGAGTAATTTAAAATTTGTTGCTCCCTGTCTTTTTGGCGTTGAGGGAATTTTATCGAACGAGTTGAAAAGGCTTGGCATTGAAAATGTGCAGGCAGAAGATGGTCGTGTTTTATTTAGTGGCGGTCCTGAGGCTGTGGCACGTGTTAATATTAATTCTCGCTTTGCTGAGCGAGTTATGGTATTGCTTGGTGAGTTTTATTCTCGTTCATTTACCGAACTTTTTGATAACGTAAAAGCATTGCCGTTGGAGAAAATATTTCCTAAGGATGCAGCTTTCCCTGTTAGTGGACACAGTCTGGATTCAAAACTTTACAGTGTGCCTGATTGCCAATCGATTATAAAAAAGGCAATGGCTGACAGACTTGGTTCATATTATAAATTGTCGAGAATGCCTGAGACAGGGGAGCTTTATAAGGTCCGTTTTCTCATAAGAAAAGACAAGGTCAGTTTAATGCTTGATACATCGGGTGAAGGCTTACACAAAAGAGGTTATCGAAGAAACTCGGCTAATGAGGCTCCCATAAAAGAAACTTTGGCCGCCGCCATATGTGATTTGGCTCGTATATATCCTGATACCAAGTTGTACGACCCATTTTGCGGCTCGGGCACTTTGCTTATTGAGTCGGCATTAATAGCTACCAACACAGCTCCTGGTCTTAACCGCGCTTTTGCGGGTGAAAAATATGATTTTATTCCTAAAGAGGTTTGGGCAAACGAAAGAAAAGTCGCTATCGATAAAATTAACAGAGATGTTGATTTTAAAGCATACGGCTTTGATATTTCGCCTGAGGCTGTCGAATTAACCCGATATAACGCGAAAAAAGCGGGTGTCGGGCAATTTGTTGAGGTCGGTATTGCTGACATAAAAGATTTTAAAGCGCCAAGCGAACGCTTTACTCTTGTGACTAATCCGCCTTACGGCGAGAGATTGCTTGACTTGCACGCCGCACAGCAGCTTTATAAAACGGCGGGCAAGGTTTTTGTAAAGCAAAAGGGCGCAAAATATTATATTATTACTGCCGACGAAGACTTTGAAAAAAGTTTTGGCAGACCATGCGATAAGCAAAGAAAAATGTATAACGGTATGCTTCAATGCAGACTGTATATGTATTTTAAGGGCGGTGACGGGCGTTGAGATATGTTTTTATAGTTAACCCTGTTGCAGGAAAAGGCATTGCCATACAAACGGTAGTACCGATGGTTGAAAAATATTTTGAAAACAGCAATCATAACTATAAAATATACATAACCAAAGAAGCCGGAGAAGCAAAGGTGCTTGCGCAACAGGAAGCGTTAGTGGGCGATGACGTTGTTGTATTTGGTTGCGGCGGCGAGGGAACCTGTTTCGAGGTGCTTAACGGCATTGTATCGCACCCTAATGCAATTTTTGGTATTATTCCTTGCGGAAGTGCAAATGACTTTTTGAAGTTGTTTGAGTCCAGCGATACTTTTTTGGACATAGACAGTCAAATTAACGGAGAATGCACTGCGATTGACTTAATTAAATGTGATGATGAGTATTGTTTTAATGTTTGCTCAGTAGGTATTGATGCGACTATTGCAAAGGATATGACCATATTTAAAAACTGGATGTTTATTTCGGGAAGTATGGCGTATAAACTTGCACTGGTTAAGAACTTTTTGTTTTCAAGACTGGGAGAACGTCTAAAAGTTACCGTTGACGGAGTGACCACTTTTGAAGGGGATTTTTTCTTTGGTGTTTGTGCAAATGGCACATCTTACGGAGGAGGATATACCCCTGCGCCAAAGGCGAGTCCTGAAGATGAAAAACTTGATTTTGCTTTAATAAAAAAGATTAATCGCTTTAAAGTTTTGCCTTTTATAAAATGTTATGAAAAAGGAGAACTTGATGGTTTTGATTACGTTACCACGGGAAACTGTACTGTTATGAGTATTGAGTCTAAAAAGCCTATTCCCGTTAATCGTGACGGTGAGATTATAATGAAATGTAATGTGCGTTTCGAACTTGCCAGAAGAGCTGTTAGGTTGTTGGTGCCAAAAGGTGCAAAGAAAAAATATGAAGAATTTTTAAATTTTGCAAAAAACACTTGATTTTTTGTTAAAATGATATACAATATGGTTAGCACTCAAACACAAAGAGTGCTAACCGTGTTTTGTTTTTAATAAATATATTAATATACTGGAGGAAATTGTTATGACAATTAAACCGTTGGCTGACAGAGTTGTTGTTAAAACTGTAGAAGCTGAAGAAACCACAAAAAGCGGCATTATTCTTACATCTGCTGCTCAGGAAAAACCGCAGATTGCCGAAATTGTTGCAGTAGGCCCCGGCGGTATGGTGGACGGAAATGAAGTTGTAATGAATGTTAAAGTTGGCGACCGTGTAATCACAAGCAGATATGCGGGTACTGAAGTTAAACTTGACGGTCAGGAGTATAGCATACTCAAACTGTCTGATATTCTTGCTATTGTTGAATAATTTTTGGAGGTATTTTTGTAATGGCTAAAGATATTCTTTTTGGTGAAGAAGCCAGAAAAGCATTGCAGGCAGGCGTTGACAGCCTTGCAGATGCTGTTAAGGTTACATTAGGTCCTAAAGGCCGTAATGCTGTTTTAGAAAGAAAATTTGGTGCGCCGCTTATCACAAATGACGGTGTTACTATTGCTAAAGAAATTGAGCTTGATTGTCCCTTTGAGAACATGGGCGCACAGCTTGTAAAGGAAGTTGCAACAAAGACAAACGATGTTGCCGGTGACGGTACTACAACTGCTACTGTTTTGGCACAGGCACTTGTTCGTGAAGGTATGAAGAACGTTGCAGCCGGCGCTAACCCCATGGTTGTGAGAAAGGGTATCAGAAAGGCTGTTGATGCTGCTATTGCTGCCGTTGTTGCAAATTCAAGCAAGGTTAGCGGCTCACAAGATATTGCACGTGTTGCTACCATTTCTGCAGGAGATGACATTATTGGCAACCTTATTGCCGAAGCAATGGAAAAAGTTTCTGCTGACGGTGTTATCACAGTTGAAGAGTCAAAAACTGCTGAAACCTTTACCGAGGTTGTTGAGGGTATGCAGTTTGACCGTGGTTATATCACTCCTTATATGGTAACAGATACCGATAAGATGGAAGCGGTTATTGACGAACCCCTTGTGCTTATTACTGATAAGAAGATTAGCAACATTCAGGAAATTTTACCCTTACTTGAGCAGATTGTTCAGTCGGGCAAAAAACTTGTTATTGTTGCTGAGGACATTGAGGGTGAAGCTCTTTCAACCATCATTGTTAACAAACTTCGCGGTACCTTCACCTGCGTTGGTGTTAAGGCTCCCGGATTTGGTGAGCGTCGTAAAGAAATGCTTCGTGACATTGCTATTCTTACCGGCGGTGAGGTTATTTCCGAAGAGTTGGGTCTTGAACTTAAAGAAACAAAGATTAATCAGCTTGGTCGTGCACGTCAAATTAAGGTTGGCAAAGAGAACACAATTATTGTTGACGGTGCAGGCGACGCCCAAGAAATCAGCATGCGCATAGCACAAATTAAGAACCAGATTGAAACCACAAACTCTGAGTTTGACCGAGAGAAATTGCAAGAGCGCCTTGCTAAGTTAGCCGGTGGTGTTGCTGTTCTTAAAGTTGGCGCTGCTACCGAGATTGAAATGAAAGAGAAAAAGCTTCGTGTTGAGGATGCTCTTGCCGCTACCAAGGCTGCTGTTGAAGAGGGCATTGTTGCAGGTGGTGGCGTTGCACTTATTAATGCAATTCCCAGCGTTAAGGCTGTTGTTGATGAGTGTGAGGGTGATGAAAAGACAGGCGCAATTATCGTAATGCGCGCACTCGAAGCACCTATCCGTCAGATTGCTGCTAACGCAGGTCTTGATGGTTCTGTAATTATCAACAACATTATCGAAAGCGGTAAAGTGAACTACGGTTTTGATGCTGCTAACGAGGTTTACACCGATATGATTTCGGCAGGTATTGTGGACCCCACTAAAGTTACACGTTCTGCTATTGAAAATTCTGCTTCTGTTGCAGCAATGATTCTTACAACAGAGTCTATCGTTGCTGAGAAAAAAGAAGATGCAGCTGCAGCAGCTGCAGCAGCTAACGCAGCAGCCGCAGCAGGCGGCGGTATGTACTAATCGCCACAAATAAATTTAGACGGGATAACATCGTTTTGATGTTGTCCCGTTTTTATGTCTTTAAAAAATGTTGCAAAAAAAGCATAAAATGATATAATAACAATATATATGGAGAAAAAATTGCCAAAAATTTTTAAGGAGTAGTTTTTATGAAGCTTATTATCCAAATTCCTTGCTACAATGAGGCTGAGACGTTAGAGATTGCGTTAAACGATTTGCCTAAAAAAATTGAAGGTATTGATGAAATTGAATATCTTATCATTAATGACGGTAGCCGCGATGAAACGGTTGATGTTGCAAGAAAATGGGGCGTTAACTATATTGTAAATTTCAGACGCAACAAAGGTCTTGCACACGGATTTATGGCAGGTATTGACGCTTGTCTTCGTAATGGTGCAGATATTATTGTTAATACTGATGCAGACAACCAGTATGTTGCTGACGATATTGAAAAATTGGTGAGACCTATTATTGACGGCAAAACCGATATTGTTATCGGTGAGCGTCCTATAGATGCTACCGAACATTTTTCTCCTATAAAGAAAAAATTGCAACATTTTGGCAGTTGGATTGTGCGTAAAGCTTCAAATTCCGATATTCCTGATGCGCCCAGCGGTTTCAGAGCTTTCAGCCGCGATGCCGCTATGCGTCTTAACGTCACTAATGAATATACATATACGCTTGAAACAATTGTACAGGCGGGTCGTAACAAGATTGCACAGACATCGGTGCCTATTAGAACTAATGGAGAGTTGCGTCCATCGAGACTGTTTAACAGTATGATGGGTTATGTTAAAAAATCGATGGTAACAATTTTGCGTGCTTATCTTATGTATTCACCCTTGAAGACATTTACAATTTTATCATTACTTCCATTAATTGCAGGTTTGGCTGTTGATGTGCGTTTTATTATATTCTTTTTTATGGGAAAAGGTGGCGGTCATATTCAGTCTTTGGTACTGGGCTCAACGCTCGTAATGGTTGGAGTGTTGATTTTTGTCATTGGTTTACTTGCTGACCTTATTGCAAAAAACAGAAAATTGCTTGAGGATGTTCAGTACAGAGTAAGAAGATTGGATTATAAGGAAAACGATAAATAAGGTTTTAAAATTAGAAACGGATGATGACTATGAAACGGCAAAAGGTAAAGAACTTTATAATAAACAACAAATGGTTTATTATTGGGGGTTTACTTGTTATTTTATATGTTTTTAGTAACTATATGTATGGTTTGAAACTATCGTTTACCAATATGAATTACAGTTTTGAACCGTTTAATTCGACGGGTACTTTTACAACAGGACCTTTGTTGTCGGATATTGCTGACAGTCATTATCCTTCAGTTTTCAGAATTTTTTACAGTAATGAGGGTTTAACCCTTTGGGATAGTGACATAGGTCTGGGCCGTGGTGTTGACTCGGTAGTGTTTTTGATGAATCCTATGGAGTGGGTATATTTTTTGCCTATGGCAGTGGCAATTTTTTTAAAAGCTTTTTCTGAGTTTGCTTTGGGATTTTTCTTTATGTTTCTATTTATGCGCTCAATAGGCATTAAAAAATATGGTGCTGCATTGAGTGGCGTTATATATGCTTTTTCTTCTGTAATTGTTGTTTGGCTGGGTTGGCCGCACAGTGACGTTGCTGTGTGGGCGCCCTTGCTTTTCTATGCGATAGAAAAATTAATAAACACACTCAAAATACAATATATGTTCCTAATAGCATTATCTGTTTATATGATGCTGATTGTCACTATGCCCACTTATGCTGCATATTTTATGTATCTTGCAGGAATATATATTATTATTTTTGCATTTAAAAAGCATTGGAAAAACAAAAGAAATGCATTTATAGTGGGAGGTTTGTTTGCTCTTGGTGTTGTGTTGGCAACCGTTGCAAGTTTGCCATACACTTATACTTTGCTTAACAATGTTGTATCAAACGGATATATGGACTCAAGGGAAGCGTATGGTACGGCGAAATTAAGCTGGTCATATTTAAGGACATTGGTATATCCATACTTGCGTGATGGTATGACTATGCATATAAATGAATCTACCATTTATGTAGGTCTTACTTCACTTGCTTTTCTGCCATTCATCTTTTTTAATAATAAGGCAAAAAAGCGAAATTTATTTTTTATTTTTGCTTCGATAATATTATTTGTTTTAATATTTACTGATGGTCTTAATTTTGTTTATACTAAACTGCCGTTGGTAAGTACATCTTTAAAATTTAGAGTAATAGCCTTATTGACATTTTCTTTATCTGCAATAACAGGAATCACAATTAATGATTTTGTTGAAAATAAGGAGTATTATAAAAATAAAAAGTGGATTTTTGCAATTTGCGTAACATGGTCTGTTTTGGTTGTGCTTTTGGCGTCTAAAAATATTTTTAGTAATTTTAAAAAGCATATAGCTTTTGCGCTTGTTGCTGTTTTGGCAGCGGTTTTTTTAAGCGCGGCTATTGTCTTATTGAAAAAGTATAAAAAAGTAGCATATATTGCACTTGCTGTTTTAATTGTTTTTGACAGTGCTTTCTTTGCAAAACGATATTTGCCGTGGATATCAGCAGATGCTTCTGTTATTCCCGAACCGACAGACTCTATATCGTATATGATTGATAATTCAACCCAGCAAGAGAGAATAGCGGGAGTTGGTAACTGGGTGTTTTTCCCTAATACCCCATCATTCTATGAACTTAATGATGTAAGAACTCATGGATTTGAAGCAACAAATCCAGATGTACATACTTATTATATAGCTATAGATTCGACTTCTTATGCAAGTAATACACGTCAAGAATTTCACAATATTGAGAATATAGAGCTTTTAAAATATTTAGGCGTTAAATATATTTATGGATCAGTTGAATATGCTACAAATTCAATAGAAAAAGCCAAGACTGAAAAAAGCGTTTGCGGTGATGTATATATCGGTGACGATGGTCTTATTGTTGCCGAACTTAATGAATATTCAAGTAAGGTCGAACTTGTATCCAAGGTGCAACCTTACGATGATGAAGCACAGGTGTTAGATGAAATGAAAAAAGGCTTTGTTAAGAACACCGCATTTATGGTTTCCGATAGCAAAAAAGCTTATGATGTGCCGCTTTCTGAGAATGAAAAAATAGAGCTTGTGACCTACAAGGATAACTATGTTAAGGTCGTATGCACTACTGAGTGCGATCGTTACGTTATGCTGAACGATTATTATAATGAAAATTGGACGGCGTATGTTAACGGAAAAAAGGTTGATATAGAGAAAACCAACTATCTTATGCGTGCAGTTAAGGTTGAAAGCGGTAAGGATATTGTTGTTGAATTTAAGTATGAGCCAAATGACTATTATGTTATCATAGGCATTGCTTTTGGTGTGATTTTTCTTACTGCTGTGCTGTTTGTGTTTAAAAACAAGTTGCAAATGTTAATAGATAAGGTTGTTGTTAACGGAGAATGCTGTAATGAGTAAGGTTATAAATAAATTTTTAACCAATACAAAAAACATTGGTCGGTCAGCGGTTATATGGAATGCACTTGCCGCTACGATGAATTCTTTTCAGACCATGGTGCTTTTGATGCTTGTAACACGCTTTGGCACTATGGAGGATTCAAGTGTTTTTGTTATTGCCTATGCCATAGGCAATTTGATGCTTAACGTGGGCAAGTTCGGTATAAGGCAGTTTCAAGTTACTGATACCGAGCCTAAATACAGTTTTAATATATATTTGAAATCTCGTAAATTTTCTTGTGTTTTGATGCTTATCTTTGCCCTTTGTTATATTGGTTATAACCTCGTGCTTGAAAAATACACCTTATCCAAAGCTTTGATTGTTTTTGTTATTTGCTTTTTTAAAGCCATTGAAGCCTATGAAGACGTGTATGGCGGTCTTTTTCAACAAAAGGGGAGGCTTGACGTTGCTTCAAAAATTTTAGGCTTGCGTCTTTGTGTCTTTGTTTTTTGTTGCGGTGTAGTGTTTGTTGCAACAAAAAATTTGCTTTTAACAGTTACAATTAATACTGTGGTTTCATTATTAATTTCTGTTGCGCTTAACAAGAGTGCGTTAAAAGAATTAAAGGTATATGACAATATACAAAACGATAACACAACAAAGCAGTTAACGCTTGAATGTTTGCCGCTTTGTGTTTGTATGTGTCTTAATATGTACGTTGCAAACGCACCCAAATATGCTGTTGATACGGTCGTTTCGGACGAGGCGCAAACCTGCTTTAACATTGTGTTTATGCCGGTGTTTATTATAGCTTTGCTTGCAAACTTTATATTTCAGCCATGCCTTAAAAATTTGGGAGACGTATGGAGCAAAGGGGAAATTGGCAGGTTTACAAAAAGAATTTGCGTTTTGGGTATAGCCGTTGTAGCCGTATGCTTGGCGGCAACCCTTGTCGGTGCGCTTATCGGTACGCAGGTTTTGGGTTTTGTGTATAAGGTGGACATTAATGATTATAAGTTAATGTTAATAATATTTATGATTTGCGGCGGTATCATTGCCTTGCAAAATTTGCTTATAATGGCATTGACGGTAGTGAGATACCAAAAATATATGATATACGGATATATTACTGCGGCGGCTTTGCTTTTGGTTTTGTGTAAATTTGTTTTGAATCGAAGCACTTTAACAATGCTGACGGTTGTTTTTGCGGCGGTAATGCTGTGGCTGTTAATTTATTGTGCGTTGCTGTTGCTTGTGGCAGTTATTAAAGCGAAAAAGGGAGAGCGAGTTTAATGTTTGACCTTGAAAACAAGCGCATTGTTTTTATAACCACCAAAAATCTGGATTATCTTCGCAACGTGCAGGAGATAAATTTGTTGCGAGAGAGTGCAAAAAGCGTTGAGATTATTGGTTATAAAGACAAAAGCTATATAAAAAGGCTTATAAAAATATATATTAAGTTGTTTTTTAAGTGCTTTAAAAATACGGATTGTGTGTTTGTAGGATTTGCGCCGCAACTTATATTGCCTTTTTTTAACTTTAAGTTTAGAAAACAGACGGTTATGATGGACTTTTTTATTTCTGTTTACGATACACTTGTTTTTGACCGCAAAAAGTTTAAAGAGGGAAGCCTTCCTGCACGTCTTTGCAAATGGCTTGATACAAAGTGCATACATTCGGCAAAACAGATTATATGCGACACAAATGCACACGGAGATTATTTTGCAAGTGAGTTTGGATATGAGCGCAACAATATAAAGACGCTTTATTTAGAGGCGGATAAGTCAATTTATTTTGATGCGGTATTTGAGAAACCCGACTACATAAAGGACAAGTTTGTGGTTTTATATTTTGGATCGGTGTTGCCATTGCAGGGTGTGGAAATTGTGCTTGGCGCAATGAATGCTTTAGGGAATCGCAATGATATGCACTTTTATTTTGTTGGGCCCATTAGTGACAAAACATTATTGCCGAAAAGAGATAATTTTGAGCACTTTGAATGGCTTAAACAAGAAGAACTTGCGAAATATATTGGATGTTCTGATTTGTGTCTTGCGGGACATTTTAACTCTGATATTGCTAAAGCGCGTCGTACAATTCCGGGCAAAGCCTATATTTATGAGGCGATGAATAAACCGATGATTTTGGGCGAAAACTCTGCGACAAGAGAGCTGTTTACAGATGATGATAAACACTTCTTTGTTGAGATGGGAAGCGTTGAGAAATTAGCACAAAAAATTGTGGAGATTAAAGGATAAAAAATAAAGCTGAAATCCATTTTGGATTTCAGCTTTATTTTTTATTGTGCTGGTTTTGTTATTGCATCATAGATGCAGGTGGGAGTGGCGTATATTTCTAAAGGCCATTGTGGGTCGGGGCCGAATTTAAAGCGTTCAACCGCGCAAAATTCCGGTCCGTTTTTATTGCCGGTTTGGATAACCCAATGGTAGCCATTCTTTTTGCCGATGTAAATGGTAACGTGGTCGGCTGTTTTCTTGCCGGGTGATTCGATGTCACGGAAAAGAATTATTGAACCCATAGGAATTTCTTGTTCGGGATTAAAGACGATAGCACCTGCTGTGTTTTTTGCAGTGAAACCGATGTTATAGGTGTAACCTTTTGCAAGCCAATCTTTACAAGCAACCTGGAAAGAGGGGGCACTGTATGTGCGGTCGGGTTTTGCAAGGCTTGACGTGTCAATTTTTGCTACGTTTGGCAGATAGTTGTAATAAACGTATGAAGCAAACGATGCACAAACAAGGCCGCCACGCTCAAATGCCTTTATATCGGGCAAACCCTCGGCAGTTGTTTCAAGACCTGTTGAGCCGCCGCCGAAGGTGATATTTGAAAGCCAACCTCTATGACGTTTGTCTTTTGACAAAATATAGTGCCACATAAGTCCGTCTGCACGATGTTTTTCGACATTGTAACCTGTGTAAGCAAGAGCATCAATAAACACATTATCTTCAATATTTAGCTCAGTGTTATATTTATAACCGGGGAAGAGTGTGTTTGTAATGGTGTTTTGGGTTGTTTCTTGAGGTTTTGAAGAGGGGGTAGGTGTTTTTGATGAAACAGGTGTTTCGGATGAAACTGGCGGTTCGGAAGAGGTTGAGTCTTCAGATGAGGTTGGAACGCCTGATGAATTTATTATAGATGAAGTGTTGCCTCCGGCAGAAAGCTCTGTTTTTTTGACTTTACAACCTGCAAATGCAGTAAAAATTAGCAAAAGACAGATAAAAAGCGATAAAATCTTTATTTTCACGATATTTCTCCTTAAATATAATGCTATAACGCGCTGATTATATCATAATGGCGCAAAATATGCAATATGTTGTTAAAATGTTACATAAATAAAAGTTTTGCAAAAACTATCATTATTGTGAGAAAAGCAAAGTTTATCAGAGTGAACATCCAAAAATATTGTTTTGAATGGCCGGTATATAAAACACGAAATTCACTAAAGGTAATAAGACTTGCCAGTGAAGCAATAAGAGTGCCTGTGCCGCCAATGTTTACACCTAAAAGCAGAGCGTGGTAGTCGTTTGTGAAGCGCGACAGCAAAATTGCAGAGGGTACATTGCTTATTGTTTGGCAAGATAAGGTTGAAACAAGCAAGGTGTCCTTTGAGAGAATGTTCGAAACAAGTTGGTTTATGACATCAATTCTTGATAGATTGCCCGCAAATATGAAGAAAAAGAAAAAAGTGCCAAGCAATGCATAGTCAACCATCAGCAGAGCATCTTTATCGACGAGCAATAAGACAATAGGAACAACAAGACCAACAACGACAGGAACAATCCTAAAAACAATTAGCAAAGAAAGTGCAAACAGGCAAAGATAGAGCAAGGTTTTTTGCATATTTAATTTTTCGCAAAAAGAATCTTTGATATCTAATTTTATTGGTTTGAGGGGTGTGCAATAAGCGATAAGCAAAATTATCGCAAGAGCAAAAGGAGGAAACATTATTTTACAAAATTCGGTCGTTGGGATATTGAAATATGAATATAAATAAAGATTTTGCGGATTGCCAAACGGTGTGAGCATACCGCCCAAGTTTGCGGATATGTTTTGCAAAATAAAAAGGTATGCCATATATTTTTCCTGTTTAGTTGTGTGTAGAGCGAAATATCCCAACGGAAGAAAGGTTATTAGCGCCATATCGTTAGCAATAAGCATTGAGCCGATGAAAGTGATAGAAATTAGCGTTAAAAACAATGTGCGAAGATTGCCTGTTATTAGCACCAGACGTCTTGCGAGTATGGTAAAGAACTTTATATTGCGTAATGCACAAATGACTGCTAATGTTAAAACAGACAAACGAGAGTTTTAAAATCGAAATATGATAGATATTGTTTATCTGGTTTGACGAAAAAACAAGTTGTAAGTGCTGCGATGGCGGCAATACAAAAAACGATATTCTTTTTTAAAAAGCGTATAACTGTTGACATACTTTTGCTCCTTAAATTTTCTGCGCCGTTTGACATAATACAATATTTTTAGACAATTTACAAGAAAAAATAAACATCCCAACAAAATTTACGGGATGTTTATTTTTTATGTGTTTAGTTTAGTTGGAACGAATGTTATTGTTTAATCTTTTTGCTGATATTTTTATTGATAAAACTACAATTATCCATATTGCAAGGTAAACCGCAATAAATATGGCTGTATAAATTAACACTATTTTAAGTTTAAAAGGTATCCAAGAATTAAGCATATAACACAAGGTGTATGCAACATATAAACAAGAAAAATGGCAAAGCGTTGATTTTGGTATGGACCAATGTTCAATTTGGTTAAACACACTTGAACCCGCTTGAATGAATGCCAGTAGGTAAGTGGACACGACCGCAAATAAAACCTCATATGCAGAAAGAGAAAAATTATCAATGCTTAATGATGTGCAATAAATAACGATTGCAGTAATAATTGGACCAAAGCCGCCGAACATTAATCCTCTATGTAAAAAGGTTTTTAAATATTTATTCATTTTTTTAATCCTACCCTTTCTTTAACGTTTTTTAAGTTTCGTCTTGAAACAAAGTCGGTATGACCGTTTTTAAACGTAATACGAAGTGTGCCTGAAAAAGATGTGTCAAACTTGGCAATTTGTTTAATGTTTGCAATACATGACTGATTTATTTTGACAAAATCATAGGGTAATTTTTGCTCGATTTGGTAAAGCCTGTTTTTTACAATATAATCTTGCTTTGCAGTTTTTGCATAAGTTTTATCGTTTTCTACCGAAAAACATATTACATCATTTACATCAAGCACAACGGCTTCTTGATTATAATATCCCAACAATATATTTGAGTTTTGCTCTAAAACAAGTTTTTGAATTTTTTCGGTTAACTCGGATTGCTTGTGGGCATAAATTATTGTTTCTTCCTCACGCGATGGGTCTATAATTATTTGAAGCTTCATACAGTTTTACCTCCTTACTAATAAATGATACCAGTAGTTAATTTTTATTTCAATAAAAAAACGTGTATGTGGTCAAAAAACGGGTGTAAGCGACAAAAAAACCACTCTGTTTAAGAGTGGTTTTAAAAAACAATATAACTAGTCATAAGCAAATTGAGTTAAAGCTGGTTGTTTTTGGCAGGGGTAGAAGGACTCGAACCCTCAAGAACGGTTTTGGAGACCGGCATGTTACCATTACATCATACCCCTGCATTATGGTGGGCCATCAGGGACTCGAACCCCGGACCGACCGGTTATGAGCCGGTTGCTCTAACCAACTGAGCTAATGGCCCGCTTTTTGCGGTGCGCAAAACAATTTATTGCGCAAAAATTATTATATCATATTAATTTTATTTGTCAATCAAATTTTTGTAAGATGTTATTTTATATTTTTATTTGATTAATTATGGTTTAGTGGTATAATGAAAAATAATGATGAATTTATGATGCAAAAGGTGATTTATATGAATATTTGTGTTTTTGGTGCGGCAAGCAACGATATATCTAAAGATTACATACAAAGTTGCGAAGAATTTGGTGAAAAACTTGCACAGCGTGGGCACGTTATGGTTTATGGAGGCGGCACAGGCGGTGTTATGGGAGCTATTGCCAGAGGTGCAACCAAGGGCAAGGGCAAGATTGTTGGCGTATCACCTAAGTTTTTTGACCACGACGGCATTTTGTATGATAAATGCGATGAGCTGATTTTTACAGACACTGTTCGTGAACGCAAAAGAATTATGGAAGACAGTGCTCATGCCTTTGCGGTGTTGCCCGGAGGTGTTGGCACATTAGATGAACTGTTTGAGGTATTTTCTCTTCGTCAATTACAGATTCATTCAAAACCTATTGCGTTATATAACCGCAACGGATATTTTGATGGATTAATTACATTTGTTAAAAATGCCATAGAAGAAAAATTTATGGAGCCTGCCTGTGAGCAGATGGTTGTTGCGTTTAGCAATGCAGATGAGTTGCTTGATTATCTTGAAAAATAAGTCAATATTCGGAAGTGTTTAAATCATGGATATAAATCAAAAGCATAAAATGATGACCGAAACGCCGGTTGAACCGCTAATTGCAAAAATGGCTATACCCACTATTATAAGTATGCTTGTTACATCACTTTATAATATGGCAGACACCTTTTTTGTTGGCAAAATTAACACTCAGGCTACTGCGGCGGCGGGTGTTGCTTTTTCGTTGATGAATTTGATACAGGCGATTGGTTTTTTCTTTGGACAAGGCTCTGGCAACTATATTTCTCGTGCTATGGGCAGACAAGATTATGATAATGCTAAAAAAATGGCATCGACAGGTTTTTTTGGCGCTTTAAGCATTGGTGTTACTTTCATGATGGTTTGCACGGTGTTTATAAAACCAATATGCATATTGCTCGGTGCGACACCGACCGTGTTGAATTACACAATAAAATATGTGCAAATTATTCTTGTGGGAGCACCTTTTATGATGTCGTCAATGGTGCTTAATAACCAGTTGAGGTTTCAAGGCAGTGCGATATATTCGATGATTGGCTTGTGCTGTGGTGCGGTTATAAATGTTGCGCTTGACCCATTATTTATTTTTGTGTTTGATTGGGGCATTGGCGGTGCGGCAGCTGCAACTGCAATAAGCCAGATGATTAGTTTTATGGTGCTTTTGATTGGCACAAGACAAAAATCGAACATCAAAATTGAACTTAAAAACTTTACTCCTACTTGGTATTACATAAAAGAAATTATTAGGGGCGGATTCCCATCGTTTTGCCGTCAAAGCCTCGCAAGTGTTGCCACGATGTTAATAAACTTTGTTGCGGGTGGTTACGGCGATGCTGCTATTGCTGCCATGGCTGTTGTGCAACGTGTTGTTATGTTTGTGTTCTCGGCGCTTATTGGATTTGGGCAGGGCTTTCAGCCTGTTTGCGGATTTAATTATGGCGCAAAGAAATATGACAGAGTGTTAAAGGCTTTCTATTTTGTTGTTAAGGTTTCTGCAATTATTCTTACAATGGGCGCTATTTTGGGCTTTATATTTGCGCCGCAAATTATAAGATTTTTCCGTGATGATATTGACGTTATAAAAATTGGTGCGACCGCTTTGCGAGCCAACTGTATTGCTTTACCAATTTTGTGTATTACTGTCAATGAGAGTATGATATTGCAGATTTTGGGTAAAGCGGGACCTGCCGCTATTCTTGGCTCCGCGAGGGGCGGATGGATTCTTATTCCTGTTTTATTTATAGCAAACAGACTTTTTGGTCTTTTGGGTTTGCAAACAACACAGATGATTGCTGATTTTATTTCAACCGCCATAGCTATACCCTTTGTTGTTAATATGGTTAAGGAATTGAAAGCCAAACAAGAAGAAATCATATAAACAAAAAATGCTTGTGTTCACAATTTGTTTATATTATAATTAAGTTTGATGTTTTATATTTAATTAAAGAAGGTGAGCAGGTGGCTAAGCGTAAATGGATGAAATTGCGTCACAAGGTGATAACTAATGTTTTGTATTATGTGTTGCATCCGTATTGCAAAATTAAATATGGCATAAAGATTGAAAAGTTTAAAGAGCAGAATGGTAGGCAATACATTGTGCTATTTAATCATCAAACAGCTTTTGACCAATTTTTTGTTGGTTGTTCTTTTAGAGGTCCTATATATTACATTGCATCTGAAGACTTGTTTTCTAATGGTTTTGTTTCGTCCGTTATACGTTATCTTGTTGCTCCTATTCCTATAAAAAAGCAAACAACAGACGTTAACGCTGTTATGAACTGTATGAGGGTTGCAAAAGAGGGCGGCACGATTGCAATGGCGCCTGAGGGTAACAGAACTTTTAGCGGTAAGACAGAATATATTAACCCTGCGGTTGCTCCTCTTGTTAAAAAGTTAAAACTTCCCATTGCACTTTACAGGATTGAGGGTGGATACGGCGTTCAACCTCGTTGGAGTGACAAAGTGCGTCGAGGCAAGATGCGTTCTTACGTGTCACGTGTTATTGAGCCCGAAGAATATAAAAATATGACCAATGACGAGCTGTACGAACTTATAAAGACAGAACTTTATGTTGATGAAGCTAATGATGAAAACTGCTTTTATCACAAAAACCGCGCGGAATATATTGAGCGGGTTATGTATGTGTGTCCTAAGTGTGGTCTGGCAGAGTTTGAGAGTAGCGGTCATATAATCGAGTGCAAAAATTGCGGTATTAAGATTGAGTATGGTGTTGATACAAGACTAAAAGGTGTAAATTGCGATTTTGATTTTAAGTTTATTAATGATTGGTATGAATATCAGCAACACTTCATAAACAATATTGACTTAAAAGATTATTTAGACAAACCGTTTTATTCAGATGAGGCTTCTTTATCTGAGGTTGTTGTTTATAAAAGAAAACTTAAAATTAAAGAAAGTGTATCTATTAAACTTTATGGTGACAAAATTGTTGTAGATGAAAACACAAATGACGAGCGGGTTTTTGAGTTTGAAAAGACCTTGGCTGTTACCATTTTAGGCAGAAACAAGCTCAACATATATTATGACGGAAAAATTCATCAACTAAAAAGCGGTAAACGCTTTAATGCTGTAAAATATGTTAATATATTTAATAGATATGTTAACTTGAATAAAGGTGATGAAAATGACAAATTTTTGGGACTCTAGTGTTTGGGGCACACTTAACCTTATAGCAATTTTACTTATAAGTTTACTTGTTGCAAATGCACTAAAAAAATCTATAAAATTTTTGGAAGCTTCGCTTATACCTACATCGGTTCTCGGTGGAGGAATATTATTGCTTTTTGCGGCAGTTTATGATTTATTGTCGGGCGACGTAATGTTTGAAACATCATTTTTTGGTGGCAGAGGTTATGAGGCGCTTGAAACAATTACATATCATACTTTGGCTTTAGGCTTTATTGCGTCAACCTTTAAAGCATCAAAGGGTAAGGCAACAAAACAAAGAACCATTGAGATATTTAACACAGGCGTTACAACTGTTTCAACATATCTGATTCAGGGTATTTTGGGACTGGGTATTACAATTTTGGTATCTCTTGCCGTTAAAGATTTTTTTGCGGCAGCAGGTGTTATTTTGCCTTTTGGTTACGGACAGGGAACAGGACAAGCATTAAACTACGGCAATATTTATGAAACCCAATATGGTTTTGAGGGCGGTAAAAGTTTTGGTCTTACTATTGCGGCTTTGGGATTTTTAAGTGCAAGTATTGGCGGCGTTATACATCTTAATATTCTTAAAAAGAAAAAGAAAATTTTCATAAAAGCTAATGATGAGGGCGAACTCAAAGGTGAACATATTCAGTCTGCAAATGAGATTCCTATGCAGGGCGGCATTGACAAGTTGACCGTTCAGGTTGCATTGGTGCTTATTGCTTACTTGATTGTTTGTTTTGCTATGATGGGGCTTGGAAAATTGTTGCCCTCAATGAAAGCGGTTATTTATGGCTTTAACTTCCTTATAGGCGTACTTGTTGCCACCTTAATGAAATCGATAATTAACTTATTGCGCAAAAAGAACATAATGAAAAAAGATTATGTTAATGATTTTTTAATGACAAGAACAAGCAACTTTTTTTATGATATAATGGTTGTTGCGGGTGTTGCGGCAATAAGAATGGGCGTACTTGAAAGATATTGGGGAATTGTTTTATTGCTTGGCGTTGTAGGCTTAGTAATAACCTATATTTATAATTTGTTTGTAGCACGAAAACTATTTCCAGAATATTCTGAGCAACAGTTTTTGATGATGTACGGTATGCTTACAGGAACAGCAAGTACGGGTACGATACTGTTGCGTGAGATGGATGGAAAATTTGAAACTCCTGCGGCAGACAATATGGTTTATCAAAACTTTCCTGCCATTGTGTTTGGTTTTCCAATAATGCTTCTGGCGGCAACCGCACCTGAAAAGCCGGTATTGACTCTCATATTGCTTACGGCATTTTTTATTGTACTTAATGTTGTGCTTTTTAGAAGTTTTATATTTAAAAGAAAAAATAAAAAAGCGTAGATTATTAAGCCCTGCAAATGTTATTTTGCAGGGCTTTTAATTTAATATAAATTTTTTAAAATTATGTAGGTTTGTCAATGATGTGTTACAAAATTAGAAAACTTCGCCGTTGTGCATAAAAGCCTTGATGTAATCGGCAGGAGAATTCCAATTAAGAGGACGCATCGGAAAGTTATTGTATTTTCTGTTGTGAACAGAAAGTTGC
>JAZSLU010000027.1:0-13818 GCA_045535505.1 Acutalibacteraceae bacterium | reverse complement strand
AGTAAGAAAATAAAAGACAGTAATATACCAAGAGCCGTGCAATTCGCACGGCTCTTATATTATATATAAATAGTATATAAGCTTTTGTATAAACAAAACCTAGTGTTCAGATGAACACTCAGTTGTTTTATATTATATGGAATTTATCAAAATCAATTAACGCCTGCTGCGCCGATAATTCTGAGGATAAGGTTAATATACTCAAAAATAACGATGAGGAAGTGGTAGTTAGCAAATGCTGTATTGAACTTAGCAGAGCCCATAACGTCTTTTGTAAGGGTTGCGCCACAGTCAATACATTCTACAGATGCTGTACCATTGCCTACGAAGGTAGCGTCATTGTTTGATTCCCAAGCCTCTACCTGGTTGCCGTCTTCGTCAAGAACAGGATTGCCGTACTCGTCAACAGCAAGTTTTGGTCTGTGTGGAAGGGCATTCTTAGCGTTACCACAACCATTACATACGATTGCGTGGTAACCAGGCTTGTTAGCTGTGTACTTATCTGTTGTGATTGAAACAGGGCCTGTTGACCAGTCGTGCTCAACAAGAACAGGTATAGTACTGAGTCTGATTCCCTTGAAGAAGATAGCAATTTCCTTTGTGTCTACTGTAAGGGGCTTGTCGAAATCAGGGTAAGTAACGAAAGCCTGCTTTGTAGCATTGCTGAAAGAAACTGTGCCTGAAACATCAGCTGTTGTAACAATATCGATTGATGTACCATCGAGATCGATGAATTCTGAATCGTAGTAGTACATTTTGTCAGATGCTTTGATGTTGCTGTAGCTCTTTATTGTTGGGAAAGAATCAATTGAAACAACAGGAGAAAGCTTTGATGTAGGAATTTCTGCACCACCAAGGTCGATGCCGATATCAGGTGGAGCTGAGAAGCCGTCAATAGAAACCTGATAAGCAAGCTCACCAAACACCTCTTTGTCAGCAAACTCAATGTCGAAGGTGATGTCGAAAGCACCATCACGATACTTTGTAACTTCCTCGCCATCGCTGTTCTTTTCGGTGTAAGGAGCAAGAGCCTCGAACAATTCTTCTTTGTTCTCCTCATCGTAGATGATTTCTGTGCCGTTGCTGCCTATCCACTTGATTTCTTTAATTGTGTATGTATTATCAGCAGTTGAGCCATCCATAGGAACAACGTTCTTATCGATAACGTCAACAGATACATTAAAAGGAACAAGAGCGCCTGCTCCACCTGTAAATTTATCTTTGTCGCTGATACCGATTTTTATTGTCTGTGAAATTACATATTCAGGAGCCTTTGTTTCTGAATCCTCTGCGCTAACAGCAACGCTTGTGAAGCTGAAAAGCATTATAGCAACAAGGAGTATTGAAATAATTTTTTTGCTCATTTTGGTGCCTCCTTATCTGATGCCTGCTAAGAACTGAATGAGTGTAACGAGAATCGCAGAAAGATATGTAAGAATTGTATTCTCTGTTTCGGTGTAGTCACCGGTGAAAATAGAGTTAAACTTTTCTGTACCGGGAATCTTTCTTGTGATTTCTGCCTTGCAATCATCGCAAACGCCTGTTTCACTCTGCTGAATGAAAAGACCACCGTCGTCATTTGGAATGTACTCTGAAACGTTGTGTGCTGAGAAGGTAACCTCATCTACAATGCCACAACCGGTGCAGTTTCTGCCGTGGTAGTTGTTGTCGAAGCAAACTGTGTCGCCCCAAGTATGAGTAACGTCTACCGTAACAATAGCAACAAGCTGTTCATCATAGTAAATAGAAACATCTGTTGTGTAGAGTGTATAGCCGTTTTCGTCCTTTGCAACGTTGTTTTCGTCGAGCATAACAACGTCTGTTGTGCTGAGCAGCTCGTTAAGAGCCGGTACGAATTTGAAGCTTGCATTGTCAGGAGTGTATGCAACCTCTTCTCCGTCTACTGAAACTACAATACCATATGGGTTGAAGTATTCAGCGTCTGTGTATGCTGTGATGATTGGTCCGCTTACAAGTGTAGGTGCAGCAGCACTTACAGATGATGCAAACGGAACAAGAAGCATAATTGCTACCAACAAAACAGCAAGTGTTCTTTTTGCTTTCATGATAAATTCCTCCATGGTTGTGTTTAGTATACACTATTAGTAACGATATTATATCACAAAGTTTCGCAAATGTAAATACACAAAATATAGGTATTTTATTATATATATTGTACAATAGTGTACATATATTGAAAAAACACATTTTTTGGCAAAAAACGGTTTTTTGGCAAAAAAGGTTGACTTGCAAAAAAACTGTTATATAATTTTCTTACAAATTCAAATACACAATCCAAGGAGATATTGGATTTTTTGGGTGATAAAATGATTATTAAAGGATTTCAGAAGCTTACTTTGTTGGATTACCCCGGTAAGGTCGCCTGTACTGTGTTTACCGGTGGATGTAATTTCAGGTGTCCGTTCTGCCACAACGCTTTACTTGTGACGGAAATGGATGATATAGAGTATACGGAAAAAGAGATTTTTCAGCATCTCGAAAGACGCAAGGGTGTAATCGAAGGGGTAGCCGTTACAGGTGGCGAGCCACTTCTTCAAAAGGATATTGAAAGATTTTTGTATGAGCTCAGGTGTGCAGGTGTCAGCGTAAAGCTGGATACAAACGGAAGCTTCCCTGAAAAGCTTAAGGATATTCTCGACCTTGGTCTTGTGGATTACGTTGCAATGGATATTAAAAACAGTAAGGAGAAATATGCCCTGACAATCGGCTTGCAGTCATTTGATATAAGCACGGTTGAAGAAAGCATAGAGCTCCTGCGAAATAGTGAAGTAGATTACGAATTCAGAACAACAGTAACCTCTGATTTTCATACTGTTGAGGATATGCGAAGCATTGCACAATGGCTACAGGGCTCACCAAAGTATTTCTTGCAGAACTTTGTTGATTCAGGCATGCTTATTGACAGCACCTGCAAGGGTGTATCTAAATCAGAAATGCAGGAGATGCTTTGCGCTGTAAGGGAGTTTATTCCTACAGCAGAGCTAAGGGGCATATAAGCCGCAAAAACAGAAAAAAACAGTTGATGACCACTATATCTTGTGTTTGCACACACAAGATATAGTGGTTGATTTTTTCTGAAAAAGCAATATGAAGTAAAAGTACACAAATAAGCATATGCAACTATGTGCATTATTAACAGAAATCAACAAAAGACATTCAATATATTGTGTTTATGCAAAAAAATAAATTTAAAAAAACACTATATATTGTGTGTTTAGCTATTGACAATGTACAATATATCTGTTATTATCTTTTACGCAACGTCGAGAGGGCATTATGCTCCTGTGGATGTTATATGTTATGTTAAAAACATTATAAAAATATTTAAGAAAGAAGGAGAAATATGTATCAGGTTATTAAACGAGACGGCAAAATCTCAGAGTTTACCATTGAGAAAATTGCTATCGCTATCAGACAGGCATTTGAGGCTTGCAACAAACAGTACAACGATAATATAATTGACTTCCTTGCTCTTAAGGTTACAGCAAACTTTGAACCAAAGGTTTCAAATAATCTTATTGCAGTTGAAGATATTCAGGACAGCGTAGAGGCAGTTCTTGTTCAGGCAGGCTACGCAGATGTTGCTAAGGCATACATTCTTTACAGAAAGAACCGTGAGAAAATCCGTAATATGAAATCAACAATCCTTGACTACAAGGAGCTTGTTGACAGCTACGTTAAGGTTACTGACTGGCGTGTTAAGGAGAATTCCACAGTTACATACTCTGTTGGTGGTCTTATTCTTTCAAACTCAGGCGCTATCACAGCTAACTACTGGCTTTCCGAAATTTATGATGACGAAATCGCAAATGCACACAGAAATGCAGATATTCACATCCACGATCTCTCAATGCTCACAGGCTACTGTGCAGGTTGGTCACTCAAGCAGCTCATTCAGGAGGGTCTCGGCGGCGTAACAGGTAAGATTACTTCTGCTCCCGCAAGCCATCTTGCAACTCTTTGCAACCAGATGGTTAACTTCCTTGGTATTATGCAAAACGAATGGGCAGGCGCTCAGGCTTTCTCCTCTTTTGACACATATCTTGCACCTTTTGTAAAGGTGGACAACCTTAACTACAAAGAGGTCAAACAGTGCATCCAGTCATTTATTTATGGTGTCAACACTCCTTCACGTTGGGGTACACAGTCACCCTTTACCAACATTACTTTAGACTGGACCGTTCCTAACGATTTAGCCGAGCTTAACTGTATTGTTGGCGGCAAAGAGATGGATTTCAAATATAAAGACTGTAAAGCCGAAATGGATATGATCAATAAAGCATTTATTGAGATTATGATTGAAGGCGACGCAAACGGTCGCGGCTTCCAGTATCCTATCCCCACCTACTCAATCACTCGTGATTTTGACTGGTCTGATACCGAGAATAACCGTCTTTTGTTTGAAATGACCGCAAAATACGGCACACCTTATTTCTCAAACTATATCAACAGTGATATGGAACCATCAGACGTTCGTTCAATGTGCTGCAGACTGCGTCTTGATTTGCGTGAACTTCGCAAAAAATCGGGTGGTTTCTTCGGTAGCGGCGAATCAACAGGTTCTGTTGGTGTTGTTACCATTAATATGCCTCGTATTGCTTACCTTGCAGAAAATGAGGCAGACTTTTACAGAAGACTTGATCATTTGATGGACGTTTCTGCACGTTCACTCAAAATCAAACGTAACATTATTACAAAGTTGCTTGAAGAAGGTCTTTATCCCTATACCAAGCGTTACCTCGGCACATTCAACAACCACTTCTCAACTATTGGTCTTGTTGGTATGAACGAAGCCGGTCTTAACGCTAAATGGATTAAAAAGGATATGACTCACGCCGAAACTCAAGAATTCTCAAAACAGGTTCTTAACCATATGCGCGAGCGCCTTTCTGACTATCAAGAGCAGTACGGCGACCTTTATAACCTTGAAGCAACCCCTGCAGAGAGCACATCTTTCCGTCTTGCAAAGCATGACGTTAAGCGTTATCCTAACATTGTTACTGCTGCAAAAGCTGAAGACGACACACCTTACTACACCAACTCTTCACACTTGCCTGTTGGTTACACAGAGGATATCTTTACCGCTCTTGAAATTCAAGACGAGTTACAAACACTTTACACCTCGGGTACAGTTTTCCATGCATTCCTTGGTGAGAAGTTGCCTGATTGGCAGGCAGCCGCAACATTGGTAAGAAAGATTGCTGAAAACTTTAAGCTTCCCTATTACACAATGTCGCCCACATACTCTGTATGTAAGAACCACGGTTATATCAACGGCGAGGTTTACACCTGCCCCGACTGTCACGAAACCACAGAGGTTTACAGCCGTATCACAGGTTACTATCGTCCCGTTCAGAACTGGAACGACGGTAAATCGCAAGAGTATAAAGACCGTTTGGTTTACAACATTGAAAACTCAAAACTTAACAGATGCGGTTGTCAAGCCGAAGCCGCTCAAGAAGTTTTGGCACCTGCAACCAATGTTAAAACTGACGTTGCAGCAATAACACTCTTTGCAACAGCAACCTGCCCCAACTGCAAAATAGCAGTAGCATTATTACAAAAAGCAGGTATTGAGTTTGAAAAGCTTATTGCCGAAGAAAATGTTGATTTAGTAAATCAATTTGGTGTTCGTCAGGCTCCCACACTTGTTGTTCAGACGGCTGACGGTTTTGCAAAATATGCAGGCGTTTCGGATATCAAAAAATTCATTGAGAATATTGAATAATCAATAAACGCTGTGGCACGGCATTTTGCCGTGCCACATTCAATATTAAAAGGAGATTTATTATAATGTATGACGTTATTGTTATAGGTGGCGGTCCTGCCGGTCTTACTGCTGCTCTTTATGCTTTGCGTGCAAACAAAAATGTTCTTATTATTGAAAAAGGCGGCTTTGGTGGACAAATCACCTATTCTCCCAAAGTGGAAAACATACCGGGTTTTGTATCTTTGAGCGGTAACGAGTTTGCAGAAAAACTTACCGAGCAGGTTATGGAGCAGGGTGCCGATATTGAAATTGCCACCGTTACCGGCGTTAAGGACAACGGCGCAAACAAAACTGTTGTCACCGACAGCGGTGACTTTATCGGTGCGACCGTTATTATTGCAACCGGTGCAAAACATCGTCTTCTTGGTCTTGAGCGTGAAGAACAGTTTGTAGGCGAGGGCATTTCTTTTTGCGCTGTTTGTGACGGCGCTTTCTACAAGGACAAAACGGTTGCTGTAATCGGTGGCGGAAACAGCGCATTACAAGAGGCTTTGCTTTTGAGCGAGGGTTGCAAAAAGGTTATATTAGTACAAAATCTTGACCGTTTTACAGGCGAAGAGCGATTGCTTGAACAACTTAAAAGCAAAAGCAACGTTGCTTTTATTACAAGCGCTGTTGTCAACCGTCTTATCGGCGAGCGTGACCTTGAGGCAATAGAAATAAGGCATCAGGATACGGGTGAACTTTCTATTGTTACCATCGACGGTATGTTTGTTGCCATTGGTCTTTTGCCACAGAACGAACCTTTTAATAATATAATTGCTCTTAATGAGTATGGATACGCCGACAGCGATGAGTTTTGCCTTACAAAAACTCCGGGTGTGTTTGTTGCGGGTGACTGCCGCAGCAAATTCGTACGTCAGGTGACTACAGCCTGCGCTGATGGCGCTGTTGCGGCACTTGCTGCTTGTCGTTACATAGACGGACAATAATTATTTCTTCATAAAAACACCGCATGGTTGCCTAAAATGTCAGCCAAGCGGTGTTTTTGCTTATATTTAAATAAAACAGTCGTTTTTTGTTAATATTTCGTACCTCAATCATTGACTTAAATGCAATAAAGTGGTAAAATTATCTATGTATTTTTATTGAAAACAATAAAGGGTGAAAAACTTGGTAATTACAGACTTTTTAGAAAAAAATTCAAGACTTTACGGTCAAGAGTGTGCGCTTGTTGAGCTTAATCCCTCTGAAAAGAGAGACGAGGCTGTAACCTGGTGGGACTTTAATCTTATTGAAAGTGCCGCTAACGACGCCCCCTATCGCCGAGAAATGTCTTGGAAAGATTTTAACCGCCGCGCTAACAGATTTGCAAACTTATTATTAAGCCGCGGTCTTAAAAAAGGCACTAAGGTTGCCATATTGCTTATGAACTGTCTTGAGTGGTTACCTATATACTTTGGAATTTTAAAGGCAGGCTGTATTGCCGTTCCTATGAACTTCCGTTACAGCGCAGATGAAATTAAATATTGTCTTGAACTTGCAGACGTAGATTTGCTTATTTTCGGTGAAGAATTTATTAGCCGCATTGATGCCATCGAAAAGGATATTGCAAACGTTAAAACATTTTTTGTAGGCAAAGACGGTCCCGCATACACCGAGGACTGCATTCGCCTTATGGAATTTTGTTCTTCAACAAATCCTCCTGTAGAATTGGTTGAAGAAGACGATGCTGCAATATACTTTTCTTCGGGTACAACCGGTTTTCCTAAAGCTATATTACATAATCATAAATCATTAGTTCACGCTTGTCTTGTTGAGCAAAATCATCACTCTCAAACAAGAGATGATGTTTTCCTTTGCATCCCACCCCTTTATCACACGGGCGCAAAAATGCATTGGTTTGGAAGTTTATTGTCAGGCTCTAAAGCGGTATTGCTCAGAGGTGTTAAGCCCGAATGGATTTTGCGTGCAGTAACCGAAGAACGTTGCACTATCGTTTGGTTGCTTGTACCCTGGGCACAGGATATGCTTGATGCTATTACCGACGGCAGAGTTGATTTATCCCATTATCAGCTCGACCAATGGAGATTGATGCACGTTGGCGCACAGCCTGTACCCCCAAGTCTTATTCATCGTTGGCTTGAGGTTTTCCCACATCATCAATATGACACTAACTACGGTCTTTCTGAATCAATCGGTCCCGGATGTGTGCATCTTGGCGTTGAAAATACACACAAGGTTGGTGCTATTGGCAAACCCGGCTTCGGTTGGCAAACCCGCATTGTTGACGAAAACGGTTGCGACGTTGCCGCAGGCGAGGTTGGTGAACTAATTGTAAAAGGCGACGGCGTTATGACCTGCTATTACAAAAACGAACAAGCCTCTGCCGAAGTTTTAAAGGATGGCTGGCTCTATACAGGTGATATGGCTAAAATTGACGCTGACAACTTTATTTATCTAGTTGACCGAAAAAAAGACGTTGTTATCTCGGGCGGTGAAAACCTTTATCCCGTTCAAATTGAAGATTTCTTACGTGCTTTTGACAAAATTAAAGACGTAGCGGTCATCGGTTTGCCTGATGCACGTTTGGGCGAAATTTGCGCCGCAATTATCGAAATTAAAGAGGGTGTTACCTGCACAGAAGACGAAATAAATGAATTTTGTCAGGCAATGCCGAGATATAAACGCCCTAAGGTTATATTCTTTGACAAGGTACCGAGAAACCCTACAGGTAAAATTGAGAAACCTGTTTTACGAGAAAAATACTGTAAAGGAAGTTTGGTTGAAGCCCAACTTAAATAAATACAGCAAAAGAGTGATTTATTATGGAAATGTTTATAAAAATTAGTTTGTTAATTATTTTTTTCGGAATAATGATAGGTGTTGGAATTTATTGCCGCAAAAACGCAACCGATGTTAACGGCTTTGTTCTTGGAGGCAGAAACGTTGGCCCTTGGCTGACTGCTTTTGCCTACGGTACGTCATATTTTTCTGCCGTTGTATTTGTTGGATATGCAGGACAATTCGGTTGGAAATACGGCATTGCTGCCACTTGGGCGGGTATTGGCAACGCACTTATAGGCTCACTGCTTGCATGGGCAGTACTTGGTAGGCGCACAAGGGTTATGACCCATCACCTTAAAAGCGCAACTATGCCACAGTTTTTCGAAGCTCGATTCTTTAGCAAAAGTTTAAAGCTTGTGGCTTCACTGGTTATTTTTATATTTTTGATTCCTTATACCGCATCTCTTTATAACGGCCTTAGCCGTTTGTTTGGTATGGCTTTCAATATTGATTACAGCGTTTGTGTTATTGCAATGGCAATTCTTACAGGCGTTTACGTAATAGCCGGCGGTTATATGGCTACTGCTATTAACGATTTTATTCAAGGTATTATTATGCTTGTGGGAATTGTAGCTGTTATTGTTGCCGTTTTAAAAAGTCAAGGCGGCCTTAGCGAAGCCATTAACAGTTTGTCACAGGTTTCTGACCCTGCAGTTTCTAATATTTCAGGCGCATTCACATCGTTCTTTGGTCCTGACCCGATAAATTTAGCAGGCGTGGTACTGCTTACCAGCCTTGGAACTTGGGGTTTGCCGCAAATGGTGCAAAAATTTTATGCCATTAAAAACGAAAAGGCCATCACCAAAGGTATGGTAATCTCCACTGTTTTTGCCTTTGTTGTTGCCGGAGGTTGCTATTTCTTGGGCGGTTTTGGTCGTCTGTTTGCCGACCGTGTTGACATTGCCAAAGATGGTTTTGACGCTATAATCCCCGCAATACTTTCCAATCTTTCTCCTTTTCTTATTGCCATTGTAGTAATTTTAGTGTTATCAGCATCTATGTCAACTCTATCTTCGCTTGTTTTAGCATCTTCTTCTGCTTTAACTCTTGATTTTATTAAAGGCACTCTTGTAAAAGAAATGAGCGACAAAAAGCAGTTGCTTATAATACGCATATTCATCGCAATATTTATTGCAATTTCTGTTGTTATTGCAATTTTACAATACAAATCCAATGTCACCTTTATTGCACAGCTTATGGGCGTAAGCTGGGGTGCTTTGGCAGGTGCTTTCCTTGCACCCTTCCTTTACGGACTATATTTTAAACGCACAAGCGCCGCATCAGTTTGGGTTTGCATATTGTTTTCAAGCGTTGTGATGTTAGCAAATATGCTATTTAAGAGTTATTTCCCAACCATTTTGCAATCTCCCATAAACGCAGGTGTATTTTGTATGTTGGCAGGTCTTATAATTGTTCCTGTGGTAAGCCTTGTAACAAAAGCACCCGACAAAGATAAAGTTGACGGAATTTTCGATTGTTACAACCGCAAGGTTGTTGTCACAGCAACAGATGCTATTGACGAGATGTAAGGAGGCAAAAAATCATGAAACAATTAATGCTGGGCAACCACGCTGTTGCCCGCGGTCTTTATGAAGCGGGTTGCAGTTTTGTATCAAGTTATCCCGGAACCCCAAGTACTGAGATTACTGAGGCCGTTGCAAAATATAATGAAGTTTATGCAGAATGGGCACCCAACGAAAAGGTTGCTATGGAGTCTGCTTTTGGCGCATCACTTTCAGGCAAACGCGCATTTTGCGCTATGAAACACGTCGGCTTAAACGTTGCCGCAGACCCCTTGTTCACCATATCATACACAGGCGTTAATGCAGGTTTTGTAATTGGTGTTGCCGACGATGCCGGTATGCATTCTTCACAAAATGAGCAAGATTCACGCCATTATGCACGTGCTGCTAAAATTCCTATGTTAGAGCCGTCAGACAGCCAAGAAGCATTAGATTTTGCTAAACTTGCTTATGAAATATCTGAAAACTTTGACACCCCTGTTCTTTTGAAAATGTGCACTCGCATATCTCACTCTCAGAGCGTGGTAGAAACTAACGAGCGCAAAGAAGCAATAAAAACATACGAAAAAAATCCCCAAAAATACATAATGATGCCCGGCAATGCAAAACGTCGCCATCCTGTTGTAGAACAACGCACTTTAAGCCTTATTGAGTACGCTGAAACGGCTGAGGTTAACCGCATTGACGTCGGCGAATGTATGGATATTGGTATAATAACCTCATCCACCTCATACCAGAACGTAAAAGAGGTTTTAAAGGATAAATATCCTGTAATGAAGTTAGGTATGATTTGGCCCTTGCCCACCAAAAAGATAAAAGACTTTGCCGCAAAGGTTAAAAAACTTGTTGTCGTTGAAGAACTTGACGGATTTATAGAAAGCCATTGCAAAGACTTAGGGCTTGAGTGTGTCGGTAAAGAACTTTTTTCTAACATTGACGAATTGATGCCACTTAATGTTGCCGAAAAATTCTCTAAAAGTTGGGAAGTCGGCGCAAAGGTTGATTCGCAAATTCCTATGCGTCCCCCTGTTATGTGTGCGGGTTGCCCACACAGAGGCTTGTTCTACACTCTTAAAAAGAACAAGGTAACCGTAATGGGCGATATCGGATGCTATACACTAGGCGCTGTTGCACCTTTGGGCGCAATTGACAGCGTAATTTGTATGGGCGCCTCCGTATCGGGCTTACACGGCTTTACAAAAGCCCAAAACGGCGAGGCAGACAGTAAGACCGTTGCCGTTATCGGTGATTCAACCTTTATGCATTCAGGTATCACAGGTCTTGTAAACATTGCGTATAACGAAAGCAACTCAACGGTTATCATTGTTGATAACTCAATCACCGGTATGACAGGTCATCAGCAAAACCCAACCACAGGCTTCAATCTTAAAGGTGATGTTTGCGCTAAAATTGACCTTGAAACGCTTTGCCGTGCCGTTGGCATCAAGCGAGTTCGGGTTGTTGACCCTTATGACCTTAAAGCTTGTGATATCGCTGTTAAGGAAGAATTGGCAGTCAACGAGCCATCAGTAATAATTTCTCGTAGGCCTTGTGCTTTGCTTAAATATGTTAAGCACAAAGCGCCTCTTACAGTTGACCATGACAAATGCGTTGGCTGTAAAATGTGTATGAATATTGGTTGCCCTGCTATTTCTATGCAAGACGGCAAAGCAAAAGTTGATGCAACCCAATGCGTTGGTTGCGGCGTTTGTCAGCAACTTTGCAGACTGAATGCTTTAAAGGAGATTTAAGTATGGAAACAATAAACATAATGATTGTTGGCGTAGGAGGACAAGGAAGTCTGCTTGCATCTAAACTCCTTGGTCAGCTTCTGCTTAAAAAAGGCTATGACATTAAGGTTTCTGAAGTTCACGGTATGAGCCAACGTGGCGGCAGTGTTGTAACCTACGTTCGCTTTGGCGACAAGGTACATTCTCCTGTCATTGACAAAGGACAGTCAGACTTTATTGTGTCTTTTGAGCTTTTGGAGGCTGCGCGTTGGACCGAATATTTAAAACCCGGCGGCAAATTAATTGTTAACACACAGCAAATTAATCCTATGCCTGTCATTATCGGTGCAACACAATATCCAGAAAACCTTGTACAAAAAATCAAGGATGCAGGTATTGACCTTGATGCAATAGATGCCTTAACCTTGGCAGAACAAGCAGGTGCCGCAAAAGCCGTTAACCTTGTTCTTATGGGTAGGCTTTCGCGATACTTTGACATTAGCGAAGAAGAATGGTTGCAAACCATTGAAAAATGCGTTCCTGAAAAATTTCTTGAAATTAATAAAAAAGCCTTCGCTCTTGGCCGCAACTCTTAACACGCAAAAAAACATCCCGTCCGAATTGGACGGGATGTTTAATTTTAATCACTAATATTAGTCACTTACGTAGGGCAACAATGCTACCTGACGTGCACGTTTAATAGCAACTGTAAGTTCACGCTGATGACGTGCGCAAGTGCCGGTTGCACGACGGGGCAAAATCTTTGCTCTGTCAGAAACATATTTGCGAAGACGAGCTACATCCTTGTAGTCAATAGTTTCAACTCTGTCAGCGCAGAAATGGCAAACCTTTTTGTGTGCTTTTCTGCGGTTAGGTCTCTCGTTATTTTCCATTGAGGTTATCCTCCTTAAATTTTTTTGTACGAAACAGCATTATGACTTAGAACGGCAAATCGTCGTCTGATGCTATTTCGGTGAATGCTCCGCTATCAGCATTGCTAAATGATGCAGGAGCTTGAGCAGACATACCGTCTTCAACGCTGCCTGTATTGTCACGACGTGACTCAACAAACTGAACGTTGTTTGCAACCACTTCAAAAGCGGTGCGGTTTTTGCCTGTTTCGCGGTCAACATACTTGCGGGTCTGAATAGAACCTTCAATACCTATCATGCTGCCTTTTTTAAAGTATTTAGAAACAAACTCTGCAGTCTGTCTCCAAGCCACAATATTAATAAAATCTGCCTGTGTTTCTTCACCGGCTTTGTATCTGCGGCTTACGGCAATTGAGAAAGAAGTTACCGGAATATTGCCGGTGTTTGTGTACTTAAGTTCGGGGTCAGCAGTAAGGCGACCGGTTAAAATTACAACGTTAAACATAAATTGTACACCCTTCTTACTTTCTAATTACGAGAACGCGCAAAACACCGTCGGTGATTTTTGCAACACGTTCAAACTCAGCAACGAATTCTGTTCCGCTTTCAAATGTTGTGATAACGTAGTTACCTTCGGTCTCATCGTTGATAGGATAAGCCAAGCGGCGTTTACCCCAATCATCAACATTGGCAACGGTACCGTTTGCTGCAATAAGCGCATTAAATTTTTCTTTAAGCGCTGTGGTTTCTTCTTCGCCTTTAGCAACAGAGAAAACCATGCATGCTTCATAGTTTGCAGTAGCCATTTTTTTACCTCCTTCTGGTCTATTGGCCCCAAAAAATTTTAGAGCAAGGATTCTGCCGTATGGTATTGCATACCACTCGACAGTACCCCTATTATATCAACTGCTTTTTTCAAAGTCAACAAATTTTTTGCTTTTATATGTAATTTGTACATTTATTGGTTACATTTTTGTAGGTTTGTCAATGATGTGTTACAAAATTAGAAAACTTCGCCGTTGTGCATAAAAGCCTTGATGTAATCGGCAGGAGAATTCCAATTAAGAGGACGCATCGGAAAGTTATTGTATTTTCTGTTGTGAACAGAAAGTTGC
>JAZSLU010000004.1:0-225952 GCA_045535505.1 Acutalibacteraceae bacterium | reverse complement strand
GTCCCAACCACCTAACGCGGTGGTTGGGCTGCGTCGCCGGACCGTTTTGCAAAAGCAAAACGGTTCTCTTTTCCCTCTCTCCGCCAAATAAAAAAACCGACCAAAAAGGTCGGTTTTCCATTGGCGGAGAGAGAGGGATTCGAACCCTCGAGACGCTATTAACGCCTACACGATTTCCAATCGTGCGCCTTAGGCCAGCTCAGCCATCTCTCCATTAACAATATAAATGCGTGCCGCATTTTCGGCTCGCTTGAATAATATTATACTTGTCTAACGCAAAAAAATCAAGCACTTTTTGTTCGCAATATTTTACAACTTTTAAAATTAATTTACATAATTCTTTTTGGCTTTGTAATTTTTTGTTGACATTACACCCATTTCGAGAGATAATATACTAGGAGGAATATTATGAGAGTTATTACAGGTACGGCGCGTGGCGTCAAACTTCTTTCTCCCGAAGGTTTAGACGTTCGCCCTACAACAGATAAAGTTAAAGAATCCATTTTTAATATCATCCAATTTGATGTTGAATCTTCTCGCGTGCTCGACCTTTTTGCAGGCTCAGGTCAACTTGGTATTGAGGCATTAAGCCGAGGTGCACAAAACGCAGTGTTTGTTGATTCTTCAAAAAAGAGCATTGACCTCGCCAAGAAAAATCTTGAGCACACCCGCCTTTTAGACAAAGCAAAACTTCTTTGTGTTGACTACGCTATGTTTTTACAGGGTTGCACTAAATCATTTGACATCATTTTTCTTGACCCACCCTATAACACATCAATGTTACAACGTGCAATAAATGCCGCTGATAAAATTTTAAGTCCCTACGGTTTGCTGGTTTGTGAGCACGGAACCGATGAAGAGGTCACTCCACCCGATGACACTTACACAGCAAGAAATTATAAATACGGCAAAATTACACTCACCGTTTTCAGAAAGCAGGCAAAGGAATAATGAAAAACTCTGTTGCCATCTGCCCCGGCAGTTTCGACCCCGTAACAGTCGGCCATCTTGACATAATAAGTCGTGCCGCAAAAATGTTTGACCGTCTTATCGTTGTCATTTTGCCCAACAAAAGCAAGTCAAAACAAAGCTTCACGGTCGAAGAGCGCATTGCTTTTTTAAATGCCGCCACGACAGATTTAAAAAATGTTACAATCGACTATTATGAGGGTTTACTTGCAGACTACGCATCAAAAGTTAATGCAAGTGCCATTGTAAAGGGTTTACGCGCTATGTCTGATTTTGAGTATGAATTTCAGATGGCGCTTACCAATAAACAACTTAATCCCGATGTTGAAACCATCTTTTTGACCACCAACGCAAAGTATATGTACCTCAGTTCAAGCGTAGTACGTGAGGTTGCATCACATGGCGGCAACATCTCTGATTTTGTGCCGGCTTGCATTCGGGATGAAATAACAAAAAGATTAAACAGAAAGGCAGAAAAATAATTATGACTATCGATGAATTATTGGAGCAATTAGACGAAATAATGGATAACGGCATTAAAATCCCCGGCAAAAAAACCGTTATAGATATTGAAAAATTGCGCAACGTTGTAGATGAAATTCGTCTAAATATGCCCGCAGAGGTTAAACAGGCAAGAAGCATTGTTGCTGACCGTGCAGACATCATTACAAACGCACGTCGTGAAGCAGACAGCATCATCCGCACCGCTGAGGAACGCGCAAAGGCTATCGTTGCTCAGGAAGAAATTACTGTACGTGCACAGGCAAAGGCACAAGAAATCATCACAAATGCTCAGGCAAAAAGCCGTGAGATGCGTAAAGCCGCACAAGACTTTGTTGATGACATTATGCGCCGTGCAGACGAAGGTCTTACAGCAAATTTGGCAGATGTAAGAAAAACACGCGCTTCACTCAAACAGCATATGCCCTCAGGCAACTAAATTTTACTGCAAATAAAGCGACCGCAATGTTTTTACATAAAGCGGTCGCTTTATTTTGATGTTGATACGTTTTAAATACCAATAAACCAAAAATTTTACTTTATTAATATAAATTTATATGCTATAATATAGTAAATATACTTACAAGGAGTAGGTTTTATGTTGACTGATATTGAAATTGCTCACAGCGTCACACCCAAAAATATAATAGAGGTCGCAAAAGACCTTGGCATCGATGCAGATAATTTGGAACTTTACGGCAAATACAAAGCCAAAATCAGCGAAGAATATATCAACAGCATTAAAGACAAAAAAGACGGCAAACTTGTTCTTGTAACAGCTATAAATCCCACCCCCGCAGGCGAGGGCAAAACAACAACCACTGTTGGTTTGGGACAGGCTATGAAAAAGATTGGCAAAAATGCCGTTATTGCCCTGCGTGAGCCTTCACTCGGTCCTGTTTTCGGCATTAAAGGCGGTGCCGCAGGCGGTGGCTACGCACAGGCTATCCCTATGGAAGATATTAACTTGCACTTTACAGGCGATATGCACGCTATAACATCTGCAAATAACCTACTTTGCGCTTTGCTTGATAACCACATTCATCAAGGCAACGCTCTGCAAATTGACGTTGGCAGAGTTGTTATTAAACGTTGTCTTGATATGAATGACCGCGCTTTGCGTGAAACCGTCATTGCCCTTGGTGGCAGAATTAACGGCACACCACGTCAAGACGGCTTTGTCATCACTGTCGCAAGTGAAATTATGGCTATCCTTTGCCTTTGCAAAGACCTTGACGACTTAAAGAAACGTCTTGGTAACATTTTGGTTGCATATAAAGCAGACGGTACACCCGTTTTTGCAAAAGACCTTAACGCCGAGGGCGCACTTGCAACCTTGCTTAAAGATGCCATAAAACCCAACCTTGTGCAAACACTTGAAGGTACACCCGTGTTTATGCATGGTGGTCCTTTTGCTAACATTGCGCACGGTTGTAACTCAATACGTGCTACAAAGTTAGCATTAAAATGCGCCGACTATTGTATAACCGAAGCCGGTTTTGGCTCTGACCTTGGCGCAGAAAAATTTCTTGATATTAAATGTCGCATCGCAAACCTTGCACCTTCAGCAATCGTTATTGTTGCGACCGCACGTGCGCTTAAATACAACGGCGGCATCAAAAAAGAAGATACATCAAAAGAAAACATCGAGGCTTTAAAGCTGGGTCTTGTCAATTTGACCGCCCATATTGAAAATATGAAAAAATACGGCGTCCCCGTTATCGTTGCCATCAACCGTTTCGGCACAGACACCGATGCAGAACTGGGCTTAATTGCAGACCACTGCCGCAATTTAGGTGCAGAGTTTGCCTTGTCAGACGTCTTTGCAAAAGGCGGAGACGGCGGTATTGAACTTGCAAACGCAGTTGTTGCCGCTTGCGAAAAGAGCGCAAACTTCAAATGTATCTACGATGAAAAACTTACAATTAAAGAAAAAATTGAAGCAATCGCCAAAAACATTTACGGTGCCGACGGCGTTGATTATATGCCCGCCGCAAATAAAAATATTGCTCTTATTGAAGAAATGGCAAAAAATATGCCTGTTTGTATTGCAAAAACTCAATATTCTCTTTCTGACAATGCAAATCTGCTTGGCAGACCCCAGCATTTTAGAATAACCATAAAAGACGTCAACCTTTCTAACGGCGCAGGCTTTGTGGTTGCCCTTGCGGGAAACATTATGACTATGCCAGGTTTGCCTAAGGTTCCCGCCGCAAATAATATTGATATTGATGCCAACGGCACAATAACAGGATTGTTCTAAAATGATTAAAGAATATATCACCAAAAGCGAAAAAGAAACTGAAAATTTAGGATTCGAATTTGCCCAAGACTTAAAAGGCGGAACTGTCCTCGCCTTTTTAGGTTCTATGGGCATGGGCAAAACCTGCTTCATAAGAGGTGTTGCTCGGGGCATGGGTTACGAGGGCGAGGTAACCTCTCCCACCTTTTCGCTTGTTAATGAATATATCGGCGCAAGACTTAATATGTATCATTTTGATATGTACCGTGTCAGCCACTGGGAAGACCTTTATTCTACCGGCTTTTTCGACTATCTTGAGCAAGATGGTGTTCTGCTGGTCGAGTGGAGCGAAAATATAAAAGAAGCCCTCCCGAATGATGCGCTTTTTATTAATATTGAAAGATTAGACGATAACACCAGAAAAATTTCAATCTATCAAGGTGACTTTTAATGAAAATTTTAGCCTTTGAATGTTCGGCAGGCCCTGCCTCCTGTGCCGTTTGGGAAGACGGTCAAATTTTAGCAAACGGTTTTACAAACGTTAAACTCACCCACTCCCAAACACTTGTGCCTATGGCACAGAATGTTCTTTCAAGCGCAAAACTTAAACTTTCAGATATCGATGCCTTTGCCATATCGCATGGTCCCGGCTCGTTCACAGGTGTAAGAATCGGTCTTGCCGCCGTTAAAGGCTTAGCGCAACCGCACAACAAGCCTTGTGTGGGGGTTTCAACCCTCTTAGCAATGGCACGCCGTTTTGAGTGCTTTGACGGTATTGTCTGTGCACTTATGGATGCAAGGCGCGACCAATTTTATAATGCCGTTTTCTCTTGCAAAGACTCCAAACTCACCCGCCTTTGCGATGACCGCGCAGTCGGCTTTGAAGAGATTGAACAAACCTTAAACACAACAAGCGGTAAAATCTATTTAACCGGCGACGGCGCAAATCTTTTTTACTCAAAAACAAATATAGACAAAAGCCGCCTTGTTCTCCCCTCACCCGAACTGCTTTATCAAAACGCAATTGGAGTGGCAATGGAAGCGGCGGCAAACTACAACCCAACAACTGCACAAAAACTGTTCCCCGTTTACTTGCGTCTATCACAAGCAGAACGAGAACTCAAAAAAGGAGATAAATAAATTATGAAAATTGCAATCGGTTGTGACCACGGAGGTTTTGAAATAAAAAATGAGCTCGTTGCTCACCTTTCAAAACGCAATGTTGAATGTGAAGATTTCGGCATTCACGAACTTGCACCTATCGACTATCCCGATATGGCAAAAACCGTAGCCCAGGCTGTTCTTTCGGGCAAATGTGACCGCGGTATATTGGTATGCGGTACAGGTATCGGCATGTCAATCGCCGCAAATAAAATTAAAGGCATTCGCGCCGCAGTTTGCAGCGACCATTTTTCAGTAAAATACACACGTTTGCACAACGACTCAAACATTCTTTGCTTGGGTGGCAGGGTTATCGGCCCCGGCACAGCTTGCGAGCTTGCCGATTTGTTTGTTGACACCGACTTCTCACAAGGCGAACGTCATCAGAACAGAATAAACAAAATCCACGCACTTGAAGATTAATTCTTAATTTTTCACTACAAAAAACAGGAGAGCAATGCTCTCCTGTTTTTTAGTTGTATCCGTTAGGATTATTTTTTTGCCAACGCCAAGTGTCAGCACACATCTCGTCAACCGTTTTTTGCGCTTTCCACCCAAGCAGTTCTTCAGCCTTTTTGCAGTCGGCATAAACCTCGTCGGCATCACCCGCTCTGCGCGGTGCAATAACAAAGGGGATTTCAATGCCACTTGCACGCTCAAAGGCATCCTTTAACTCCAATACGCTGTAGCCCCTGCCCGTTCCAAGATTAATAGCCTCGCAACCATTGTTTTTCATAACATATTCGACTGCTTTTTCGTGACCGCATCCTAAATCCATAACGTGAATATAGTCACGCACACCTGTGCCATCGGGAGTGTTATAATCGTTGCCGAAAACATTAAGTCTTTCAAGCTTACCAACTGCAACCTGTGAAATATAGGGCATCAAATTGTTAGGAATGCCTTTTGGGTCTTCTCCGATAAGACCGCTCTCGTGTGCACCGATGGGGTTAAAGTAACGAAGCAGCGCAATAGACCATTCACTATCAGATGCCGCTAAATCACGCATAATTTCTTCAATAAACAGTTTTGTTCTGCCATAAGGATTTATAGCGCCAATAGGACTGCTCTCGGTAAGCGGCATCTGTTTTACCGTACCGTAAACAGTTGCCGAAGAAGAAAATACAATGCGCTTAACAGAAAATTCTCGCATAACATATAATAAACTTAAAGTGCTGTTAAGGTTATTGTCATAATATTCAAGCGGTATTTTGGCCGACTCGCCCACCGCTTTATAACCCGCATAATGTACAACAACGTCAATATTGTTTTCGCTAAAAATTTTACGCAAAAACTCCTTGTCACAAACATTGCCTTCATACATCTTTATTTTTTTGTTTGTAATCTGTTCAACACGTTTTATGGCTTCGGGACAACTGTTATTATAGTTGTCAGCAACAACAACCTCATGACCTGCCTGTAAAAATGCAACACAAGAATGACTGCCGATATAACCCGCTCCGCCGGTAGCAAGAATTTTCATTTTTCTCACCTCAAAATGTTATACTAATATTATAAACTGTATTTTGTTAACAGTCAATCATTAATGTTCATAATTATTTTATTGAAAAATTCCTCATAATATTATATAATCATCATATTATCGACTAAAAATATTATTGTTTTTATAACGAAAGGTTGGTTTTTAATTGTTCGGTTTAAAGTTAAAAGGCAATTTAAATTTAAAAGAACAAAAGCAAGCGCTTTTTTTAGGCATTAAGAGCGCCCTTCCATCATTGTTGTTTTTTATTGTTACCGTTTTGTTTTTTGAATGTTTGCTTCACCTAATTATCAATAATGGCTTTTATTCTCGTCTGCCTTATCTTATAGGCTTTTCTTTGCCGGTAGGCACCTTCATTTTTCTTTTATGCAACCTTTTTTCAAAAAAAATTAACGTTATTATATCATGGGTTTGCCTTAGCCTACTTTATATTTTGTTTATCGTACAATTTTTCTATTCGCAAATTTTCGGTTCATACCTGTCCGTTTTCCTGTTTAAACAAGGCGGTCAGGCAATAACAGGTTTTTGGGCACAGCTTTCGGCAGAAATTATAGAAAACCTTTGGCTTGCCCTCATTTTTGCATTGCCTTTACCTGCTTTTGCACTCCTTTTAAAATTCAATGTCATAAACCTCGAAAAACGCAACCTTGATATAAAACTTTGCGCCTTAATTGCAGTTTTTGTTTTACACATTATATGCCTGCTCAGCCTCTTTATTGGCGGTACTAAGTCTTATTCTGCTTATGACGTTTATTTTGGCACCGATACCGATACCGACCGCAGCGCCAAAAACTTTGGTGTTATTACCACCATGCGTCTTGAGCTTTCTTACATCATATCAGGCAAAGATATTGATATGCAAATTATCGATAGCAGCAGTTCCTCATCAAAGCCAACGCCCGAACCCTCACCCCAGGTTAAATATAACATTATCGACGAAATTGATTTTGATTTTCTCAGCACAAAAACCGATAACAGCAATATTCTAACCTTAAATAACTACCTCGCGTCAAAAAGCGGCACAAATACAAACAAATATACAGGTATATTTAAAGATAAAAACTTAATTGTTCTTTGTGCCGAGTCATTTTCGCCTTACGTTATCGACCCCCAGCTTACTCCTACGCTTTATAAACTTTCAACCGAGGGCTTTGTGTTTAACAATTTCTACAATTGCTATCCCAACAACACAACCAACGGTGAATATACCTTGTGTATGGGCCTTTTCCCCGACTTTGCACGAAGCAAAAGTAACGGCAGTTTTAAATTTTCTTCAGACAACTACCTTCCCTACTGTCTTGGCAGAATGTTTGAGCAAAACAACGTAAAATCTTATGCTTATCATAATTATAAAGGATACTATTACAGCCGCCAAGACACACACCCAAATATGGGCTATACCACATTTAAGTCAGCAGGCAACGGTATGAAATTTTCAACCTCTTGGCCAGCATCCGACCTTGAAATGATGCAACAGTCAATAGACGATTATATTGACCAAGAGCAGTTCCACGCATATTATATGACCTTCAGCGGTCACTACAAATATAATTTTTCAACTAACCCAATGTGCATAAAAAATTACGACAAGGTTAAAGACTTGCCCTACAGTAATGCTGTACAAGCATATATTGCTTGCCATTTGGAGCTTGAATATGCGCTTGAATATCTGCTTGGAAGATTAGAAGAAAAAGGCATTCTTGATGACACTGTTATCGTTCTCACAAACGACCACTATCCTTACGGTCTCACCAATTCAGAATATAACGAACTTGCAGGCAAAGAAATTGACACCGCTTTTGAAAAGTATAAAAACTCTTTTATATGCTGGAGCGGTGATATGAAAGAACCTGTCTATGTTGACGACTATTGTTGCAGCATCGACATTCTGCCTACATTGCTTAACCTTTTCGGTATGAAATACGACTCTCGTCTGCTTGTCGGTACAGATATCTTCTCTGACAGCACAAAAATGGTTATTTTAAACGACCAAAGCTTTATAACAGACAAGCTTATGTTTAATTCTTCAACAGGTCAGGCAACATATTTTGTTGACGAATCAACCCTTGAACCCGATTATCTTGAAACGGTAATAAAAGCCGTTAAGAATAAAATAACCGTTTCTTCCCTCATTCTTAACACCGACTATTACAGGTTCGTTTACGAAAACACCTTCCCCGAGCAGTTTGGCATATTACCAAACGAAGAAAACGACCTACAAAAAGCAATAACCTCCTCGCAAATGAGTTCTTCCAACGCCCTGCAATAATAATCAAAACCGCACAAAATCTTGTGCGGTTTTATTTTTTTAAAAAATTTTTTTAAAAACTATTGACAAATTTAAAAATACATGTATAATGATAATAGTAATCATTACTGTTAAGGAGGAATTTTAAATGGAGCGACACTCAACTCGCAGAGATGTTGTGCTAAATGTTTTAAAACAAACAACCAGCCATCCCACTGCTAACTGGATATATGAGAACGCCCGTAAACAAATTCCCAACATCAGCCTCGGCACTGTTTACCGCAATATATCACAGTTGGTGCAAAACGGTGATATTATTGCAATTGACACAGGCGACGGCACAGTACATTATGATGCCCGCGTTACCGACCACGCTCATTTTTACTGTACTGAATGTAAAAAGGTGAGTGACATTTTTTTAGAAAACACCTTGCCGATAAATCAATTAGCCCAAAAACAGTCGGGTTGTAAAGTTAACAGACAGTGCATATTATTTTATGGTTACTGTAAAGAATGTTTAAAAAATACTTAATTATTTGGAGGAAAATTATTATGAAAAAATTTAGATGTACAGTTTGCGGTGAAGTTGTTGTAGGCGATGCAGCACCTAATGCTTGCCCCCTTTGCAAAGCACCTGCGCAAAAATTTGTAGAAGTTGTTGAAAATGAGATGAACTGGGCAGCAGAGCATATTTTAGGCGTTGCAGCAGATGCTCCCGAAGAGATCAAAGAGGGTCTTCGCGCTAACTTTAACGGTGAGTGTTGCGAAGTTGGTATGTATCTTGCAATGGCTCGTGTAGCACACAGAGAAGGCTATCCCGAAATTGGTCTTTATTGGGAAAAAGCTGCATGGGAAGAGGCAGAACACGCCGCAAAATTTGCCGAGCTCTTGGGCGAGGTTGTAACACCCAGCACAAAGAAAAATTTAGAAATGCGTGTTGAAGCCGAAAACGGCGCTACAGCAGGCAAATTTGAACTTGCTAAAATGGCAAAAGAGTTAAACCTCGATGCAATCCACGACACCGTTCACGAAATGGCTCGTGATGAAGCTCGACACGGCAGAGGTTTCAAAGGTTTGCTCGAAAGATATTTTAAATAATTTTTAAAACTTGAGGTAATATTATGGAAAACTATATAGTTTGCAACTGTATGCAGGTTAGCTACAGTGATATCGAACAGGCACTTCATTCACATAAGCGTTTTGAAGATGTCCAAAAAGCTTTTAAATCTGTACAAGAAATCACTCATTGCTCAACAGGCTGTGGTGGATGTTATAATAAAGTTCTTGATATAATCTCACAAATAATGATGGGATAAAAAGCTTTTGACCGACTATATTTTTTATAATATTTCTCGGCCAAACGGATAAAAATAAAACCAAGGCAGGTCGATAAATTTTTATAGGCCCACCTTGGTTTTTTATTAACTATAAGGAGGAAAAATTTATGTCAAAAAAATTATCGTTAGTATTATTATCCTTTGCTCTTGTTTTAACTCTCACGGCTTGTGCTGTTCAAAACAAACCTGTTACCGATAACCCCTCGTCAAGCAAAACTCAAAGCGAAATTCAGTCCACACCAACCGACAGCACAACAAACACCACCCAAAATAACACAGCAAAAATAACCGAAGCCAAGGCTAAAGACATTGCACTAAAACACGCAAATTTAACAGCCGATAAGGTTACTGAATTGGAAATTGAGCTTGACACCGACGACGCCGTTACGCATTACGATGTTGATTTTAAAGCAAACGGATATGAATATGACTACGAAATTCAAGCCGAAACCGGCGAAATTTTAAAATCAGAAAAAGAAATTGATGATTAAAATACGGCTTGGTTTATTCAACCAAGCCGTATCAATTAAACAAAACCGATTGAAAACATAAATAAATCGTGATATAATATTTGTAAACTGTTAAAAGGAATGTTTTTATGAAAATACGTTTAAACGAAGATACCGCAGTAGTAGAGCGTATAAAAGAGGGCCTTAAAAAGCGCGGCGGATATTGCCCCTGCCGCCTTGCTAAAACCGAAGAATATAAATGTATGTGTAAAGAGTTTAAAGAGCAAATTGCCGACCCCGAATTTGAGGGATATTGCCACTGTATGCTCTACTATAAAGAAAAGTAAAAAGGAGTTTTTCTTATGTATGAAACCATTTTAACAAACCAAAATTTTAATGACGAAGTTTTAGAATCCGACCTTCCCGTTTTGGTTGATTTTTGGGCTTCTTGGTGCGGTCCTTGTATGATGCTCGCTCCCACGGTTGAGCAAATTGCAAAAGAGTATGGCGATAAATATAAGGTTTGCAAAGTAAACGTTGATGATGAACCCGACCTTGCCGTAAAATTTGGAATCAACACCATCCCTACCCTGCTCGTTTTTAAAGACGGAAAATTGACCGAAACTTCCGTTGGCGTTCGCACAATGGATTATATTCTCGGTTTGCTTGAAAAATAAAATATGCAAAACATATCAGTTTATGCTGTTAATATCAATGATATGAAAGGCAAAGAGCAAAAAGCACTTTGTCTTTTAACAAAACAGCGAAAAGACAAGGCCTTGCGTTACCGCTTTGAAGATGACCGACTGCGTTGTATAGGCGCAGGTCTGTTGCTTAGAAAATATTGCAACATAACATCTGACGAACAGATAACCGTAAATGATTACGGCAAACCATCGATAAGCGGCACAAATTTCAACATATCTCACAGCGGCGAATGGGTTATGCTTTGCCTTGCCGATTGCCCGATAGGCATCGACATTGAGTATATAAAACCGCCCAAACCGAAGGCTGCAAAATATGCTTTTTGCGAGGACGAATTAGAATGGCTTTCTAAAAACGAGGATAAAAATATAAGTTTTTGCACCATTTGGACACAAAAAGAAGCCATTGCCAAAGCCATAGGCAAAGGGTTAACATTGTCACCCAAAAGCTTCAGCGTTTTGCCCCTTGAACAAAACCACATGGTTGATGGTAATACAGTTTACTGCAAAACAAAACAGTTTGGCGATTATGCAGTGTCAGTTGCCTCATTTTCTCCATTTTGCGATTTTTCGATTGTAATCGACAATCAAATCTTATAAAACAAAAACACCGCAGAAAACAATTTCTGCGGTGTTTTATTATGCTGTATAATTTTATGCAGTTTTCTTGTTAGCCATTTTAAGAACAAACAAGGTAGCAACTGTCAATGTCGTACCTAAAGGCAATACAATCATCCAATTCTGAACAAAACCTGCAACAACATATACTACAAGGCTGATTGCCGCAACCGTAATTGCATAAGGCAACTGGGTTGAAATGTGGTTAATGTGGTCGCACTGTGCACCTGCTGACGACATAATGGTTGTGTCAGAAATGGGTGAGCAGTGGTCGCCGCAAACAGAGCCGGCAAGACAAGCAGACATGCTGATAACACCAATCTCGCTTCCTGCGGGGAAAATTGCAAGAACAATGGGAATCAGGATACCAAAAGTACCCCAAGATGTACCGGTTGCAAAGGAAATAAGACATGCAACAACAAATATAATTGCGGGTAGGAACTTGTCAAGGCTTCCGGCAGAAGCAAGAGCGCCGCTTACAAAACTGTCAGAATCAAGCAACCCTGTCATATTTTTGAGTGATGTTGCCATTGTAAGAATAAGGATTGCGGGAACCATTGCAATAAAGCCTTTGGGGATGCACTCCATAGCCTCTTTGAAAGAAATAATTCTTCTTGCAATAAAGTAAATAATGGTAAACAACAGTGCAACAATGCCGCCCCAAGGCAAACCAACCGTTGCATCAGTGTTAGAGAAAGCATCAATAAAACCAAGTGAAGCATCATAGTTTGCTGATGCAAATACCCACTCTTCACCCATGCATCTGCCAACGTAGAATAACGAAAATACGCAAACGGCGATAAGAATAATAACAGGCAAAATAAGGTCAATAACCTTGCCGTTTGTGGTTGCGGGTTCTTCATATTCCGCCTTTACTTCACCGCTTGTAAAAAGGTCGCCGTTAGCAGCATTAAACTCGTGAAGCTTCATCGGACCGTAGTCAAATTTCATTAACGTGATTGCGATGATAAACACAAAAGTAAGCAATGAATAGAAGTTATAAGGAATGGCTTTGCAGAACAATGCAATACCTTGTCCGTCAGATGCATAACCTGAAACTGCAGCCGCCCAAGAAGAAATTGGCGCAATCATGCAAACAGGTGCGGCTGTTGCATCAATAAGGTAAGCAAGTTTTGAGCGTGAAATTTTGTGTTTGTCGGTTACAGGACGCATAACCGCACCAACCGTCAAACAGTTGAAGTAGTCATCAATAAAAATGAAAACGCCGAAAACAAAGGTGCAAATTGCAGCGCCTATTTTGCCTTTAATGTGTTTTGCAGCCCAGTTACCAAAAGCCTGTGAGCCGCCTGCTTTGTTAATTAGAGCAACAATAATGCCAAGAACAACCAAGAACACAAATATACCTGCTGTGCCTGATACGGCATCGGTAAGACCTGTTGTAACCAACGAGTCAATCGTGTGGATTGGATTAAAGTTTGTAGCAAGCAAACCGCCAACAACAACACCAACAAAAAGCGAAGAATATACCTCTTTGGTGATAAGTGCAAGACCGATAGCAACTACGGGCGGGAAAAGTGACCAAAGTGTTCCAATGGGCGAGTTAATGTCACCCAAGCATGCGCATAACACTGCAAAAGCAACAACAAACGCACCAATAAGAATTTTTGGCACAATTTTTTTCGCTGTCATAAATTTTTTCTCCTTTTATAAATATTTTTGAATATATTTTGATAATAAAAAACCATTTTGCATATCATAAAGCAAAACGGTCCCAAATTTAATATCAGGTTCGATAGCGCTCCACGATACTGTGACAGAGCTACGGATATTTTCCGTAAAGCTCCAACAAAAAAGGCTCAATCACTTTTTTGTTTCGGCGAAGTCCCCTTTCTCAAACAAGGTTTTCGGAAATTGAGTTCCCCTTTAGAATGATACTTATGTTCCCCGCGCCTCTATCAAAACATATTCTGTTTTTCGTCAGATTTCGTCATCTGATTATAGCAAATATACCATTTTATTAACAATTTGTCAACATTTATATACCTTTATAAAACAAGCGGCAAAAGCATAATACTTTTGCCGCTTGTTATTATATTAAATTTATTGATAGGTTGCCGTAATAACCATATCTTCCATTACGTGAACAAAATTGCCATCCCAACCCGCAAAAACAAATCCGTCTTTTATGGGAGTGCCTTCAGGTTTTGCACTAAAGCCTTCAATAACAATTTGTGTCTCAAGCACTGTACCGTCGCTATCAGCAAAGGTTACTGTATATGCTTTTAAACCACGTTTTCCTCTAACCAAATATTTTGCAAGTAAAACAATATCGTTAGCGCCCACGTTACCGTCACCGCTCAAATCAGCAGACTCGGTATTGTTTGCAATTCCTGTAACCATTTTTTTAAGTCTGACAAGGTCCTTAATATCGGTCTTGCCATCGCCGTTTGCATCGCTTCCCTCAAGAGTTTCGGGCACTACAAACATCTCGCCCACATTACCGTCAACCCTGTCAATGTTTTTGAAAATGGGGTCAGCAACTATTGGGTTACCGTTTTTGGTGATTGCCTCAAAGCCAATTTCAAGCGTTTCTGCGCTTGAGGTATTATAAACAAATACAATACGATTGCCTTTTTTAACATAATCCGTTATCTGAACACCGTTGCCGTTTTGAGAAACGAAAGCAGTAATACTTGAAAGTTGCTCCAAATAAGCTGCATCTACAAAAATTTCAATATTTTTGCCGCTTTCGGTTACGGTTACCAAAACGTCTTTTGCTTTAATATAAGGGAATTCATCTTTTTGAACATCGCCGCAAGAAGAGCAGGTTTTCTCAAACCAACCGTTTGAATCTTCTCTTGCAACGTCAGCCAATCGCCATTCGCCGTATGAATGACCGTGTGCGTCAATAACCTGCTGTGCAATAATAACTTCGCCGCAGACAGAGCAGTGTTTGCCCTCACTAAGACCTGCTTGGGTGCAAGTGGGCGCTACTGCCTCGTCAACAACCTCGCTGTGACCGAGTGCTGATGCAAGTTCTTTGCCACATACTGTACAGGTTTGTGCTGTGTCACAGGTAGCATCGGCACCTGCCGTATGGCCTGTAGCAGCAATAGTTTCTGTATATGTGTCACCGCATTCACAAGTAAAGGTTCTCAATCCCTCGGTTTCACAGCCCGCAGGGGTTGTTACCGAGCCTGAGTGAACGTGTGTATAGCAGGTTTTCTTCCATACGCCGTCAATATAATCATATTCACCGCTTGAACCCGCAGTCTCAACCATGCTGCCGTCAGCATTCTTAAGTTTTGCAGAGGTTATCGGTATGCTAGCATAGGTATCGTTTTTATTTGAATCTATGTCTTGTGCAGATAGTTGATAAGTAACCGTTGCCGTGCCGGGTTGCGCCTTAATTTTACCGTTACCGGTACTGTAAACGTTAGCACCGCCTGCGGTTGTATAAAGGTAACCTTCGGTAGCATCAATCGTGCCGTTTATTACAACCTTTGCATCAACAAGGTCAGCCTCTGTTCGTGTATAAGTTCTGCTTGGAGCATATTCAAGCGGTACAAACTTTTTGTTTCCCTGCTTATAACAATATGTACCCCACTGGTCAGCATCATAAGCATAAATGCTGTGGCCCGCACCAATTTTGCAAAGTGCATTCTCCTCAACAATAATTTCAGCACCGGGCAATACTGCAATATCTTGCGTAATCGTTACACTGCTTCCTGTGTTAACCTTAACAGTAAGGTTGTTCGTAACAGGAAGAACATAGTTGCTTGAGTTCAGCGACTGAACGCCAACCTTCATACTAATAGGCGACATTTCTACAGAACCGTTAAGTTCAACATACAAACGGTCTTTTGTGCCATCATAATATTTGGTAGCCGAGCCCGAAACCAAATTAAACATCGCATCCGATGAACCGATAAAATCAACGTCTGATCCTTGTTCACCAAGTAATGTAACCGTTATGTTTGTATAGGTTTTCTCTGCCGCACCCGCCTCAAAGGTCAATGGCACCTCAATATTTTGGATGTAATATTGAGACATGGGGAAAACCTTGTTTTTCATACCGGTAGTCTGTTGACCGCCTCGATAGTCTTCGCCTTGAAAACACTCATAAACGGTAGCGCCGCTTTTTGCCAAAACAGAGCCTTTGCCTGTGATATAACCCCATGTATAAAGATTTGCGCCGTTGTTAAGTGTGATATTAGCGTTTTCTTCCATTTTTATATGTCCGTAAGGACCGGACGGCAAACCCGCACCAAAACCATTTGTGCCGGCTGAACCCGAAACAACCTTTGAAGAAACACTAATTGCACCGTTTACCGTAATGTTTGCGCCGCTTGCCATTGTAAGTTCACGGTAAACGGTAGGAGCAACAAACTTTGCGCCTGTGGTTGCAGGCTCATCAGTATATAATGTGTTTGCGCTATCGAAAGGTATTAACAGGGTCACCCCTGCAGGAATGGTATAGTCGCCTGCCGGCAGTGTGCCGTTGTTCATTAAAACAACGGCCTTGTTTGAAGCAGAAGCTGCCTTTTGGGTTGCCGCAGTCAAACCCTCGCAAAGATATTCTCCACCAACTAAAAACCAAGGTGTCAAATCAGCAAAAATTGCTTTAACCGTTATATCTTCAGAAGGTGTTAAACTATATGTTGCCGCCTTTGAAAGCAACTTGTTGTTTTGGTCTGCCCAACCCAAAAAGGTTGAATTTTTAGCAGTTGCAACCAACGCTAAAGACTCACCCGCATTAACCGACTGAGTATAGCCGGAACCAACAGCCGCACCGCCTAAAGTAACGCTACCCAAATCTTCGTTATATTCTAAATTAAAATTAAAACTCAAACCGCCTGATGCAAACTTAAAGTTTTTCATAACAAAAGTGTTAACCGTAGCATCTGTTGCCGTAGTAACCGTAATTGTTATACTCTCATCCGAAGCCATAAGTTTGCTAAAACTGCCGCTACTATCGTTTTTTGTTGCGCCGTCTATAGTGAGCGAATTAACGCTCGTTGCGGTCCAATCAAACGAAATTACCGCTTCCTCATCACTGTCATTATAAACTGTAATGGTTGCTGTTTTGGCACTTGCACCATAACCCAATATACCCGCACTGCCTTTAGCGGTTGTGGTAATAACCCCGCTCGACATGCTTGTATTAGTTGCTTTAGAAACAGTTACGGACACACCATCAACAGGTGTAAAAGTTCCACTCGAAGCTGCCGCTGCCTGCAAAGGACAAGCCGACAGTACCATCAGCATCACTAAAAATATTGGAAGTATTTTTGTAACAAGTTTTTTCATAGTAACTTACATTCCTCCTGCTTAACAAAAAATATACCAATTTGTCATATTAATATTATAATACTACATTAATTTATATTCAAGTGTTTTTTAATATATCCCATTAATGTTAAACGAGCGCAAAGAAACCCCGCGCTCGTTCATTATTATTTTACAGTAATTGTCCCCACAGCAACCTTAAGGTTAACAGTCTGCTCGTCCCAATTGGCAAACTCAGACTTGGTGGTTTTAATTTCATATTTACCTTTTTTAGCATCTTTATTCGCCTTAAAAACAAGCGTAAACATTGTGCCATTGTCCGTAACGTCGCCATTTTCAACGCCAACAACAGCAACTGCACCGTCAGACACTTCGGTAACGGTCATAGGTGAAAGCAAACCGTTTTCGCATTTTACAAAGCTAAATGACTTTGCATCAAAACCAAACTCAAGGTCATAACCGGCAAATCCGGGGTTGTTAGCAACTTTAACCTCAACCTTGAACTCACCGTCTGCCAAAACCTCAACCTCGCCAAGTTCTATGTTTCCGTCTTGAACATCCTGCTGGGAATTAGTAGTGCTTGATACGCCACTCGACGAATTGTTATCATCACCTCTAAGTGAGGGCACAGCAAAATATGCTCCCACAGCAGCAATAACAACAACCAGAACAGCCGCTATAATAATGATTAACGTTTTCTTATTCATAAAAAAACCTCCGGTTTTTTAAATGTAAAATGTTAAATGCAAAATTCATAATTAATGTGTCGGCTTTGCCGACGATAAATAAATTGTGCCGCAAGGCACACCGAAATTTTACATTGTGCATTTTAAATTTTACATTTGTGCAAAGCACATTATTTTTTATTAGAAACAATAAATGATACAACGGCACCTGCAATAACCACAACACCGCCAACAATAATTGCTATGAGCGCATTGCGGCCTATCAAACCCTCGCCATTAACCTCAATCTCGTCAGCATTCCAACGTGAGCTTGTACTCTCGGTTTGTTGCAATACATCGGACGACTGATTCTCATCTTTACCGCTAACTATGTCAGATGATGCGCTTTGCACGTTACTGCTTGTCATCATAATTTGTGAGCTGTAATAATCGGGCGCTGTATCGGGCAATGTGCTTGGCGGTACGTATCCGATTGGCTGACTGCTTGTACTATCAGAACCGCTTGGTTTAGACGAAACCGACGTTTCTGACGATTCCGGTAGGTTGTCCGAGTGAACATAGACCCCGCCGCTAACCTTTTCGGGATACAAAGCCTTTGCCGCATAGTTGCATACGTTGCCGTTTTTATATGTCACCTTTATTTCACTAAAACCACGTTTTGCTCCCTGTTTAACCTTAAAAAACAAATATGCTATAACGCCGTTGTCGGTAACATTACCGTCACCACTCGCAAGCGACAAAATTATAACATTATCACCGCGGTTATTTATAGTAAAATCGTTTATAAGACATTTATAATCGCCTTTGCCGTTCTGCTTCATTTTGTCATCTTGCAGCTCTAAAACGTCAGGGTCAAATGAATATTCAAGCGCATAAGAATAAACACCCACGTTACCGCTAAGATAAACCGGCACAACAATTTCGTCGTTTTCTTTAACGTTTAATGCCTGGTCAAGCGTACCTACGGTTATTTTAAAGGCGTTTTCGGCAAACGACGTTATAACAAAAAGCATTAAAACAGCCGTAACCATCACAATCGATATTATTTTTTTCAAAATACCAACCGCCTTTTAAAATGTTAAATGTTAAATGCTAAATGTAAAATTTCGGTGTGCCTTGCGGCACAATTTATATATCGTCGGCAAAGCCGACACCTTAATTTTGCATTTTGCATTTTGCATATATTCAAATAATTCGCCTAAGCCGAATTATTTGAATATACAGTGCTTAACCTTAGATGCAAAAGGTCTTAAAATCTTACGCCATAAATATCTCAAAGCATAGGTGTGTGTCCATATAAACACATAGCATTTGTAGCCAATATTTTGGTCGCAATCAATATATTTTTTGCCGCGATAAAATCCTTTAAGAACACCAACAACATCATCATCGGTAATTCCATACTCTTTAAAGAAATTGTTGTCACCACGGATGATATAATTGCCCTTTTTAATTCTAATTACTCTATGTAATATAAATTTGCCGTTGCTGCCGGGATAAAGCAATACATCATTTCTTTTAAACGGTCCTTTTGACTTGACAACAAGAACTTTATCGGTTTCAAAACGCAACATGGGATACATACTGCGTCCCGAAAAGCCCGTTAACGCCATACCGTATCTTTTAACAACCTCAGCTGTGTTATCAAGCGTTTTTTGCGGCGCATCAATAGTTTCTAAACTCGCCTTAATATGCTGTGACATTACTCAACAAAACCCGCTTTTTTAAGATTCTCAACAAATTCAGTAGTGGTCTGCACTGCCTCTTCGCGTGTGCCCTCAAACTTTGAACAAAGCAGGTCGGCAATGGCATCAACTGTTGTTTCCTCTTTTAAGCATTCAATAATGGCAGCACCAACATCATTAACCTTAATAATGCAGTTAGTATCACTGCCCATAGGCACAGCAACAAAGCTGTCAGCAATTTCATTAACAATAAATTCGCAGTTGAGTTTCATAATAAAAAACCTCCGGTTTATTTAAATGTAAAATTGAAAATGTACAATGTAAAATTTTGGTGTTCCTTACGGCACGAATTTATAATCGTCGGCATAGCCGACACCTTAATTTTGCATTTTGAATTTTGCATTTGTGCGAAGCACATTTAAATATACATATTAATTATAATATATTTTAAAAATAAAATCAATAACAAAAAACGAGAGAATTATCTCTCGTTTTTTGAATGTAAAATCTCAATGTTCCGCTTTAGCGGAACACATTAATTTTGCATTTTGCATTTAATTTGCAATCCGTCGGCAAAGCCGACACATTAATTTTGCATTTTGCATTTATTCAGCTTGTTCACCGAACAATGCTGAATACGCAATTTTGGCAGCATCAATGTCCATATTACACCTAATTTCCCAAAGAGAAACGCTGTCAAGCAAACGGTTTATAAGCTGCAGGGTTGCCGCCATTGCCGCAGGGTCTTTGGGCATATAAACCTGGTTTAATATGCGTGGCAATGCCTCCGCTTTAGTAAGCGGGACTGTGCTGTTTTTCTCCGCCCTTGTTATAAAGCAGATATGCTTTAAAGGAGTGCGCATATTGCAACCCAAACGCTCTTTTCCCATCCAAGGATTGCCATAAGCATAAGGCATGTTTGGCACATCGTCAAAAAAGCGAACAATTGGCTTGTCACCATTAACAACGGTCATTCTGTCACCAAGAAGTTGTTGCCACAAGCCCATGTGGGTTGTCTTACCAGTTCCGCTATGTGCCGCAAAAGCAACACCTGTGCCGTCAACGTCAAAGCATGCAGAATGTAAAACAAAAGCGTTATGTAAAGGTAACCATTCGGCAATTTTTCGATGCTGTAGCAAATAAACCAAATAGCCTTTCTTTTCCTTTATATATTTTAATTCATTTTCAATATCCAACAATGTACAATTAGATACGAAATCAACCATCGCATCATTAATGCGATATGTATCGTATGAATTTATGATAACATTATATTCACTTTTAAAATCAAATATAAAATCTGCTATTTTATACATACAAACTCCATAATTATATTTTCATAACATATTATAATTATAACAATAAATTATAAGTATTAATTAAATTTATTTTCTGAAGCATTATATGTATTAATGATTTTTTTATCCAACAAATAATTTTTTAATTTTATGTCATTATCGTCACAATCATCAAAACATATTGGGCATTCATCTAACTCAAAGCACAATGGATAATGCAGGCATTTATTACAATTTAATCTTGTTTTTTTATATTTTTTCCATTTAGCTAAATTCGAATTGTCTATTGTATTATTATATATATTACCTATTAATTTGTTGTCGATATAAAACTCGCATTTACCTATTTCTCCATTTGGATGTATAACTAAACAATTATCATCGTCTGCAATGCAAAATCTATTTTTTATTTTATCCGTTAATATGTCCCTATAGCCAATACCTAATTCAAAAATCGTTTCATTCAACTTTATAATTTTTTCTGTTATAACAGTCTTATCAAAATCCAAAGTAGGCTTATCATTTTTGCTGTGATTTTTAACAATTGCAGTATAAACACTAAACCGTTTATTGTCTTTATATTTTTTTGATAATAGCAAACATAAATCTACTAAATCGTCAGCATTCTCCAATGATACATTAAGACGTACCCTTACTTTTATGTCTTTACTTAACATTAAATCTATATTATTAACAACCTTATTAAAAGCATTCTCTTTACAGTTAACATATGCTTTTGTCTTATTATAAATTTCTTCTGTGCCATCTAAAGTTATTTGTATGTTTTTCAAATTCCAAAAATTAACTGCTTTGTCAACAATATCATTATTTATCAAAAAACCATTTGATACCATTTTAGAGTTTAAACTCTTACCAGAATCCTTTATTTTTTTGCAAATTATATTTATGGCATTAACATTACATAATGGTTCGCCACCAAACCATGTAATATCTATCTTATCTGATTTGGAATTTGCAACTATATAATCAGCAACATCATTTGCTGTTTTGCTATCCATTGAATAATATTTTTTCCCAAGCTCAAAACAATAATAACACCTTGCATTGCACACAGTGGTCGGTAGCACAACATACTTGCAGTATGTATTTTTTACAATTAAATTATTTAATGAGAAAATTTGATCGGCAATATTCTTTTCGTTAAATTCAACAGGAACTAAAAAATAGTTTTCTATTAATTCATTAAATTTATTATTATAATATATTTTTTCAGTTTTTATCATACTGTACTCATCTTGTGTAAGATATATTAAAGCACCTGTCATGGTATGATATATTAAATAACCATCATTTATTAAAACTTGTCTTGAATAAATTGTTCTTTTATAATAGCTATTTTTATTTATTCTTTGCTTGTTTAAAATGGTTTTAATAACAGAAGACGATTCAGATATTACCTTAATATTAATCATTCCTTATCATATTTTTTATAGTAATAAAAGCGGAGAAAATTTTCTCCGCTTTTATTGCTAAGGTATCCTCCAAAATTATTCCTCTTCGGTAGGATCATCCAAAGGGCATGAAGGTCCTGATGTTGTTACGATATCATCAACCAACATGATAATTTCAAACTTTGCGTTCATTCCTTTTCACCTGCCTATTAAAATATTTAAATAATATAAATTATTTATTGAAATAAATTTTCGCTGATTCACCATAATAATAAAGAGATCTATTAAGATTTCCAGAATGACCATCTGCTACTGCACCAGCACCTGTATCATTCCATTTAGTTTTACAATGAGTATTGATACTATATGTACTTCTAATTACTTCTTCGCCATTATAATAGCCGTATAATACAACTTCTTTAGCATGGTCAACCGCCGTAAGTGCGTTACATTTAATCATATACTGTGTATCAGAATATTTCTGGAAAACATCAATATCTGCCTCATCTTCACTAAACTCAATAACTTCGTCTAACATTTCACCATCAACGGAGAATTTGTATGTAACATTCTTAACCTCTTCTTCGCCATAAACATCAAGGAAACGACCTGTTTTTCCACCGAAATTAACAATAAATACTAACTGTGTAATACTCTCGGCAGCAAAAGATTTACTAATACCAAATAAATTTACGCCGTTTACTTGCTTATATGTTGAAGTTGATTCAACAACTGTTACGTCGTCAATATTGTCTGCATACGATGTGACATTATCACTAACATAAGTTGCTATTCTAGAATCCTCAGCAATATAAATACCTAATGCATAACCAAATTTTTTCTGACACTGTGTACCATAACGCAACATATTAGCTAAGTAAGTTTTCTTCTCAGCAGTTACGGAACTGCCGGCAAAACCGCTAGAGCTTGCTGCATATGTAACAACGCTATGATTTACTTTATCACGAATCAAATAATCTATTCCATCACGAACGCCGTAATATTTACAATCTACACTATCACCCATCTGCATAGCAGCTACTGCATACGGGAAAGCATCATAATCATCTGTGTTATACTGCTCATCAATATACGTAGTAGCATATATTTCTTTTACTGTATTTGTAGTATCTCCCATAGTGTATGCGTGATGTGTTATCTCACCATAGAAATCACTAAATACCTTCTCAGAATTATAAACTAAACGGTCTCTTCTTAAATAGAAAACCAAGTTAATCTTACTCTCAGCAGAATAAGTAGTACTCATTGATGCATTCGAAATAACGTTAACAGCTTCTACATCCTTAGGTATGAAAACAAGGAAAATGCCAGCAAAAGGTGCCTCAATGTTTGCCATTCCATCTACATAGTCTGCATAGAAAGGATTTTCTCCGTTTGCACCGTTACTCGTTGCATCTCTATCTGTTAAAGAAGTATGTGTGCCGTTTGCCTTAATCTTATCGCCATCTACATAAGCAAACTTAACATTAGTAGCATCATAACCTGCAAAATCAACTGAATAATTTCCAGCTTCTGTTACATTTATGGCTTTATAATCAACTATACTGCTTGCCTTACCAGCAACAGTAACTGCATTCTCTGAAGAATCTGTGCTTGTTACAACCTGCTCGCCGCAATCGGGGCAGATTTCATAATATGTGATACCGGTTTCAGTAAACTCTACATAACTAACAGCATCTGTAGTGTCAGCATTTGCATGATCACACTCAGTTACAGCTACATAGCCACACTTTGAACAAGCGCCGTTTTCACCGGCAACATCGCAAGGTTCATTCTCAACTGTATAATCTACACAGCCGTTGCAAGTTGCATCGTGTGTGCCGTCTTCATTTGATGTGTATGTAAGATCAGCATGCTCACATTGAGGAGCAGGAACAGTTACACCACCATTAAAGGTTGCAACTGCAATATCAAACTCTGTTGCATTTACTTCATCCCAGCCAGCAGCTGTTGCTTCTGAAACTGTGATAGTATAGGTTGCTTCAGCCTCTGCCTCAGCAGGAACAGTAACGTTGAATGTTACAAGAGCAAGTTCGCCTGTAACAGCATCTGCTGTGAGAGCATATGTATATTCATTTTTGTAAACGTCTTTTGCCTCTTCTGCAAAAGCATCACCAAGTGTTTCGCTGTTAACGGTAAGAGCTTCATCAACAGTTACGGTGAAACCAACAGCTTCGATAGCTGCTGTTGTTGAAATAGTAACACCAACGTCAACAGTTTCACCTGCTGCTGCCTCAACTGGTGCTACAGTAATGGTTGCGGATTCGCCTTCAGCAATAACAGTAGCGCCTGTTACCAATGCAGAAAACAAAAGCAACACTGAAAGTAATAATGCGGTAGTTTTCTTTAAGTATTTCACGACTTATTTCCCCTTTGTTTAATATTTTTTCATTAAAAGTTGGGTCTGTAGTAGAGAATATGATGCCACTTTTATACATCAAGTATATAATACTCTTTTTGTTTTCAAAAGTCAATCCTTTTTTTATGTATTTTTTGTTTATTTTTACGAAAAATTTTTATACTGACTAATACAAATATGACAAATAGCACTAATAATGCGGTTTTTGAGTATTTTTGGAGGATTTTTAATATTGCTTCCCAGTTGTTTCCTGCTGCAGCACCCAGGCACACCAACACCGCGTTCCAAACGGCAGTACCAATTACCGTATAAACACAAAATAGCGTAAAGTCCATTTTTGCCATACCGGCAGGTATTGAAATAAGGCTTCTTACAATGGGTATAAAACGGCAAACCAATACCGAAAGTGTGCCTTTTTGCAAAAATTTCGACTGTGCTTTTTGCACGTCCTGGCTTTTTAGGCGCAAAAACCTGCCGTATTTGTCTAAAAGTGCGCTTATACGTTCGGCACTTAGAATTCTGCCTACAAAATATAGTACAACCGCACCGCCAAGTGAGCCCAAAACCGAATATATAATAACAGCAACGATATTTAGCTTGGTTTGGGTAGTAATAAAACCGCCAAAGGTTAAAATTGCCTCGCTTGGTATGGGAGGGAAAAGGTTTTCCGCCATAATAAGCAACGATATACCAAAATAGCCAAAGCGGTTTAGCATATCTATAACAACTGTTTGCATAAAACCACCAACATTTAAATGTGAAATGCAAAATTGAAAATTAATGTGTTCCGCTTTAGCGAAACAATTTATATATCGTCGGCACAGCCGACACCATAATTTTGCATTTTCAATTTCGAATTTTGCATTTGTGCGAAGCACATTATTTTGAATTCCCTTGCCTTTCTCATCAGAGAAAGACAAGGATAAGAGTCGCCCTTATAATTTATATTACGTACATATTATATATATTACCGTTTTGCATTTTGCATTTTTAAAATAAAAAATGCGGTAGAGCCGATTGGCTCACACCGCATTTTGTTATTTAAAATATTTAACCGCCGCTTCAAACATTCTAATATCATAGTTTCCGGGAACATTTTTATAAAGTCCGTTGCCGATGCGTTCGCTATGTCCCATTTTACCGAACACTCTGCCATCAGGTGATGTAATACCCTCGATGGCACATATTGAGCCGTTGGGATTAAAGTTCACATCAGCAGTAGCGTTACCGTCAAGGTCAACATACTGTGTTGCAATCTGTCCGTTTTGAGCAAGTTTAGCAATCAGTTCGGATGATGCGAGGAATTTACCTTCACCATGAGAAATGGGCACATTCACAATGTCGCCAACATTCATCAATGACAGCCAGGGAGACTTAGTTGATGCAATGCGTGTATGCACAATTCTGCTCTGGTGACGGCTGATGTTATTAAACGTAAGGGTAGGACAATTTTCATCAGTGTCAATAATCTTGCCGTAAGGAACAAGACCAAGCTTGATAAGCGCCTGGAAACCATTGCATATACCGCACATAAGGCCGTCGCGGTTATCAAGCAACTGAGTGACCGCCTCTTTAACCTCAGGGTTTCGGAAGAATGCAGTAATAAACTTGGCACTGCCGTCAGGCTCGTCACCGCCCGAGAAGCCGCCTGGGATAAATATCATTTGGCTTTCTTTAACTTTTGCCGAGAAGTTTTCTACGCTATTGGCAACATCCTCTGCCGTTAAATTTCTTACAACAAAAATTTCGGCTTCGGCACCTGCGCGCTCGACTGCACGAGCAGAATCATATTCGCAGTTTGTTCCGGGGAACACAGGAATGAGCACACGCGGTTTAGCAACCTTAATTGCGGGTGCAATATTGCATTTACCGTCAAATGAGAAATTCTGAATTTGACCATCATCTTCTTTTGCCTTAGTGGGATATACGTCCTCAAGTGTTGCGGTATGTAATGCATAAAGTTCTTCGATTGTGGCGCTGTCATCACAAAGTTTAATTGTAGGCTCTTCGGTTGTTGTGCCGATTTTCATTACACCGGGCAATTCAACATCGCAAGAAAGCTCTGCAACAATAAATCCCCACATACCGAGATGCCAGTTTTCTTTAAGGTTGGCTGATGAAGCAAAACCAATATTGTTACCGAACGACATTTTCATAACTGCTTCACCAATACCACGCTCAACAGCCCAAGCGGCTTTAACCTTGCCTTGTTTGCAAAGGTTGTGGAACGCATCCCAAGTTGCTTTAAGGCTATCGGCAGTTTGGTCGGCTCCACCGAAAAGATAAACGGGGTTGTTTGCACACTTAAACTCTGGGCTGATAACGTCCTGTTTCTTTATAGGAGCGATTGCAAAAGAAATTAGCGTAGGAGGAACATCTTTATCAAGGAAACTGCCGGACATAGAGTCCTTACCTCCGATAGCGGCTGCGCCTAACTCCAACTGAGCATCGAGTGCGCCGAGCAAAGCCGCAAAAGGTTTGCCCCAACGTTCAGGCTCGGTTTTAAGTTTTTCAAAAAACTCTTGCAATGTGAGGTATGCTTTATTATAGTCACATCCTGCCGCAACAAGCTTTGCGACAGAGGTGTAAATCGATGCTCGAGCGCCTGTGTAAGGGTCAACTGAAAGGTGGTCAGGGTCACAACCCCAGCTAAACACACTTGCTTGGTCGGTTTCTTGGCCCGGCAAAACAGGTAACACTGCCGCCATTGACTGAGCAGGTGTAAGCTGACGTTTGCCGCCGTAAGGCATTATGACACTGCCTGCGCCGATAGTTGAGTCAAAGCGTTCAACAAGACCTCTCTGACTTGCTGTGCGAAGGTCAGATGCCATCTGTCGCAACGAGCTGTACATTGCCTCGCTTAATACCGATAAATCTTTCTTGGTAACCGCAACTTCGGTGTGCTTTACAGCACCGTTAGTGTCAAGAAATTCGCGGCTTAAGTTTGCAATAACGTTGCCTTTCCATTTCATAACCATACGCTCTTGTTCAGTTACGACAGCCACTCGGTAAGCTTCAAGATTTTCTTTCTGGGCAAAAGAGATAAATTTATCAGCATCCTCGGCGGAAACCACAACCGCCATACGCTCTTGTGATTCGGAAATGGCAATTTCTGTTCCGTCAAGACCTTCATATTTTTTGCGTACTGCATCAAGGTCAATTTCAAGACCGGGAGCAAGTTCGCCAATAGCAACCGATACGCCGCCTGCGCCAAAGTCATTACAACGCTTGATAAGACGTGTAACCTCGGCATTACGGAAAAGACGCTGAATTTTGCGTTCTTCAGGAGCATTACCCTTTTGAACCTCAGAAGCCATTGTGGTAAGAGATTTCATATTATGGCTTTTGGACGAACCGGTAGCGCCGCCAATGCCGTCACGGCCTGTTCTTCCGCCAAGCAGCACAATTACGTCACCGGGTGCAGGACGTTCACGGCGCACGTTATATGCGGGAGCAGCAGCAACTACTGCGCCACACTCAAGGCGCTTTGCCACAAAGCCTTCGTGGTACAGTTCTGCAACGTGACCGGTAGCAAGACCAATTTGGTTGCCGTATGAAGAATAACCTGCGGCGGCAGTCTGACAAAGTTTACGCTGAGGCAGTTTGCCCGGCAAGGTTTCGGCAATAGTTTTTCTCGGGTCGCCTGCGCCTGTTACACGCATAGCCTGATGAACGTATGCACGTCCTGACAATGGGTCACGAATGCATCCGCCGATACATGTGGCGGCTCCGCCAAAAGGCTCAATCTCTGTGGGATGGTTATGAGTTTCGTTTTTAAACATGAGCAGCCAATCTTGGTCTTCACCGTTTACTGTTGCAGTAACGTGAATTGAGCAGGCATTAATTTCTTCACTTTCGTCAAGTTCGGGCAAAAGGCCGCGCTTTTTTAAGGTTTTTGTGCCGATGGTAGCAATATCCATCAGGGTTTGAGGACGTACTGCTGCCTTCTCTTCGCCGTAAACCTCTACCCTTGCGGCAAGATAACGCTCATAAGCCGCTTGAACGTCAGGGTCACTTATGCGCACGTTATCAATATGTGTTGAAAATGTTGTGTGACGGCAATGGTCAGACCAATATGTGTCAACAACACGAATTTCTGTAATGGTGGGGTCTCTTTTCTCACTTTCTTTAAAATAAGTCTGCAAGAACTTTAAATCGTCAAGGTCCATTGCAAGGCCCTTTTCGTCAAGAAGTTTTGAAAGTGCCGCCTCGTCCATATCGATAAATCCGTCAACAGTTGCAACTGTTTTTGGTGAAGCATATTCAGTAGCAAGTGTTGCGGGAATCTCTAAAGTTGCTTCGCGGCTTTCAACTGCATTGATTACGTGATTTTTGAAAGCCTCAATATTCGCATCTGTCAATGTGCCGTAAAGGGCATAAACCTTTGCAGTACGAATTAATGGACGTTCGCCCTGAGAAATAATTTGTATGCACTGAGCAGCAGAGTCTGCCCTTTGGTCAAACTGACCGGGTAACGCCTCAACCGCAAAAACGTAAGCATCCGAAATATCCAAAGCATCGGACACGTTATCAAGCTGGGGCTCAGAAAAAACTGTTTTTACAGCGTAGTCAAACAATTCTTTTGTAATATTTTCTGCATCATAGCGATTAAAAAGACGGATATCCTCCAAGTTTTTAATACCAAGCAGGTTTTTTGCTTCGACGAGAAGACCTTTCGCCTCGTTATCAAGACCTGTCTTCTTTTCAACAAATATGCGATAAACCACTCTTATTCCTCCATTGCCTTTAAGGCCTTTGCGCCTATATCCTTGCGGTAACAAGCGTTGTCAAATTTAATGGTTTCAACCTTTTTATATGCGGCACTTAATGCCTCTTTTAATGAATCTGCCTTTGCGGTAACGCCAAGCACACGTCCGCCCGAGGTCACAAGGTCACCGTTATTTAGTGCGGCACCTGCAACATAAACAGAATCTTCTATTTCTTTGGGTATTTCAATTTTATATCCCTTTTCGTAACTTTCGGGATAACCTTTTGACGCCATAATTACACAAGCGGCGCTGCCAGATGAAAATTTAACATCGCAGGTGTCAAGCGTTTCGTTCGTTGTGGCTTGCATAACTGTAAGCAAATCACTTTCTAAGAGCGGCAAAACCACTTGAGTTTCGGGGTCGCCAAAACGACAGTTGTACTCAATAACCTTTGGACCGTTAGGTGTCAGCATAAGACCAAAATACAAACAACCTTTAAAGGTGCGGCCCTCTTTATTCATTGCATTCATAGTGGGAATGAAAATGGTTTCCATACATTCCTTTGCCACTTCATCGGTGTAATAGGGGTTGGGCGCAACTGTACCCATACCGCCTGTGTTAAGACCTGTGTCGCCGTCACCTATACGCTTGTGGTCCATTGACGAAACCATCGGCTTTAAGGTTTTACCATCAGTAAATGCAAGTACAGAAACCTCAGGTCCTGTCAAGAATTCTTCTATTACAATCTGGTCACCGCTTTTGCCAAACTGCTTATCCTCCATAATGGATTTTACTGCAGCCCTTGCCTCGTGGCGAGTGTTGGCAATAATAACACCTTTGCCCAAGGCTAAACCGTCAGCCTTAACAACCGTCGGAATGGGTGCGGTTTCTACATAAGAAAGTGCATCATCAGCATTTGAAAAAACCTCATAACTTGCGGTGGGGATATTGTATTTTTTCATCAAATTTTTAGAAAAAACTTTACTTCCCTCAATTATGGCAGCAGCCTTGTTGGGTCCAAAACAGGCAATGCCTTTTTCGCCCAAAGCATCAACACAGCCTAAAACCAGCGGGTCATCGGGCGCTACCACCGCATAATCGATATTATTGTCAACCGCAAAGTTGACTATTGCCTCTATGTCGGTAGCCTTAATGTCAACACAGGTTGCATCATTTGCAATACCGCCGTTACCCGGCAAAGCAAAAATTTGGGTAATAGATTTGTTTTCTTTAAGCTTTTTTATAATGGTATGCTCGCGTCCGCCGCCGCCTACTACCAACAGTTTCATAACAAAAACTTTCCTTTCATTAATGGTGGAACAATCTCATTTTTGTAAACGCCATAACCATGCCGTATTTATCACAGCACTCAATCACAGCATCATCACGGATTGAGCCGCCGGGCTGTGCAATATATTTTACACCGCTCTTGTATGCGCGCTCAATATTGTCGCTAAATGGGAAGAAAGCATCAGAGCCCAATGCAACGTTCTGTTTTGTTGCAAGATATGCTTTTTGTTCTTCCTGCGTAAAGGGTTTGGGCTGAGTGGTGAAATATTTTTGCCAGTTGCCATCAGCACAAACATCTTCTTCGTTTTGATTAATATATCCATCAATAACATTGTCGCGGTCGGGTCTGCCAAGTTCTGCTTTAAAGGGCAGGTTTATAACCTTGTCTGCCTGACGCAAGAACCAAGTATCAGCCTTAGAACCTGCAAGACGTGTGCAGTGAATGCGTGACTGTTGTCCCGCACCAACGCCGATTGCCTGTCCGTCAACGGCATAACAAACCGAGTTAGACTGTGTATATTTTAATGTAATAAGAGCAATAATTAAATCTCTTGCCGCACTGTCGGGAAGTTCCTTATTTTTTGTCACAAGGTCCGACAATAACTCATTATCAATTTTAAAGTTATTTCTTCCCTGCTCAAAGGTTATACCGTAAACCTGTTTGCACTCTTGCTCAGCAGGAACGTAAGCGGGGTCAATTCTTACAATATTATAGTTGCCGTTGCGTTTTGTCTTTAATATTTCCAAAGCCTCAGGCTCGTAACCGGGGGCAATAACACCGTCAGAAACCTCACGCTTAATCAAAAGCGCAGTTGTTTTGTCACAAACATCAGATAATGCAACCCAGTCGCCGAAAGAACACATTCTGTCTGTGCCTCGTGCACGAGCATAAGCGCAAGCCAAAGGCGACTCATCAAGACCTTCAATATCATCAACAAAGCAAGCCTTTTTAAGAGTGTCTGACAACTTAATGCCAACCGCCGCTGATGTGGGGCTGACGTGCTTAAAAGATGTTACTGCGGGAAGACCCAAAGCCTCTTTAAGTTCTTTAACAAGCTGCCATGAGTTAAAAGCATCTAAAAAGTTAATGTATCCGGGACGACCGCACAAAATTTCAATGGGAAGGTCACTGCCGTCTTGCATATAAATTTTTGAAGGTTTTTGGTTGGGATTACAACCGTATTTTAATTCAAACTCTTTCATAATTTTAAAGGCTACTCCTTATTTATTTTTGTTTACAATTCTTGTATCAATTTTGCCTGTTGCAAGGTCAATATATCTTACAAAAAGAGAAACCTTGTTATCTTCATTAAGGTTTTTCCAGATAATATCTGTCAACGTATCAATGTCAACATCGGGCAATTCTAATGTTTTAGGCTCACCCTCAAAGCTGGGCAAGGGATTGCCGTCACATTTATATGTATGGATAAACTTCGCTTTTCCTGCAATCGGATTGTTATAAGCGTAGGTGTATCTCTGGCAAGAGCTACCATCACCATCTGCCGATTTTAGAATAGACATTGCAAAATTCATCTCACCGTTTTCGTGGTGAATTATGCCTGAAATACGAGGGGTATAGTTTGGAGCATCATCTTCAAACTCACGTGTGCGAAGAGCCTGTTCAAAGGTCATCTGCTTGTCCATAAGCTCGTAAATGGTATCAGTCTGGTCGCCGTTTGTAACAATAGTTTTATTGCCTAAAACTCTAACGGGATAATAGATGATAAGATGCGGGTCTGTCATTTTAGACTCGTCAAAAGCCTTTGTACGCATAGCATCCCCTTCGGCAACAAAAACACGATTACGGCTATTAACACTTCTGCCCATTATAAAATATGCTGTAACCGCCTTTTTAGCGTCAGCGCTTTTACCAATTATGATACCTCTGCCGTGATAGGCAAGTGAGTTAAGTTCGCATTCAAGTGACTTTATTTCCATCTGTATCATCCTCCGAATTATTTAATGTAAACTTTGTTATTTTCTACAACAATTCTATCATCACAGAAAAGTTGTACGGCTTTGGGAAGAATTTTCCACTCAGCCTGTTCCATAATTCTTTTTTGCAAGGTCTCGGGTGTGTCATCGTTCATTACGTCAACCGCTTTTTGCAAGATAATCGGTCCCGCATCGCATTCGGCAGTTACAAAATGAACTGTTGCGCCCGAAACTTTAACGCCTTTTTTCAAGGCTTCTTCATGCACGTGCAATCCGTAAAAACCTTTTCCGCAAAAAGACGGAATAAGGGCGGGATGCACGTTAATCATTTTGTTTTCAAAAACATTGCAGACATTTTCGTCTAAAATAGTCATAAAACCTGCATAAACAACTAAATCTGCCTTTTCTTCCAGCAAAGCATCTCTCATGGCACAGCTATAAGAAGCAATGTCTGCATAATCTTTTCTGATAAGCGTTCTTGTTTTTATTTTGTTTTCTTTTGCACGAGTAAGAGCATATGCATCGGCTTTAGATGCAATCACACAGGTGATTTCACCGTTACCTAATAGACCGTTCTTGCCGGCATCAATAAGCGCTTGCAAGTTTGTGCCTCCACCGGACACAAGAACAACAATTCTTTTGGTCATTACAAAAGCACCTTCTCATCGCCTTTGATAATTTCACCGATCACGTAGGCATCAATACCGTTTTCTTTAAGGATTGACAACGAAAGTTCTACCTCGTTTGCGGGAACAACAACACTCATACCAACACCCATGTTATATGTATTAAACATATCACGTTCGGGAATATTGCCCCACTTTGCAATCACATCAAATATGGGAAGCACTCGTACGGCAGACTTATCAATTTTTGCGCATAATCCGTCAGGGATTGAACGGGGAATATTTTCATAAAAGCCGCCGCCTGTAATATGAGAAATGCCTTTAACGTTAACCTTTTCGATAAGAGCAAGAACAGGTTTAACGTAAATTTTTGTGGGAACAAGCAACGCTTCCGCAATACTTTTGCCGTCTAATTCCTCACGAGGAATATAAAGCTCAGGGTTGTTGTTATCAATATCAAATACCTTACGGCATAAACTAAAACCATTGGAATGAATACCGGTTGATGGCAGGGCAATAACAACATCACCTTCACACATTTTGCTGTTATCTATCATTTTAGGTTTATCTACAACGCCTACTGCAAAACCCGCAAGGTCATAATCCTCTTCGGGCATAAGACCGGGATGCTCTGCAGTTTCGCCGCCTATAAGTGCCGCGCCCGACTGAACGCAACCCTCGGCAACGCCGCTTACAATTTCAGCAATCTTTTCGGGAACGTTTTTACCGCAAGCGATATAATCAAGGAAAAATAACGGCTTTGCACCAACACATATAATGTCGTTAACGCACATCGCAACAGCATCAATACCGATTGTATCGTGCTTATCCATAAGGATAGCAAGTTTTACCTTAGTGCCGCAACCGTCAGTGCCTGAAACAGAAATAGGATGCTCCATACCTGCAATACTGCTAAGGTCAAAACAACCGCCGAAACCGCCGACATCATCAACAGAACCCTCGTTGCGAGTTCGTGCAACGTGTTTTTTCATTAATTCTACCGATTTATAACCGGCCGTAATATCTACACCCGCAGCTGCATAACTGGCAGAAAAAGAATTCTTATGTTCCATAACTACACTCTCCTTTATTCCTTACCGTTCCAACAATATGTGCAAAGCTCACAAGGGTTCACACCTATTGCCTTTATAACATTTTCTAACGACTGAAATTCAAGCGAGGCAAAATGGAATTTTTCACATATATATTTTCTTAAATTTTTACCACGTTGCGTATCGCCGTTTGAATATTCATCAATATGTTTAAAGCCATCTTCTCCCTCAAGTTCCATAATAACTCTGCGGGCAATAAGATCCATATCGCTTGTATTGCGTGAAAAATTAAGATATTTGCAACCGTACATAATTGGTGGGCAGGCAGAACGCATATGTACTGCTTTTGCACCATTTTCATACAAAAACTCAACCGTTTCACGAAGTTGTGTACCACGCACGATAGAGTCGTCCACAAAAAGCAATTTTTTATCCTCTATTAATTCTTTAACAGGAATCTGCTTCATTTTTGCAACCTTATTTCTTTCAGATTGCTTTCTGGACATAAAGCTGCGCGCCCAAGTGGGTGTGTATTTTATAAAAGCTCTGGCAAAATGTTTGCCGCTTTGGTTTGAGTAGCCTATAGCGTGGGGTGTTCCGGAATCAGGCACACCTCCAACATAATCAAGGTCTTGTGCAGTATTGTTTTGTTTATCCTGCGCTGCCATCAACTCGCCGTTGCGATAGCGCATAGCCTCAACGTTAATACCTTCGTAGGTTGATGTGGGATATCCGTAATAACTCCACAAAAACGCACAAACCTTTTTTTGTTTGCCCGGAGCAACAAGTTGGGTGATACTGTCCGGGGTAATCTCAACAACCTCCCCGGGTCCTAACTCTTTTACGTTTTCATATCCAAATTTTTGGTATGCAAAAGATTCAAACGAAACTGCATAACCATCATCGTTTTTACCAATTTCTACGGGCAATCTGCCAAAGCGGTCACGTGCGGCAATTAAAGTGCCGTCGTTTTTCAATATAAGTATAGACACTGTGCCGTCAATAACCTCATGCGCAAACTTTATGCCGTCGGCAAAATTGTCCTTCTGGCTTATAAGCGCTGCAAGTAGGTCGGTGCTGTTAATTTTACCTGCCGTCATGGCGCCAAAATGTCCGCCCTTTGACAAGTAACGTTCAATAAGTTCCTCAGAATTATTAATTCTGCCAGTCATACAAATGGCAAAAATGCCAAGGTTTGAGCGTATGATAAGTGGTTGCGGGTCAGAATCGCTTATACAACCGATTGCCGACGTGCCGCTCATATCATCTAAAACGTGTTCAAACTTGGTTCTAAAAGGAGCGTTTTCAATTTTATGAATCTCCCTTTGTAAGCCCGCCTCTTTATCAAAAGCCGCAATACCGCCGCGACGTGTTCCAAGATGCGAATGATAGTCAACACCAAAGAAGACCTCCATAATGCAGTCTTGCTTTGAAACTATACCGAAAAATCCTCCCATTATTGCCCTCCGAGGTTGGAATTATCAAAAATTTTTATGCAAAGAACAACTCTGAAAGAGTCATAGGGTCAATATACTGACCGTCTTTGTAAACACGCATATTGCCTGATGCAATTTCGTCAATGAGCATTACGTCACCGTTTGCATCATATCCAAACTCAAACTTAATATCATAAAGCACAAGACCTTTTTCTTTAAGGTCGTCAGCAACGATTTTTGTGATTTTCTGGGTCATTTCTTTTACGTCGTCATACTGTTTTGCAGTCATAACACCCAAATCCACAAGACCGTCTTTTGTTACAAGGGGGTCGCCCTTTTCGTCGTTCTTGAAAGTAGTTTCAACGTATGCAGGAAGGTCAGCGCCCTCTTCAATATAGTCACTGTAACGACGCAAAAAACTACCAACTGCTTTATAGCGGCAGATAACCTCTAAGCCTTTACCGAAAACCTTTGCAGGAAGCACTTCCATAGTTGTATCTTCGAGATTAGCATTTACGAAATGGGTTTTAATGCCTGCGGCATTAACCTTTTCAAAGAAATATATAGACATACGCAAGTTTACGTCGCCAACACCGTCTATTGTAAGACCAACCGTGTTCTCACCCGGATCAAATACGCCGTCTTTACCTGTGCAATCATCTTTAAATTTAAGCAAATAGTTGCCGTTATCCAATGCATATACGTCTTTTGTTTTACCTGTATAAACCAATTTACTCATTTTTAATACTTCCTTTATATAAATTAAATTTTTACTAAAGTTGCGATGCTATCTCGGCATCCTTGTCCAAAACCTTTTTTGCGTCTGCTATACGCTTATCATCAAGTTTTTTAGCCAAAGTCTCGTCCTCGACAGCAATAATCTGAGCGCAAATTAAAGCAGCGTTTGCCGCACCGTTTATTGCGACTGTGGCAACCGGAATGCCTGTGGGCATCTGCACGGTTGAAAGCAAAGCGTCCATACCGTCAAGCGCCGTTGACTTACAAGGAATACCTATCACCGGCAAGGTAGTGTTGGCTGCAATAGCACCTGCAAGATGCGCTGCCATACCTGCCGCAGCAATAATTGCCGCAAAGCCGTTTTTACGTGCGCTCAGCGCAAAATCTCTGGCTTCAACGGGCGTTCTATATGCAGAATAAATATGCACCTCGTAGGGAATTTCAAAACTTTTTAAAACGTCAATCGCTTTTTGAACAATGGGTAAATCACTGTCGCTACCCATTACTATACCAACTTTTTTCATATTTTTACCTCTCAAAAAATTTAAAAGGGCACACTGTTACCTATAAAACAAGGTTCGGTGTGCCCAGACGGTCGACATCATACGTTTTTTACTTCCTTGCGGTCTTTACCCGCTTATCCGTCAGTTGCAAAAAACGGTATTAAAAATACAAAATTTATAATAACAGACTCTGCACACCTTTGTCAATCAAATAAACTATTTAATTGCAGAGTTTTTGTCTTTTTGAATAACGTCGTGAGCGCCGCCCTCAACGATGCTTGTTGCAGAAACCAAAGTGAGTTTGGCTTTCTTTTGGAGCTCAGGAATGCTTAATGCGCCGCAGTTGCACATTGTTGATTTAACCTTTGAAAGTGAAATTGCAACGTTATCTTTCAAACTTCCTGCATAAGGCACATAAGAATCAACGCCTTCCTCAAAAGAAAGTTTCTTATCGCCGCCCATATCATAACGTTGCCAGTTGCGAGCACGGGCAGAGCCTTCACCCCAATATTCTTTATAATATGTGCCGTTAATGCTTATCTTGTTTGTTGGGCTTTCATCAAAACGTGCAAAATATCTTCCCAACATAACAAAATCTGCACCCATTGCAAGAGCAAGTGTAATGTGATGGTCGTAAACGATACCACCGTCAGAACAAACGGGAATGTAAACACCGGTTTCTTCAAAGTAACGATCACGCTCGGCACAAACCTCAATCAAAGCGGTTGCCTGTCCCCTGCCGATACCCTTTGTTTCACGGGTGATGCATATTGAGCCGCCGCCAATGCCAACCTTTATAAAGTCTGCACCGCAGTCAGCAAGAAATCTAAAGCCGTCAGCGTCAACAACGTTACCTGCACCAACTTTTACTGTATCGCCGTATTTTTCGCGTATCCACGCAATAGTGCGTTTTTGCCACTCTGAAAATCCTTCAGAAGAATCTATACAAAGCACATCTGCACCGGCTTCAACCAATGCCGGCACACGCTCGGCATAGTCACGTGTGTTAATACCTGCGCCAACAACATAGCTTTTTTTGCTATCAAGCAACTCATTGGGATTTTGCTTGTGCATATCGTAGTCTTTGCGGAAAACCATATAGCAAAGTTTGCCGTCATCGCTTACTATCGGAAGCTGGTTAAGCTTGTTATCCCAAATTATATCGTTGGCTTCTTTTAATGTTGTTCCCTCTTTAGCCCAAATAAGTTTATCAAAGGGTGTCATAAAGGTCTCAACCTTTTGGTCAAGTGACATACGGCTTACTCTGTAGTCACGTCCTGTAACAATGCCAAGCAATTTGCCGTCTGCCGTTCCGTCTTCGGTAACAGCAATAGTTGAATGCCCTGTTCTTTGGGTTAATTCAATTATATCGGCAAGTGTACTGTCGGGACGAATGTTTGAATCGCTTTTCACAAAGCCCGCTTTATATGATTTTGCTCGTTTTACCATTGCGGCTTCTTGCTCAATAGTCTGCGAACCGTAAATAAAGGATACACCGCCCTCTGTTGCAAGTGCAACAGCAAGTCTGTCACCTGATACCGACTGCATTATAGCAGAAACCAGCGGTATATTAAGCGAAATTGCAGGTTCCTCGCCCTTTTTGTACTTAACAAGAGGGGTTTTTAGGCTAACCTTTGAAGGAATGCACTCTTCAGAGGAATAACCGGGAATCAGCAGATATTCATTAAATGTATGTGAAGGTTCGTTAATAAATTTTGCCATTTCGCTATTCTCCTTTATATATTATTTTCTTGGTCGATTGTGGCTTCGCAATATACGCATTTGTAAGATTTTTCTGTTTTCTCAAAACAATGAGCAAGTTCTTGTTCGCAAGTGGTTATACAGTGAGGGTTTTTGCAAACAAATTTATCATACTCACCATTAATAACCGTTTTGTTTTTTGGGTCTTTTCTTGCGGCATCAAGCAACATTAAAATTAATGCCATTCGCATATATTTTCCATTTGCAACCTGTTTAAAATAACAAGCTCTTGGGTCGTCATCTATTTTAACACTTATTTCATTAACACGAGGCAACGGATGTAAAACACAACAATCCTGTTTTGCTTTTTCCATTTTTTCGGTTGTAAGAATATAACTGTCACGCAAACGCTCATACTCGCTTTGGTCTGCAAAGCGTTCGCCCTGAACACGTGTCATATAAAGAATATCAAGTGTGCCGATAACCTCGTCAAGCGATGCTGTTTCAACAAACTCCATACCGTTTTTGGTTAAAACGTCTTGTTTTATATATTCCGGAAGTTTCAACTCATCGGGTGAAATAAGCACAATTTTTACATTATTATATCGTGAAAGCGCGGCTATAAGAGAATGGACTGTTCTACCAAACTTCAAATCTCCGCAAAAGCCAACGGTAAGACCGTCAAACTTGCCTTTTTCTCGGTAAATTGTAAGAAGGTCTGCCAAGGTTTGCGTAGGATGGCAATGTCCGCCGTCACCGGAATTTATAAGAGGAATTTTAGCATTTTTTGCACCAATTAACGCCGCACCCTCTTTTGGATGGCGCATAGCAATAATATCAGCATAACAGCTTACAACTTTTGCGGTGTCAGCAACGCTTTCGCCCTTTGATGCTGACGAAAGTTGAGCACCGGGCATTGATAGAACTGCGCCGCCAAGCTCGTGCATTGCGGCTTCAAAACTCAGTCTTGTTCTGGTTGAAGGCTCAAAAAATAATGTCGCAAGTTTTTTGCCCTTGCATTTGTTTGCATATTTTTTAGGCTTGTTTATAATATCCAAGGCAGTATGCATCAAGCCGTCAATTTCTTCTGTTGAAAGGTCAAGTATATCAATAACGCTTCTCATACTACGCACCTATCCAGCTTTCGTCAGAAGGATTGTTTCTGAAAGCGATAAGACGCTTTATGTCCTCTTCTTTAATGTAGCCCTCTTTTGCTGCCACTTCGGCAACGCAGTCAAAGTTTGTGAGCGAGATGTTTTTAACGTTTGCGGCATTAAGGCGGTCAATACCCTTTTGCATACCATATGTGAAGATTGAAACAACGCCCAAAACCTCGGCACCTGCATCGCGCAAAACGTTAACAACCTCAATAACGCTGCCACCTGTTGATATAAGGTCTTCAACCACAACAACCTTTTGTCCTTTTTCAAGACGTCCTTCAATTTGGTTCTGCCTACCGTGGTCTTTAGCGCCTGAACGAACATAACCCATAGGTAAACCCATTATGTGACCTGTGATTGCGGCGTGTGCAATACCTGCTGTTGATGTGCCCATAAGCACCTCTACGTCAGGATAATTTTCTTTAATAAGCTGAGCAAGACCTTTTTCCACGTCATCTCTTACCTCTACCGATGTCAAAGTAAGACGGTTGTCGCAATAAACAGGGCTTTTAATGCCGCTCGCCCATGTAAAAGGCTCTTCGGGGCGGAAGAAAACCGCTTTAATTTTAAGCAAATCTTTAGCAATAAGTTCTTTAAGTTCCATATTTTTTCTCCTTAATCAACAAAATCTTTTACACAGCGCAAGTATGCTCCAACAGGGTCATCTGCCGCTGTAATAGGTCTGCCTACAACAATATAATCTGAACCGATAGCCTTTGCGTCTACAGGGGTCATCACACGTTTTTGGTCACCCATATCACCATCGGCAAAACGAACACCGGGGGTTATTGTCAAAAACTCTTTACCGCAGGTGTCGTGCACCTTACCGGCTTCAAGAGGTGAGCAAACAACACCATCAAGACCTGCTTTCTTAGCACAAAGTGCATAATGCATAACAACCTTATCAATAGGTTCTTTAATAAGTAAATCTTCTTCCATTGCCTGTTGGTCGGTTGAGGTAAGCTGTGTTACGGCAATAAGCAATGGACGGCTGCCGTCAGCACGGGTAAGACCCTGAAGCGCCGCTTCCATCATTCGTTTAGTGCCGCCTGCGTGTAGGTTGCAAACGTCAACATCAAGGTTTGAAAGCACAGCCATTGCTTTTTTAACAGTATTGGGAATATCGTGTAATTTTAAATCGAGAAATATTTTGTGACCGCGGCTTTTAATCTGTTTTACAATTTCGGGACCAGCAGCATAAAAAAGTTCCATACCGATTTTAACAAAAGGTTTTACATCGGTAAACTTGTCCAAAAATTCTAATGTTTGTTCTGCGCTTGCAAAGTCACAAGCGATAATTACGTCCTTACCCATACTTTAATTTACTCCTCCAATTATATCCTTTAAATTATCTATTCTGTATTTGTCCATAACATCGGGCAAATTGTTTATAATATCACGGCATACAAATGGATCACGCAAATTTGCCGCACCCACTTCAACTGCGGTAGCGCCTGCAAGCATCATTTCAATAACGTCTTCGGCACTTGACACGCCGCCCATGCCGATAACCGGCACTTTTACAGCCTGTGCCACCTGATAAACCATTCGAAGTGCCACAGGGAAAATTGCGGGGCCTGAAAAACCTCCCATTTTATTGGCTATAACAGGTTTTTTTGTTTTTAAATTTATACGCATACCAAGCAAGGTGTTTATAAGACTTATACCGTCTGCACCCGCATCCTCGCAAGCCTTTGCTATTGACACAATGTCGGTAACATTGGGAGAAAGTTTAATAATAACCGGCTTTGTTGTAACGGCTTTTACCGCCTTAACAACACTTGCCGCCGCATCCTTGTCAGTGCCGAATGCCATACCGCCGCCATGAACATTAGGACAACTTATGTTGACCTCAATCCAGCCAACCTGCTCTTGCTTGTCAATTTTAGAGCAAGTGTAAGCATATTCTTCCAAAGAAAAGCCGCTAACGTTTGCCATAACAGGTTTTGAAAAACATTTAGCAAGTTTTGGCAGTTCTTCTGATATAACCTTATCAACACCCGGATTTTGCAACCCAACTGCATTAATAAGACCTGCATTACACTCGGCAATACGGGGTGTGGGGTTACCAAAACGAGCCTCGCTTGTTGTGCCTTTAAAAGAAAAAGTGCCAAGGCAGTTTATATCGTAAAGTTCTGCAAACTCATAACCGAATCCGAAAGTGCCCGAAGCAGGAATAACAGGATTTGAAAGTACAACACCGCAAAGGTTAACACTTAATCTTCCCATAATATTTCCTCCTTAAGCATTACCGGACCGTCTTTGCATATTCGTTTATAGCCGGTAAGGGTTTTGCAACTGCAACCCATACAAGCGCCAAAGCCGCAACCCATACGCTCTTCAAAACTCAACTGACCGCTGGTTTTGGTTGCCTTATAAATTGCTTTTAACATCGGCTCTGGTCCGCAGGTGTAAAAATAAGAATTATCTTGGTCCAACGCATCGGTTACAAAACCTTTTGTACCATAAGAGCCGTCAACCGTTGTTACGGTAACATTACAGCCCAACGCCTTAAACTCTTGCTCGTAGAAAACCTCTTGTTTTGTATTAAAACCAAGAATAACCGAAACCTGCTTACCCTCTTTAATTAATTTTTTAGCAAGCATATACAAAGGCGGAACACCTACGCCGCCACCAAGCAATACTGGATTTTGTCCAGAAACACTTGTATCGTAGCCGTTACCAAGACCTGTTAAAACCTCTAATGTTTTGCCACACTTAAAGGTTGACATCAACTCGGTGCCCTTGCCTACTGCTTTATAAATTATTGTGACAGTATCTGCATCTTTGTCGCACACAGAAATGGGGCGACGAAGATATAATCCGTCAAGCTTAATGTTAACAAACTGACCGGGGACAGTAATATGAGAAACGTCACCCTGCAGTTTCATTCTAAAAACATCTTTAGTCAGTTTTACATTTTCAATTACGGTAAAAACACTGTCTTTCATAAAACACCTTTATGCGTCAATAGTTGATATTGTTAATGTTGTTTCTTCCAATACGTCAAGCAATACACGAACCGTATCGAGAGATGTAAATATAGTTGCATTATTCTCTGTTGCAAGACGACGAATTTCGTGACCGTCGCTCATGTGAGTTCCTGAGCCCACATTGCTTGTATTGATGATATAAGCAATGTGACCCTGACGGATTGAATTGGGAATTTCTTCGCTGCCGTCGCTGATTTTGCCTAAAGCTCGTGTGCGAATGCCGTTTTCTTTCAAGAATTTTGCTGTGCCCTCAGTAGCCTCAATGTTAAATCCGAGGTTATAAAAACGCTTGATAAGTGGCAATGCTTCAAGTTTATCTCTATCGGCAACGGTTACAAACACAGTGCCATAATTTTGCAAGTGTGTACCAGCCGCCTGCAAGGCTTTGTAAAGTGCGCGATTAAGCTTATCATCATAGCCTATTGCTTCACCTGTGGATTTCATCTCGGGTGAAAGGTAAGCATCAAGACCTTTAATTTTATTGAACGAGAACACAGGAACCTTTACGTAATAGCGGTTTTTCTCATCAGGATAGATTGAGAAAATGCCCTGTTCTTTTAAGGTCTTGCCTAAAATAACTTCGGTTGCAATATCTGCAAGTGAATAGCCTGTTGATTTTGAGAGGAAAGGTACTGTTCTTGATGAACGAGGGTTAACCTCAATGATATAAACATCATCCTTATCGTCAACAATAAACTGAATATTGTAAAGGCCTACAATGCCAATACCAAGACCAAGCTTTTTAGCATATTCAAGAATTGTGCCTTTAACCTTGTCGGATATTGAGAATGAGGGATAAACACTTATAGAGTCACCCGAGTGGATACCCGTACGTTCAACAAGTTCCATAATACCGGGGACAAACACGTCGTGTCCGTCGCAAATTGCGTCAACCTCAACCTCTTTGCCCATAATGTATTTGTCAACCAAAACAGGCTTGTCTGCATCAATTTCAACAGCAGTTTTAAGGTAATGACGAAGTTGCTCCTCGTTAGTAACAATTTGCATTGCACGTCCGCCCAAAACAAATGAGGGGCGTACCAAAACAGGATAGCCAATTTCGTTTGCAGCAGCAACACCGTCTTCTATTTTTGTTACTGCTCTGCCCTTAGGCTGAGGGATGTTAAGCTCGGACAAAATTTTCTCAAAGCTGTCACGGTTTTCAGCACGTTCAATAGCGGCACAATCAGTACCGATAATTTCAACACCGCGGTCCATAAGCGGCTGTGCCAAGTTGATTGCGGTTTGTCCGCCAAGTGACGCCACAACACCCTGAGGCTGCTCAAAATCAATAATTGCCATTACGTCTTCGGGAGTTAAGGGCTCAAAATAAAGCTTGTCGGCGGTTGTATAATCGGTTGAAACAGTTTCGGGGTTGTTGTTGATAATAATTGACTCATAACCTGCACGACCTATGGTTTGTACAGCGTGAACGGTTGAATAGTCAAACTCAACACCCTGACCTATACGAATGGGACCGGCACCCAAAACAACTATTTTGTTTTTGTCTGTAAGGCGTGATGCATTTTCGCCGGTGTATGAAGAGTAAAGATAAGCAATGTAAGCGCCTGTATGCAAGGTGTCAACCATTTTGAATATAGGTGTTATGCCATTTTCTTTACGTGTTTTATAAATTTCAATTTCAGATTTGTTCCATAGTTTTGCAATATATTTGTCAGAAAAACCGAGAACCTTTGCTTGCTTTAAAGTTTCAATATCATTTGTGTTTTGAGCAAGTGTTTTTTCCATTGCAACAATCTTTTCAAAAGATTCTAAGAAAAGCTCGGTTATTTTGGTGACCTCGTGCAAGGTTTCAACCGATACGCCACGGCGCATCAACTCAAAAATTGCATAAACGTTGTCGTCTTTATATTCTGCAAGATAATCAAAGAGTTCTTTATCAGAATAGTCATCAAACTTTGCAAGGTGGAAATGGCATACGCCGGTTTCCAAAGAACGAACAGATTTTAAGAAACATTCCTCCAAGGTTGAACCAATGCCCATAACCTCACCGGTTGCCTTCATCTGTGTACCCAAGGTATTGGGAGCAGTTGTAAATTTATCAAAGGGGAAACGGGGGAACTTTGCAACAATGTAATCGAGGCGAGGCTCAATAGCAGCAGTGCCACCTGCAACAGGAATTTCTTCGAGTGACATACCCATTGCAATTTTTGCGGTAACACGTGCAATAGGATAACCGCTGGCTTTGCTTGCCAAAGCAGATGAGCGGGATACACGAGGGTTAACCTCAATGAGATAATATTGGCTCGAATTTGGGTCAAGTGCAAACTGCACGTTACAGCCGCCCGAAATTTTAAGTTCTCTTATAATTTTGATTGCGCTGTCGTTAAGCATTTTAAGGTCGTGGTCAGAAAGTGAAAGAATGGGAGCCACAACAATAGAGTCGCCTGTGTGAACACCAACAGGGTCAACGTTTTCCATACCGCAAATGGTGATTGCATTATCGTTTGAGTCACGCATAACCTCAAACTCAATTTCTTTATATCCCTTAACGCTCTTTTCAATAAGCACCTGATGCACAGGCGAAAGTTTGAAAGCGTTTGTACCGATTTCAATAAGTTCTTCTTCGTCATTAGCAAAGCCGCCGCCTGTACCGCCAAGAGTAAATGCAGGACGCAAAACAACAGGATATCCAATTTTCTTTGCGGCTTCTTTAGCCTCTTTTAAAGAATATGTAATCTCCGAAGGAATAACCGGCTCGCCTATCGACTGGCACATTTGTTTAAACAACTCGCGGTCTTCGGCACGTTCAATACTTTCGCTTGACGTGCCAAGCAATTCAACGCCGCACTCTTTTAAAATACCCTTTTTCTCAAGCTGCATAGCAAGATTAAGACCGGTCTGTCCGCCAATGCCGGGAACAATAGCGTCGGGGCGCTCATAACGCAAAATTTTTGCAATATATTCTAATGTCAAAGGCTCCATATAAACCTTGTCGGCAATAGATGTGTCGGTCATAATTGTCGCAGGGTTAGAGTTGCAAAGAATAACCTCGTAGCCCTCTTCTTTAAGTGCAAGACAGGCTTGTGTGCCTGCATAGTCAAACTCTGCCGCCTGACCGATAACAATAGGACCTGAGCCTATTATAAGAACCTTTTTAATGTCTGTACGCTTTGCCATTTTTTTACTTCCTTCCGTTGTTACGGTCATAAACCGTTTTGCCGTTATATACCGTCAATATACATTCGCCAAAAACTTTACAGTCTTTAAAGGGCGTTGCTTTACCTTTTGATATAAATTCGTTCGGGTTAACTGTAACCTCTTTTTCTAAATTCCACACCGTATAGTCATTACCAAACGGAATGTTAAACCTTTTGCGAGGGTTTATTGCCATTAATTCAACCAAACGCTCTAACGTAATTATCCCCGTCTTAACAAAGTGAGTATGCATAAGAGCAAAAGCATTTTCTATGCCTACAATACCAAAAGCGCTATCCGCCAGACCTTTTGATTTTTCTTCTTCGCTGTGGGGAGCGTGGTCGGTTGCAATCATATCAATCGTACCGTCACATATACCCTCTATAAGCGCCCTTCTGTCCTCTTGGCTTCTCAAGGGCGGATTCATTTTAAACCTTCCGTCTTCTTGCAAATTGTCATCGGTTAGTATCAAATAGTGTGGCGCCGTTTCACAGGTTACATCCACACCCTCAGCTTTAGCCTTGCGTATAAGTTCAACGCTCTCTTTGCAAGAAATATGACAAACATGATATTTGCATCCGGTCTTTTTTGCAAGTTTTAAATCTCTTGCAATGGGACCCCATTCGCTTTTTGAGCAAATGCCCTTGTGATTATGTTTTTTTGCATATTCGCCGTCGTGAATATAACCGCCAAAAAGCAACGAGTTATCTTCACAGTGGGCAACTATCATTTTGCCGAGTGCTGTTGCCTTTATCATTGCTTGTTCCATAAGCTGAGCCGACTGAATGCCCTTGCCGTCATCCGAAAACGCAATACAATCACCCGCAAGGCTTTCCATATCAACAAGTTCTTCGCCCTTTTGCTCAAACGTTATTGAAGCATAAGGGTAAACTGCAATACAGGCATTATCATCAATAATTTTTTGTTGTATTGCAATATGCTCTGCACTATCAGGCACGGGCTTTAAGTTTGGCATTGTGCAAACAGCAGTATAACCGCCTGCCGCCGATGCGAGAGAGCCGCTTTCGATGGTCTCTTTATAAGAAAAACCCGGCTCACGAAAATGCACATGCACATCGCAAAAGCCGGGCAAAACGCAATAATTCATATTATCCAAAAGACAAGACAACTCCGCTTTTTCCAAAGCGGCGCAGGAAAGATATTGAGGCATAACAAATTTTATGTTGTTTTGTGAATTTGCCATAATTCAATAACCTCCCGTATCTATGAAAAAAGCCCTTAATTTATAAGGCTTTATAATTTAATAAATTATATCACGCGCACGTGTGACTGTCAACCTACAAAAAGCAAAAATTAGTGACAAATTTGCTACTGTTTTTTACCATTTTAGACAGCATTTTCACAATTGGAATAATATAATGCATTAAAGATAGAAAACAAGGGTGAGCATTGCTCACCCATACTAATCTATTTTGTGCAGATAACAAATCACATCTAATTAATTCGTCTGCTTTGCTGTTTTTATAGATGCAACCAAAATACGTCTAATAGTACCACATTGGTCATAAAGCGGTTTGATTTCTTCATTTTGAGAAATACCTGCTCTTACAAAAAGCTCTAACCAATATTCCGTTTCATAGCATTCTTTTAGTGAAATTTGAAGCTTTGACACAAAATCCGCTCTGCTGTGAGCGTAATTTGCTTCGTGTATATTCGCACCAATTGATGTAGCATCTCGTTCAAGCTGGTTTATAAGAGAATAATGACCTTTTGTTTTTTCGCACAATTTTATGACCTTAACCGAAAAATCCATAGACATATCAGCAAGTTTGTTTTCACGCATATTAAAAATCTCCGTTTTTAATGAAATATTTTACATGCGTAAAATATGAAGTAATTATCCTTTGATAATTATGAAGTATTCGGCTTTTGCCAAATATGAAGTAAAGGAAATTCCTTAATACGCATAAATGCGTATTTCATATTGCAAAGCAATACTTCATATCCGTTCAGGATACTTCATAAATTCCACAAGGAATTTACTTCATGGGCGAAAATCAATCTTTCGCCTATAACGTTGCCAACATAACTGCTTTGATTGTATGCATTCTGTTTTCCGCCTCATCAAAAACGATTGATTTTTCACTTTCAAAAACTTCGTTAGTAACCTCCATACAGTCTATACCAAACTTATCATAAATTTGTTTGCCAACCGTTGTATTAAGGTCGTGGAATGCAGGCAGACAATGCATAAATCGGCACTGCTCACCAGCGTTATCCATAAGTTTTTTGTTAACCTGATAAGGTGTTAAATCATTAATTCTTTCCTGCCAAACGTTATCTGGCTCACCCATTGAAACCCAAACATCTGTATAAATTACGTCGGCACCCTTGGTAGCTACCATCGGGTCCTCGCAAAACTCTAAAACAGCGCCTGTTTCTTTAGCAATAGCCTCGCATGTTGCAATAAGTTCGGCATTGGGAAAATATTTTTTTGGCGCACAAGCGACAAAGTTCATGCCCATTTTTGCACAACCAACCATAAGAGAGTTGCCCATATTGTAACGAGCATCGCCCATATAAACCAATTTTTTACCCTTCAAAGAACCAAAATGCTCCTTTATGGTCAAAAAGTCAGCCAAAATTTGCGTGGGATGGAATTCGTTTGTAAGACCGTTCCATACTGGCACACCTGCATTTGCAGCAAGTTCTTCAACAATTTCCTGTCCAAAACCGCGGTACTCGATACCATCAAACATTCTGCCAATAACACGAGCGGTATCGGCAATGCTTTCCTTTTTGCCAATCTGTGAACCTGATGGGTCAAGATAAACAGGATGCATACCAAGGTCGGCAGCGGCAACCTCAAAAGCACAGCGTGTACGTGTGCTTGTCTTTTCAAAAATTAAAGCAATGCTTTTACCTTCACATAACTTGTGAGGAATGCCTTTTTTCTTTTTATCCTTAAGTTCGGCCGCAAGATTTATAAGACCGTCAATTTCTTCCGGTGTAAAATCAAGCAGTTTTAAAAAATGTTTATTTTTTAAGTTCATTTTTCTAACCTCTTATTCTGCACAAACGGCTTTTATTATCTCTACCGCCTCGCTCAGTACATCCATAGGAATATTAAGCGCAGGCAACAGTCTCACCTTATCTTTTGCAGTAAGACATAACACACCTTTTTCAAGGCATTTTTTAGCCACATCGCCCGCAGGCTTTTTGGTTTTTATGCCAATCATAAGGCCAAGCCCCGAAACCGACTCAACACCGTCGGCATTTTCAAAGGCTTTAAAAATATATTCGCTCTTTTTTAAAACATCCGCAAGAAATTCGTCATCCATACGTGACAACACGTTAACTGCACCCGCGCAAACCACAGGGTTAGCACCATAGGTTGAGCCGTGATCGCCAAAGCCGAGAACGTTTTGCACCTTCTCGCTCAGCAAGGTTGCGCCAATAGGCAGTCCGCCGCCAAGGCCCTTTGCAGTTGTGACAATATCGGGTTCAATACCGTAATGCATATATCCGTAAAGTTTGCCTGTACGTCCGTTACCTGTCTGCACCTCATCAACAATAAGCAATATATCGTGCTCTTTGCAATAATTTGCTATGTTTAATACAAATTCTTTGGGCAGTTTATTTACGCCGCCCTCACCCTGCACACATTCAATCATTACAGCAGCAACCTTTTTATGTGCACACGCTGCTTCAAGTTCAAAAATGTTATCCTTCACCTCGATGGAAGAAAAACCGGGGGTTAAGGGGTTAAAAAGCTTATGAAAATGGTCCTGTCCGGTTGCCGCAAGGGTTGTAAGCGTTCTGCCGTGAAAACTGTTATTAAGGGTTATAATCTCACAATATTCTGCACCTTTTTTATCGGCGGCATATTTTCTGGCAACCTTAATAGCACATTCGTTTGCCTCGGCACCCGAATTTGAGAAAAAAACCTTTTTCATACCTGTTCTATCGCAAAGTGTTTTTGCAAGCAGTGTACAAGGCTCTGTGTAATATAGGTTTGACGTATGCTGCACAGCGTTAAGTTGCTCGGTTACAGCCTGTACCCATTCGTCATCTGCAATACCAAAGCATGTAACACCAATGCCCGAACCCATATCAATATAACGACTGTTATTCTCATCAAAAACAAGAGAGCCTTTACCTTTTACAATATTAACAGGAAATCGGTTATACGTACCTGCTACGTATTGTTTATCCCGCTCAATTACGTTGTTCATATTGCGCCTCCGATTATTATTGGCTTACCATTGTACCTGCACCCTCATCGGTAAGCAGTTCCATCAAAATTGAGTGGGGCACTCTGCCGTCCATAATAATTACGTTTTTAACACCCTTGTTAATTGCCTCTATACAGCAATCAACTTTAGGTATCATACCGCCTGAAATTACGCCCTCATCATACAATTTTTCTGCTTCGGAAATTGTAATTTCGGGAATCAGGGTTTTCGGGTCGTCCTTATCGCGCAAAATGCCTGCTATATCAGTCATCATAAACAGTCTTTCTGCACCGAGCGCACCTGCAATGTATGCCGCAGCGGTATCACCGTTAATGTTATATGTGTTACCGTCTTTATCGCAGCCAACCGTCGAAATAACAGGAATATATCCTTTTTCAAGCAAATCGTTAACAGGACGGATGTTAATTTTTGTTATCTCTCCGACATAGCCAAGGCGTTCGTCCTTAAAGGTTGCCTCAATAAGTCTGCCGTCCATACCCGAAATGCCCATAGCCTTTCCGCCGTACATTTCAAGCAAATTAACAAGCGTTTTGTTAACCTTGCCGGCAAGCACCATTTGCACAATGTCAACCGTTTCTTTATCAGTAACACGTAAGCCATCAACAAATTCTGCTTTTTTGCCAAGTTTTGTCATCAGCTCACTAATTTCAGGTCCGCCGCCGTGAACCAGAACAACCTTAACGCCTATAAGCCATAAAAGAGTAATATCCTCCATAACCTGTTGCTTTAATTGTTCGTTAATCATAGCGTTGCCGCCGTATTTTATAACAACAATTTTGCCTGTATAACGCTTTATATAAGGCAATGCCTGCGTTAAAACCTCCGCCCTTTCGGCATTTGAAAAATGATTATCCATTTTTATGTTACCTCTTTTTTTAAGTGCGATAATCGCCGTTAATTTTTACATAGTCATATGTTAAATCGCATCCCCATGCGGTTGCACTTGCTTTGCCGTCACCCAAAGTTATGGCAATCTCAATTTCTTTTTCAAGCAAAATTTCCTTTGCTTTTTCTTCACTAAAATCTACACCCGCTCCGTTTTGGCAAACAACAATTTCACCCTTGTTGCTTTTAAACCAAACGCCGATTTTGTTAACGTCAAGCTCGGCACCGCTGTAACCTATTGCGCAAAGCACACGTCCCCAGTTTGCATCTGCGCCAAACATTGCAGCCTTAAGCAAACTTGAACAAACAACGCTTTTTGCAACCGTCTTTGCGGTGTCAATATCTTTTGCGCCGCTAACTGAGCATTCAAGCATTTTTGTTGCACCCTCACCATCAGCAACAATCATTCTGCAAAGGTGAACGGTAACAGTGTTGAGCGCTTTCATAAACTCGGCAAAATCGGCATCGTCGGCAGTAATCTCTTTGTTTTGCGCCATACCGTTTGCAAGTACAACAACCATATCGTTGGTTGACGTGTCTCCGTCAATGCTTATCATATTAAATGTATTTGCAATATCGCTTGATAATGCTTTTTTTAGCATTTGGGGTGATATTGCAACGTCTGTTGTGATAAACACAAGCATCGTTGCCATATTGGGATGTATCATACCGCTGCCCTTTGCAATACCGCCAATTTTGCAAGTTTTGCCATCCAGCGTAAACTCAACAGCAATTTCTTTTTGAATGGTGTCTGTGGTCATAATACCCTCTGCCGCATCAACACCACCGTTTTGGCTTAATGCCTTGCAAAGCGCAGGAACACCCTTCGCAATGGGCTCAATATCCAAAGGTTGACCGATAACACCCGTTGATGCAACAACAACGTCGTTTGCGCAAATGTTAAGCTCTTTTGCAACAATATCACTCATTGTTTCGGCAATTTCAATGCCGTTTGCATTACAGGTGTTAGCGTTGCCGCTATTGCATATAACCGCCTGTGCTTTTCCGTTTTCAATATGTTGCTTTGTAACGGTAAGGGGTGCGCCTTTAACCAAATTTGTGGTATAAACCGCAGCCGCAGAAGCAATCTTTTCGCTATATATTAAAGCAAGATCTTTTTTTGTCTTGTTTTTTCTGATACCGCAATGTACGCCACTTGCAGTAAAACCTTTTGCGGCGCAAACGCCGCCTTCTATTATCTTCATTTTTTATCCTCCGATGTTAAGCCCGACGGTTTCATCTACCCCAAGCAGTATGTTCATATTTTGAATTGCCGCACCCGATGCGCCTTTGCCCAGGTTATCAAAGCGAGAAATTAAGGTTATGCGCTCGTTATTTCCGAAAACCGAAATTTCCATATCATCCCTGCCCGAAAAAGCACTTGCAGACATAAATCCCTGTTCATCAGCATTATCAACAAACTTTACAAGATTGCTTGTATAATATTCTTTATAAGTCTGCTTGATTTTGTCAATATCGCCGCAAACTTGGTTTGCAAATAAGGTTATAACAACCTCCATGCCCGAATAATAAGAAGAAACTATGGGCGAAAAAGCGGGTAATTTTTCAAGACCGCACACCTTTGCCATTTCAGGCAGATGCTTGTGCAACTGTGCAAGACCGTATGTACGGGGCGCTAAAAGTTGCTGTTTTAACTCCCCGTTTTCATAATCAGCAATCATTTTTTTACCGCCGCCCGAATAACCGGTTAACGAAAAACAAGAAAGTTGTGTATCACTTGCAATTATTCCCTTTTGCACCAAAGGAGCAATAAGAGAAATAAAACCTGTTGCATGACATCCGGGGTTTGCAATACGCTTTGAAGCCGCAATTTTTTGTCGTTGGCCTGATAACTCGGCAAAGCCGTAACAAAAGCCATCATTTGTGCGGTGTGCAGTTGAGGTGTCAATAATAACTGTATTGTCATTTTCAACCATACCTACCGCCTCAATTGCAGCCGCATCAGGCAAACATAAAAACACAACGTCTGCACTGTTTAAGGCTTGTTTTCTGGCAGCGGCATCCTTTCTTAACTCATCACTCAAAGTAATAAGCTCGATGTCCTTGCGCAACTCAAGCCTCTCATATATACGCAAGCCCGTAGTACCTGCTTTTCCGTCAATAAAAACCTTTGGCATAAATTTCTCCTGAATATGCATATATGCATAAATTATGCATTGTTTTGAATAAATATGCAGAAATTATACCCTTATACCCTGAGTTTGTCAAGTAATTTTGAATAATTTTTGCATAATCAATAAATATTTTTATGTTTTTTGCTTAATTATGAAAAAAATTGCATAAATAAGCAAATATTAATACGCTCATATATGTTTGTTCAAACACTTCCCAGATTCAAAACAAAACGCTTTTTTGCGTATAAACAACCATTATAAATATACCACAAACACCTTTTTAAGTCAATCAATATAAAAAGCCGCAGCATTAAACTGCGGCTAAGCATTTATAACATTTTTATATACAACTGTTTTATATCTTCAACACTTGTGTCTTTGGGGTTGCCGGGACGACAAGCATCATCAAATGCTGACTGAGCCAAAAAGTCAACGTCACCCAAATCAACAATGCCTTTAAGGTCGCTTGGAATTCCAACATCTTTTGCAAGTTTTTTTACCGCATCAACCGCCGATTTTCGCACAGCGTCAATACCCATTTCGTCAGTGTTTTCAACACCCATTGCCTTTGCAATGTGCCTATATTTTTCACCCGTGCAGGAAGCGTTATATTCCATAACATAAGGTAAAATTATAGCGTTTGCTATACCGTGAGGTGTGTCGTAAAGTGCGCCCAAAGGGTGCGCCATTGAGTGTACAATGCCAAGTCCAACGTTGCTAAATCCCATTCCTGCAATATACTGCCCAAGTGCCATACCCTCAATACTCTTTTCATCGCCCTTAACTGCATTGCGCAAACAAGACGCTATTATTTCAATAGCTTTAATGTGGAACATATCACTCATTTCCCACGCACCTTTGGTGATATACCCTTCTATCGCGTGGGTTAGCGCATCCATGCCTGTGGCGGCGGCAAGGCTTTGTGGCATAGATTTCATCATGTCGGGGTCAACAATAGCAACGACAGGAATATCATTTACGTCAACACACACCATTTTTTTGTCGTTTTCTTCATCGGTTATAACGTAATTTATTGTAACCTCTGCTGCCGTTCCTGCCGTTGTAGGCACTGCAATTATCGGAACACTTTTATTTTTTGTTGGTGCAACACCTTCAAGACTTCGCACCTCGGCAAAGTCGGGATTGGTGACTATAATGCCTATCGCCTTCGCTGTATCAATTACCGAGCCTCCGCCTATTGCCAAAATGCAATCGGCTTTTCTTTTTTTGAAAGCATACACACCAAACTGCACGTTTTGAATGGTTGGGTTGGGTTTAATATCACTGTAAATTTCATAATCGATATTTTCTTTTTCCAAAAGATCGGTAACCTTTTTGGCAACCCCCAAATCAACGAGTGCAGGATCAGCACAAACAAAAACCTTGTTATATTGTCTTGCCTTAATTTCGTTTGCAATCTCGTTTATTGCTCCTTTACCGTGATAACTTGTTTCATTAAGCACAATTCTGTTCGCCATATTTTCTAACTCCTTTTTATTTATTTTATGCATTTTTTTGATTTTAAACAAGAAAGGCCGACAGTTTTTGCTGTCAGCCCCAAAACAATATTATTCTCCCTTGTATTTTCTGCGTGTAGCCAAGCCGCCGCGTATATGTCTTTCGCTTTTATTTTTCTCAAGCACCTGTTTTACTTGCATATAAAGTTGCGGATGCTCTTTTTTTAGTTTTTCGGTAACGTCTTTATGTACGGTAGATTTTGAAATGCAAAACTTTTTGGCTGTTGCCCTTACTGTCGCACCAGATTGTGTTATATATTCACCAAGCTCCACCGCGCGTTCCTCAACGGCTCCTTTCATACACAAACCTCCAAAAAGGGTTTACTTAAATGTATGAAAGAATCGCTAAGATTATGCAAAAGCAAGGATTAACTTATTGTTCTGTATATAGTTAACCAGTTTATTGTTGCAAAAACCGCCTATAGATGATATAATTATGCATAAATAATGCTAAGGTTTACGATGTAATAGTTTTCGTTACATATTTTAAAAATCAGTGGTGATTAGTTTGGGTATTTACAGTCGAGAAGAACTTTTGAAATTAGGCTTTAAGCACGTTGGCGAAAACGTTCGCATCAGCAAAAAAGCCAGTTTCTACAGTCCGGAAAAAATATATATAGGAAACAATGTGCGCATTGATGACTTTTGTATATTAAGCGGAAATATAACTATTGGAAACTACATTCATATTGCCGTTTTCAGCGCATTATTCGGAGGAGAAAAAGGTATAGAGATATGCGATTTTGCCAACATCTCCTCAAGGGTAAGCGTTTACGCCTTATCAGACGATTATTCGGGCGAGACTATGACCAACCCTTTAATTCCGAACAAGTATAAAAAAGTGACTCAGGAAAAAGTTTTCATTGGCAAACACGTTATTATAGGCGCCACAAGCGTGGTTCTGCCGGGTGCTGTGTTAAACGAAGGCGCTTCATTTGGAGCTTTTAGTTTAATTAGAGGAAATATTAACGAATGGACGGTTAATGCCGGAATTCCTTGTAAAACAATAAAACAAAGAAAAAAAGATTTATTAGAACTGGAAAAGAATTTTCTTAAAGAGGATGTTGCATTATGATATCAAAATTTGAACAGCCAATACTTGTCACCAAATCTTCTATGCCTACATTTGAAAAATACACAGAAAAAATAAAATCTATTTGGCAAACAAATTGGTTAACAAACAACGGACCTCTACATAATGAGCTTGAAGAAGCACTAAAAGAATATCTTAAAACCAAAAATTTAACCTTATTTGCTAACGGTCACCTTGCCTTAGACTGTGCAATCAAATCCTTAGATTTACATGGTGAAGTAATTACAACACCTTTCACTTTTGTATCAACTGCCCACGCAATTTCCATGAACAATCTTAAACCCGTTTTCTGTGATATAAAACTCAACGACTACACCATTGACGAGGATAAAATAGAGTCATTAATAACCGAAAACACCTCTGCCATCGTTCCCGTTCATGTTTATGGCCACCCTTGCAATGTCGAAAAAATACAGAAAATAGCAGACAAATACAATCTTCGTGTTATATATGATGCCGCTCACGCTTTTGGCATTGAAGTTGATAATAAACCAATTTCTTCCTTCGGAGATATGTCAATGTTCTCTTTTCATGCTACTAAAGTTTTTAACACTATTGAAGGCGGCGCAGTAGCATATAGCAATGAAAACTATAAAAAAAGACTTGATTTGGCTAAAAACTTTGGCATTGAAGGTCCCGAAACCATCTCCTGCATTGCACTAAACGCAAAGATGAACGAGTTTCAGGCAGCAATGGGCTTGACAAACTTGGAAAATATAAACCAAAGCATTGAACATCGTAAAATCGTCTATGAAATTTATAAAAGCAAACTAAACAAAATCGACGGTTTAATGTTTACAAACATTTCTGATAACATAAAATACAACTATTCCTATTTGCCCGTTTTGGTTGACGAAAAATTATTTGGAAAAACAAGAGACGCACTTTTCGACAGACTTGCACAATACAATGTCTTTGCTCGAAAATACTTCTATCCTCTCTTAACAGATATTAAACCTTATGCCGACTGCAATTCCAATGTGCCTAATGCGAAATATGCAGCCGACAGAATTCTTTGTTTGCCAATATACGCAGATATGAAACCTTCTGTTGCCGAAAAGATATGCGATATAATTATTGAAATTTATAACAACTAATATGGTGGGATATCAATGAATACTGATTTAAACTACACAATATACGAAGCCTGCAAAAAAGTGGAAGATGAATTAAAGGATAGTTATGATAACCATTTAAGTACAGCAAAAACCTTTTTGATTTCTTATCTAATTAAAACCCAAAATATCAAAACCTACGTCGAAATTAATTCCGACAAAGGCAGACACCTTTTTTCCGTAGGATATAGCGTATTTAAAAACGGCGGTAACACATATAGCATAAACTCTTACATTTACGAAAACGACAGTTCTGTTGAACGCACATATAATGATGTTTTAAAATACAAAAACGATTGCGCTTACGGTGAAAGCATAAATATAATCAGAAAACCTCTCGACTTATCTCTTAATCATTTGAGAAGTAAAAACGTTCTGCCGGACATGGTGTATATTAACTGTTTAAATGCTATTAATCTCAACGAAAAAGACTTTGATAGTTTTTACACCTTGATGAACGAAGGCTCTTTCTTTGTCTTTGATAACAAACAAGAAGGCAATACATCTGCCTTTTACGAAAAAGCAAAGCAATATTGCCATTTGGTTTTCCAAACCGACACTCTGTGCATTTTACTAAAAGACGAACATTCAACTTCCACCAAAATTAAAACAGAAAAACTAAATAAAAAGCTCGATGCCATCCTTGATAGAGTTGTATTAAAAAATAGCAAAACCAATAATACACCTCTTATTACCATAGGTGTGCTCACCTATAACCACAAACCATATATTGAAGCCTGTTTGGATTCTGTATTAGAACAATACGGCAACTTCAAACTCAATATAATTATTTGTGATGACCATTCTACCGATGGAACAATAGAAACCATAGATAATTTTATTGCAGCATTGCCAAGCTGCGAAAATATAACTATCAGTTTTCACAAAAACAAGACGAATATAGGTATTATTCCTAATCTTAACAAACTTATAAATTTAATAAAAGATAGTAATTGTGATTATTTTTCCTTTTGCGAAGGAGACGACTATTATTCAACGTCTAACAGATTGGCTAAGCACCTTGAATTTTGTGAAAAGAATCCACAATTTGCATCTTCTTATAACAAATTAATGTTATATTGGCAAAATGAACAAAAATATGAAATTCATGATTTGGGTTATAACGACATACTTCCTACCGAAGAATTGGCAAAACTTAATTATATCGGAAATTTCAGTGCCACATTTTTTAACGGTCACGTATTAAAATATGTTAATGACTCCCTTTTTGAAGATAAATTTTCTGTTGACTGGATGTTTAATATATTCTGTTCACAATTTGGAGACATTGGCATAATAAATATGCCATACACCGTATATAGAAAACATGAAAAAGGCGTATGGAGCGGAGAAAGTTTTGCGGCGCAATGTAAATTTTTAATTAAAGAGATTCATAAATACAATAAATATTTAAACTTTACTTATGATGCCGAATTTCAAGAATATTGCGATCGTTGTTATAAAGATCTTGCAAATATGGGTTTGTGCTTTCCCGAGCAAATAAGCGTTGCTGTAATTGACGACTTCTTCCCACATCCTCACTCGGGTTTCAGATATCAAGAATTCAACTCTATTTTGCAAACAATTCCTAATTCTGTAGTTTATTCTGACGGTTCTGCTCTTTATGGCGATGCAAAAAAATCTCAACAGAGGTTTTTTAATGAAGTTGTTATTGACTATAAAAGAAATCATCCCGAATTAAGTGATAGAATTCTCAAATTAGATCCAAAAATTCCTATTAAAGCAAATCTTCTTTATTGTAATTTTTTGAAAACTGCAGATACAAAATTGCTTGATCTTGCCGAAAAGAATAAAATACCTTTTGTGTTCACTCTTTATCCGGGCGGAGCTTTTGCTCTCAACTCTAAGGAAAGCGATGAAAAATTAAAGAAAATATTCTCTTCTCCTTGGTTCCATAAAGTTATAGTTACACAAGACATCACTCATCAATATCTAATAGAAAAAGGTTTTTGCTCCGAAGACCAGATAGAAGATATTTTTGGGGTTGTAATGCCTTTGGAAAAAATTGATCTTCCCGTCTTTAATAAAAAACATTTTAAAATCGATAAAGAAACGCTTGACGTTTGTTTTGTGGCGCACAAATATACCCCAACCGGCAAAGACAAAGGTTATGACGTTTTCATCGATGTCGCAAAAAGGCTTAGTGAAAAATATAATTTTGTCAATTTCCATGTTGTCGGTCCTTGGAGTAAAGATATCCTCGATATTACGGGCATAAACAACATAAGATTTTATGGTTCTCAAGGCCAAGATTGGTTTGACGCTTTTTATCAAGATAAGGATATTATTTTATCTCCAAACATTAACGGTCAGATAGTTCCCGGAAGTTTTGACGGTTTCCCTACGGGTTGCTTAACAGATGCCGCTCTAAGAGATGTTGCTATGTTTGCTACTGATGCACTCTCACTTAACAACGGCAGATTTGTTGATAATAAAGATATTGTAATTATCGAGCACGACACAAATGATATTATCAGAAAAATCGAATATTATATAAAAAATCCCGATCAACTTAAAGAAATATGCATAAACGGTCATAACAAAATTAAACAGTTATATTGCTACAATGCGCAGCTTAAACCAAGATTGCAATTGCTTTATGACGCAACACAAAATGAGAGCATTCATAACGTTACTAAAAAAGTTAAACCCACCAATGTTCAAGAATATAAAGAACCTCTTATTAAAGTTATATATCGTGAATGTGTCCCTTCAATCTTCCAAAGATTGTTCCGAGCAATTAAAAAGACTCCGGGATTTTTGTACCGGGAGTTTGTGCCAAATATAATTCAAAGAATTTATCGAAAGTTTAAAATTATTATCAAAAAAATATTGGGAAGGTAAAATTAATTATGCATACTCCTAAAATAAGTGTTATAATCCCATCTTATAATCATCAAGACTATATCGGCGAGGCAATCGAAAGCGTTTTATTACAAGATTATGCCGATTTCGAGTTGCTTATTGCTGATGATAAATCTTCCGATAACTCTGTAGAAGTAATTAAAAAATATACTGATGAACGCATAAAAACTTTTTTTCTTGAAGAAAACATAGGTCCCACAAGAATATTAGAGTTTTTGATAGAAAACTCTATCGGAGAGTATATTGCACTTATTAATTCTGATGATATTTGGTGTCAAGGCAAACTTTCTAAGCAAGTTGCATATATGGATAAAAACATTGATTGTGCAGCATGTTTTACCTGGGCAGATTTTGTGGATGAAAACCGAAAACCTCTTGAATCTAACGGCACTATAGACCTTAATACATTTATTAAAAAGAATCGTCCCCAACACGAATGGATTAATAGATTTTATTTTAAAGGCAATTGTCTATGCCACCCAAGCATATTAATAAGAAAAAACATTTATAAAGAAATTGGATATTATAACGGTGCATATCGCCAGTTGCCTGATTTCGATTATTGGATTAGATTGTGTGAAAAATATGACATTCATATAATAGAGGAAATACTCGTAAATCACAGAAGAACCGTTGGAGAAAACGAAAATACCAGTGCCGTTTCTATTGACAATACAAACAGAAATCTAAGCGAAATATCTAATATTTTTATTTCTATGTTCAATAGAATAGACAACGAGTTGTTTATAAAAGCTTTTAAAAACCATTTTATAAATAAAAATGCATCTTCTCAAGAAGATTTGATTTGTGAAAAATATTTTCTTCTTTCTCAACATCCTGCTTTTGGCTCATTATTGAAAAATCAAGCATGTCAATATTTTATGAGTAACTATTTAAATGAAAAAGTATCTACATGCTTTAGAGAAAAATACAACTATACTCAAAAAGAATTTTTTGCTGATAACCTTATAGGATTTGAAAATTTTGAGTTTCTTTTTGAAAACAAAAACTTGGATGTTACATCTACCATATTTTTTACAGATAAAGAATTCTCTGCCGAAAATTCTTTTTTGGTAAAACCGCAAATAGAAAATAAGCAATTTAAGTTAAAATTCACAATTAACAACTCGGCAACAAAATTAAGAGTAGATCCCCTTGAAGGGTACAACATCATCATAAACAGCGCAACGGCATCTGTTGATGGTAAAAAGATAGACATAACACCTCTTAATGCTGACATTTTAAATTATAAACACTTTTTTAAAACAACCGACCCTCAATATATTATTAATGGCAATTTTACAAAAGGTGACATTATAGAAGTTTTATTTGAAGTTGAAAATATTATTGATGTTTGCTGTTATAATATCGCAAACTCCCGTATTTCCAAAGACTCCGGCTTTACCAGTCTGGCAGATTTGTATCCTGATATTTTCATAGAAAAAAATGTAAAAATTAAAAATCTGGAAGAACAGTTAATCAAAGCAAACCAAGAAATAAACTATTACAAACAAAGTTTTAGTTGGAAAATAACTAAGCCATTAAGAAAACTTCGAGAATTATTAAAATAAAATTTGGCACGAACTAAAAATTAGTTCGTGCCTTGTTCTTTATTATTTTATTTGATAGTTAATGCTTTTTATGAAAATTAAAATTTTTAATCAGCAAGAATAGCATTTTTAACAGGTCTCACCTTTAAAATTACAACGGTAATTATCATTGTGACAATAAGTTCGGGCAACATATACAAACCATTATAACACAGTGAATATAACGGTGAAATCATACCGTAATCGTTTGGCCATAAAGCGTCCCACACAAACCATCCGGTTATAAAATGGCACAGAAAACGCAAGGAAAAAGTAAGGGCTTCACCAAACAAAGCAGCCTTTACAACAGACATGTTTTTCTTAAATATGCCCGAAAAACCAATAACGCCGTAAGCCACAATATAATCAAGCAAAACAATCATAATTGCTACTTTAATATTAGTGGCATAGGACAAATTATCCAACCCTAAAACAAGTTGTATTCCGCCATGCAAAAAGGATACGCCAAGCGACCAGCCCAAACCGTATTTGAGGGCTACAAGCACAATAGGAAGCATACTTGCGATAGTAAGGCCTCCACCCATCGGCATATCAATTTTAAGTATGCTCAGCACATTTGCAAGTGCCAACATCAAAGCACTGAACACTAATTTTTTTGTGTTTCTCATCATAATTCCTCCAAAGAATAAATTATAAAGTTCGAACTTTGCAACAAAAAAGGCACACCGCAAAGGATGTGCGGTGTGCCTAAAATAAGCAGGGTACTTTTATTATCCTACGTCGGCATTATCCGCATCAGGTTATAGGTCGAAGCAATACAGCTTCCTCTCAGATCGCTTTGCGCGAACTCCCTTTTTGTTGGTAAAATTATACTCTTACTTTTTATATTTGTCAAGAGTTTTTATCGTTGTTTTCAAGGTCTTTTAAAAAATCATCGTTTATTACAAATCCGCCCTCAATTGTGTTGCGGTGGGAAATATCATCAACAATTTGCAGGTTTTGCTCATCTTGAGATTGCTCTGTTGGAGTATTATCTTCAATCAATACATTTTCTGAAAACTGGTCTTGCTCCCACTTTTTAAGCAAAGCATCACCCTCGGGATACTCTACAGTCACAGGATGTTTTTTAAGCCACAAATAAAAGGCTGTAAAATAACACAACAGCAACACTAATGCACCTGCCGAAACAAACGCACCAACGGCAAGACCCGGTGTTTTATAAACGAAAACAATGTCACACTCGCCACGTTGCGCCTCTACTGCCATAAAGCCTACGTTGACCCGCTCAATTTCAACTGCCTTGCCGTTAACTGTTGCGCTCCAACCCTCATCATAAGGAACGGCAAAGAAGACAAGATTATCCGCATTAAGACTAATTTTTGCGCTAAAGCCGTTTTTGTTGTAGGCAAACTCACTTGCTGCTGTGGATGACAGTTTTTCACAATCATCGGCATAAGCATCATGGGAAAATGAAAGGCTTGGTTTTTCAAGACCCGCTTCACTGTTTGACGGTATATAATAATCGTCACTGAGCGCTTTCAAGTATTTGCCGTATTTTTCAATTTGTTGCTCGTCAAGCAACAACGCTTTTAGCATCATATCATCTGCAAGGTCTTGACCGTATGCGGTACATTGTTCCTTTGTCATATAATAATTATAGCAAAAACCGTAAGGAATATAGTTATCATTTTGATATACAAAGTAATCATTTTCGGTCATCAAATAGGTGTACCCGGGCATACGAGTTTGATTGTTTTGGTCAACAAAACTTTCACTGTCTTTATGATTAAGCAAATATTTTACCGAAAGCAAAGAGCGTGCAGCATAAGAATCGGTTTCGGGGCGAGATGCCACTCCCCTTTCCTCACCTATAAACTCATAAAATTCCGTAACTGAGGTGGGTACGATTGAGTGAAAACTGTTTATGCAAGGCAAAGATAAATACATACCTGTATTATCAACGCCGTCATAAACGTCTATACGATAATTATCACTGTTTTCGGGCAGTTCAACCTTGCCTTCAATAAGACAGTCAATCATAACCTCGTTTGTGTAAGAATGTGTTTTGCCCATCCCCACAAAAGCACCCGCATAAATTACCGAAATTATACAAACCGCTGCCGTTGCATAACGCATAAATTCTTTAATGTTTTTACGCATGAATTTAACAAAAACCCAAAGCATAACAATACTTGCAAGGGCAACTACACAAGCGAACCAATATCGGCCTTTAAACTTGCCTGTATTGCCGTCCATATAAAGACCCCATTTTGTTATCTTGCCATTTTCAATTTGGGCAGGGAAAAATCCTATAACAAGGGTTGTTGCAAGGGTTATGCCAAACACCCATCTTAAAGCGCTTTCCCACTTAATATCAAGGTCTTCGATTGACATAATTGTCATAAGCACAATAAGCAATATGGGCATATAATACCATCGCGCATAATAAGCGCTGTTAAACATATAAAACGTGCTGTTAAGTATGGGAACAAGCGCCATAAAAACGCATATTCCTAAAACACGGCGCAACCAATGACCTTTTTTCTCCTGCCAAAAAGCCACAAAACCAACCATACTAAACAAAGGCAGCCAACCGCCAAGCGATGACCATCTAACCTCTGCATCGGGGAAGAAAACAGGTCTTGCGGGTAAATCGGGCGGGAAGAAAAATGTTTGCAAAACGTTAAGAAATATTTGGTTTTTACCATAAAACCAAGCGTTCCAACCATAGTCAATTTCTGTCAGTCTGCCGTTACCCAACAATGCTAATATTGTGGGCCAAAGCAAAACTGCCGCACACAAAACTCCCAGCACGGCTTCGAATACAAACAGTAAAAAGTCTTTAAATTTAATCTTCCAATTTTTTGAAAGTGTGCGCACAAACCAATAAATAACAACAAATACCACCATTCCGTAAAAGAAAAAGTAGTTTGATAAAGCGCACAAAAAGACCGTAAAGGCAAAAGGACCTCGCCGTTTGTCCACCATAAACATTTCAACCGATAAAAGCAACAACGGGAAAAGAATTATTGCCTCGTGGAAATGATTAAAGAAAATGTTGTAAACCGAAAAGCCTGAAAAAGCGTACAAAAGACCGCCAAGACGTGCGGCTTCTGCCGTTCGTGTAAAACGTCTTAAATAAAAATAAGCCGTAAGTGCCGCAAAAGCGAATTTTAATATAAGCAAAGGCCCCATCAAATAAGGTACCATACTGTTAGGAAAAAGCAAAGTTATCCAAAAGAAAGGACTACCAAGCAAATAAAAACTGTATGAACCAATAAAGTTAACGCCTAAATCCGTATAAATATTCCAGCCGATTTGTCCGCTTTTGACCATCTGGTGACACATCTGATAAAAAGGAATCTGCTGTACATTGAAATCGCCATAAAACAAAAAGTAACCCTTACCAGAAATAATATAAGGTATAAAAAACACAGCCGCAACACAAAGTGCATATAAAAATGTGCTTATGTGCAACTCTCGTTTTTGCCCCAATAAAATTTCTTTGCGTTTAGCAAATTTCATAATCCTTCTCCTTTTCTTGCGGTGTCACAAAAAAGCGTATGCACTCAAAGACGCTCCATATAAATATTACAACGTTTATAACCGAAAGCGCCGACAAAACATTGTCGTAAACAGGGTTGTATCCCCACGGCATATTAGCATTTATGGGCAAAAGCACAAACGCCTGATTAATTGCCGTTATTATGGTAAGAGCGCAAAACAAAGCCAAAAAACTTGGTTTTTTATGAACAAGATAAGCCATCAAAGCAAAGGGCAACACAACCACCTGATAGCGCTCGTGCATACGGGTTGTTAGAACAAAAAGGCATTGCATAAAAAGCAAACCCCCAACGAAAGAACATGTGCGCTTTGAGAAAACATAAAGTAAAACAACAAGCAGCACAGATGCCACAAGAAAAACCGTACTTATAAGTGACACAATTGTTGTTTCTTCAACCCAATTTAATTTGAAAATGCCAAAAATGTTAAAAGCGTTCAAGGTGCAATAGGCATATTTACCTGCACTTGATAAATAAACATTGAAAAAGAGAAACGCATTTTTAGCGCCAATCATAAATGGCAAGAACACCGCCACAACGGTTGCAGCGGCAACCCCAATACCTTTTAGCAAATGTTTGATATCATATTTTCTTATAATTTCAAGTAATAATATCGGCGTAAAAAATAAACACTGAAATTTTGTAAGGCCTGCAACGGCAAACATAAAACAGGCTAAAACGGGACGTTTTTCTTCCAAAAAATAAAACGACATAATAAGCAAAAGGCACATTAGTTGGTCGGTTTGTCCCCAAAATGCTGTGTTAAAAAACATTGAAGGGTTAAAAATCCACAAAGCACCCGCAAAAAAGCCCCACATACTGCCGCTTTTCTTTTGGGCTATGCGATATAAAACCACAGCGCACAAACAATCAAACACAATGGGCCAAAATTTCATTAACAACATTTGCCAAAAGTCAGCGCAGTTGTTGCCGAAAATCTTATACATCTGACCCAATACCCAAAGCAAAAACAGATATAGCGGAGGATAGTCAAGAGCTATTGCATCTGCCCTTGAGTACACCGTAAACAATCCGTTTTGCTGAATATCGAACACCCAATTTCTATACCAATAGGTGTCAAACTCGTTAAAATATGAACCGCCGACAACAACACGCAAAACAAGCCCGAAACCAATCAATGCCAAGAACATATATAAAACCTGATTATCAAGTTTTTTATTTTGCAACATTGTTATCAACTCACTTTACACAAGATATAGTGTCTTGTTTATTATACCAATAAATGTTATAATAATCAATATAAAGGTATTGCAAAAGAAAAGAGGTTATAAAAAATGGCAAGCCATTTTTATTCTATGTTGTTTAGAATGAAAAACATTTTCCGTTGGGGACTTATGCGTAACACCCGACGTGAAAGCTTAAGCGAACATTCTTTAGAGGTGGCATGTATCGCACACGCTTTAGCGCTTATTCGTAATAAGCGTTTTGGCGGCAATGTTGACACAGGCGCAGTTGTAACAGCAGCGCTTTACCACGATGCAACCGAGATTATTACCGGCGATATGCCTACCCCAATAAAATATTATAGCGAAGGTATAAAAAGCGCCTACAAGCAGATTGAAAGTGAAGCCTGTGATAAGCTTTTGCAACTTTTGCCAAAAGATTTAAGGGAAGAATATCGTCCTTTAATGGAATGTAATGATAAAGAAATTAAAGAGCTTGTAAAAGCGGCAGATAAACTTGCGGCTTACATTAAATGTATTGAAGAAACTAATATGGGTAACAAAGAATTTTGTATTGCTCTTAAATCTACACAAGAAGCTCTCGACCAGAGCAAAACACCCGAAGTTAAGGTGTTCATTGAGGAATTTATACCCGGTTTTTATATGAGTTTAGATGAGCAAAAACTCTAAGAAATTTGACTATTTTCAAAAAAAGTGCTATAATCCCCTTTGCCATCATTATGCAAGAGTTATTTCTTGCGCATCCATATTGAAAGGCGGCTAAAAGATGAGTAAAAATTTATGTATGAATTGTATGAGCGACATAGGCAACGAGGCCATATGCCCCATTTGCGGACACGATAATTTGTCAGCAAATGACCCCGCATTGCTCGCAATAAAATCTGTTCTTGCTAACAGATTTATAATTGGCAAGGCATACGATATTAACGGCGAGGGCGTAAGTTATTCTGCCTTTGACCAAAAAATCAACGCCCCCGTAATCATTAGAGAATATTTCCCTTGCGATATTGCCATGCGAAAAGCCGATGGTACTGTTACGATAAAAGACGGCTCTTCCTACGCTTTTAACAACGGTCTTATGGAATTTATGGATATCAGCGACAAAATGTTAGGCCTTGCAGATTTGCCCTGTCTTTTCAGAACGCTGGATTCGTTCGAGCTTAACGGTACTGCATACCGCATAAGCGAATCTGTTTCAGGCATTTCTCTTATGGAGTTTTTGCTTAGAAACGGCGGCTCGATAACCTGGGAACAGGCACGTCCTCTCTTTTTACCTCTTATTACCACGCTTAACGGCTTGCACAAAGCAGGAATTATTCATCGCGGCATTTCTCCCGAAACAATTTTTGTCGGACGCGACGGAAAACTTCGTCTTAAAAATATTTGCATTAAATCCGTAAGAAGCCGTGACAACCTTATTACCGCACAGCTTTATCCCGGCTTTGCAGCCATTGAGCAATACGGCATTGAGAACATAAACAACGACGGTCCTCACACCGACGTTTACGGTCTTGCCGCAACCTTGTTCCGTGTTTTAGCCGGTAACCCCCCTTGCGATGCAACCGACCGTCTTAAGAGTGACAACATGACCATTCCCGCAAAGGTTGCCGAAACCGTTCCTAAAAACGTACTTTCTGCCCTTGCAAACGGATTGCAGATTTTGCCCGAAAACCGCACTCAAACAATTAACGATTTGCGTGGCGAATTAACCTTAGCATCAGACCCCGCCCCAGTTGTAAGCGGTAATAAACGCAAAAATGCATCGTCCAAGAAGTATGCATTAATTGCTTCAGGTTGCACAGCAGTCTTTTTTGTTGTTCTTGCCTTAGTATTAATGTTTACCGTCTTTAAAGACAGCTTCTTTAAACCGCAAGAGTCCTCATCATCAATGCTTTCATCCATACCAAGCGTTGCTTCGGTAGGCGATAAAGCAAGTTCCGATATTTCCTCAGCAGAAAAACAATATTCCGTACCCTCTGTTTTGGGAATGTCGTTTGATGCGGCAGTAAAGCAAATTGAACAAAACTCACTCAAATATGAGGTTATTGGCAAAGCATACAGTGATTCTCATAAGCGTGGCACAATTTGTTTGCAGTCTATCGCACCTAACACGTTGGTTGACAAAGAAACCGTTGTACAAATTACTATAAGTCTTGGTTCCCAGTCGGTTAAAGTTCCAAATATTGCGGGTCTTTACCACGATGACGCTTATATAAAATTATTAGAAACAGGTTTCTTGCCCGAAAACATCCAATTCATCGACCGATATGATGAAACTGCCGACTCTCAAGCAGTTATCAGCACAGACCCTGAAATTGGCACTCCAATGAGTACCGACTCTGTCATAAAAGTTTTCATCAACACCTACACCAAATCTGCCGATGATACTTTGTTTTAAAAACATAAATAAAAAGCCGTCAGTTTTTTGACTGACGGCATTTTTTTAGTTTGTACTATTTGTATTAGACGACATGGTTGTTTGAATGGGGTCTAAAAGTTTATAGTCAGAATAATCAAACAGCGACTCATTTACAACCTTACCATAATAATCATTCTCAAGAATTAAAGCCGAAACCTTAAACTTATTGTTGACAATCTTTTTCATATTTGCAACATATTCTTCTTGAACCTGTTTTGCAGTTTTGGTAACCTTTTGCACAACCTTTTGTTCGCCTGTTTTTGAGTCGGTAACGGTTTCTTTTGTTACCTCATCCTTAAAATAGTTAGCATCAAAGGGTGTAAACACCTTTGTTTTGGCATCATATTTACCCGCTTCGCTTATCCAACTGCGGTTAGAGAATATTACAAGTTGGTCTGCGGTTGAAAGAATGTCACTGCCCATAAACAAACGTGAATCATATTTAAGACCGAGTAGGTTTGAAAGTGTGGGCATTATATCAACGCTTGAACAATATTTATCAACCGAAACAGGTTCCATACCCTGAGCGTACATAATGATAGTGCTCTTGTAAAGTTCAAATGTGGTTTCTACATTATGCCCTACAAACTCGTTAAAATATCTGTAAGTATCGCCCGATTCCTCATCCAAAAGACCATAAGGGTAGTGGTCGGCATTGATGCATATAAGTGTACGCTCTGCTACACCTGCCTCGTTAAGACGCTGCAACAAATATTCCATAGCCTTGTCAAGTTCTATATTACAAGCAAGATAAGCTTTTGCACGGTCAGACATATTAAGATGCTCAACCAAAGACTGATTCTTTTTGGATATCGCGTTACCGACAAAGCTATAATTGAGATGGCCGCTAACAGTCATATAGTAAGCGTGGAAGGGCTCGTTGGTTGTCAGATAATCATCAACTGTCACCTGCATCATCTCAAGGTCAGATTCGGGCCAGGTTTTCTTTATTTTGCCCTCAAGACCGTTGCCGTAGCCAATATACTTGTAGCCCATATTTGGGTGGGATACATCACGGTGATAATACGTGTATGTGTGGTTGTGATATGCTCTTGCTTTTTTGTTTATGCCTTTTGCTTTATAAATTCTGTTAAACTGGTTGCCCATACAAAAAGGCATACTTTTTTCACCAGAAACGTAAAAACTCCATACACCTGATTTTGGTATAAGACCCGTACAGGTTACATACTCACCGTCCGAGGTGCTTACACCCCAAATTGGGTTGTAAGAGTTGTTAAACTTAAAGCCCTCGTTAGCCATTTTGTACAGAGTGGGGGTGAGTTCGGGGTCAACAGCGTAGGGCGAAAAGCCTTCAGCGGTTATGAATATAAGGTTATATCCCTCAAACATACCTGTATATTTGTTTTGGTAAGTTCCTTCTTGAGCGGCAAAATATTCGTCCAGGCTTTTTATTGTAGCATTTGTTGACGAAGCGGCACGAGCGGCAAAATCAATATTCAAGACGTTCTTTTTATATACGACTTCTTGCTGCTGCTGTTGAGCCTGTTGCGTGGGGACATCAATGTCATCATCAGTGGGAGCGCCAAAAATGCTATATTTCAAATCAAGCCATTCGGTACGTATCATACCAAACGTTGAAGCCGAAATTTTGACGTCAAACACACCTCGGTAAACCTCGCGAGGCGATGGGAAAATTATTATAAGCAATATACAGAAATAATGTATTATAACAGCGCCTGCAAGCACTATTACTCTTTGCACAAAGCCAACCTTGGGGGAAACCAAAAACTTTTTACCTAAAGTTATTATTAAAATTAACGGAATGGCAACAACCAACAGCTTAGGTATAGAAGTGAAAATTGCCTTGATGGTTGTCTTTACAATGCCGTCTTCAATAACCTGATCGGCACCTCCCGCTTTTAGCGAATAAAAAATAAAAAATGTTTTAAAAACGCTGTAATAAACAATTTGCACACTGTAAAGAATATACAGCGCCGCCATCTCTATTATAGCAACAATACGCATTTTTTTAGGCTTAAAAAAGGTTGCTATAACCCAAAGCACAAACGCCACAGGTATTGCAAACAACAATGTGAAGAAAAACCCGCCGTTTTCAAAACCGCTTGTAAACGAAATTGTCAGCACTTCCATATATACAACAGAAAGCATTAAGAAAACAATCAGGTTAAGTTTAAGTTTTTTTGATTTTGCCTTCATTATTCCACATCCTTTTTATGATGCAAAAAGTTTTACAGCTTTTTACAAACAACGACATATATTTTGATTATACTACTTTTTTGCCGTTAGTTCAAGCCATATATTAATATTTAAAACTCAAACCTTTGTCCCAATATAATTATCTCGTTTTCTGTTATCTCTATTGCCGATTGTTGTTCATAAAATGCCGTTTTTGAAATGCCTTCAAAAGCTTTTGCCACACCGGCAATACCTAAAACTATACAGCCGAAAATCACCGAAGATATACAAACCGAACGCCAAAACCAATATTTTTTGTCTTTGTTTTTCATTGTATTGTGTTAAGCAAAGCCGCAAGTGCGCTACCCGCATACTTTGCCGAACGTTTTGCCTCCTCAAAAGAATTTGCATCTGTTCCCACCTCAAGCAGCATTGAGCCTTGGGTAAGATTTTCATTATACTTTTTTGCCGCCAAAACAAGCGGGCGCGCAAGACCCGGATACATAACCTCTAATGTTTGCTGATATTTTATTGCCAGTCGGAAATTTTCTTTCCAGTTTTCAAAGTTTTTTACACTGCCGTCTTGCGAACCCATAACAAGCATAACCTGGGCCGCTTTTTTGCCCTCAATTTCTACTACGGGTTTTGTTTTTGTTGTGCTATCTGCCATAATGGCATCTCTATGGATATCAACAACCACCTTTATCGTAGGATGTTCTTGTAAAGCCGCTTTTATTGTCTTTTCGCTTCTTGAATAACTGCCTGAATAAGATGGATAGTCGTGCACTGTTTTGTCGTGCAATGTTTGAATACCCGCTTGATTCAACTGCTCTGCAAAAATTGTTCCTATTGCTATCATATTAAAGGTTTCATCCGTAGAGCGAGAATAATCAGTATCGGTATAATAATTTCTGTCTTCATTCATATACGACTCGGTCGTGTGGGTATGAACAATAAGCACCTGCGGTCCTTGTTGTTTATTTATAGAAAATTTTAAATTCTGCTCCAGTTCGCTTTTTAGATTTATGTTGTGTGATGTTTTATTTCTTACATAAACATTGTTATATGCAAGACCGGCATTGTAGGGTGACAAAAATTTTTCTTTTATCTCTCCCAGCACGTTCCCGCTGCCGTTTGCAATTTGGGCGTTTTCTGCGCTTGATGTTTGTGTTGACGAAACATTTATATCGGGAACGTGATACTCTATCTCGCTATCCACGTTTGAAATATATATATTTTTAGTGTCGGTTATGCCCAAAGCTTCAAGTTTGCTTGTGCAAAACAAAAACGTAAATACCGCCACCAAAAAAGTTATACCTAACAACAAAATGCCTTTAACTTTTTTCATTTTGCACACTCACCTCTTTATAATTTATGAGTGCAACCATAAAAATATTTACTTAAAATGAACACAAAAAGCCATTTTTTACTGTTATCTGTAATTTTTTTGAAAATATACAGTAAATAATTGTTGCAATTATTCAAAAAAGGTGGTAATATACTAATGTTCATTATTTTTAGGAGGTGTGTAAATGCCTAACATTAAGTCTGCAAAAAAGCGTGTTGAAGTAAGCCACAACAATTATCTTCGCAACAAAGCAAACCGCTCTGCGCTTAAAACTGCTCTTAAAAAAGCCGTTGTAGCAATCGAGACAAATGCTGCTGACAAAGAAGTTGCTTACAAGAACGCTGTTTCAGCTATCGACACTGCTGTTACAAAAGGCATTCTTCACAAGAATACTGCAGCCCGCAAGCAATCTGCACTTGCTAAAAAATACAACAAGGCTCAGTAATTAATGTACAATACAATTAACAAGGGTGTGTTTATGTGCGCCCTTGTTTTGTTGTACCTATTTGATTTTTTAAAATTGCAAAAATAAAAGCGGCTTTAAAGCCGCTTTTTTGTTTTGTTATTTTATAAGACTTTCGCCCAACATTTCAGCCGGTTTTTTAACGCCCAAAATTTCAAGCATTGTGGGTGAAATGTCGCAAAGTTTACCGCCCTCGCGAAGAGCGCAATCATAACCAACAACCGTAAAAGGAACAAGATTGGTTGTGTGTGCAGTAAACGGTGTGCCATCTGGCTCAAACATATAGTCTGCATTACCGTGGTCGGCTGTGATGATAACCACACCATCCATAGAAAGTGTTGCTTCAACAACCTTGCCAACACAAGCATCAACCGTTTCAACAGCCTTAACTGCCGCCTCAAAAATACCTGTGTGACCTACCATATCGCAGTTTGCAAAGTTAAGGATAATTGCATCATATTTGCCGCTTTTTATTGCATCAACAACCTTGTCGCATACAGGGTATGCACTCATCTCTGGCATAAGGTCAAAGGTTGCAACGTCAGGAGTTGGAACCAAAATTCTGTCCTCGCCCTCAAACATTACCTCTTCACCGCCGTTAAAGAAGAAGGTTACGTGAGCATATTTTGTAGTTTCAGCAATTCGAAGCTGTGTTTTGCCGTTTTTAGAAAGAGTTTCCCCCATTGTCATTGTGAGGGTTTGAGGTTTGAACGCAATTTTTACATTGGGCATTGTTGCGTCATACTCGGTCATACATACATAATATACGTCTTTTCTTCCGCCTTTGCGCTCAAAGTCAGCAAAAGCATCGTCACAGAATGCGCGTGTGATTTCACGTGCGCGGTCGGGACGGAAGTTGAAGAATATAATACTATCGCCATTGTTTACGCCTTGAGCACCCTCAATAACTGTTGGGATAACAAACTCGTCGGTGAGATTTTTGCCGTCCCCGTCAACAGTTTCGTAAGAAGTTTTTATCGCTTGAACAGGGTCAGCAAAAACTGTACCCTCACAGTTCACAATAGCATTATAAGCCTTTTCAACACGTGACCACTGGGTATCACGGTCCATTGCATAATATCTGCCTGCAACACTTGCAATTTTGCCAACACCAATTTTTTCAAGTTGCGCTTTAAGTTCTTCTACAAAACCTGCACCTGATGCGGGAGGAACGTCACGTCCGTCAAGGAAACAATGAACAAAAACGTCTTTAAGACCTTTTTTCTTTGCAAGTTCTACTAACGCATAAAGGTGAGTATTGTGGCTGTGAACACCACCGTCAGAAACAAGGCCCATTATATGTAGAGCCGAGCCGTTTTTAAGGCAGTTATCCATAGCGGCACAAAGTTCTTGGTTCTCAAAAAAATCGCCATCTTTGATGGATTTTGTAATGCGGGTTAACTCTTGATATACAACACGACCTGCGCCGATATTTGTATGACCAACCTCGCTGTTACCCATCTGTCCGTCAGGCAACCCTACATCCATGCCGGATGCACCGATATGGGTTGTAGGATATTTTGCAAAAATGCTGTCAAGGTTTGGAGTGTTGGCGGCATCAATAGCATTACCCTCTTTATTAGAGTTCATGCCAAAGCCGTCCATTATGGTTAAAACCAAAGGTTTTTTCATTTTAATTTTTCCTTTCAGAAATTAGCCGTTTGTTGCAGCTTTTACAATAACAGAGAAATCTTCTGCTTTTAATGATGCGCCGCCGATAAGACCGCCGTCAACATTGACTTTTGCAAGAAGTTCGTCAGCATTCTTAGGATTCATTGAACCGCCGTACTGAATTGTAACGGTCTCGGCAGCATCTGCACCGTAGGCCTCTGCAATAGCAGCGCGAACATAGCCGTTACCCTCATTAGCCTGTTCAGCAGTAGCAGTAACACCTGTGCCGATAGCCCAAACAGGCTCATAAGCGATAATAACATTTTTAAGCTGCTCTTGGCTAACGTTTGTAAGTGCCATCTTAGTTTGATATTTAAGCAATGTTTCGGTATAACCAAGTTCTCTCTGCTCTAAGGTTTCGCCAACACAAACGATAGCAGTAAGACCTGCATCTAAAACAGCCTTTGTGCGAAGGTTAACAGTCTGGTCGGTCTCACCAAAATATTGTCTGCGCTCACTGTGTCCAACAACAACGTATTTTACGCCGCAAGCAACCAACATTTCTGCTGAAATTTCGCCTGTGTATGCGCCGCTTTGTGCAAAGTGGCAGTTTTCAGCGCCGATTTCAATATTTGAGCCTTCGGCTGCCTTAACAGCTGCATCAATGTCCACAAAAGGAACACAAAGCACAACCTTGCAGTCAGCATCTGCAACCAAGGGTTTCATTTCGTTAATAAGTGCAGTTGTCTCAGCGGGTGTTTTGTTCATTTTCCAGTTACCAGCTATAACTGCTGCTCTTTTTGCTTTATTCATAATAAAACTCTCCTTAAAAATACATAGTTCGGGCCCGAACAGAAAAAAGTCTATTCGGGTCCGTTTTATTTTAAAATAAATTATTTATCGTTAAGTGCTGCGATACCGGGAAGCTCTTTACCCTCAAGATATTCGAGTGATGCGCCGCCGCCGGTTGAAATATGTGACATTTTGTCAGCATATCCGAGTTTTTGAACAGCTGCTGCAGAATCACCGCCGCCGATAATTGAAATTGCGCCACATTCAGCAACTGCTTTAGCAACGTCTTTTGTACCGTTAGCAAAGTTATCCCACTCTGAAACGCCCATAGGACCGTTCCAGATTACAGTACCTGCGCCCTGCAATGATTTTGAGAAAAGTTCACGTGAGATAGGACCAATGTCAAGACCCATCCAGCCGTCAGGAATGCAATCTGAGGGAATTTCCATGCAAACAGAATCTTCTTTATATTCACGTGCGATAACGTTATCAACAGGAAGAACAAAGTTAACCTTGTTTTCTCTTGCTTTTTTAATCAAATCTTTTGCAAGGTCAAGTTTGTCTTCTTCGCAGATTGAAGAACCGATGGGGTCGCCCATAGCTTTAATAAAGGTATAAGCCATACCGCCGCCGATGATAAGTGTGTCAACCTTGTTAATAAGGTTGTCAATAACACCAATTTTATCAGAAACCTTTGCACCGCCGAGAATAGCAACCAAGGGACGTTTGGGGTCTTCTAATGCGCCACCGATAAACTCAATCTCTTTTTGAATGAGGTAGCCGCAAACTGCAGGAATATAAGCTGTAACACCTGCGGTTGAAGCGTGTGCTCTGTGAGCTGAGCCGAAAGCATCGTTAACAAAAATGTCTGCAAGAGCAGCAAATTTCTTTGAAAGCTCTTCATCGTTCTTGGTTTCGCCCTTTTCGTAACGAACGTTCTCAAGAAGGAGAACTTCGCCGTCTTGGAGTGATGCTGAAAGAGCCTGTGCGCTTTCGCCTACAACGTCCTGGGCCATCTTAACGGGCTGACCTAAAAGCTCTGCAAGACGTGCTGCAACAGGTTTAAGTGAAAATTCGGGAACAACTTCACCCTTGGGTCTGCCAAGATGTGAACAAAGAATAACCTTTGCTTTGTTTTCAATTAAATACTTAATGGTGGGCAATGAAGCAACAATTCTCTTGTCGCTGGTAATAACACCGTCTTTAAGAGGAACGTTAAAGTCACAACGAACGAGAACTTTTTTACCGGAAACTTCAATGTCTTCAACTGTCTTTTTGGTAATAGCTGCCATAAATTTATCTACCTTTCTGTTTTGAAATATTACTATCCTTATTATATTACCAATATTTTCTGATTTTTTCAACAATTTTATTCAACATTTTTTAAAACATCTTGCCAAGAAGAATTGTGCAATTCGCCAAAGTCTTTCAATCTGGGAAAATCATGCTGACGAAGCACCTCGTAAACTGCCACCGCTACGGTGTTTGAGAGGTTTAAACTCCGCGCCTCTTCGAGCATTGGCAACCTAACACAGTTCTTATGATATTGAATAAGCAAATCTTCGGGTAGGCCTTTGGTTTCTTTGCCAAAAAACAAATAACATTTATCGGGGTATGAGACGTCCGAATAAACGTGTTGCGCCTTGGTAGTAAACATAAAAAACTCACCGCTGTTTTTTTCAAAAAACTCATCAATACTGTCATAATAGGTTATATCTAACAAATACCAATAATCAAGTCCCGCACGTTTTAACTTTTTGTCGTCAACCTTAAATCCCATAGGTCCTACAAGATGCAGTCTTGCGCCCGTTGCGGCGCAGGTTCTTGCGATATTGCCCGTGTTTTGAGGAATTTCAGGCTCAACAAGCACAATATTAATTTCCATATTCTTCACCTTGCTTTTGCTTTTTCGTTTGATATTATACAACCAAATTCACTTTTTGGCAATGTATGATTGAAAATTTTAGTTTTTTGTAATATACTGTTCTATGGTGATGAAAAATATGGCACAAAAAAACCAAAATATATTATCCTATGTTCATATTGCTTGGATGCGCCGTGGCGAAAATTTTACAAAACCCGACAGTCGCATTGCCAAGGCATTAAATTTCACTTATTTGATTTTTGCGTTTTTTGTTACGATAATTAACCTTATCTTTATAATCGGCACTTCTATGGTGGCAAAGAACGCTCAAAGCGGTAACGCATTAACAAATCTTCACAACGGCACCGTAACGGTTGCAGTTTTTACAGTTTTGCCGATTTTGTGCTGTTTTTTGTTCAAAAGCAAAAAATACATTCCTGCAATTTGTGCCGTTTTGTTAAATGCTGCCTTGTGTATATTTTTACTGGTTTTCTTTTACGGCGAACTAAATGACGGTCAAGACCTTTTGGGACTAACTGCCGTTTATGTTTTCCGCCACGCCATTTCTTTGGTTGTACTGCTTGTAAGCGGCAGTTGGCTTGGCGCAATTTTAATACGTTTCAACTATATTGAAAACCGTGATTACAACAAAATGGTTGATAATTTATACCGTATTTATTCATCGCAATATACCGAACTTTCAAGTGTACAATGGGAAGAATATCTTGACACTTACGCCCCTGTTCAACCTGAAAAACTAAAACGATCAAGAAAAATTAAAAACCGAAAATAAACCAAAACAGAGCAGAAATTTCTGCTCTGTTTTTTTATTCTTTATCAATGCTTTTAATATCATAAGGTGTGGTTTGATAAACAAAATAGTTAAGCCAGTTGTAGAACAATAAATTTGCGTGACTGCGCCATTTGACAATAGGCGGTCTTTTTGGATTGTCATCGGGATAATAGTTGATTGGAACATCAATTTTAAGGCCCAAAGAGATGTCGCGCTCATATTCTTTTGCAAGGGTGTATTGGTCATACTCCAAATGACCGGTAATGAAAATTTGTCTTCCCTTTTTGGTTGAAATTGCAAGTACACCTGCATCCTTTGAAGATGCCAAAATTTTAAGCTCGGACACCTTTTCAACATCTTCACGTCTTATTTCGGTATGGCGTGAATGGGGAGCAAAAAACTCATCATCAAAGCCCCTGAAAAGCATTGACGTTTTGTGGTCAACCGTGTGCGTAAAAATTCCGAACATTTTTTGTTCTAATGGGTATTTTTTCACACCGTAATGGTAATAAAGACCAGCCTGTGCGCCCCAACATATATGCAAGGTACTGGTAACGTGGCTTTTGCTCCATTCCATTATGTTACAAAGCTCTTGCCAATATTCAACCTGCTCAAAATCCATCTTTTCAACAGGTGCGCCCGTAATTATCATACCGTCAAACTTTTGGTCTTTTATTTCGTCAAAGGTTTTATAAAACGCCAACATGTGCTCTTTTGACGTATTTTTGGGAGTGTGGCTTGAGGTTTGCATCAATTCCATCTCAACCTGCAAAGGAGTGTTACCAAGCAAACGTGCAAGTTGCGTTTCGGTAACAATTTTTGTAGGCATAAGATTTAATATTAAAATTTTTAAAGGACGTATATCCTGCGTCATTGCTCTTGTTTCGGTCATTACAAAAATATTTTCTTCAAGCAGAGTCTTAACAGCAGGTAATTCGTTAGGAATTTTAATAGGCAAAATTTATCACCCTTTTTTACAATGTTTCTAATGCTTGATTAATGTCGGCAATAATGTCTTCTACGTCTTCAATGCCTATTGACATTCTTACAAGCTCAGGTCCAATACCACAGGCTTTAAGCTGTGCATCGGTAAGCTGACGATGTGTTGTACTTGCAGGATGTAAAACACAGGTACGAGCATCCGCAACATGAACGACGATTTTGGCAAGTTTTAACGAATCCATCAATTTTACCGCTTTTTCTCTGCCGCCCTTAACACCGAAAGAAACAACGCCGCAACAGCCATCGGGCAAATATTTATCGGCGAGTGCTTTATCTTTTGCACTGTCAAGACCGGGATATTTAACCCACTCAATTTTATCGTTATTCTCAAGGAATTTTGCAACTGCAAGTGCGTTATCAGAATGTCTTCTCATTCGCAAATGCAAGGTTTCAAGACCCATATTAAGCAAGAATGCCGCCATTGCTGTAGGCGCCGCACCAATATCACGCATTAGCTGAACACGTGCTTTTGTTATGTATGCGGTATTACCAAAATCTTTTGTGTAAACAACGCCGTGATAAGACTCGTCAGGGGTGCAAAGACAATCAAATTTGCCCGCTTTTTCCCAATCAAACTTACCGCTGTCAACAATAACACCGCCAACAACCGTTGCGTGACCGTCCATATATTTGGTGGTTGAGTGGGTTACAATGTCTGCTCCAAACTCAAAAGGTCGGCAAAGTACGGGTGTTGCAAACGTGTTATCAATAACTAAAGGCACATTGTGATTATGTGCAATCTTTGCAAAGCGTTCAATATCAAGCACATCCATTGCGGGATTAGCAAGTGTTTCGCCAAAAACTGCACGAGTTTTGTCGTCAAACAAAGCATCAATTTGCTCATCAGTCATAGTTGCATCAGCAAAGCGAACTTCAACGCCCAACTTTTTCATAGTAACGGCAAAAAGGTTTACCGTACCGCCATAGATGGTTGAAAGGCTTACAAAGTTATCGCCCGCTTGGCTTATATTAAGGATAGCCATCATATTTGCCGCCTGACCCGATGTGGTGCACATTGCGCCAATACCACCCTCTAAATCAGCAATTTTAGCTTCAACACAGGCAACTGTGGGGTTAGAAATGCGTGAGTACATATGACCCTCGGCTTTCAAATCAAAAAGCTGACCTAAAAATTCCGAAGAATCATATTTATAAGTTGTGCTTTGATATATGGGCAGCACACGAGGCTGTCCGTTTTCGGGTTCATAACCCGACTGAATGCATTTAGTATCAATTTTCATAACATCTACTCCTTAGGATTATTAACAACATTTTGAGGTTTGCCGTTTATAAAGCTCTCAACATTTTCATAAACAATGTCAACAAGACGCTGTCTTGTTGTGAGCGGCGCCCAAGCAACGTGCGGTGTGATGGTAAGACCGTGGGCATTAGCAAGAACACAATCTCTTCTCATCGGCTCATATTCAAGCACATCTACCGCAGCGGTAATTTTGCCGCAATCAAGCGCATCACGCAAAGCCTTTTCATCAACAACAGGTCCTCGTGAGGTGTTAACAAAAAATGCGCCCTTTTTCATTTTATCAAACGCCTTTTTATTAAACATTCCTTTTGATTGCTCGTTTAAAGGACAATGTGCCGTTACAACATCACTTTTCTCAAGAAGTTGGTCAAACGATACAAACTCCACCCTATTATCCTGCTTTTTGCTGCGGTTAAAAACCAACACCTTCATTTTAAAAGCAAGTGCAATTTCTGCTACCGCTTTACCAATGCTACCGTAACCGATGATTCCAATCGTCTTACCCGCAATTTCTTCGGTTGGCAAAACAAAAGGCGAAAAGGTTGGGCTGTTAATCCATCCATCATTTTTTACAAAAGCATCATATTCAGCAACGCGGCTAAATCGGTTAAGAATTAACGCAAATGTGTGCTGTGCTACCGCATCGGTAGAATAACTGCCGGCATTGCATACCGTTATTCCCGCTTTATCGCAATAATCAATATCAACATTGTTATAACCGGTCGCAAAAAGACCGATATATTTTAAGTTCTTTGCTTCTTTCATATTTTCAGCAGTCATGGGTGTTTTGTTGCAAAGCACTATATCAGCGTTTTCAATACGCTCTTTAACAAGATGCGTATCACCCACCTTATAAACCTCAACATCACCTAAACGGTTGTAAATGCCAAGGTCAATATCACCCTCATAGGTTACTGCATCACTGTCGAATAGAACTATCTTCACGGGGTTTCACCTTCTTTTTTGAACCATCAGGATATTGTATAACCATATTTCCGAGCTGACCCTCAAGATTTGCTCTGAAAGCCAGAATATATTCTTTCCTAAGCGCCGCCTGTTCGGCTTTTTCTTCTTCGCTCAGTCCCGCCGAACGCTGTTTTCTTGCAAGTTCGTTTATGCGGTCAATTTTGCTTTGTTCCATTTTTTCATCACCTTTTGAACATATACATTTTAAGTATAACACAACAATCCATTACTAACAACATATTTTTTTGCAATATATTTATAGACATAAAATCTGCTTTGTTGTATAATATAAATATAAGCCTTAAAGGAGGTTATTTTATGAAAACAAAGAAAATTGTTCTTATATCCGTTATTGCTGTTATTTTATTGGTTGTTATTGCCTTTATTGGTTCTTATAACAGCCTTGTTAAATTAGAAGCCAACGTTGAAGAATCGTATGCAAACGTACAAACACAGCTTCAAAGAAGAAGCGATTTAATCCCCAATTTAGTATCAACCGTCAAAGGCTATGCCGCACACGAAGAAGAGGTTTATACCGCTATTGCAGATGCACGTGCAGCACTCGCTTCTGCCGGCAACGTTCAGGAGGCTGCCAACGCAAACAGCGCACTTGACAGTGCCATTTCTCGTTTACTTGTTGTGGTTGAAAACTATCCCGAACTCAAAGCAAGTGACAACTTTAAAGCCTTACAATACGAGCTTTCGGGCACCGAAAACCGCCTTTCAACCGAGCGCACTCGTTACAACGAAAGTGTTAAGAAATACAACACATCAATAAAACGCTTCCCAAAAAGCATTATTGCTTCCCTGTTCGGTTTCGAAAAAGCAACTTCATTTGCCGCATCCGATAGTGCACAAAACGCTCCTATCGTTTCATTTGATGAGTAATTTATGAAAACTAAAATTTTAAAAATTTTTACTGTCATTTGCTGTTTATGTGCTTTATTCAGCCTAACGGCAAATGCCGCATATCCCTCCCCCACCGACAAGTTTTTTGTTAACGACTATGCAGGCGTTTTATCAAGTGCTACCGAGCAAACCGTTTTTGAGCAGGGCAAAACCCTTTTTGAAAAAACGAAGGCTCAATCTGCGGTTTTGATTGTTAACTCTCTTGAGGGCGAATCGATTGAAAGCTACTCAATGGGCGTTGCAACCAAATGGGAACTCGGTGATGAAAAACTTGACAACGGCATTTTATTGCTTATTGCTGTACAAGAACGTGAAATCCGCATAGAAGTGGGTTATGGTCTTGAGGGTGCTTTGCCCGACGGCAAGGTGGGTTTGCTTATGGAGGAATATGCCTACGGTCCGCTTAAACAAAACGATTATGATACTGCTGTTTTAAATTTATATGATGCAATCACCAACGAAATCTATATTGAATATGGCATAGAACCCGACAGCGATTATACCCCCGCAAGCCAACTTGAAAATAAAAGCGGTTTGATATTTTACATCATCTTTTTAATTATTGTTGTGTCTTTGGTTTTTGGCCGACGCGGTCGTTCGCGTTTTATTTTCTTACCCGGCGTATTTGGCGGACACTATCGTGGCGGCGGCTTTTCAGGCGGCGGCTTCCGTGGCGGTGGCGGCGGCTTCGGCGGTGGCGGCGCAAGCGGAAAGTTTTAAAAAATCAGTTTGTCTTTGCAAACAGTGTCTGTAATTGTCACTTTAAAAATAAAGATTGACAATTACAGGCACTTTATATATAATGTTATTTAATGTCTTGATAAGGAGATTTTTTGATATGGCTAAGATATACCGTCTTACCCAGGAAGGTTTAAAAAAGCTTGAAGAAGAGCTTATGACCCTTAAAACCGAAGGACGCCGCGACATTGCTGAAAAAATTAAAGTTGCAAGAGGTTATGGCGACCTTTCTGAAAACAGCGAATATGACGATGCAAAAAACGAACAGGCTAAAATTGAAGCCCGTATTGCAGACCTTGAGGTTATGCTTAAAAACGTTGTGGTTATCGAAAGTGATGCAGATGATGACACTATAACATTAGGTTCAACCGTGGTTATTCAAAACCTTAAAGCAAAACGAGAGTTTACTTTTAAAGTTGTCGGCTCATACCAAGCCTCTCCCTCAGAGGGTAAAATTTCTGACGAGTCACCTGTTGGCAAAGCATTAATGGGTCACAAAGTAGGCGAAACCGTTGTTGCAAATACCCCACAAGGCGAAACCAAACTTAAAATCTTGAAAATCGAAAAATAAAAAATTGAGAACCTGAATTTTCAGGTTCTTATTTTTTACAATCCGTTCACTTGAACAACACCGCATTATGTGATAATATAGTTTTATAAAATACACACGTTGGGTGGTTTAGCCAATGTCAGAACAAAAGAGCGATTTTTTAAAAGAAAAAGAAGAACAACAAAGGCGAGTTGTAGAGCTTAATAAAATGCGTCAAGGCTTGGTAGATGTGCCCGAGCGTGTAGTGGTTGACGCTACCCCTAAAACCAAAAAAGAAAAATGGGAACATTTTTGGTATTACAACAAATGGTATGTTATTGTTGCGGCAATTCTTGCTTTGTTTACGGCACTGTGCATTTCACAATGCTCAAACCGTACAAAATATGATTATACTGCTATGCTGTTTTGCGACTATGAGTTGTCTGACATTCAAACCGAAGATATAGCCGACAGCCTGGCACGTTTTGGCGAGGATGTCAACGGTGACGGCAAGGTACTTGTTGACGTTATTAACTGCTCTTATGACAAAAATACCGATTATAGCGCAAGAACGTCAAAAACCAGCAAAATACAGGCCAACCTTACAAACCAAGAGGTTTTGCTTTATATAACCGACGACCACGCTTTTGATTATTATACCGGCACCCTTTTTGAAGATTTTTTTGTTAACCTAAACTTGCCCGCAAAAGACGGCACAGCCATTATACTTAACGACAAATTTTATCAATGGGGTGCCGACGACATCGGCTTACCCGATAGCCTTACCTTGCAAATCTCACGCCGTGCAGTTGCAAACACAACTATTGAAAACCATAAAGGTGTCGAGCAAAACGCTAAAAACGCCGATAAGTTGTTATCAAACATATCGGCTAAAATTAAATAATTCCGCCCGTGGCGCAGCTGGATAACGCAGCAGATTCCGATTCTGAAGATCGGGGGTTCGAATCCCTTCGGGCGGGCCAAAATCGACAAATCTCGACAGAGGTTTGTCGATTTTACTTTTTACCTCTTCACTCTTCACTTTTCACTATTCTCTTAAAAGTCGATTTTGGCAGGTAATAAGTAATAGTGAATGGTTAAAAAAGTATCGGTGTGCCTTGCGGTACGAATTATAAATATGTAGAGGTTCAAACACATAAGTAAAAAAATAAAATATCATCAAATTTGTAAAATCCTTCTTTTTCGCTTGTGCACATTTTTACACTTTTTGTGGACAAATTTGTATGTACCTTTTATAAATTTGCTCTTATAATAATTGATAGATTAATCCGTCAAGGAGTGTTTTAATAATGAAAGATAAGATTAAAATTGCGTACATAGGTTGCGGCGGCCGTGGCAGAGGCGTTATAAGAGATGTTTTAAGATATATGCCCGACATTGAATTTACCATTATATGCGACCCCTATCAGCCCTCGCTTGACCTCACTTGCGAAATTCTTGCTGAGGAAGGCATTGCAAAGCCAATTCTCACCCATGATGCCGACGAAGCAATTAACCATCCCGACGTTGATGCTGTGTTTATTATGACCGGCTGGCATCAGCACGTTGACCTCGCGATAAAATCAATGCAAGCAGGCAAATATACCGCATTTGAGGTTGGCTGCGCTTTCAATTTAAACGAATGCTACAAACTTATCGACGTTTACGAGCAGACAGGTACTCCCTTAATGTTGCTTGAAAACTGCTGCTACGGCAGACGTGAAATGATGGCAATAAAGCTCACCCAAGAAGGTCTTTACGGTGATATTGTTCACTGTGCAGGTGCTTACGCTCATTACCTGCCCGATTGCGAACTTTTTAAAGACAGAGCTTATCCCCATTATCGTATTAACCACTACATTCACCGAAATTGTGAGCAGTATCCCACCCATCAGCTTGGTCCCATCTCAAAGGTGCTTAAAATTAACCGCGGTAACCGCTTTGTATCACTCAACTCTGTTTCTTCAAGAAGCGGCGCTTTAAAGCAGGCAGCAAAAACAATTCTTGGCGAAGACAGCCCTTATGCAAATATGGAATATAAGCAGGGCGACATTGTAACCACAATTCTCACATGTGCAAACGGCGAAACCGTACGCTTGACCTTAGATACCACCGCACCCCGCCCCTATTACAGCCGTGAATTTACCGTACGCGGTACAAAAGGTATGCAATACGAGGATACCAATGTGGTTTATTTTGAGGGTATGCCTGAACCCACCAAAAACAACGAGGAAGAAATGTTTGAAAAGTATGACCACCCCTTACATAAGGAATACCACGCTTTAGGTGAGCGCGGCGGTCACGATGGTATGGACTGGCTTGTTTGCCGTGCATTTATCGAGAGCGTAAAGAATAAAACCAATACTCCTATTGATGCTTATGATTCTGTTACATGGATAGCAATTGCAGCCCTTTCGGAAGAATCAATCGCAAAGGGCGGCGCACCCGTTGCCTTCCCCGATTTTACAAGAGGCAAATGGATGGATTCAACACCAAACAACACCGGAAAATATTCACTCGACGTTGTTGTTGAGGATAAAGACACCCCCATCTTCCCCGAAAAGTAAAAATTCCTAACCCAAAGCCGTATATCACAATGATATACGGCTTTTATGTTTTAATTTAGTTTTTTACGGTATAAATAAATCAACATTTTGATAAAATAGTTAAAAACGGAGTTGATTTTAAATGTGTACTGCAATAACTTACCAACCAGACGATTTATATTTTGGAAGAACTCTTGATAACGAATTTTCGTATGGCGAGGAAGTTTGCATAACACCTCGTAACTATGTTTTTAATTTTAGGCACGTTCAGCCCATAAAAACACACTATGCTATCATAGGTATGGCTTACTGTGCAAACGATTATCCTTTGTATTACGATGCCGTAAACGAAAAGGGCCTATGCATTGCAGGGCTTAACTTTGTAGGCAACGCACATTACAACCAAAAAAACGCAATAAAAGATAATCTTGCCGTATTTGAACTTATTCCTTGGTTGTTATCCCTTTGCTGCAATGTAGATGAGGTTGAAAATCTGCTCAAAAAAATCAATCTTACAAACACCGCTTTTAGCGATAAACTGCCCCCTGCAAGTTTACATTGGCTTATTGCCGACAAAGAAAGGTGCATAACCTTAGAGTCGGTAAAGAATGGTTTGAAAATATATAACAACCCTGTCGGAGTGCTTACCAACAATCCGCCTTTCGAAATGCAATTGTTCTCGCTAAACGATTATATGCACCTTAGCGCAAAACAACCGCAAAATCTTTTTAGCGACAATTTAGAACTTGACTGTTACAGTAAAGGTATGGGTGCTATCGGCCTACCGGGCGATTTGTCTTCGCGCTCACGCTTTATTCGCGCCTGTTTCACAAAAACCAATTCGGTATGCCAAAAAGAACAAGATGTCGGACAGTTTTTTCACATTATGGACACGGTTTCTCAAGTGCGGGGTTGCAATCTTTCTGAGAAAGAATATGAAATAACAATTTACACCTCTTGTTGTAACGCAAGCAAGGGTATATATTATTACACCACCTATGGCAACAGACAAATTAATGCAATAAACATGCATAATATTGACCTTAACGGCAGTTCTCTTGTAAAATTTTCGCTTATATGCGAAGAAAAAATCAATTTTCACAACTAATTTTCTTGTTTTTTTAGTTCATATAAGGTAAAATTGTATTATTAAAATAAAATTTTATGAGGAACTTTGCCTGTGAAAAACAAAAAGAAACTTAAAACCTCAAAAATTGTTGTTATGCATTACATAAAGCTTGTGTTTAGATGCTTGCTTTTTGTTCTTGCTGCAACTGTATATATTGTTAACCGTGTTTTAGACAAAAGTTTTTCCATAAATGACATACATTATGGCAAAGCAGCAATTTTTGTTATATGGATTGTGTTTATTATTGAAATGGTGCTTCGTTTTTACCCATCACGCTTTGAAAGCATGGGTTGCCAAAAACAGTTTGCAAAAAACTTTAAGCCAATGAAAAATGATGAAAAACCACAAATGCAATCTTCAAAGGGCGTTCTTGCCGTTGCAACCGCTTGGGTTTGTCTCAACTCGGTTATTGCCGCACTTTATTACACAAAAATTATTGATACCGGTATATTGTTACTTATCAGCCTCGCATTTTCGGTATGTGACATTATTTGCATATTGTTCTTTTGTCCTTTCCAAACCTGGTTTATGAAAAATAAATGCTGTGGCAGCTGCAGAATTTACAATTGGGATTATGCAATGATGTTTACTCCCTTGATATTTATAAAGAATTTTTATACTCTATCTTTGGTTTTGGTGGCACTTGCATTGCTTATTAAATGGGAAGTTTTGGCACACCGCCGCCCTGAGCGCTTTTGCGAAAACACAAATTTATCCTTGAGTTGCGGCATGTGCGAAGAAAAGCTTTGTCACCATAAAAAACAGTTGCAAACATATTTGCAAAAAGGCAAATTTAACCTGCGTGGAAACGCTTTTATAAAAAGCCTTAAAGAAAAGTTAAGATAAAAAAAGCAGAGTTTAAAAACTCTGCTTTTTGTTTATTTTAATATATTTCTTGCAACATAAACACCACTTGCTGAGGCGTGTGAAAGCGAATGTGTTATTCCGCTACCGTCACCTATGACGTATAGGCCTTTATGCTTGGTTTGGAGATTATCGTCAACGTCAACCTCCATATTATAGAACTTAACCTCTACGCCATACAGCAAGGTATCGTCATTTGCTGTGCCGGGGGCGACCTTATCAAGCGCATATATCATCTCAATAATGCCATCGAGAATTCGTTTGGGCAAAACAAGTGACAAATCACCCGGTGTTGCATTAAGTGTGGGCGTAACGAACGACTCGTCTATGCGGCTTTGTGTTGAGCGCTGACCGCGTATCAAGTCACCAAAGCGTTGTACAATAACACCGCCGCCCAACATATTTGATAATCTTGCGATTGATTCGCCATATCCGTTAGAATCTTTAAAAGGCTCCGAAAAATGCTTTGAAACAAGCAAAGCAAAGTTTGTGTTTTGTGTTTGTTTTTGCGGGTCTTCATAGCTGTGACCGTTAACCGTAATAATACCGTTCGTGTTTTCATTAACAACCGCACCTTTAGGATTCATACAAAAGGTTCGTACCCTGTCCTCATATTTTGGAGTGCGATAAACAATCTTACTTTCGTAAAGTTCGTCGGTAATATGGGCAAAAATTTCAGCAGGGAGTTCTACTCGAACACCAATGTCAACACGGTTTGACCTTGTTGAAATATCAAGGTTGCGGCAAACTTTTTCCACCCATTTACTACCGCTTCTGCCAACAGAAACAATACAATCTTTGCAAAAATAACTGTCATCTTGACAATTAATTTTATAACCGTCAGCATCCTTTTCTACCGACTGTACAGGAGTGTTAAAGAAAAACTCAACCTTGTCCTTTAAAAAGTTGTAAAGGTTTTGGAGAACAATATAATTTATATCCGTACCCAAGTGGCGAACCGAAGCGTCAAGCAAATGCAAATCATTTTTCATACACTCGGTTTTAAACCTTGTGCCTGCAGTTGAATATAGCTTTGTTCCCTTACCGCCATACTGCATATTTATGTCGTCAACGTAACGCATCAGCTCTAAAGCGTGCTCTTTGCCTATGTGCTGATAAAGCACACCTCCAAAATCGTTGGTGATGTTATACTTTCCGTCAGAGAACGCACCCGCACCGCCAAAACCGCTCATAATTGAGCAAACCTTACAGCCAATGCAAGATTTAACCTTTTTGCCGTCGATAGGACATTTGCGTTTTGATAGTTCGTTGCCTGTTTCAAAAACAGCAACCTTTAATTTTGGATTTTTAATAATAAGCTCATAAGCCGAAAAAATTCCACCTGGTCCCGCACCGATAATTAAAACATCGTAACGCATAATTTTCTCATCTCCCTCGTTTTTTAGAACAAATTTATTATTGTACAAAATACAATGGGTATAATCAAGGATGGCAACATATTAATTGTTTTACAATCTTTAATGCCTAAAATTGAAATGCCTGAACTTGCAATCAAAAAGCCTCCCACAATGGATAATTCACTCATCATTTCGGGTGACATAAAATCACCAAGTAATAATGCAAGAAGATAAATTGAACCTTGCCATAAAAACAGCACGCCTGCGCTTATTATCATGCCAAAGCCATAGGTTGAAGCAAGTACCATACTTGTAACCAAATCTAAAGTGGCATTTGTAAAAAGATAGGTATGAACACCATTCAGTGCGCTTTGTATGGGCCCTAATATTGACAATGTGCCGATACAAAAGAGCAAAACACCTGTTGAAATGCCCTTACTTAATTGACCTGCAGAAAATCGGTCTGCAAGTTTTTGAAACCTATCATTTAAATTTAAAAGGCTGCCAATCAGACCGCCAAGCGCAAGGCTTACAATAAACAAAACAGGATATTTGCTGTTTGGCATATTTTGTACAACAGCATTAATGCCGAGGCCTGTTGCGGCAAGACCCATTGCACAAAAAAGCACATCTTGATGTTTTTTGCTTATTGCTTTTTTTGCAAAACCGCCTATAATACTGCCAACAACAATACATCCAACATTTACCAGTGTTCCTATCACAAAATCACCTCTGTTACATAAAATTATTATATCAAATAATAATATGTTTTGTAAAGCATAAAAAAAGGTTGCACTCTTTTGTGCAACCTTTTTTTATTTATAACTTACAAAACCATAACTGGCAAGAATTTGAAAGTATTTTGAAAGTCGCTCATAAAGCGGCTCTAACTCGTCACCAATAGTTTCTTTTGCCAGCGTTCCAATATCGACGATACTTTTTTGTCCATCAATAAGCAGCCATATTTGACTGCCTATTTTATCAAGGTGAATATAACTGACTTTTGGCTTTTTAAAAAGCTTTTGTGCAATGCGGTTATATGCGCCCTTGTTTTCAATTTCAAGAGTAACAATACCGTCGTTATCGCTTTTAAAGGTTATATCTTCTCTTCTTAGAGGAACTTTTTCAAGAAAATTTTCGTCTTTTGTTTTGTTTCTCATATCTTTTTGTCACGCTTTTTCCATAAGGTGAATTTAAGCAAGGTCAAAATGATAATTGCAAACAGCACAAGACCGCCTATTGATGACAAATTTGCGGGAATGTATTTTGACAAATCAATAATTTTATCAATGCCAAATACTGCAAGCAAAGCAAGTGCTATACCTACAAGACCTTCGCCCGCTATCATACCTGAGCAGAAAAGAATGCCGTCGTTAACAATGGCGTCTTTTTCTTCTTTGTTTCTCTTAATTTTATCAAGAGCCAGACGGATAAGACCGCCAACCATAATGCAAGCATTAAGCTGCACAGGCAAATAAACACCGATTGCAAAGGGCAATACGGGGATTCCTATAAGTTCAACTGCAACTGCAATAAATACACCTGTAAAAACAAGACCCCACGGTAAATCGCCGCCCATAACGCCCTCAATGATAAGTTTCATCAGGGTTGCCTGAGGTGCTGCAAGTTCGTCTGTGCCAAATCCCCAAGCTTTATCCAAAAGGTAAAGTGTCCCGCCGATAGCAAGTGCCGCCGCAACAACGCCGACAATTTCACCAATTTGCTGTTTTTTAGGTGTTGCACCAAGCAAATATCCTGTTTTAAGGTCTTGCGATGTATCACCCGCAATTGCAGAAACAATGCAGATTATTGAGCCAATTGCAATAGCACTGCACATACCGGCAACGCCCTGATTGCCTGTGAATTTTAAAATGAGTGTTGCAATAAGCAATGTTGCGATTGACATACCCGAAACAGGGTTGTTACTGCTGCCAACCAAGCCAACCATTCGTGAAGAAACAGTTGCAAAAAAGAAGCCGAAAACAACAATAATTATTGCACCAATAGGGTTAACAGGGATAGCGGGAATAAGCCATATAAGCAAAGTGAGAATTAAAACTGCACCAATAACAACTTTTATATTAATATCTTTTGTTGTGCGCTCATCACCTACTGTGCCGCTTGTTGAAATACTCTTCATTGCGCCGCCAAAGGTTTTAACAATAAGAGGCAAAGATTTAATAAGACTTATAATGCCTCCGGCTGCCAATGCACCCGCGCCGATATATCTGATGTATGTGCTCCAAACTGCACTTGCACCACCGGCGGCAAAAAGTTCACCAATGGGAGTTGTGCCGGGATAAAGTGTTGCCTCGCCACCGAAAAGAACAATCAAAGGAATTAGCACAAGCCAACTTAAAACGCCACCCGCAAACATATAAGAAGAAATTCTTGCGCCGCAAATGTAACCAACGCTCATAACAGCGGGATAAATTTGTGTGCCAATTTCACCGGCATAGCCTTTAACGCGGCCCGAAACCTCACCCGAAACCACTTTAATACCATCTATAATAAATTTAAATAATGCCGCAAAACCCATACCGGCAAAAACGGTTGAAGCATTTGCGCCACCCTTTTCACCTGCAAGTAAAACCTCTGCGCAGGCTGTACCTTCAGGATAAGGCAACGTACTGTGCTCTTTAACAATAAGCGCATTGCGCAAAGGCACCATAAAGAACACACCAAGCAAACCGCCTATAAGAGCAATCAAGGTTATTTCAATAATGCTGGGCTTGTCCATCTTGCCTTCTGCCGCCCACAAGAACAATGCAGGCAGTGTGAAAATTGCGCCTGCGGCAAGCGATTCACCCGCAGAGCCGATAGTTTGAACAATGTTGCTCTCCAAAATTGAATTTTTGCGCATTATTATTCTAATAACGCCCATTGCGATAACTGCCGCAGGAATTGATGCCGAAACGGTCATACCAACCCTTAGTCCCAAATAAGCATTTGCCGCACCGAAAACAACCGAAAGAATTACACCCATAATAATCGAGGTAACGGTTATTTCAGGGGTTATTTTGCTTGCCGGAATATACGGCTTAAATTCATTTTTATTTTCCATAACTACTCCCTAATATTATTTATTGTAATCAACCGTTAAAGTATATCATAACAAAAATTGTTTATCAACTTTTATTTAAGACTTTTGATAACGTTTAACACCAATTCGAAAATCTTTTCAGCCGAAGCAATATCAAGCCTTTCTTTTGTTGTATGAATGTCATAAAGCGCGGGACCTATTGATATACACTCAAGCTCGGGGATTTTTGAGCAAAATACTCCGCATTCAAGTCCTGCATGTATTGCTTCAACCTTTGGTTCTTTTTTAAACATTTGGTAAAAACTTTCACTATAAGCACGCTGCAAATCAGAGTTTTCTTTATATTCCCAAGGGGGATAAAAGCCTGTTGTGTAGGCACTGCAAGCAACACACTTTGAAAGCCTCCGCAACTTTTGCAAAACAGCTTCCATTGCCGATTGCTTGTTACTCCTTACCGAAAAGTTAATACACATATCATTATCGTTTGTTTTTAAAACACCCAAATTTAATGAGGTTTCAACCAATCCATCAATTTCGGCGCTCATTTCAACAACGCCATAGGGCGCTACGGCAAGCAAAAATATAATCTCGTCTTTTTGCTTTTTATCAATGCAATAAAAACGCTTTTTATCCAAAACCGAAACAGTGGGTGCAAAGTTGGGCTCACGAGATTGAATTTCCGCCTTAATAACATTAAGACAAGCGTTTGCCGCAAGTTCAAATTTATCGGGTTGCTTGGTGCAAATTTTTATACAACAAGCAGGTGTTATAGCGTTGTTTTTATCGCCGCCGTTTATAGAAATAAGTTCAAAATCTACAACCGATTGCATATGGTTTAAAAATCTGCCTGCAAGAATGTTTGCATTTTGTCTTCCTGCATTGATTTCAACACCCGAATGACCGCCGCGCAAACCGCAAAGATTAACCTCAATTTGTGTCCCACTGTACATTTTTCGTTGAAGGGGGATTTCCATAATAAAATCTGTACCGCCAGCGCAGGAAACGGTTATCGTATCATCCTTTTCGGAATCAAGATTAATTAGTTTTTTACCTCTAAGTACGCTTGTATCAAGCGAAATTGCACCCAGCATACCAATTTCTTCATCGGTTGTAAACACCGCTTCAATAGCGGGATGCTCAACATCATCGTTTTCTAAAATTGTTAAAATATAACTTACCGCAATACCGTTATCAGCGCCCAAAGTGGTGCCTTTTGCCGATAAAAAACCGTCTTGCACAAAAACATTAAGACCATCTGTTTCGAAATCTATATTACAATCAGGCTCTTTTTGGCAAACCATATCAATATGGCCTTGCAATATTATAGGCTCAACCAACTCGTAACCCTTAGTTGCATCTTTAAAAATAATAACGTTATTTGCCTTGTCTTTGACAAACTTTAAATCGTTTTTATTAGCAAAAGCAACTAAATATTCTGCAATTTTATCCATATTACCCGAACCGTGAGGAATTTCACAAATCGCTTTAAAATGTTCAAACACTCGTTTTTTTAATGCTTTTATATCCATATTCTTCTCCTTGTTTTAAGTTTAAAACATCATTAGCATTATACCACACGAAATTGTCAAATTCTATAAAAGTTTTTGCAAAAAAATTAAATATATGATAAAATAAAGTTATTCTTTTTTAAGGGATGTTTTTATGGAAAACAAATTGGTCAAAGATTTTAAAATTCCGTCCAGTATGTGTGACAACAACTCACGCATTGGTATTGCCGACGTTTTTGCTCTTTTTATGGACCTTGCAACCGAACACGGCGCAAGTATAAATTTGGGTAGAGACGACCTTGCAAAGCACAACCTCATATGGCTTATAACCAAAACGAAAATCAAATTTTTCGACCGTCCCTATATGACACAGCCCGTAACCCTTTGCACCTGGCCTACCGCACCCAAAAAAATTACGTGTGAGCGTTTTTATACAATTTCAAGCGATAATACAATTCTTTGCGAAGGCAAAAACGAATGGGCAATGTTTAATACAAAAACAGGTAGGATTGCACGAATTAGTGATGCATATCCTCCCCACCTTGAGCATATAGAAAAAACTGTTTGCAACACACCATTTGCACGAGCATCAAAGAACTTTGACGATGCCGAAATTATTGCAAACTACACCGTGCGCTCGGTTGACATTGACGGTAGTAAACATATGAACAACGTAGCATACATCCGTGCAGTTTTGAGCGCTTTTTCTTGCAAAGAGATTGATAAAATGAATATTATCGAGGCAGATGCCCTTTACCGTTTGCAATGCTTTGAGGGCGAAACACTTTGCATAAAAAGAAAAGATATCGGTAACGGTTGCGAGATTGGTATAATTAAACAAGACGACACAACCGCCGCGGTTATAACATTAAAATATGCATAATAAAAAAACGGCTCTTTTCGAGCCGTTTTTTATATCATTAAGTATATTAATTAGTTTCAAAAATCAATCAACATCCAACTGCTCTAATTCAGATTTTGTATTTACAACCTTTGCATCACCGTGTTTTACAAAGAACATCGTTACAAATGCAAGAGCTACAAAAACCGCACCAAAAGTAAAGAAAACGTGACGCATACCAAACGCATCATACATAAATCCTGAAACAATAGGCGCAACAATCTGTGCTGACATTGAAGCCGTATAATAATAACCTGTATATTTTCCGACATCGCCGCTTTTAGCAAGTTCAACAATCATTGGGAAAGAGTTTACGTTAATTGTAGCCCAGCCCATACCGGCAAGAATGAAAATGGGGTACATTATAACCTCAGGAGTTGTGGGGGTTACAAAATATCCACCCAAGAAAGCCGCAGCAAGCATAATAACACCCGCAAGAATGGTTTTTCTTCTTCCTACTTTGGTAGCAATTATACCAACAGGTATGTAAGAAACGATTGCCGCCGCTTGCGCAATAATGAGCGTAAAATTATAGTCAAAACCTAAAATATTTGTTGCATAAACAGAATATTTGCTTGTTATTGAGTTGTATCCGATAAACCAAAGAGCAACCGATACGAGAATTAAAATGAAAGATTTAAACTCTGCTTTTGAAAGCTTTTTGCCGTCGCCGTCATTTTCTGTTGTAGGTTCATCAAGACCTAAAGTGCGTGTTTGTTCTTGCATCTCGTTTGCCCATTTTTTCTCTTTAACACTGCAAAGAAAAACGATAAACCCAACAAGCATTATGCAGCAAACAGCAACAATGTAGCCTGTGTATTGCATATATGCATTTTTTGATGTTGCAAAAACCATACCAAGCACCAGCACCAAAATGCCGCCTGCCGTTCCCGTTAAGTTTATGATAGCATTTGCTTTTGAACGCAAGGGTTTTACAGTAACATCAGGCATTAATGCAACAGCGGGCGAACGGAAGGTTGCCATTGCAATAAGCGCTACAAGCAAGGTTGCTATAAATCCAACTATTGCCAAGGGGTTGGCAATAGTCAATTCTACCGTTGTCTTGCGCACAAGTTCTTGAAACGCCGCATTGCTCAATGTGCCTTGTCGTATATTTGGAATGCCTGCCGCAACAACTTGTGCAAGTTGATAATTATCAATAAATGTTAGTGCGATAAATGCAATAATCGCCGCAATGGTACCAAAAAATATAAAAGGAGTTCGTTTGCCGAATTTTGTATTAACCTTGTCTGAAAGTGCGCCAAAAACGGGCAACATAAACACTGCCAACACATTGTCGATAGACATAATAGCGCCAGAAGCTGACTGCGGCAAACCAAAATGGTTTGTTAAAATGAGAGGAACGATAGCGTCGTAAGCCTGCCAAAAAGCAGAAATGAGAAAAAACGCCATACCCACAAGAATGACACGTTTATAATTGAGTTTCATAAAAAATATTTCCTTTCAGGTAATATTATCCATAAACAGTATAACATACCGCTTTATCGTTTTCAATCACTCAAAAACATAAAAAAACAGCCCTTAACTTTCATCATTACGATTTAAGTTAAGGGCTATTTTTGGTCATTCTTATTATCTAACTTCATTTTAACCTCTCCTTCGTAGATTAAGACCTAAAAACTCTTTGCATCCTTTGCTCGAATAAACGCATTTAAATCTTATGTATATATTAAATCTCGTCAAGTGAGATGGCCTTAGTTTTGAGCAATTTCGTTTTTAAGTTTTTGGTCTTTGTTTGGGATTTTAAGACCTCTAAAAAATTTCCTCCCAACAGGTCTTTTTTGCGTTCCCTTTGTTTGATTATATGATAACAAAAATTCTTCTATGATTCAATTCGCAAAACGAATAAAATTCGCTGCCAAAAATTATGCAATAGGGAGATTTTGTTTTATAAGTATTGACAGCCGTTTTTGTGCTTGTTATAATGTTTATGTTGGGGCAAAAAAACCGCGAATGTTTTTCACATTCGCGGTTTTTGTTTTATATATCCAATCCCAAAAATTTCTTTGCGAGAACGCCCACAACGAATGAAATTACAGCCACAGATATACTGATGATTGCCATTTCAAAAAAACGGGATTTAAATGATTCGTCCCTTGCTACCGACGTGTAATATGTAAAGCCCGCAATTATCGCCACAACGATAACCAGCATACATATAAGAGCCTGTACAAACTTGGCTGTCGGGAACAGCAAATAAGGCAATATCAAAAGTGCAACCGTAACCAAATAAGCCACTCCGGTATAAAGGCAAGATTTTACGGCATCGTTTCTTCCCTCGCTTTTGGCTGAAAGAAACTCACTTGACGCCATAGAAAAGGTTGCCGAAATGCCGACAATAAGACCTGAAAGAGCAATAAGACGTGTGTGCTGCAAAGCAAAAGTGAAACCCGCAAGACTGCCGGTAAGTTCCACCAACGCATCACTCAGTCCCAATACCATACTGCCTACATAATGCAAACTTTCTTCGTCTAAAATTGCAAGCAGCGCCTGTTCGTGTTCTTCTTCCTGCTCTCTTATATGAACACTCTCTTCAACCTCTCGGCTAAGCAGTTCATACTTGCTTTGCGCAATTTCTTCGCCGCGCTCCATCAATTTAACGGCAAAGGTAAATCCCAGCAACCGTGCTATGAGGGTATATTTAAAAACCTTTGCACGCTGGGGTTTCATTTCAACGTCGGTATAGTTTTTCCAGACGTTATAATGCGCCCTTTCTTCGCCCGACAGACGAAGTAAGGTTTTTTTATTATCTTCACCTTTTGCAAATTTTGCAATTTTTTCGTATATGACACTTTCGGTTAACTCGTTTTGTTGCATAACCTTAATAATCGAAAGTGCCTGCTTTGACAACTGTTTTTTCATTACGCCACCAAATTAGAGATTGAAATATTTATCATACTCTGCAGGGTGAGGAATTGAAGCAAGTTCACGACACTCTGCACGTTTTGCTTTAACAAAGTTGTCAATCAGCTCTTTTGGGAAAACACCGCCGGCAGTAAGATAATCATTATCGTTTTCCAAAGCGGTAAGAGCATCGTCCAGGTTAGTGGGCAGACCCTGCAATTTTGCCTTTTCTTCTTCTGGCAAATGGTAAAGGTTAACGTCATACGGGCCCCAACCGTTTTCGTGAGGGTCAATTTGGTTTTTAATACCGTCGATACCTGCCATCAAGATTGCAGCATAGCAGAAATAGGGGTTGCAGGTTGCATCGGGATTGCGCAACTCAAAGCGGCGTTTTTCGGGTGCTTTTGCATAAGCGGGAATGCGAATTACAGCACTGCGGTTAGATGTTGCATAACCAACGGTAACAGGTGCTTCGTAACCGGGGATTAAACGCTTAAATGAGTTAGTGCTGGGGTTGGTTATTGCGCAAAGTGAATGAATGTGTTTAAGCAAACCGCCCATAAACCAATGTGCTTCACGGCTTAAATTTGCATAACCGTTATCGTCTGAGAAAACAGGTTTGCCGTCTTTAAGCAATAACATATGAACGTGCATACCGCTGCCTGCCTCGCCATAAATGGGTTTAGGCATAAATGTTGCAGATTTTCCGTATTTAAGTGCTGTGTTATGAATTATGTATTTTATCATCATTGTAGCGTCAGCCATATCGGACATCTTGCCAAGCTGAGGCTCAATTTCAAACTGGCCTGATGCAGCTACCTCAGGGTGATGATAGTTTATATCGATACCTGCGTCACGCATATGCATACACATCTCACTTCTGCACTCGTAGGCAACGTCAAAGGGTTTTGCGGTATGGTATGCCTTTTGTTTGGGCACAATAACGCCCTGACCTTGAGATGCGCTGTTCCAATAAGACTGCTCGGCATCAACAAAAGCGCTTACGCTGTTGGGCGCAACTTCCCAACCAACCTGGTCGAAAAGATAAAACTCAAACTCAGGCAGTATGAGCATTGTATCAGCAATACCGCTATCTTTAAGATATTTTTCTGCTGCAAGAACAATGTTACGAGGGTATTGTGCAAGCGGACGGTTTTCGGGCGAGTCAATTATCATTGCGTTACCCGTCATAGACAGTGTAGGAATTGAACAGAATGGGTCAATAACCGCTGTATCAGGGCCGGCTATGAAAACCATATCGCTCTTTTCAATAACGGCATAACCGTAGTTTGAAGCGTCAAAGCCGATACCGCTTTTTAATGTGTCCTCTGAAAAGTTTTGTGCGGGAATAGTTACGTGACGGTACTGACCGTTGATATCAACCATTTTGTAATCAACCATTTCAATACCGTTTTCTTTAATCATCTTTAAAACGTCTTGAACTTTTTTGCTCATTGTATAAAATCCCCTTTTGTTTTTATTTGGTAATATTGTATCACATAATTAATTAGTAAACAATACCAATTTTTTTATATCTATTTTTTTATTTCAATTATTATATCACCCGTGTCGGTTTCAACCTCGCATAAGCCACCGCTTGTAGTTTTAGGTAGGTCAATTTTGCCTGTGTCAGTTTTTGTTATAAACACTTTACTTGTAAGCAAACTGCCTTTAACATCACCTGTGTCGGTTTTTATAAAAAGTTCGGCGGCATCGCAAGAATTAAGTTTTATATCACCTGTGGTTCTCTTAATAAAAAACTTTTCTTTGGCTATTACATTTTTAAAAGATATATCACCTGTATTTCCGTTTGAGGAAAAATTTTTGCACTCAAGGTCTGTTAAGTACACCTTGCCAGTTGATACACCAACCGAAGTATCGTTCTCGCAAGTCACGCCAAAAACAGTTACCTTTCCTGTGGAAACTGTAAGGTCAAGCGAACCGGCAGATGCATCTTCAATGCAAATATCACCCGTAGTTGTCTTTATTTTTACATCTTCCAAAGCAGAAGCATAGTTTTTAACATCACCGGTGCTGACCGAAATATCAACACTTGTAAATTTAAACACTTCGGGTATTTCAACATTACTGGTGTTTGCTTTGACTGAAAGTTTACCATATTCGCCTTGCGGAATATATACTGTTATTTTCGGCGTACTAAAATTTATCCCGATATGCTCATACCATTTTCTCGTATCAACAATCTTAATTACAAGTACACCATCCTTTACCGCAACGAAATGCTTTGCGTTTCTCTGTTGGTAGCAAGAAATCGAAGTTTTTGAGTTTTCGGAAGATAAAAACACAACATCGGCAGTATTGGTTATTATTGATATGCTTTTAAAATTCTCAGTAATTTCATAATGGTTAGTTTCATATTTGCCCGTTGATAATTTCGTAAAATCCCATTTAAGCATCGTCATCACACCCCCGAAAATGATACATCCAATCAATACAAGAGAAGTCCCGATAATAAGCCATATCTTTGTTGTTTTACTCATTAAGATTCCCCCTTTTTAATAAAGCAGTTTTTAATCCATACTGCAAATTTCTTTGTAAGCATCAAAGTGCCCTTTGTTGCTGCTTTGCATCCATAAAACATAAAGATAGCAAGACCTCCACATACAATACCTGCTGCGAGCATAGCAAGACCCGAAGCGCCGTTACCACCTACAGTAAAAATGACGCACGCCGCCACACCGCCTACAAAACAGGCAGCAAACGAAACAAGGACTGCCCATAAACAAATAATTACAGCCCATAATGAAACATAAAGTGATAAAACCACTGCAAAGGCTGCAACGGCGAGAGAAAACCATATAGGAAACCCCAAAACAATAAGCACAATTTCAAAAACTCTTAATTTTCGTTTGGGTTTAACCCTTTCTATAACCAACTGATGCAAAGGCACCTCATCCACAATCTGAAAAACAATATCCTCAATGTTGCCAATCTCTTTTACGGCTTCTTCCTCGCTGATACCCTCTTCAACTTTATCATCAATCATTTCACTATAAAAAGCAAGACGTTCTTCAATCTCGCCTTTAGGCAAACCGCTAAGAGCATCCTGTAAATGTTTTAAAAACATTTCTTTATTCATTTTCCTCATCCTCCTTTATAACAAAACGATGTATAGCCAAAATTTCGTTCCACTCATATTTAAATTCTTCAATACGGCTTAGTCCTTTTTCGGTAATACGATAATATTTTCTAAGCCTTCCGCCGTACTCTTTAGTGTAAACCGTCAGCATTTCGGCTGCTTCAAGCCGTTTTAGGATTGTATAAAGTGTTGATTCTGACATTTCCATATACGGCTTCATATCCTTGATAATTTTGTAGCCGTAAGAATCCTCATTTTTTATAGCCGCAAGAACCGATACGTCCAACAAGCCGCGTTTGAGTTGTATATCCATGCCATACCTCCTTTTACATAATACATCGTAACACGAAGTATTGTTCTTGTCAAGACTTTTGGTTTCGGCAATTATTAAATTTACAAATCCTAACAAAAATGATATAATACAAAAAACTTTTCTTTTGGAGGTAGCATTTATGAAACTTATGGTTGCATCAGACATTCACGGCTCTGCTTATTATTGCAAACAACTTATAGATGCGTTTTTTGCAGAAAAAGCTGACCGTCTGTTAATTTTAGGAGACGTTTTATATCACGGTCCCAGAAACGACCTGCCTTTAGAATATGCGCCAAAAAAGGTTATTGCTATGCTTAACGAAATAAAGGATAAAATTTTATGTGTTCGCGGCAACTGCGATACAGAGGTGGACCAAATGGTGCTCCGTTTTCCCATTTTGGCAGACTACTGCATACTTGAATTTAATAACCGACTAATCTACGCCACCCACGGACACAATCATAATATGGAAAACTTGCCGCCTTTGCAAAAGGGGGATATTCTTCTCCACGGTCACACCCACATTCCCGCTTGGGAAAGTTTTGGCGACGAAAATTTATATTTCAATCCAGGCTCTGTATCCATCCCTAAAGAGAACACTAAAAACGGTTATATGACGTTACAAAATAACACTGTGCTTTTCAAAGCGCTTGACGGCACTGTTTATCACAGCGAAATGTTATAAGAGCACCGCTCGTCGTTCTCATAACCCGAAGATAACAAATTAAAATACATATCACCAAAACAAGAAAAATCTCCGACACCCTTTAGGGTATCGGAGATTTTTTGGCAGGTTGCACCGATTTAGATATCTACATAGAAAGGCGCTCTATTTCCTGTTTGATTTCAGGAATTACCTCTGTATTTACAATTATCTTTTTATCACCAGACTTACAAGAATATAAATAAAAAACTTTACCGCCATATTTTTGAGTAAACTCTTTATGTGTAGCAAGTTGAATTCCTTTTTCTTTATAAATTTCAGGAATGCTCGAAACTTGCGAAACAGGCTTTATTTGTAATCCTATATATTTACCATTTATCTCTATAAAGAAATCCACATTAAACAAGCGGTCCCATTCATCTGGCGCAGGAGAAATTTTTATACCAAGTTCAACTTGTAATTGCTCGTAAATCGTCTTGATTTCTCTTACATAACCATCATAGGTTCTGTCTATTACGAGTTCTTTAATGTAATTTATACAATCTTCCTCTGAGATTTCGTCAATTTCAGCAACTAACACTTCGGTTATTTTTACATATAACTTCTTTCCAAGTTCTACTATTTGTTCTTGTGTGCGCACATTTTCAAAATAATATTCTTGCCATTCTTCCAACGATTTTGGTGAGCATTTGCGAATTGCTTCGGAGGTTGCGCCCACATTTCTTTTAAAGTTTAATTGAAATCGGTTAGTTGCACTATTTAATACCCATTCTTTAGCCATTTTTAGCCTCCAAAAATTTCTTTTTATACTTGTAGTCAAACGATTCGTCAACTGATACAAACCCAGTTCTTATCAAATGATTATTAACAAATGTTTTGTTGTCAAGATATACATAACATAACAAATTGTTTTCGCTATCATATTTTACCGAGTCATATTTCAAAAAAACTTTTCTTTTTTTGAATTTTTCTTTTAAAAATTCAATCGCCTGATTTTCAAATTCAGGGTTTGGTTGTATCCCTAAGAGTTGTACAATCAAACCATTGTTAAGTTCTATTTTATTTGCGCAAAGCACATTCTTTACAGTGAAAAGGTCATCGCGTTTCTGCTCTTTTGCGTCAATCTTTGAGCCAAATTGCAACTTTTTAATATCAATTTTTTTATCCATTTTATGAGGATCAAAGAAAATATAGGGCAACTCATCCAATGTGTGATTTGTGCAATCTTCGTCTTCAAGAAAAATCACTCGTGAATTATCACAAATGCTCAATTGTTCAGGACAAAGTTTTTCTTTGATAATAGGAGCAAAATCTTTATTAATTTCATATCCAATAGAATTTCTACCAAGATTTTTTGCAGCAAGTGAGGTTGTACCACTTCCTGCAAATGGGTCAAGTACAGTTTCTCCTACGTAAGAAAACATTTTAATTAATCGTTTGGGAAGTTCTTCTGGGAACATTGCGATGTGACCCATTTGTTTCACACCATTAAAATTCCAATGAGAAGAAAAATATTGACTCCATTCCTCTTTTGTCATTTCAGAGTCTGCTTTTTGTTGCGCTGTTGGTTTAGGTGCATTGCCCAATTTCTTAAATAACAAAATAAACTCATAATCCATTTTTAGTATTCCGTTTCGTGGATAAGGAAAACTACCCATTATAGCTCCACCACCAGAGGTATTCATTGTAGTGGTTTTCTGCCATATAATGGCACCCATATAATCCATTCCCAACGATTCGCAAAAACGAATTATCTCGGTGCGAATAGGAATCACTTTATATCTTCCATAGTATACCGATCGTGCAAATTGATCGCCAATGTTAATACAAAGTCTGCAGCCATCAGATAATACTCGGTAGCATTCCTTCCAAACAAGATTCAAATTATTTATGTATTCCTCATAACTATTATTGAATCCTATTTGATCTTCGGTTCCGTAGTCTTTCAATTGCCAATACGGCGGCGAAGTTACGATTAACTGTACCGATTTATCTTCTATTTTATTTAACGAGCGACAGTCACCAAATATTATTTTATGTTCGGTCATATTTTGCACCTCCTGTATAATTTATAATTGTATCACAAAATAAGGTGAAACTCAATAATTTTAGTTCAAGTCATCCACGAAAGTCGATTTTTTCGGAGGATATCTATTGAATTTAACTTTAAAAAATGGCAAGAAAAAACCCAGAAACCGCTTAGTTTCTGGGTTTTTTGCCCCGATATCTAAATCGGTGCTACTTATTGGTTGCGCGGGCTGGACTTGAACCAACGTTTGATAAAATATTCTCTCGCAAGCGCTTTGCGCTTGCTTGCCCTCTTGCGGTTTCCGAAAGTTGCGGTCGGCTTGGAGCGCCTGCAACTTTCGACTGCGGCGCTTCCTTACGCTCCCTTTATCCGCCACCGGCGGCGGTCGCGACGTCACCCAACGAGCACCGCTCGTCGTTCTCATAACCCGAAGATAACAAATTAAAATAAATATCACCAAAACAAGAAAAAAATCCGACACCCTTTAGGGTATCGGAGATTTTTTGGTTGCGCGGGCTGGACTTGAACCAACGACCTTCGGGTTATGAGCCCGACGAGCTACCAGCTGCTCCACCGCGCGATATTTAATTTTCAGTACAACTATTATACACAATACTTTTATGTTTTGCAAGTACTTTTTTATTTTTTTACAAAAATAATATTTTATACCATAAAACAGGCAAGTTTTACCGCTTTTACTTGAATTTCTTTTAAATCAATATTATAATTATAATGATTATGTTAATACCACTTTCTTCTCTGGAGGATAATATATGAGTTTATTACAGGAAATTGTACATCCTGTCGGCAAAATACGCGGTGGCGCCCAAGTGCCCCACCGCAAAAACACAGCCCAAGTTAAAAGTGTTATCATGCCGTCACCAAAGTGCGTCACTATTCCCATGTTACAGCACATTGGTGCACCTTGTGAGCCTTGCGTTAAAGCAGGTGATAATGTTTTTGTCGGTACACTTATCGGAGATAGCGAAAAATTTATAAGCGCCCCAATATATTCTTCGGTTTCGGGTGTTGTTAAAGAAATTGTTGATTTTTCTCTTTCAAACGGCAACACCTGTAAAGCAGTTGTTATTGAATCAGATGGCAACGATACCGTATGCCCCAATTTAAATCCTGTTCAAATTAATAATGCTGACGACCTTGTAAAAGCAACCCGAGCTTGCGGTCTTGTCGGCCTGGGCGGTGCAGGTTTTCCCACACATGTCAAACTAACCCCCAAGGAAGAAAACCGTCTCGACACCCTTATTATCAACGGTGCCGAATGTGAGCCTTACATAACGTCAGACTATCGCAGTTGTATGGAAGACTTTGATGACATTATGGAAGGCATTTATCTGCTTAAACACATTATCGGCTTTAAGCATGTATATATTGCTATCGAAGACAATAAACCCGAGGCCATTAAAAAACTTGCCGAACTTACTGCTGATAAGCGCAACGAGGGCCGTTCGGTTCAAGTGTTGAAATTAAATTCCTATTACCCGCAAGGCGCTGAAAAGGTTTTAATTTATTCTGCTACCAAGCGCCGTCTGCCGTTGGGCGCTTTACCGTCTGACGTTGGCTGTATGGTTCTTAATATAACAAGCGTTGCCACCCTTTACCGTTACATTCGCACAGGTATGCCTCTTGTTAGAAAACGTATAACCGTTGACGGTACCGCAATTTCTACCCCAAAAAACGTCATTGTACCCCTTGGCACAAGTGTTGCTGATTTAATTGAGTTTTGCGGTGGTTTTACCGCTGACCCGGTTAAAGTTCTTTATGGTGGTCCTATGATGGGCGTTGCATTACAGTCATTAGACCAACCTATTTTAAAACAAAACAACGCCGTATTAGCGTTTTGCGACTCAAAAGAAATTTTTCCGGAAGCGACAGTCTGTATCAACTGTGGCAGATGCCATCGAGCCTGTCCGATGAAGTTGATTCCCTGCTCGATTGAAAATGCTATTAAAACAAATGATATTACCGCATTATCGCATTTGCATGTTAGTTATTGTATGGAATGTGGTTCTTGCTCATTTTCTTGCCCTGCAAAGCGCCCGCTTACACAGATTATGAGATTGGCTAAAAACAAATTAAGAGGAGGCAAATAATGAAGTTAACCGTTTCTTCTTCACCGCACATACACTCTGTCGATACCACGCGCGGCATTATGGCTGACGTTCTTATTGCCTTGGCACCTACGTCTATTGCAGGTATTGCCTTTTTTGGTGTTAAAGCCGCACTCGTGCTTATTGTGTGTGTTGTTTCTGCAGTTTTAGCAGAACATTTGTGGTGTGTGTTTACAAAAAAAGCAACCACTATAGGTGATTTTAGCGCCGCTGTTACAGGTCTTATTTTAGGTTTGTGTCTCAGCAGTGCCCTGCCTTTGTGGATGGCGGCATTAGGCAGTTTTGTTGCAATAATTATTGTAAAGCAGTTTTTCGGTGGACTTGGGCAAAACTTTGCCAATCCTGCCGCTACTGCCCGCATTATATTACTGGTTTCTTTCCCCGCCTATATGTCGGTTTATTACGAACCTTTTGGCAATATTGTTTCAACCGCAACACCTTTAGCAAACGGCAACACTCCCATTAAAGCTTTGTTGCTTGGCGGCCATGCCGGCTGCATTGGCGAGGTGTTTCCCCTTTTGCTCATTTTAGGCGGACTTTATTTAATGGTAAGGCGTGTGATTTCAGCCACAATTCCCTTGTCTTACATAGCATCTGCCTTTTTGCTCACTTTAATTTTAACCGGCAGCATATATGACTCTTTTTATTCCATTTTAAGCGGCGGTATTATGATTGCAGCATTCTTTATGGCAACCGATTACACAACCTCACCCAAAACCTTTTTGGGAAAAATTGTGTTTGGTATCGGTTGCGGTGTGCTGAGTGTGCTTATACGTCACTTTGGTTCTATGCCCGAGGGCGCATCTTACGCAATTTTGCTTATGAACATTCTCGTACCGCACATAAACACAATCACTTTGCCAAAACCCTTCGGATATAAGGAGGGCAAACAAAATGCATAAATTAAAAGAAATACTTTCTCCCGCTCTTTCTTTATTTTTTGTTTGCCTTTGTGCCGCAGTGTTACTTGCCGCAACAAACGCCGTTACAAAAGGCGCTATTGCAAAGCAAAATGAGAAAAAACTTAATGCCACTATGGCAAACGTAATTGCAGCCAAAACCTATACTGCTCAAACCGCCAAAAAAGGCGAAACATATTATATTGCTCAAGATGACAACAGCCAAACTTTAGGCTACATTTTTACACAAAAGAGCACAGGCTATAACGGCGATGTTTCGGTTATGGTAGGCATTAACCCGGACGGCACCGTAAAAGCTGTTGAAATTTTAGACGCATCAGGTGAAACACCGGGTCTCGGTCAACGAGTTAGTGAAAACTCTTTCTTGTCACAATTTATCGGCAATACTGCGCCCTTTGACAATTCAGTAAATATTATTTCGGGCGCAACTTATTCTTCAAAAGCAGTTATACAAGCCGTCAACTCATCTTGTGAACTTTACGCTAATATTACGGGAGGTGCCGCTAATGAATAAAGAAAATCTATCCTATTTTTCAAACGGCATCATACGTGAAAACCCCGTTTTGAGATTAATGCTGGGCACTTGTCCCACCCTCGCGGTTACCACATCTGCTATCAACGGTATAGGTATGGGTATTGCCGCAACGCTTGTGCTTTTGGGTTCAAACGTTGTTATATCTCTGTTACGTAAATTTATACCCGATAAGGTGCGCATACCCGCTTTTATAACCATTATTGCCACATTCGTTACCATTGTACAAATGCTTCTTAAGGCTTTTGTGCCAACCGTCAACGATGCGCTTGGCATTTATTTGCCTTTAATTGTTGTTAACTGTATTATTCTTGCCCGTGCAGAAATGTTTGCTTGTAAGCACTCGATTTTGCCAAGTGTTCTTGACGCTTTGGGAATGGGAATTGGTTTTACGGCAACCTTGTTTTTAATGGGTGCTATTCGTGAGCTTTTGGGCGCAGGTACACTCTTTTCTTTGCCTGTTTTATCAGCCTTTGATATACCCGCAATGACAGTTATGATTTTGCCACCCGGAGGATTCTTTGTCTTTGGCGTTTTGGTAGCTTTAGCAAACAAAGTTGCCGTACGCTTTGGCAATAAACCGGTAAAGAGTCTTGGTTGCAAGGGTTGCCCCAACGCACAAAACTGCGGCGAGTGTAAGGAGGGTACAACTAATGACTAAACTTATCGTTATTTTGCTTGCAGGCATTCTTTCAAGCAATATGGTGCTCTCAAAATTTTTGGGCATTTGCCCTTTCTTAGGCGTTTCCAAAAAAATTAACACCGCATTTTCAATGAGTCTTGCGGTTATTATTGTTATGTTACTTGCAACGCTTGTTACATACCCATTACACGCATTTTTGCTTATACCGTTAGGTCTTGAATATTTGCAAACCATCGTGTTTATTCTTGTTATTGCATCATTGGTGCAGTTGCTTGAAATTGTATTAAAAAAGTTTTTGCCGCCCATTTACAAAGCACTTGGCATTTATTTGCCGCTTATCACAACAAACTGTGCAGTGCTTGGCGTTACCATACTCAATTTCACAGATTCACTTACCTACGTGCAGTCAATCTTTAATGCGCTTGGCGCAGGTATTGGTTTTTTGGTGGCAATGATTATGTTTGCAGGTGTTCGCTCAAAACTTGAAACCTGCGACGTTCCTGAATTTTTGCAGGGTTTGCCCATTACCTTAATATCCGCATCAATAGTTTCACTTTCGTTTTTAGGCTTTGCCGGTATAGTGGGAGGTTAAACTATGGGATTTTTATGGGCTGTTTTAATTGTAGCGGGTATTGGTCTTGTTGCCGGTATCGGTCTTTGTGTTGCAAGTGCCTTTATGAGCGTTCCCGTTGACGAAAAATTAACACAAATTCGCTCTTGTTTGCCGGGCGCAAACTGCGGTGCTTGCGGTTATGCCGGTTGCGACGATTATGCCGAGGCAATTTCCAAAGGGGTCGCCCCCGCAAACCTTTGCGGACCGGGTGGCGAGAAAACCGTAACCGAACTGTCACAAACCTTAGGCACCAAAATTTCTGCTGTACAGTTCGTTGCATTTGTAGCTTGTGGCGGCGACTGTGAAAAAACCGATACTAAAAACCTTTATTACGGTTTGCAAAGTTGCGCGGCGGCAAACATGCTTTACGGCGGTCCCTCGTCTTGCAGTTTTGGTTGTATAGGTCTGGGCGACTGCCAAAAAGTGTGCGACAAAGGTGCACTTTCGGTTATAAACGGTGCTGCAAAGGTGAACCCCGAGTTATGCGCAGGTTGCAGAAAATGTGTTAACGTTTGCCCCAAAAATATTATTGATATGATACCTAAAACCAACTCGTTGGCAGTTATGTGTTCAAACAAACAAAAAGGTGCTGTTGCAAAAAAGGTGTGCCGTTCGGCTTGTATCGGTTGCAAAATTTGTCAAAAACAATGCGAGGCGGCGGCAATATCTATCGAAGACAATCTTGCGCGCATTAACCCCGAACTTTGTACCGCTTGCAAAAAATGTGCCGAGAAATGTCCGCAACATTGCATATTATAAAAAAATGACTGAGCAAAAGCTCAGTCATTTTTTATATTATTCTTGTGCATCTTATAAATTTCTTCGGTAGCAAATGCAAGTTTTGTTACAACGTTTTGTTTTGTAGGATAACAATAAAACGAATCGTTTTCGGTTGAAATGTCAACACAGTCAAAAGGCTTTATGTAACAATAATCATACTCAATATGCAAACTGTTGCTATCAAGCGGTCGGCGGCAAATTTCATAGTCGCTGTTTCGATAATTGCCTTTTAAAACAAAGCCGTTTTGCGCATCGTGTGTCAAGGTTGCTTTACCAAGTTTCATAAACCGCCAACAGCGTGGCAAGGAATAAACCTCGACCTCGTCTTCAAAGCGGTAAGTACCTTCTTGCACCTGCTTTTTAACCTGCTTGCGTTCCCACTCAAACCAGTCGGGCACGTGAGTAAATTTTGTTTCGCCCTGTAATGCCGAAAGGGTGCCATCCTCGTTTAAGTTCCATCGTTTTGAGCACTGGGTACAAAAAATTTCGGTACCTTTGGATGCCATTTTAGACTCAGTTAAACATTCGGGACATTGATAAAGAATTTTATGCATTCCCTCGGCCCTAAAAGGCTCGGTAATTTTAATGCCGTTTTCTTTTTGATAACAATAATCGTCATAAGTGAGCGCTGTCTTTACGGCATCATTAATTTCTTCAACCTTCATTGCCTTTACCTGCTCGGCAGTTAAAATTTGTGTCATTGTAGTACAAAAAGGCACTTTACGCTTTTTGCGATAGTTCCAGAAAGGAGAGTGCAAATAATTGCCGTGATGCACAACCGCCACAACAGGCACTTTATTAAGTTTTATCAGTTTTCCAAGCGATTCAGGCATATACGAGGTTGTGCCGCAAGGCGAATATCTTGCCTCGGGATACATTGATAAAATATCTCCCCGTTTAAGCACCTTTCTTATCGACTTTACAAGTCCTAAATCCATTGTAAATTTGCGTGTGCAAATTGCGCCGATAAGCTCTAAAAGCCAAGGGCGACGATAAAAACCGTCAATGCTGACAACATTGTTTACTCTGTGCGGCAGAGTACCCATTGCACAAAGCTCAAAATCTATAAAATACATATGGTTACTAAGCAGTATGTAAGGCGGCTTTAATCCTTCCATATTAATTTTTTCAATCTTATATTTTTTACCCATAAGCGCAAATTTTGATAAAAGCCATATCAGCCACACAATTATAATAGGCTGACGAATGGGATATTTTGCAGTGTTATAACGTTTTTTGTTTTTATAGTTTACGTCCACATCATCTCTCCTAAATTTTGTTATGTTCATATTTTATTAAAATTTTGTTAAAAAATAAAGAGATTTGATTATTTTAGAAAATAATGGTATAATATAAAAGTAAAGGAAGGTGAGAATATGTTATTTGTTTATTTGGCACTTTTTATTATTGTACTTATATTTTTAGTGGCTTTTATTTGTTTTCATTTAACCTTTTTTGCCTCAAGAAAAGATAAAACAGTAAAAGAGTTTGACCTGCCGCCCGGTGATGAATATATCCCTTACCACGACATAATGAAAAACTGGCAGACTCAAGTAAAGAAGATGCCATACAAGCAGGTTTCTATTGTCTCACACGACGGTCTAAACCTTTACGGAAAGTTTTACGAATTTAAAAAGGGTGCGCCGATTGAATTAATGTTTCACGGTTACCGTGGCAGCGCCGAGCGAGATTTGTGCGGCGGTGTACAGCGGTGCTTCTCTTTGGGAAGAAGCGTTTTGCTTGTTGACCAGCGTGCAGGCGGCAAAAGTGACGGACACGTAATTTCTTTTGGCGTTAACGAAAGCCGCGACTGCCTTAGGTGGATTGACTTTATTGTAAACCACATTGACAAGGATGCAAAAATTATTCTTTGCGGCATTTCAATGGGTGCGGCAACAGTTTTGATGGCAGCAGGTAATCCCTTGCCCAAAAACGTTGTGGGTGTTCTTGCCGACTGCGGCTATTCAAGCGCAAAAGAAATGATTATAAAAACAATTAAAGATTTGCGTCTGCCGCCAAAAATTTTATATCCGTTTGTACGGCTTGGCGGTCTTGTTTTCGGTGGGTTTGACGTCAATAAAGCAAACCCTATAGAGTCGGCAAAACGGTGCGACGTACCTATCATATTTTTCCATGGCGAGAGTGACAACTTTGTCCCGTGCGAGATGAGCAAACGTTGCTTTGATAACTGCAAACAACCAAAAGCCATCATAACCGTAAAGGATGCCGACCATGGTTTAAGCTACGTAGTGGATAAAGAAAATTATTTAAAATCGGTTGCTAAATTCTTTAGCGATAACGGAATTGACACGATAGTAGAAAATGCATAGCAAAAGCTATGCATTTTTGTTTTGCTTTTGCCAATACTATCTGTATGAAGATTGAAAAGAAAAATATAATCACCGCCCTGTGTGGCTTGGGCGTCGGTGTTATAAACGGACTTCTTGGGGCAGGCGGCGGTATGATTGCCGTACCTATGCTTAAAGCCGCAAAACTAGAACAAAAACAGGCTCACGCCAATGCTGTTGCATTAATTGTGCCGATTTCGGTCATTTCTGCCATAACATACATCTCAAAAGGCACAGTGACCGTAAACGATGCACTGCCGTATATATTACCCGGCATGGCAGGTGCGGCTCTTGGTACTTTGGTACTGTCAAAAATTTCTACTCCCCTTTTGCGTAAAATTTTTGCCCTCTTTATGATATGGGCAGGAGTAAGGTTGTTGATAAAATGAGCATTATTGCAGGATTTTTATCGGGACTTATCGGTGGTATGGGGCTTGGCGGCGGTACTGTTTTGCTTATATATTTCAATTTGTTCACAAATAATAACCAACTTACCTCTCAAGGAATAAATTTAATATTTTTTATTCCCGTAGGCATTACAGCAATAATATTTTATGCCGCAAAAAAGCAAATTAAGCCGAAAATTCTAATGTTTGCTTTGCCGTTTGGTATTGTAGGCTCGTTACTTGGCAGTTATATCACCACGCTTTTTAACCAAGACGTATTACGCATAATTTTCGCTGTTTTTTTAATTTTTTTAGGCGTAAAAGAATTTTTTATAAAACCTAAAAAAAGTTAAAAAAGCCTTGAAAAAGGCTTTTTGTTCTGCTATACTAAAATTAACCGAATATTTGTTCGGCGAATTTTGTATAAGGAGTGAGCTTTTTGTCAAAAACTCCCCTTTGTGAAAAACAAACGAGCGTTTACCGCTATCTTGTCAAAGCGTTAGAAAACGGCTTTCCCCCAACAGTTAGGGAAATTTGCGCCGCTACAAAAATCAAATCAACCTCTACCGTTCACGCTATTCTTTCGGCCTTGGAAGAAAAAGGTTATATTGAGCGTGACCCCAGAAACTCACGTGCTATACGTCTTACTAACACAGTTGGCGCAGCCCAAGTGCCTGTTTTGGGCAAAATTACGGCTGGTAACCCCATTTTAGCAGTTGAAGACATTGAAGATTACGTGCCTTTTGCAGCGGGTAACTCTGACGGGCTTTTTGCTTTGAGGGTTGAGGGCTTTAGTATGAAAAATGTCGGTATTTTAGACGGTGATATTGTTATTGCCGACCGCAATTTAATTGCGCGCGAAGGCGATATTGTTATAGGTATGGACGATGACACCGCAACAGTAAAGCGTCTTTTATACAAAGACGGCAAAATAATTTTTATGCCCGAAAACGAAGATTTTGACCCCATCTACCCCGAAAACCCATCGGTTCTCGGCAAAGTGGTTGGCTGTTACCGTAAATATTAAAGGGGGAACAAAAAATGGATAAACTTGCTATTGTTGTGCCCTGCTTTAACGAGCAAGAGGTGCTTCCCCTCACCTTTCGCTGTTTGTCCGACCAGCTTTACGGACTGATTGCACAGCAAAAAATTTCTGCCGACAGCATCATTATTTATGTTGATGACGGCTCACAAGACAGCACCTGGGCTCTTATAGAACAAGAAAGTCAAGTTTCTCAAAACGTGTATGGTATAAAACTTTCTTCTAACTGCGGACACCAAAATGCGCTTATGGCAGGTCTTATGGTTGCCAAGGATTTAGCTGATATGGCAGTTTCTATTGATGCCGATTTGCAAGATGACGTTGCCGCAATCGAAAAGATGGTTAATTGCTATAATGACGGCACTGACATTGTTTACGGCGTGCGGGCAAGCCGACAAACCGACACAGCCTTTAAGCGCACTACAGCGCAAGGCTTTTATAAGCTTATGAACTTTTTGGGCACCAAAACAGTTTATAACCATGCAGATTTTCGTCTGATGAGCAAAAGAGCACTTGATGCTTTAGCTCAATACGGCGAACGCAATATGTTTTTGCGAGGCATTGTTCCATTGCTTGGTTTTAGGGAGGATTACGTTGAATATGACCGCTCAAAGCGTGCCGCAGGCGAGTCAAAATATCCCCTAAAAAAGATGCTTTCTTTTGCCTTTAACGGTATAACCTCTTTTAGCATAAAACCTATTAATTTAATACTCTCTCTTGGTGCAGTAATTGTTGTTTTAAGCATTGCCGCTTTTGTTTACACACTTGTAGCCTATTTTGCGGGTCGCGCCGTTGCAGGTTGGGCGTCGCTGATGATTTCGATATGGTTTTTGGGCGGTGTTCAGTTGCTTTCGGTTGGGCTTGTTGGTATGTACACCGGTAAAATTTATATTGAAACCAAACACCGACCTCGTTACATTGTTGAAAAAATTACAAAACCCGATAGAAAATAAAATTTTATAACCGCATTTCTTTTTAAAAGAATTGCGGTTTTTTATATTTATATATTTATATATATATTATTTTCTTTACATATTGGAATATTTGTCGTATAATTTTATTGAATATAAAAAGTAAGGAAAAATTATCCCATGCAAACTGAAAACAAAATGGGGACAATGCCAATAGGCCGTCTTCTTATCTCAATGTCATTACCCATGATTATTTCTATGCTTATTCAGGCATTATACAATGTTGTTGACAGCATTTTTGTGGCACATTACAGCCCCGACGCTTTAGCGGCGGTGTCTTACGCTTTTCCCGCTCAGAACTTAATGATTGGTTTGGCAACGGGTATCGGCGTTGGTATGAACTCACTTCTTTCACGAAGTCTTGGTGAAAAAAACTATAAAAGAGTTAATAAAGCGGCAGAAAACGGCATCTTTCTTTCGCTTATCGGTTTTATAATTTTTTTCATATTCGGTCTTTTAGGGTCGAACATCTTTATTGCTTTTCAAACAAAAACCGAACAGATAATTGAATATGGCGGCGTTTATCTTACCATTTGTTGCTGCGCTTCTTTCGGCATCTTTGGCGAAATTATTTTTGAGCGTCTTATGCAATCAACAGGTAAAACCATTTTAACCATGGTAACCCAAGGTGTCGGCGCCATTGTCAATATTATCCTTGACCCTATTTTCATCTTCGGTTATCTCGGCTTGCCCGAAATGGGTATAGCAGGTGCCGCACTTGCAACCGTTATAGGTCAGATTGTCGCATTTGTTCTTGCAATAATTCTTAACCACAAATATAACAAAGAAATTTCTCTCAATCTTTTTCGTTTTCGTCCCGATACTCACATCATCGGTAAAATTTGCGCAGTAGGCATTCCCTCTGTTGTGATGATGGGTATTGGCTCGGTAATGACAACTTCCATTAACAAAATACTCAACGGCTTTTCCGACCTTGCGGCTTCGGTGTTCGGTGTATATTTTAAACTTCAAAGCTTTATATTTATGCCAGTCTTTGGTCTTAACAACGGCGTTATTCCCATTGTTGCGTACAACTACGGTGCAGGAAAACGTAAACGCCTTATGGACGCACTCAAGTACGCTTGTATGATTGCCGTTGGTTTTATGGCTTTGGGTATTGCTTTGATGCAAATTTTCCCCGACCAGCTTTTGCTTTTATTTGATGCTACTAATCAAATGCTTAGCATCGGCAGGGTTGCATTACGAACGATAAGTTTAAGTTTTGTTTTTGCAGGCTTTTGCATCATTATTATTGCTTCCTTTCAAGCGTTGGGGCACGGCATTTATTCAATGTTTATATCTATCGCCCGCCAGCTTGTAGTGCTTATTCCGGCAGCATACCTTTTCTCGCTCACAGGCAAACTTGATATGGTGTGGTGCGCTTTCCCCATAGCCGAAGTTGTTTCGGTTATTGTCAGCATTTGCTTGTTTATAAGAGTTTATAAGCAGGTTATATCAAAAATTCCTGAATAACGGCACAAAAGCCTTTAAAATACAATACAAAACCTTAATCACAGGAGTGTATGAAAAATGAAAAAACTTTTATCAGTCATTTTGGCAATAATGCTCATTGTTACATTGTTGCCCGGCGAGTTTTTGCTTACCGCTTCTGCCGCAGACCTTACAAAAGGTTTGACAGACATAGCAACGGTAAGTAAAAATGCTGAGCCTATTGAGCTCAGCGGCTTTTACTCCCACACTGACATTGCAGGTGGCGGCGTAAAGCTTAAGTATCAAAGTTTTTCTGCCGATGCAAGTTATGCTTATAGCACCAATATAGGTAAAACTGTTGGTACGTTCCCCGGTACAAACGGCTTTTTGTTGCAGTTTGACGGTTACAAAAGTGAGAACACCATTTCCAATGACTATACCGGCAAAATTGCCATTATGCTTGTGTCCGGCAGTTGTTCTCAAACCGATATTAAAACCGGTGTTCCTTTTATTATGATTGACACTAACAGCGGCAAATTGCAACTTTGTCACGGAACATCTGCCTTGACTCCAGGTGAATATTCTTTAGATGAAACAATCATAACAAGTACCGTGCTTAAATACGAAAGTATTAAAGAAAAGCCTTTTACTGTTGAGTTTTTACCTTATAACAGCACTTATATTCTTGTTGCTGTAAACGTAGATGGCGTTTGCGTTTCGGGTCTTATGACCATGTCTAAACTTAAAGCTCAAACTTATGCTCCTACAAAAACAAGTTCCTCTTTCTATGCCTATATAAGCGGTATGGACAGTTTGGGCAGTGTCACAAACAAATGGACAATTAATTTCTATGGTTATAAGGAGCTCACAAGCAGCCATACCGTTTCTACACCTAACTCAAAACCCAACGCCTATTCTGATGGTCTTTGGGACTTCGCAACAGTTGCCAAAAACGCTTATGCTGTAACCAATACATATCGCACCATTACTGACATCAGTGGCGGCGGTGTTGCTTTAGATTTCACTAATTATTCTGCAAAATATCCTTATGGCTACAATAAGAATTTAGGTCCTGATGCAAACGCTTTTAAAAGCACCAGCGGCATATTGTTGCAATTTGGCGGTTACAACAACAATAACACCGATACATCTGTTACGGGCAATGGGCTTTTTGCCATTTCTTTTTCCTATACACTTGATAACGAAGCAGGCAGAGTTAAAAACGACGTACCTTTCTTCTTGTTTAACACAAACGATGGAACACTTAAACTGTGCCACGGTAACGGAAGCACTTCCGCTGGTTATTATACCGACCAAACAATAATAACAAGCAGTCTTCTCGAATATTCCAATATTAATAATAAAGCATTTGATATTTCAATTTTAAGCTATGATACTGACAATATTATTGTTATTGTAAACGTTGAAAGCGAAGCTGTTTGCGGTCTTGTTTCAAGAAGTTTGTTGTTTTCGCGAACTAACTCACCCGACCAGGACGGCAATAATCTGTACGTAACAATCGGTGGTGTTGACAGTTCCATCAACATCACAAATAAATGGTCACTTAACTTCTATGGTTATAGACCTCTTAAAAACGGTTTATCAATTCCCTCCTCAACCATTAGCCTTGCCGATTATGCCGAGGTTGAAAAGAATTCTTACTCAAACGAGAATAGTTCTTCCTATTCGGAAAAGAACATTTCCGGCGGCGGCGTTGCATTAAATTACAGTTATCAATCTGCCGATCTTGCTTACGGATACAATTACAACATCGGTTCTGCAATAGGCGGTTTCCCCGGTACACATGGTTTTTCTTTACACTTTGACGGTTATAAAAACAACAACACGTCAACCACAGCCACCGGCAATGGTCAAATTGCCATTGCGTTAACCTCAACTCTTGAAAATAATTATGGCAAAGTTCGCGATACTGTTCCCTTCTTGCAGATTGACACTATAAGCGGAAACCTGAAGTTGCGTTACGGAACACAACAAAATTATCGGGGTCATGAAGACCTGCAAACAATCATTGAAAGTGACCTTTTGAAAGATTCAAACATTTCAAATGTTCCTTTCACCGTTTCTGTTTTGCCTTACAATGACGTTTATTTTCTTGTAATTGTTAACGTTAACGGCACATCGGTTTGCGGTTTGATGAAACAATCACTTTTATACACCCAAAAACGCGCACCCAAACAAACCGGAAATTTCTATGTTTCAATCGGCGGTATTGACAACTATAGCAACCAAGAAAATAAGTGGCAAATTAATTTCTACGGTTTTTCTAACCTTAATGTCATTGTAGAAGACACACTTGTTACTGCAAGCAATGCAAGTGAAGTGGTTTCTGCCATAAACGCTTTGCCCTCAACGGCTTCGCTTGATGCAGCACAGCAAATTCTTCTTGCAAAAGCTAAATATGACTCACTGTCATCCACCGAACAAAGCAACGTATCTAATGCGCAAACACTTACCGATCTTGTAAAAGCACTTAATACCTTGCGACAAAACGAAAAGTTTAAACCTACCGCAACATACCTTGCAAAATCCCCTGCAGTTGACAATCAGTTTGATAACGAGAGCACACGAACATTATATTCAAGCGAAATCACCACCGGCATTCAAGCAAAATGGAATGGTGCAAGTTCTTCTATTGACAACTATTCAACGCTTACAACACAAAGCATATATGGCGCTTTACCGCTTAATAAAATGAGAGTTTATATACAAGCCCACGGTTTAGTGTCAAGATCTCCCGCATCTGATTATTGGATTAATTTTACAAGCGGTGACTATTCTGACTGCTGGGATGGAACGGAAAACGCTACAAACCGTATGATTTCTATCCATTTAAGCACTAATAGCAAAAATGTTGAAGTTAGCGGTCTGGGCTCATCTGCAATTTGGATTGCAGGTTCTTCATCTATATTGACAAAATCAAACCTAAAATTAAAACCAATAATAATTGAGTGGAACAAACAATCCAACGGAGATTATTTGTGTATTATATCGGTGGCTAACAATAACGCTTTAGCATTTACAGTTTCTGCTGACAAAATTGCTTCTATGTCCAAGTTTGACCCCGAACGCGTACGCGTAACCATAGGCACACCCAACACAAGCGCAAAGTTCGGCATGAACATTACAGGCATATACGGCAAAATTAGCACGGCTGCGCAAAATGTTACAGACCAGATTGAAGGTTTGCCCACAAGCATTACAACCGATGCCGAGGCTAATACCGTAGCGGCTGTGCAAAATGCCTACGATGCGCTCACCTTAGCACAAAAAGAGCAGGTTCTCAACGTTAAAAAACTTACTGCTGCACGTGCACTTTTGCGCCAATACAACGGCATTGACCAAAACGGCAGAGACAAAGACGGTTTCTATATTCCAAGCAACGAAAACGATATACTTTTCAACATAAATGATGGTTCATCTTACGTTTGGACCGAAGAATCTTCATACGGCGGCGTACACCTTGACTTTAACAACGCCACCTATGGTATAGGAAACACCTTTGAACAAAAATTTGTTATTGAAAACCTGACAGTAAGGTTTGATAACCTCAACTATGGCAATGACGGTTCTTTCATATTAGGTTTTGAAAGCAGTTCTGCAAAATACCAGACATTTGATTTTACCGGCGAAACCACTGCAGCAGGCATTTATTTGCTCATTGGCAAAAACAACACTGTTTACAGTACACTTTCTGCCAACGACGAAACAAAAATGTTTGCGCTCTATCCTCAAAACGAACTTTTGTCTGCTTCCAATTTGCTTAACAAGGAATTCTTTGTAAAATTAAAATTGGAAACCGACGGTAAAATTACTGTAATATTCAAGGTTGACGGAACCGAATTTTCATATACATACAACCAAGACTATATGGATAACTTAGGTCAGTTTAGCACTGAAAACGTTCAGGTAGTTGTTCACAATTCAGCAGGACTTGATCCCACCACCACGCCTGTTACAAAGTATAAAACTTTACAGGGTATGTCGCTTGACATAACAGGTATAAATTATCAGGAATGTTCTACAAATCAGCAAAACAAAATTGACGCTGTTATACAAGCCATTGACGATTTGCCTGATACAGCATCATTAAGCATCGAGCAAGACGTATATACTGTTTGGAAATCATACTTTAATCTGCAGACAAACCACTTACGTCTTGGCGTTTCGAACGCAAAAAAACTTATTGCTTTGCGCGATGCTATTTTCGATTTACAGGCTGACGGCAGCAAAATTAATCTGTACAATCAAGGCTATATCGGATATACCGATATTGACAACTCATCACTGTTACCCGAATATATTCCCGACAAGGATGTAACACTCGATAGTATGGGTTGGCCCACATGGACCAAAGACCTTGTTATAACAGAAGCCGTACCTAACAAAATCGGCAAAAATGGCACATTACTAAGAGAAGATGTCGAGGCTTATTTGCAATATCTTGCCAAAACAGGTATCAATGGATTGTGGCTTGCGCCCGTTCAGGATATGGGCAAAAACCCCACCGTTAACTACACAAACTATGGTCCCCACACCATTGACCCTTATTTGACAGGACAAATTGCTTACGGCGAAGCTTACGACGAAACAAAGGTTGACTACGAAGCAGGCCGTCAGGTTCTTAAAGACTTTGTAGATTTAGCCCACTCATACAACATTCGCATTTTCTTTGATATGGTTTCTTGGGGTGTTGACAACTCGGCCCCCTTACTGAAAGAACATCCCGATTGGTTTACAGGCAATCAAGTTTGGGGCGGCGCAGAAATTGACAACGAAAACGCATATGTTTATGACTTCTATCACGACAGTGTAATGGAATTTATAACCGAAACCTGCTGTGACGGCATCAGATGGGACCTTGAACCTCACGAGTTCGGCTATACACTTGTCGAAGACCTTCATGCAGACCTTTTGGCAAACGGAAGAAAGGTAATATTCTTCTCTGAAGGCGCTAATGAGCGTGGCAACAACGGCTATACCTTTGAACAGATTAACGGCGTTAAAGGTAAAGGTGTTGGAACACAATATACTGACAGCGTTTTCTTTAATCAGACCGACATAGTTGAAGCTATCAAAAACGGCAACAACTTAAACGGTGCAGGACAGTACAAATATTATTCATACCAGTTGTCCAGCCACGACTTTATCGGATACACACAAGCCTCGTTAGCTTCCTGGGCTTATGAGTTTGCATTCTCTTCATTTATTCCCATATTCTATACAGGTGAAGAACGCAATGCTTACAAGAAAAACGGCTCTTGCTACGGCGCACAAATTTCTGACTTTAATGAAAAGATAACCGACCCCGAAACAAGAGCATATTATGAAACCGTTAAACAACTGTTGCAGATTCGTTGGCAGTATAAAGACTTAGTTAACAGCACCGCTGACGACCACCGCAACACCAACATTTGCTCGGTTAACGTAAAAGGCTCCGAAATGGTAAAAGGCTATGCACGTTATGCAAACAATCAAGGTATGATTGTGGTTGCCAACGTTAATTTCAACAATCCCGCTGATGCAGACTTTACAATTCAAGTTCCCATTGATGATATGGGCCTTAGCGGTTACAACTACTTCACTCTTAAAAACCTGATCACTGGTGAAGTTATTGCAAGCGGCACCAAAGAAAACGTTGAATATTTTGCTCAAAACATTAAGCATAACCAAGCGGGTGTATATCTGATTACCGGCGAAAACTACAGTTATTCATCAGCACCTACCGATGCAAGTGTAGAACACATTAACGTAACACTTGACGGCAACAGCGCAACACTTGACGTTTATGTTAAGGCCGACGTTCTTAAGCAGCTTAAAGACCTTAATGTTATGTTTAACAACACAGTAGTTGAGAAATATACGAACGACGGTGAATTTATTGTGTTCAGCTTTAAAGCAGAAAGCATTGCAGACGTTGAGGTTACCTTATCGGGCGTTTGGGGAAGCCAAACTTACACCTCTAAACCCGTTTTGGTTGACCTTGAGCGTATTAACAGTCTTTCAGGCACAACCTTTACACAATATGTAACTTTACGTCTTGCCGATAATAACGGTGACGGTGTTACAGACATTAAAGACCTTGTTCGTGCCAAAAAGATTATTACAGGTTCTGCATCACGTACCGACGATGCAGACGTTAATGGTGACGGTGAAATAGCGGTAACCGACCTTACCGTACTTGCGAAATACCTTGTAAGCGCAAAGCGCGGTATAAAGGTTAACACCGTTACATTCACTGATTATGACGGCGCACTCATTGACCGCGTTGTTGTTCCCGAAGGCTTTGGCGCAAAAACAGCCATTACACCTTCAAGATTTAATTACAGCTTCAACGGATGGAGTGAAAGCACCGCATCAGTAGCACAAAACAAAACTGTTGTAGCACAATACAAATAAACAAAAAGGTGAAGGAATTTTCCTTCACCTTTTTTATATCATACAATCTTCAATACTATTTAATATATACGTTGGTTTTATATTGCTTTGCTGAGCCTGCTCTAAGGAAGTCTCCCCTGTCAGCACAAGTCCCGCATCAATTCCCGCATTTATTGCGCACGCTATATCGGTATAAATTCTGTCACCCAAGAATATTGCATCGCACTTTTGTGTGCCTGTTTGTTTTAACGCCATTTGCACCATTTCGGGATACGGCTTTCCGATAACTTTTGGAGTACGGTGTGTAGCGTGTTCTAACATTTGACAAAAACAACCGCAGTCAGGCGCAAAGCCATATTCCGTGGGGCACAGCATATCGGGATGGGTGGCAACATAGTCAACACCTCTGCCAAGCAGTATGCAGGCGTCCTCAAGCTTTTGATACGTAAGCTCGGTATCATAACCGATAACAAGACATTCAACATCATCGTCGGGGCTTGTTGTTATATTAAGCCCCCACTCGCTAAACTCGTTACACAAGGACTGTGTGCCTAAAACATAAAGTTTTTTATTCAAGTATGTTTCTTTTAAGTATATATACGTAGCGTATGATGATGTCAAAAAATCTTCACGCTTTGCATCAATGCCCATTTTTTTAAGTTTTTCAACATAAACAGAAGCACTTTTTGAAGAATTATTGGTTAAGAACATATACTTGCCGCCGTTATCATTAATGTATTGCAAAAAGGCGGAAGTTTTTTCAAAAAGGCGATTGCCAAGATAAATGGTTCCGTCCATATCAAGAAGATACAATTTATATTTTTTCACGTTTATCACCATAATTAATTATATTGCCATTTTATTTTTTGTCAATAAGCCTTTTTGTTTGCAATACACCTTGTTTTATGGTAGAATAAAGTGGTTATATAAAGGGGTGAGATAATGCAAAAGAACGAGATTTTAACTTTACGCGTTGAAGATTGCACAGCCGAAGGCAGTGCTGTCTGCAAACACGATGGGCTTGTCATTTTTGTGCCTGGCGGTCTGCGCGGTGAACTTTTGAGTGTAAAAATTTTAAAGGTTAAGCGCAATTGTGCTTATGGAAAAATTGAGCAGATTTTAGAAAGTTCTCCTCACCGCATTGAGCCTTTATGCCCCGTATCACTAAAATGCGGCGGTTGCATTTTCGGCCATCTTGATTACGATTGCGAACTTGAACAAAAACGCCAAATTGTAGAAGACGCTTTTACACATATCGCAAAACTCGATGTGCCTGTAAATGAAATTTTAAGCGACAAAGACAGCCGCTATCGCAACAAGGCGCAATATCCTGTTGATATTTGTGGCAACGTCGGTTTTTTTGCACGTCATTCTCACCGCATTGTGCCCTGTGATGATTGCCGCCTACAACCCGAAATTTTTACGCACGCTTTAAATACAATTAAAAAGTGGATGAAACAAAATAACATTTTAGGCTATGACGAAACAAATGGCAAAGGTGTTGTGCGCCACATTTATCTACGCTTTGCTGAAAGCACCAATCAACTTATGGTAGCACTTGTTATAAACACTAAAAACTTACCCGCAAGTGACAGTCTTATTACCGCATTAAAAGAAGCCTTGCCGAATGAATTTTGTACCCTTGTTATAAACATAAACCAAAAAGATACCAACGTAATTTTGTCTGATAAATGCAAAACTCTTTACGGCAGTGGCTATATAACCGATATTATCTGCGGCATTAAAATCCGCATTTCTGCTTTGTCTTTTTATCAGGTTAACAGAACAATGGCACAAAAGTTGTACCAGAAAGCCACCGACCTTGCGCAGCCCGATGGCAAAATTTTGCTCGATTTATACTGCGGTGCAGGTGCCATAGGTCTTTCTATGGCAAAACGAGCTAAAGCGGTTATCGGCGTTGAAATTATACCTCAAGCGGTGCGTGACGCACAGTTTAACGCTAAACAAAACAACATTGAAAACGCACGTTTTATATGTGCAGACGCCTGCGATGCGGCAAAACAATTAAACGACGAGGGCATAAAGCCTGATGTAGTTATTCTTGACCCTCCCCGCAAAGGCTGTTCTGCTGAGGTTATCACAACCGTTGCCCAAGGCTTTGCGCCAAAACGAGTTGTATATATTTCGTGCGACCCCGCCACATTAGCACGTGACTGTCAGCGTTTTTTTGAGCTCGGATATAAAACTGTAAATGCAACCGCCGCCGACCTTTTTCCAAGAACGGCGCATGTTGAAACTGTTGCACTGTTAGAAAAAATTAAGGATTATTAAGACAAAAAATAAAACCCTTTTTCAAGGGTTTTATTTTTTTAATACATATTATCGTACTGTGTCATCTCGGCAAGAGCTTTTACAACGGCATCTTTATCCTCTTTATAGGTAACGCCGTACCATTTATCTTCTGCAACACAAACGTCAACCTCTTTTTCGCCGGTTTTTATAAGCTCATCAACCATCAAAGGCACGTAAAACTCGGTTTTTTCAAGGTTTGCGGGATTGCTCAAAAATTCTTTAAAACCTTTTTCAAGATAATCAAAAAAGTCTAATGAGAATCCCCACATATTCATTGAAACAACGCTGTCAGGGCTGAGTTGTTTCCAGGTGTTACCGCCGTCTTTTGAAACACGGCAACGGCTATCAATTTTTGGACATTCGTCAACGCCTTGCAGTTTGCCGTCTCTAACTTCACATACACCGCGAGAAACGGTACCGTTTTCGGTCAAAGTATTCCCTAAACGGAAGCCGACCATACTGTAATTGTTATTATCATTCTTTAACGATTCATAAATTTGCTTGAATGCATTTGCGCCATAAAAATCGTCAGCATTGATAACCGCAAACGGTGTTTTCACAACATCCCTGCAACACAATACGGCATGACCTGTGCCCCAAGGTTTCACTCGCTCGTTTGGCACAGTAAAACCTTTTGGCAGTTTATCAAGTTCTTGATAAACATACTCTACATCGGCAATTTTTTCAATTCGCTTACCAACAAGTTCTAAAAAGTCATCCTTTATGCTTTCTTTTATAACAAAAACAATCTTTGTAAAACCTGCTTTTATAGCGTCATACACCGAATAGTCAACAATTGCCTGTCCGTCTTTTCCAACGGGTTCTGCTTGTTTAAGTCCGCCAAAGCGGCTGCCCATACCCGCAGCCATAATTATAAGAGTCGCTTCAAACTTTTTCATTAGTTGTTTTCCTCCTCTTTTGTTTCGGCAAAGCCTTCTGTGCTTTCCTTCATAAATAATATTTTTATAGTCATTAAGATTAACTTAATGTCAAGCAAGAGGGAATATTTTTCAATATACGTTAAATCCATATTAAGTTTATCCTCGGGGCTGGTATTATACTTGCCGTATATCTGTGCGTAACCAGTAAGACCCGCCTTCATTCTCTGACGATGACTGAACTCGGGCAGTTTTTCGGTGTAGTTATATACATTTTCAATACGCTCGGGACGAGGACCTACTATCGACATATCTCCCTTTATTATATTGAAAAGTTGAGGCAGTTCATCAATACGCAATCGTCTTATTATTTTACCCACTTTTGTTATGCGGTCATCATTGTCGGTTGCGCCCTTTGTGTCACGTCCACCGGGATTGTACACCATTGAGCGAAATTTTAAAACATTAAAGATTTTTCCGTCAGCAGTAATTCTGTTTTGCTTAAACAAAATGGGACCGTCATTGCTCATCTTTATTGCGAGGGCGGTTAATGCCATAATAGGCGATGTTAAAATTATGCCGATGCCCGACATAGCAAGGTCCATAAGACGCTTTATTATCATCTGCTCCATGGTTAAACCACGGTTGCGGCAAAGCAAAATAGGTGTATCAAACACCTGGCTCATGTGGCAGTTGTTAATAATTATATCATTGCTTGAAGGCAATATATAGATACGCTTTTTTTGCGAATAGCAATACGTGAGCAGTTCGTTCTCGGTTGAATGTATAATATCACAAAGCAATACCGAACCATAATTATCAATAATTTTTTTAAGTTCTTCAACCTTCTTATCGTTTATACAAATTGCCTGCTCAATCCAATATTTTTCGGGTATTAAAGACATCTTTTTAACAATGTTTTTGCCAGTTTCGACATTTGAATAAAGCGCTAATATCCTACGCGATTTATTTATACCAAAATAAATTCCGTTAGCACAATAGGTTCCGATAATCGCCAGAGCAAACTGACAGATTATGCTTATAGCAGTAGGCCACACAGGCAACATTTGTCTTGCTATAAGGCAGAAAATAAGATACATTATGCCATTGGTAAAGGTTGTTGAGAGCGCAAAACTGTATATTATTTCGTGCAATCTTAAAAAGCCTATGCTAAAACCGCCATACAAATTTGTAAAGGTGAAAAATATGAGCACATAAGCCAAAACAACAATATAGTTGCCCCTTAGGCTAAAGACTGATTGAGGGTAAAAATTTCTCCATATATCAACAAAGGCGCAGGTCATAGAAGCCACTATAAGCGCCTTAACTAAAAGCATTATTGATTTGCGAAATTTTATAATTCTTTTCATTTTACAACAAGCCCTTTTTTACATAAACTACCATAATATAAAATAATATATTTTATATGTTTTGTCAAGGATGATAAATTTTAGCGGTACACAACTTGGCGTTTATATGTTACAATAAAGTAAAGGCGGTGAAGCAATTTTGACAGAGTATGAAATTAAACGTTCGTCAAGAAAAACACTTTGCATTGAGATAACCCGCGATGCAAAGGTTTTGGTGCGTGCGCCTTTTTTTGCAACCAACAAAACAATAGAAAAATTTATTGCCTCACACCAAAAATGGATTGACAATCATCTGCAAACCGCAAAACAAAAACCCGTCTTGACCAAAGAACAACTTAACGAGTTAAAAGCACAAGCACAGCAATATATTCCCGCTCGTGTTGCGGAACTATGTTTGCAAACAGGACTTTATTGTAAAGGCGTTAAAATAACAACTGCAGCCACCCGTTTCGGCAGCTGCAGTCCTACTAATTCGCTTTGTTTTTCTTGCCGTCTTATGCAATACCCCAGACAAGTAATAGATTACGTTATTATTCATGAACTTTGCCATACCGTGCATCACCATCACCAAAAATCTTTTTGGGACTTGGTGCAAAAGCATTCACCAAACTATAAACAACTAAAAAAACTTTTAAAATGATACGCTTAACGTATCATTTTTGTTTAACTGATGCTCTATCATCAAAAGGCGGTTATATTTTGCAACACGCTCACTTCGACAAGGTGCGCCCGTTTTAATTTGACCACAGTTGAGTGCCACCGCCAAATCGGCAATAAATGCGTCTTCGGTTTCACCTGAGCGATGGGACATAATGGTTTTATATCCTCTATTTCTGGCGTTAACCGTAACCTGAATGGTTTCGCTTAACGTTCCTATTTGATTCGGTTTTATTAAAATTGCATTGGCGCAACCGTTTTCTACACCAAACTCAAAACGGTTTTGATTGGTAACAAACAAATCGTCACCAACAAGTTGTATGCGCTCTCCAAGTCTTTGGGTTAAGGCTCGCCAACCCTCAAAGTCATCCTCTGCCATACCGTCTTCTATTGAAATGATTGGATATTTATCGCAAAGACGCTCCCAATAATCTGCAAGTTGTTTTGCATTATAGCACAACTGCCTTTTAGGCATGGTGTATCCGCCTTGACCATACCACTCTGATGTGGCACAGTCAAGCGCAATTTTAATATTGTCAAGATGTCCGCACTTTTGCGCGGCATCAAGTATAAGTTCAATCGCCTCTTCATCGCTATCAAGATTTGGAGCAAATCCTCCCTCGTCACCAACCGCTGAAGATAGATGTTTTGACTCTATACTTTTTTTGAGGCTATGATAAACCTCGGTGCCGACACGCATTGCTTCCTCGAAAGTATGGGCTTTGTAAGGAACAATCATAAACTCTTGAATATCAATGTTATTTGCCGCATGAGCACCGCCATTTAAAATGTTCATCATTGGTACAGGCAAAAGGTTGCCCTGCGCACCGCCAAGATATCTGTAAAGCGGTAGCTTAACACTCGCCGCTGCAGCACGTGCGGCGGCCAGAGATACCGCCAAAATTGCATTTGCTCCTAACTGTGATTTGTTTTCTGTGCCGTCAAGCGCACAAAGCAACCGGTCAATATCCTGTTGATTAAATGCATCTTGTCCGCACAAAGCTTTTGAAATTACCTCGTTTATATTTTTTACGGCACCCATAACGCTCTTACCGTTATATACGGAAGGATTTTTATCACGCAATTCAACCGCTTCAAAACGCCCTGTTGATGCTCCGGACGGACAAAGAGCAAACCCCTCACTTTGATCGCTTAAAACTACCCTTGCAGCGACTGTTGGATTTGAGCGAGAATCAAGCATTTGATATCCCTTAACATTAACAATTTTTATTTCTTTCATTTTTTGCACTCCTTTTTTATATTATCTGTAAAGGCAGGGCAAATTATTGTAAAAAATTTTAAATGGGTTATATTTAATAACATTCTTTTACAAAAAAATAAAAAAATGGTATAAAAAAGTTGTATATTTACAAAATATATACTTTTATTTATTAACTACATATGGTATAATTACATTGTATTTATACAATTTTTACACAAGTGAGGCAAATATGGAAAACGGTGCCATTAAAACTGATATTATATTCGGACGTAACGCCGTAACTGAGGCTTTGCGCTCAGGCAGAACGGTTGACCGTTTGATGATAACCAAAAACGCTCTTGCCGGTGCGGGCGGTATTATTGCCCGTTGCAAAAGTGCAGGCATACCTATAAAAGAAGTTCCTGTTGCAAAACTTGATGCAATAACAGGCAACGCTGTTCATCAAGGCCTTGTGCTTACGGTTGCCGCAACCGAATATTCAAGTGTTGAAGCAATATTGCAAAGCGCAAAGGATGCAAATGAAGCACCCTTTATTATAATTTGCGACGGCATAGAAGACCCTCATAACTTGGGCGCAATAATTCGCACTGCCGAAACCTGCCGTGTTCACGGTGTGATAATTCCCGAACGCAGAAGCGCTTCATTAAATGCGACGGTAGCAAAAACCTCAAGCGGCGCTTTAGAATATGTTAAGGTTGCCAGAGTTACAAACCTTGTAAATGAGATTGAAAAATTAAAAGAACGCGGCGTTTGGGTGTTTGGCGCTGATATGGACGGCGAGGATATCTCGACAGTTGATTTTACCGGACCATTAGCATTGGTTATCGGCAACGAGGGCAGCGGTATGGGTAGGTTGGTTGCAAAAACCTGCGATAAAATTGTAAGCATACCTATGTATGGCAAAATAAATTCTCTTAATGCATCTGTTGCCGCCGGCATTATGATGTTCCAAGCAGCAAAGCAAAGAAACAATTAATTTTTTAGGAAGTGAGTTTTATGGGTTTGTTTTCAAAGAAAAAAATTTCTAAGAACGGCCTTTCCGACGATAACGCATACGATAACTCTTCGGGCATTCTTCCCGTTGAGGTTGAGCCGGAGGATGATTTTTGGGATTTTTCTCCTATGAATGTTCAAAACCATTGTGAACACGGTTTAACCGCAAGTGAAATTTTGGGGCAAAATGAAGAACAACCCGAACAAATTGATAACAACAAGGTTATTGTGGCGCCCTCTGAGCGCCTTTTTGAGCGTATGGTCAACAACTCGGCAGAAATCAAAGAAGAGGTTATATTAAACGAAGACCTTGTTATAAAGAGGGATATTTCTATATCAGAAGAATTGAATGGAATTATTGAAAAAATTTCTTCCAGCAACAAAGAAACTCTTAATTCGGTTGTACCGCAGGTTACACAAGAAATTGAATTAGAAGAAACAGCCGATGAAGAAAAGACTGAAAAAAAGAAAAAAAACGCCTTTGATACGGGTGTTTTTAAGCGTTTTTTCTTAGACGAAAACGGCAAATCTGCCGAGGTTGAAAAAAAGCCTTTATATACTCTTGACAGCGTTGAAACCATTCTTGCACAGGCCGAAAAAAACGCTGAAATGAAAGCAATTTCTCTAACTACGCCTATTACAGCTCCCGATGAAATTGAAATGTCTTCATCCCCGCAGGAATTTCATTATTATGCTGATGAAGATACCACAAACCTAAAAGCAATAGACGACGAATTTTGTGACACGGTTTATGCGCCGCTTGAACAACAAAAAACTTCCAAAGCCGCAGCAAAACCCAAACGTGAAAAGGTAAAGTTTAAGGTTTCATTTGATAACGACTCAAAAGCTTGCAACGAGGACGAATATAACTGCCTTGACGATGCCAAAAGAATTAGAGAAAACCTTAAAAAACGTAGCGGCAAAATTGGTTTAAGATTATTTTTGTCTTTACTTGTAGAGCTTGTTGCAATACTGTTTTTATTTGTCATTGACCAATCATTTGTCTCAAAGCCCGTCTTGAATTTAATTGCTACCATTTTGCTTTGTGTTATCAATGTACGTATGTTAGCAGGTTTTAGCGGTATCTTTAAAAGTGAAAAACAAGCCGAATTGCCATTGGCATTTGCAATGTGCGCCGCTTTAATACATTCCATTTTCAACGCTGTAAACACACAAATTGAGATGCCTTATCTTTGTTTGTTGCTTGGTCTGCTTTTAACCTTTTCCCTTATTGGCAAACGCGACAAATATAAACGTATTTTCAGAAATTTCCGCACTATTGCAAACAATAAAGAAAAATTTGCCGTTGATTTAATAAGCGACCAAAACGCACGTACTATGGCAGGCGATTCAATAGATGGTGACGTATTGTTGGCAGCCGGCAGAAAAACCGTTAACGTCAACGATTTTATCAAGCATTCATATTCACCTGCCCCTTACGGCAAAATTATTCCAATATGTTCATTTATAGCCTTTTCAGCTGCTGCCATAATTTTTGGTGTGAGTTTCTACCTCTTTGGCAATGCGGCTATGTCTTTAACCGCTTTTGCCCTTACAATAATTTTAGGTTGTCCTGTTTTTGTAACACTTATTAGCACTTTACCGCTTTGGCTTACTGCAAAGAAACTCGGTTATTATAATGCAATGTTGGCAGGGCACAGTTCTGCCGAAACGCTTTCACAGGTTAACGCCGTTGCGGTTGACTGCTTTGACATTTTCCCAAAAGGAAGCGTACAACTTGGCGGCATTAAGCCTTTATCTCCCAACAAGCTTGATGAAACCATACTTTACGCCGCCGTTTTGTGCGAAGCCGCAAACAATCCTCTTGCGCCTGTTTTCAGAAAAATTGCAAACACCGCACATGAAGAACCTAAATCTCCGCTTTCAGACTCTATTAAATATGAATATCGTATGGGATTAAGCGGTTGGGTCAACGATTGCCAGTTGCTTATCGGCAACCGAACCTTAATGGAGGCACATTCTGTTGCCATCCCTCCTCTTGAGACCGACCGCACACTTTTAGAAAAAGGTTATTTCCCTGTATATGTTGCTCGTGACGGAGACGCTTGTGTGTTGTTGGCTGTTTGCTACAAACCAAACAGCGAAATCACCTATGAATTGCGACGCCTTTGCAACAAAGGTATTACAATTATCGTAAACTCCAACGACCCTAATATAACCGACGATATGATTTGTGATTATTTTGGTTTGTATAAAGAGTGCGTTAAGGTGATGCGAACCGACGGAACTTTAGCTTATAAAACGAGTACCAATTACCAGGAAAGCACCTCAGCCCATGCCGCATACACCCATTCGATTTGCGGACTTTTGGGTGCCGTTAGCGCCGCAGGAAAGGTTAAAAGCCTTACGGCAATTATGTCGGTATTGTACATAATTTTCAGCGTACTTGGTATTGCGGTTACTGCCGTGCTTACCTTTTATGGCAATATTGGCGGCATAACAACCGTTTATGCTCTACTGTTACAACTGTTAGGTGTTCTTTGTGCAATGTTGCCGCCTTACATTTCAAGACCTTAAAATTATACGCATAAAAAAACAGCCCGTCAATTGACGGGCTGTTTTAGCATTGTTTTTAGCCTTTAATTGAAATATAATTTGCAACCAATGCAAGAATAAAGAACAAAATTGCAACATACTTTGTCCATTTAGCAAGTAAAGCATCGACTGTACGAGCCTTGTTTTTTGACAAGAAGGTGTCCGCTGCGCCTGAAATTGCACCGCTAATACCTGCACGTCTGCCCTGCTGAAGCAAAACAGCGCCGATAATTACCAAAGAAACAATGATTGTAACTATACCGAGAATAATTTGAACCGCACTCATTTATTCATAACCTCCGTAGGATATTTCACATTCAGTATATTAGACTATACCACAAAACTTTTGAGTTTGCAAGTGTTTTTTTATACCGGATGAATTTGGTTAGCCACATCTGCATGCTGTTCATCTACACCATACTTCGCATTGTTGCGTTTTTCAAAGAATTTTGTTGCAACCTTATCAAACATAGCGTATGAAAGCACGTCTTCTTCTTGCTGACTCATACCCTTAATCTGCTCACGCAAGGTTTGGAGTTCATCATCAATTAAATCTGCAGGGCGGCAGGTTATAGGCTCGTCGTCACCGATAATCTTTTTGCGAAACTCAGGGTCAATTTCAACCGGTGTTTTGCCATATTCACCGCGCACCAAGCTTTTAAATTCTTTAGTTACCATTTTATAGCGTTCGCCGCCGATAACGTTAAACACGGCTTGCGTACCTACAATCTGTGATGATGGCGTAACCAATGGAGGATTACCGCATTCTGCACGAACTCTCGGAACTTCTTCTAAAACCTCTCTAAGTTTATCTTCCTTGCCCGCTTGTTTAAGCTGTGAAACAAGGTTTGAAAGCATACCGCCCGGCACCTGATATATAAGCGCCTTTGCATCAACCTGAAGCATCTTTTGGTCTAAAAGACCGTTTTCAAAATATTTTTTACGTAATGTGCTTACGTATTTTGCAATTTCGTCCAAAGCCTCAAGATTAAGGTCTGTATCCCACTGGGTTCCCTGCAAAGCGGCAACCATCGCCTCTGTTGCGGCATGTGAGGTGCCAAGCGCCAAAGGAGAAAGCGCAGTATCAACTGCATCTGCTCCCGCCTCAATTGCTTTAAGCAGCACCATTGCGCCAAGTCCGGATGTGTTGTGAGCATGAATTTGAACAGGAATTTTAACAGTGCTTTTAATTTCTTTAACCAAATCATAGGTATTGTAAGGTGTTAAAAGACCTGCCATATCTTTAATGCAAATAGACGTTACACCGCAATCTTCGAGACGTTTTGCATAATCACGGTAATATTCCATAGTGAACACGTCACCGGTTGTATAAGATATAGCGCCTTGCACATGGATGCCGCATTCGTTACCTGCTTTTATGCAGGTTTCAAGATTTCTTATATCATTTAAGGCATCAAACATACGGATAATGTTCATGCCGTTATCAGCTGCTTTTTTAATAAAATATTCCACTACATCGTCAGCATAGTGACGGTAGCCCAGCATATTTTGACCACGGAAAAGCATCTGCAAATCGGTTTTAGGACAAAGACGGCGAATTGTGCGCAAACGCTGCCATGGGTCTTCATCTAAAAAACGCAGACAAGCATCAAAAGTTGCACCGCCCCAACATTCAAGCGAACGAAAGCCAACCTCGTCTAACATGGGCAATATAGGCAGCATCTCTTCGGTCGTCATACGTGTTGCAATCAATGATTGATGTGCATCTCTTAAAAGAGTTTCTGTAATACCAACAGCCACTTAAACTTTCCTCCGTTAAACCTAATTTAAAGTAACAAGAGTTTTGCCCGCTTCAACAGATTCGCCATTTGAAACGTTGATTGAAGCAACAACACCGTCACAGGGTGCAAAAATTTCATTTTCCATCTTCATTGCCTCTAAAACAATGAGAACCTGGTCTTTTGCAACCTTTTGTCCAACCTCTACGGGAATTTTAAGAATAACGCCGGGCATAGGGCTGACAACCTTTTCGCCGTCTGCGACAGCAGGTGCCGGTGTTGCAGTTGCCGTAGGTGCACTTGCAACTGCGGGAGCAACAGAAGCAACCGCAGGTGTTGCTCCGCCGATTTCTTCAACGCTTACGTCATATACTTTTCCGTTAACTGTAACTTTTAGTTGTTTCATTATATTTTATCCTCCATTAAAGCGGTAAGTTAGAATGTTTTTTATCAAGTGTGGATATACGTTTGCCTGCAAGTGCTTCAAGCGATTTTTGCACACATAATACCGTATCGGCAGGCTCGATAACATTATCAATACAGCCAAGCGCCGCCGCATTAAAGGGTGATCCTTTGGTCTGTGCATATTCTTCTTCGAGAGCCTTGCGTTCTTTACCCGCATCTAATTCTTGTCTGCAGAGCAATTGCACTGCTGTGCAAGGTTTTACCGCTGTTATAACGGCTGAGTTCCATGCAAAAACTGAATCTGCATTTGCGCCGTAACTTGCAACCGAAATAAAGACTTGTCCCACAGCGTTGCCGCAAACGACGGTAACCTTAGGTGACGTTGCGTGGGAATAAGCGTGAGCTAAAACTGCGGCAGATTTTGCATCATCAAAGCCTTTTGCATCAACCAGTGTTACAATCGGTAATGAGAAAGCGTCGCACATTGCTACAAACCTTGCGGCTTTAAGTGCACCCTGTGCACAAATGTCATCTTCTGCCGCAAGACAAACTATACCTGCAGGTAAACCGCCTATACGAGAAAGGTAAACCTTTGCACACTCACATTCGTCTTGGTAATAACCAAGCACACTACCCGCATCGGCTATGGCGTTGACTGCATTATTTATATTCTCACAAGCAACGCCCGACGATTCATATTGAGACCACAAAGGTTCAGCCAGATTGTTTTGGGGCAAATATGAAAGAGCCAAAGCCGCCATTTTTACTGCGGCTATATCATCGTCTGCTTTTAAAGAAGCACAAACATCCTTGTTTTCTTTAGTACAAACCATAATATCAGACATCTGCGCCAGCATTAAAGCTGCACCTGTGCAAGCGCCTGCTATAACTGAAATTTGGGGAACAACACCTGAAAGACGTGTAGCATAGCCTATAAGTTTGCCGTATGCCGTCATTGTTGCAATGCCATCGTCAATATAACCGCCTACCGAGTCATATATACCTACAACGGGACAACCATTTTTTTCGGCTAAAGCGTACATTCTTTCAAGCTTTTGCGCTTGTGCCGCACCCATTGCACCGCCGAAAACGGTATTGTCTTGCGAAAAAGCATAAACCATAACACCGTTAACTGTACCGTATGCGGTAACCGCCTCGCAAGCATTATCTTTGTTTTTTGCAAAACGATCAAGCTCACAAAACTCGCCATTATCAAAAAGCGCAGATAAACGCTGTCTGGCAGTATTAGCCACGATAGCGTTTGTTTCTTCTATATATTTTTCTTTATGATTTTTTAGACTCATAATACAATCTCCTATAAAATTCAAAAACTCCCCTTTATACATATTGTACCATTAAAAGTCAATTTTTTCAATAAAATAAATAGTAATTTTTATCCATTTTTAAAAAATTTTATTCTGTTTTTGATTTGCTGATGTTTTCTAAATGTTTCATTTCTTTTTCATTTAAATTTCGCCATTGTCCAACGGGGAGCATACCAAGCTTAACACCTGCGATTTCGGTACGTTTTAAGCGCATAACCTCAAGACCCAGTTGTTCACACATGCGACGAATTTGTCTGTTTTTTCCTTGAACAAGACCAAAACGCAAAACTGTGCGGTCTGCTTTCAACTCTGTTATTGTAACCTCGCAGGGTAAGGTTTTTTCGCCGTCAAGCATAACACCCTCCTGCAGTTTTACAATTTGTTCATCCGATACTTTGCCACGCACAGTTACGCGATAAATTTTTGTAACATGACTTTTGGGATGCGTTAGCAGATTTGTCAACTCGCCGTCGTTGGTCATTATAAGCAAACCCTCTGAATCCTTATCGAGTCTTCCAACGGGGAAAACTCTTGCAGGAACATCACCTACAAGCTGTGCAACACATTTGCGGTCGCGCTCGTCACTCATAGTGGTTACATAGCCGCGAGGTTTATGCAGCATTATGTAATACTTTTCTTTTACGCGCACAACATTTTTGCTGCCAACGGTAACCTTATCTCGTATGGGGTCAACCTTGTCGCCTATAGATGCAACTCTGCCGTTTACGCGCACACGGCCTGCCGCAATAAGTTCTTCGGCTTTACGTCTTGATGCTACACCGCACTCTGATAAATGTTTTTGCAGTCTTATTTTTGTTCCCTTCATTTTATATCTCCTGTTACATTTGTTTTATCATTATCAAAAAAGTTTTCCATACCTTTTGTTTAAAATTAGTTTGACTGTTTTGCACAAACACGTCTTGTGCCAAAACTATATTTGTGCTTAAAAGTTGCTTTTGACCTATTTTATATTTGACTTGCCCAATAGGCTGATTATTGCCGTTTGGGGCATATATAAAACTCGGAAGTATTACCTCGCACTTTAAATTTTGCCATTCTTGCTTTGTCAGCGCAATCTCTTTTTCATGCACAGTTATTTTTGCAGTATTTTGCGTTGAGCCAACAACATCAATTGTTTGTTTTTGCAAAGGATTGGGTAATTTTTTGTACTCAAGCTGTGATAGGCCGTAATCGAGCAAAGTTTTATGGTCCTGCCAATCGTTAGGGTCGCATAACGTTACCGCAACAACGGTTTTGCCGTCACGTTTTGCCGCTGTTACAAGACAGCGACCCGACTTTTTGGTATAGCCGGTTTTCACACCTATAAGTCCCTCATAGCTGTCAAGCAATTTATTATGGTTTTTCAAACTTCGCTTATACGGCGGGTTGCCATAGCAAAGCGTAGCAGTCTTAGACGAACAAGCTTTGGCAAAATCTTGGTTTTGCAAAGCGTATGAGGCAAGACAAGCAAGGTCGTAAGCCGTAGTGTAATGTTCTTCGGCGTCAAGACCTGAGGGGGTGACAAAATGCGTGTTTTGCAGTCCTAATTGTTCTGCTTTTTGATTCATTTTGTCTACAAACGCCTCAATACTGCCGCAAAGGGATATTGCAATTGTATTTGCGGCATCATTACCTGATGCAAGTAACAAGCCATAAAGAAGGTCGTTATACGACACCGTATCCCCCGCAAGTAAGCCCATTGACGAACCCTCCACAGCAACCATTTTTGAAGTGACTGTTATGGTTTTTTCAAGATTTCCATATTCGCAAAGCAAAAGACCTGTCATAATCTTGGTAGTGCTTGCCATAGGCAGACGCTCGTTTTCGTTTTGGGCATATATTATATTATTTGTATCAGCATTTATAACAACCGCCGCTTTAGCAGAGGTTAAATTCCCCGCTTTAACATTAACGGTTGGTATAAAAAAAAGACATGCACAAGTGATAATCATCCATACAACTGTCTTTTTCACACATATTCCCCCAAATATAAATTATACAAAAATATATTCGGGGGAAGTATTTAATTATACGCTTTAAAGCTCTATATCTTTATATTTTTCCTTGTCTTTTTTGAAAAGACCTGCAATACGGTCGATAATTTCGGGTGCAAGGCTGATTGCACGGTCAACAGAACTTGCATCTTTATATATTTGGATAACGTTAACGTTGCCGTTATGAACGGTCAAAAAAGCAATAGGTGTAATTGTAACACCTGCACCGCCGCCACCGCCGAAAAGACCCGACGTATTTTTTGACGGAAAATCTGACCCGCCTGTTGCAAGACCGAAGGAAGCCTTTGAAACGGGAATAATTGTAACGTCGCCCTGTACAATAGGTGTTCCGATTATTGTATCGGCATCAACCATAGCACGAAGCTTATCCATTGTTGTATCCATTATGCCTTTAATATTGCTATCACTCATTTTTTACACCTTCCGTTTTTATTATTTCTCGATAAAAACTTATTATTCTTGCTCATCCGGCAAGGCGGTAAGTTGTTCGCCGAGGTCCGGTGCGCCTGTAGTTTCAGTATTTGGTAATTCGGGCAGTTGTGAGAGGTCTTCAATACAGAAGCAACGCAAGAAATTTTTGGTTGTGCCATAAAGTAAGGGCCTGCCGGGGAGTTCTAATCTTCCACGTTCTTCAATAAGTTCACGCTCGACCAAGGTTGTTATAACAGCAGAGCAGTCAACACCACGTACCTGCTCAACAAAAGCGCGTGTTACAGGCTGGTTATAGGCTATAACCGCCAAAACTTCTAACGCCGCCTGTGACAAAGGTGTTTTGCGCTTTAAATCGTAAGCGGCCGAAATGTAGCTTGAAAACTCTTTTCTTGCGACCATTTGATATGCACCGTCAAGACAGAGGAGCATAACGCCGCTTTCCCATTCGTTTAATCGTTTCGAAAGCTCGTCCATTGCGGCCGTAATATCATCTGCCTCAACCTCAAAAATGCGACATAGTTTTTCGCAAGACATTGGGTCTGCGCCTGAGAAAAGCACCGCTTCGCAAGCGCGAGAAAGTTCTTTTATGTTCATTTTTATTTTTTCTCCTTTAATAAGGTGACGGTTGTGTTTTCGGCTTCGCCCTCAACCTTTACACGATTGTTTTTGCAAAGTTCAAGCACCGCCAAAAAGGTGGCAATAATTTCGCTTCGGCTTTTTGCACCGTGATAGAGCGAACTTAATTTGTTTTTGCCGCCTTTAAAAAGTTTGCGCATAACGAACACAATCTTTGAGGAAACCGAAACAATTTTTTTAGCTACAATTCTGTCAAATGCCGCTTGGGGAGGCGGTAATCTTCTTTTGCCTCTGCCCACAGCCGACATATATGCGTTTACAAGTATTTCTCCTTCGTGGTTGAGAATGTACGTTTTTGGAAATTCCAGCTCACTTGGTGTACGAACGGTCAAGTCAAAGCCTTGTCCCATTGCTTGAAGCTGTGCCGCAATTTTTCTGCAAAGTTCATATTCAAGCAACTCACCCGCAAGGTCGGCTTTTAGTTCCTCAATATCTTCGTGTTTGGGAAGCAGACTAACGGTTTTCATATGCAAAAGGCGCGCCGCCATCTCTAAAAATTCACTTGCGACATCCATATTAGCATCGCGCATGGCATTAATCTGCTCAAGATATTGCTCAACCAGAACCGAAAGTTCAATATCATATATATTAAGTTTGTTTTTTGCAAGTAGCTGTAAAAGCAAATCAAGCGGTCCCTCAAAGCTTTCAAGCTTGTAGCTTAAAACATTTTCCATTATTTATAACTCCGATAAAAAACTATTTCATCAACAAATCAAAAGGCACAGCCGCAACATAGTTTAATGCGGTTAAAATGCCGTTTGCCGCAATCTCCAAAGGTCTGTCAAGAACATTTGAGAACATTACAAAAGCAATAAGCAAAAACGAATATTTTTCATATTGCATCAATTTATAATAAGCCTTATCCGGCAATATTGCCGTAAGCACCCTCGAACCATCAAGCGGAGGGATGGGAATGAGGTTGAAAAGTGCAAGATAAACATTAATTTGTGCAAACGACAAGAAGAAATAGAACACAAAATATAAAATTACGGAATCTGCAACGGTGTAGTACAAAAACAGGGTTAGATTTGCAAAAATCATACCAATAAACGCCACGATTATGTTGGCAACGGGACCTGCGACTGCAGTTATTGCCATACCTACTTTTGAGTTTTTAAAATTAGAGGCATTAACCGGAACGGGTTTTGCCCAACCAATACCGAAAAGCAAAATAAAAGCCGCACCCATATAGTCAATATGAGCAAGAGGATTAAGGGTGTTTCTTCCCATATGGTATGCTGTTCGATCACCCAATTTATTAGCCGCAAATGCGTGAGCATACTCATGTATAGGCAAAGTTAAAAAAATAACCGCAAGAGAAGAAATTATATTTATTATTACAACTGTTATATCAAAATTTTCTGCACGTAAAGCATTTATAAGCACAGATAATACTCCCCCTATTATTGATTAACTATATTATATAACACACCGCTTGTAAAAACAAGGGTGTGTTAACACATTTTAATATTTATTTAAAAAACTTTGAGGCGGTTCGCCGTCACGTTCACGCCAACCCGGTATTGCATTTATATTAACATTATGAAGTGAGCGGAAAATGCTGTTGTCTGCATCGGGATTGGTTTTTCTTATGTCAGCAATAAGTTTTTTGATTTCGCTACGCTTTGATTCAAGTTCTCCGCTCTCGGTTTTTTCTGTAAAACGGCAAGCGCAACGCAAAAATTCAAGTTCGTTATACTTTGCCCAAGCAATTATATCACGCTCTTTTACCTTGTAAAGCGGACGAATAAGCTCCATTCCCTCAAAGTTTCTGCTTTTAAGTTTAGGCATCATTGTTTTAATTTCGCTCGCATACATCATATTAATAAGCAAGGTTTCAATCACATCATCAAAGTGATGTCCGAGCGCTATTTTATTACAGCCAAGTTCTTTTGCATAGTTGTAAAGATATCCCCTACGCATTCGGGCACACAAATAGCAAGGCGAGCCACCCGCCTGATTAACCACATCAAAAATCGGGGTTTCGAAAAACTTTATATCTATGCCTGTAATTTTTGCATTATGTTTTATGAGTTCAAAATTTTCCTGATTATATCCGGGGTTCATTGAAATATATTCGGCACTAAACGGCACCTCGCTGTGACGTGCGAGTTCTTGTATGCATTTTGCCATCAAAAAAGAATCCTTACCTCCCGAAATGCAGACAGCGATTTTATCATTTTCGTTTATAAGTTTATACTCCTTGACAGCGCCCACAAAGGCGTTCCATACGGTTTTTCTAAACTTTTTATTTATACTGCGTTCAATTTCAACTATGCTTTTCATACATATCCCCATTTTTAGCAATACAGCCCACAAAAGTTGTGGGCTGTATTTTTTAAAAAACAATTTAATTATTTTTTAAGAGCAATAGCATCTTTTGCCATTTTTACGATGCTTGCGGCTTTCAAGCCGTATTTTTCAAGAAGTTCGCCTGCAGGACCTGAAACACCAAACTCATCATTGATGCCGAGTTTGAGTACGGGAACAGGGCATTTTGCGCTAACAACATCGCAAACTGCGCTACCAAGACCGCCGATAATTGAATGTTCTTCAGCGGTAACGATTGCGCCTGTTTCTTTAGCAGCCTTAAGCACAATTTCCTCATCAAGAGGTTTAATTGTTGCAATATTGATAACACGAGCAGAAATGCCTTCTGCTTTAAGAGCCTCGGCAGCCATCATTGCCTCATAGGTTAAAAGACCTGTTGAGATAATTGTAACGTCTGTGCCTTCGTTCATTACTGTACCTTTGCCGATTTCGAACTTATAGTCCTCACCGAAGATAACCGGCACTGCAAAACGTCCAAAGCGAATATAAACCGGACCATCGTGATCAAAAGCGGCACGTAATGCTGCTCTTGCTTCTGTATCGTCAGCGGGGTTGATAACGGTCATACCGGGGATTGTACGCATTAATGCAATATCCTCGTTACACTGGTGAGTAGCACCGTCTTCACCAACAGAAATACCTGCGTGTGTTGCTGCTACGATAACATTAAGATGGGGATAACCGATTGAGTTTCTTACCTGCTCGAAAGCACGTCCTGCTGCAAACATTGCAAAGCTGCTGCAAACAACACGTTTGCCTGTTGCGGCAATACCTGCTGCAATGCTTACCATATTCTGCTCTGCGATACCGCAGTCATAAAATCTTTCGGGGAATGCCTTTTTAAAATCACCTGTTTTAGTTGCGCCTGCAAGGTCAGCATCCAATACAACAAAGTCATCTCTTTCGGCACCGATTTTTGCAAGTTCACTACCGTAACTTGCACGAGTTGCTTCTTTTTTAATATCAGCCATGTCTTTCACCTCTTACTTTGTTAAGGCGTCTAACTGCGCCTGCAATTCGGCCATAGCCTTCTCATACTGTTCGTCATTGGGGGCGGTACCGTGCCATGAGCACTGGTTCTCCATAAAGGATACGCCTTTGCCTTTTACTGTTTTTGCGATAATTGCAACAGGTTTATCTTGAATTGTTGCAGCCTCTGCCAATGCAGCTTCAATTTGGTCGAAATCATGACCGTCGATATTGATAACATGCCAGTTGAATGCTTCAAACTTCTTGTCGATAGGATAGGGCGAGTTAACCTCTTCTATTGTACCGTCAATTTGAAGGTTATTGTTATCAACAAAAGCAACCAAGTTGCCAAGATTTTTATGAGCCGCAAACATTGCTGCTTCCCAAACTTGACCTTCTTGAATTTCGCCGTCACCGAGTACGGTATATACTTTAAAGCCGCTGTTAAAGTGCTTTGCAGAAAGAGCCATACCGGTAGCTGCTGAAATGCCCTGACCGAGTGAGCCTGATGACATGTCAACACCGGGGATTTTCTTCATATCGGGGTGACCCTGCAAATATGAGCCAACCTTACGCAAGGTTTTAAGGTCTTCAACGGGGAAGAAACCGCGCTGTGCCAAAACAGAATAGTAACCGGGTGCGATGTGTCCTTTTGAAAGAACAAATCTGTCACGGTTTTCCATTTTGGGATTTTTGGGGTCAATGTTCATCTCTTTGAAAAACAGATAGGTAAGAATTTCGGTAGCAGACAGTGAGCCGCCCGGATGACCGGATTTTGCACTGTGGGTGCCTTCAATTATGCCCATTCTTACCCTGCAAGCTGTAATTTCCAGCTGCTTTTTGGTAGCATTATCCATAGCTTTTTTCATTTCCCTTCTTGTTTTCTCTTTATCAGATAAAATCCGCTATTGTATTTCGGATAAAATCAGTTAGTTTATAATCTGCCGTTTTTGAGTTGGTCTTCAATATAATAAATAAACTCAGCCACAGCACCCTCCTGACAGGAGGCTTTGGTTACATATTTTGATGCATTTATTATCTCTTTGGGCGAATCTTTTACCGCGGCGCCGATTTTTGCTTTTTCAATCATATCAATATCATTGTAATAGTCACCTATTGCAAAAACCCTATCGTGAGATACACCGAGATAGTCAGCCAAAAAGTGCATTGCTTTACTTTTTTTATTTGATGCGGGATACAACTCGAGCAGTTTTACAAGCACTGCATTTGTTATATGAAAAGCGCCTTTATCGGTTTTTAATGTTTGCGAATATTCGAGCATTTTTTGCCCCATACCGTTTTCGGTTGAGAAAACGACCTTTGACCAAGAACGGTCCATAATATTTTCAATAGGTTCGTATGTTGCATTAACGTGCTCATATTGAGCGTGCCAGTCGATATCGGGACTGCGACGGCATATATTCATTGTGCCATCGCAAAAAACCTCAAACCCCATCTGTGAAAACTGCTTTGCAAGGGCGATAATTGCTTGTTTATCTTCCTCGCCGAGCGCATTGAGATATAACGTTTCTTTTTTTGCAAAATCATAAACCGTACCGCCGTGAATTCCAATAGCGGGAACGTTTGCTTCGCTCATTTTATACTCTTGGTCAAAAGCGCCTATGCCTCTGCCTGTTGCAACAGTAAAATAGCCGCCGTTTGCCTCAAAATATCTTATTGCTTCAATGTTTTTTTGTGCAATGGTGCCGTGATGAAGCAGTGTTCCGTCAATATCGGAAACTAAAAGGCAACCGTCAAAAACGCCCATTAATCTAACCTCTTTAAAAACTCAGTAAAATATTCAGGGAGTGGGCTGTCAAACTCCATATACTCATTAGTTTTGGGATGAACAAAACCCAACTTTTTTGCGTGTAGGCATTGTCCGTTAAGCCCTTTGGGTTGTTTTGCACCACCGTAAACACTGTCACCTGCAACCGAATGTCCGATATGTGCCATGTGCACCCTGATTTGATGGGTGCGGCCTGTTTCCAAGCGCAGTCTTATGTGGGTATATTCTTTATACTCTGCCACAACTTCATAATGTGTTACGGCATTGCGAGAATTTTTGTCGGTAACAGTCATCTGCTTACGCTTTGTGGGATGACGGCCGATTGGTGCATTAATGGTTCCCTTTTGTTCTTTTAAGTGACCGCGGACAATCGCCTCGTACTGTCTGCAAACCGTATGGTCTTTGACCTGTTTTGCAAGGTTGTTATGAGCAGCATCATTTTTTGCCACCATAAGCAAACCGCTCGTATCTTTATCAATGCGGTGAACAATGCCAGGTCTTGCGACACCGTTTATGCCCGACAAACTGTTAGGACAATGAAAAAGCAAAGCGTTAACCAATGTGCCCTCATAATTTCCTGCGGCGGGGTGAACAACCATGCCTTTTGGCTTATTTACCACAAGCAGACTGTCATCTTCGTAAACGATATCAAGAGGTATATCCTGTGCAATGGCTTCGGCACTTCGCAAAGGCAGTATGGTTGCTACAACCACATCGCCCTCTTTTAAGCGCAGATTTTTGGCGCAGGTTTTACCGCCCACCGAAACAAGCCCATCTTCCGCCATATTTGCGGCGGCAGAACGGCTTATATCAAGACAACGTGACAAAAACACATCCAATCTCTCGCCGGTTTGGTCACAAACAAACTCTCTTTGTTCCATTATTCGTGAATATGCGTTTTAAAGGACTTTTTAGGCTCGTTTTTGCCTGTTTTTATGATATCAATCACAAAGAACAAAATAAGCAAGCCCGCACCTATGCAAACCGCACAGTCTGCAACGTTGAAAACCGGAAATTCTATAAAGCTGACGTCAATAAAATCTACAACCGAATGATGTGAGCGGAAAATGCGGTCAATAATATTGCCCAGTCCGCCCGAGAGCACCAGGGTGAGTGCCCAGAACATCAATTTGCTTTGTGATTTATATTTTACCAGCAACATTATGCAAACGACCGTAATCAATGCTGCAAGTGACAAAAGCAACCACGGATGTGTATTCATCATACCCCAGGCGCCGCCCTTATTGTGAATGTAGGTAAAGTCGAACAGACCTTCTACTGCGGGATAGGTTTGGCCCAAGGTGAAATTTGCAACTATATAATTTTTAGTAAGCTGGTCTGCAACGAGCAATACTGCACCCGTTACCAACGCAAGAATACAAGAAATCATATCTTTTTTTCCTTAAACTTTTATTTATCAAGCTGGTCAACAACTGCTGCACAGCGCTCACAAAGGCCTTCGTGTTCTGCTTTTGAGTCTGTCCATTCAGAATAAGCCCAGCAACGACAGCACTTATTACCTGCCGCTTTGGCAACGCTAAGACCGATACCGGTATCACCTGTAATGTCGCCGCCTTTTCCTTTTTCGATATTGAGTTGCGATACGATAAACACGCTCTTTAAGAGGTCTTTATTTTCACACACAAAATCATACATATCGCCATCGGCAAAGACTGTAACAGCAGCATCCAAAGGTGCGCCGATAATTTTTTGTGTTCTTGCCTCTTCCAAAGCTTTTTTTGCATCTTCGCGCAAAGCGTGAATTTTCTCCCAGCGAGCCATAAAGGTCTCGTCAGCCAATCCCTCAGCTTTTGGCATATCATTGAAGATAATGTTGCGAGTATCGCAATCTTTGGTGTGAGGCATAAACTTCCAAATTTCGTCTGATGTGTAAGAAAGAATTGGTGCAATAAGGCGACAAAGTTTATCCAAAACCTTATAAATTGTGGTTTGTGCTGCCTTTCTTGTTACACTGTTTGCCGCCTCAACATAAAGGCGGTCTTTCAACACGTCAAGATAGAAGTTACTCATATCAACAACGCAGAAGTTGTGAACTGCGTGATAGATAAGGTGATATTCATAATTTTCATAAGCATCGGTGCAACGTGCAATGAGTTCATCAAGACGTGCAAGTGCCCATTTATCAATCTCGCAAAGAGCGCTGTCGTCCACCATGTCGGTATCGGGATTGAAATCGCCCAAGTTGCCGAGAATGAAACGTGCGGTATTACGGATTTTACGGTAAATTTCTGACATTTGTTTAAGAATGTCGTTAGAAACGCGGATGTCTGCATGGTAGTCACTTGATGCAACCCACAAACGCAGAATATCTGCACCGTACTGTTTAACAACATCGTCAGGAATGATAACATTACCCTCAGACTTAGACATTTTTCTGCCCTGACCGTCAACAACCCAACCGTGTGTAACAACGTTTTTGTAGGGAGCAATGCCGTTGGTTGCAACGCTTGTGAGAAGTGATGACTGGAACCAACCACGGTACTGGTCAGCACCCTCTAAATAAAGGTCAGCGGGGCTTGTAAGCTCGTCACGCTGTTCCATAACAGCAGCATGTGAAACGCCGGAGTCGAACCAAACGTCCATAATATCGGTTTCTTTTGTGAATTCTTTACCGTTACAATGGGGGCAGGTGTAGTCTGCGGGCAAAAGGTCTGCCGCTTCGAGTTCGTACCAAGCATCTGCGCCTTTTTCTCTTACAATATCTGCAACATTTTGAATGGTTTGTTTAGAAATAATTTCTTTGCCGCAATCTTTGCAGTAGAAAATGGGGAGCGCAACGCCCCATATACGCTGACGAGAAATACACCAGTCGCTTCGGTCTTTAACCATACCTGCTATGCGGTCTTCGCCCCAGCCGGGAACCCAGTTAACGCTCTTGATTGCCTCGATTGCTTTATCTGCTATTGCAGAAATTGAGCAGAACCATTGAGGTGTAGCGCGGAAAAGAATGGGCGAATGACAACGCCAACAATGCGGATAGGGGTGAACAATCTTTTTGATTGCAAAGAGGTAATTATTTTCATCAAGCCAGGTTGCGATTGCTTTGTTTGCATCATCGGTTGAAAGACCTGCAAAACGACCTGCCTCTTCGGTCAACACACCCTTGCTGTCAACCGGAACAACCATTTCAATCTGCTCATATTTGCGGCAAACCTCAAAGTCATCAACACCATGACCGGGGGCGGTATGAACACAGCCTGTACCGCTTTCCAAGGTGACGTGGTCGCCCACGATTACAAGTGACTCGCGATCGATAAAGGGGTGTTTTGTTTTTAAAAGTTCAAGTTCTGCGCCTGATGTTGAGCCAAGAATTTCGTACTGCTCAATTTCGGCAGCAGCCATTGTATTTGCAACAAGCTCTTTAGCCATTACATAATACTCGTCATTTGCCTTAACAACACAATACTCATACTCGGGTCCAAGACAAATTGCAAGGTTTGCGGGCAGAGTCCACGTGGTTGTTGTCCAAATAACAAAGCTTGTTTTTCCCTTTTCGGCACCGAGTTCTTCGAGAACCTTCATATCGCCGATAACGGGGAATTTTACATATATTGAATAGCAGGGATCTTCTGCATACTCGATTTCGGCCTCAGCAAGTGCTGTTTGACATTCAGGACACCAGTAAACAGGTTTTAAGCCTTTATAGATATAGCCTTTTTCTGCCATTGTGCCAAAAACCTCAATCTGACGGGCAACATAGTCGCTTGTTAAGGTTTTGTAGGGGTTATCCCAATCACCGAGAATGCCCAATCTTTCAAACTGAACTCTTTGCTGGTCGGCAAAGGTGTTTGCAAAATCACGGCAAAGTTTTCTAAGCTGCAAGGGGGTTGCATGTTCACTTTGCTCTTTACCAGCGTGTTTTCTTGCCTTAAGCTCGGTGGGCAGACCGTGTGTATCGTATCCCGGAATATAAGGTGCTTTAAAGCCGCTCATATTTTTATAGCGCAAAACAAAGTCTTTTAAGCATTTGTTTAATGCTGTGCCGAGATGTATTTTTCCGTTAGCATACGGAGGGCCGTCATGTAAAACATAAAGCGGCTTACCGTCGTTATGCTCCATTAACTGCTCATAAACTTTGTCTTCTTGCCATGCTTTAAGAGCCTCAGGCTCTCTTACAGGAAGCCCTGCGCGCATGGGAAACTCGGTATAAGGTAAATTAAGCGTCTTGTCGAAATCCCTGTCCATAGTTGTGATTATCTCCTAAACATTAAAAAGTATTATTCTTCGCTCTCGTCGGGCAAAGGTATATCCATTATGCGTGTAAAGCCCATCTCTTGCTCGGTTTCTTTAGCGGGTTGTTCCTCTTGCTGTTGTTGTTTTTCAACCTCGGGCTGTTGCTCCTCGCTATTTACCATAGCCGAAAAGTCGGGCTCGGCATCGATAACTGCGTTAACGGCAGCTGCCGCACGAGCAGCATCAAAAGGAACCTCGTCAGGAATCTGCGAGAACAGGCTGAGATGTTCTTTATACATATCCATAATTTGTGATTTAAAGCTGACAATTTCAGTTTTAAGTTTATCAAAAAGAAGTTGTTGACGGTCAACGCTGTCTTTTGCGGCAGTTTTCATTGCCTCTGAGCGCTTTACACCGTCCTTAAGAAGTTTTTCAATCTCGCGCTGAGCAGACTCATTTGCTTGTAAAATTGTTGTTTTACAATTTTCTTTATCTGCTTCAATCTGCTGTGCTGTTTCTAAAGCAGTTTTTTTCGCATCTGTCAGAATTTCTTCTGCTTTTTGCTTTGCTTCTTCAACAATTTGGTCAGCAAAACGCTGTGCACTAACAAGAATGTTTTGCAAACTGTTTTGTGTACCGTTTGAATCAATGTTATCTGATTTTATTTTTTCGTTTTCAGCTTTAAGTGTTGCAATTTCACGCAAAGCAAGTTCATATTCGGCGGCAATTTGGTCGATGAAAACATCAACCTCATCTGCATTGTAGCCGCGACCCGCTCTTTTAAATGTTATTTGTCTGATTTCTTCAACAGAATACATAATTAAACTAACTCCTTACAGATACATTCCTGTGGCATCAAAGTCTTCAGAAAGAACCTCGCCCATAACGTTTACCTGACTGGGAGTGATGATATATGTGCTTCTTGCAACCTTTTTAATGCTACCTTTGCGAACATATGCTGCGCCCGACAAAAAGTCAAGCAGTCTGCGGCAGGTTTCGCGGTCTGCATTCTCAAGATTTAAAACGACGGTTTTATTCTGATTGAGATGGTCGGCAATACCGATACCATCGTCAAAACGCTCAGGTTTTACCAAAACAACCTGCATCTGAGATGATGCGGTTGCATCTGTTGAACGTGTTGCTCTTGCTGAGAACAAATTTCCCATAAAAGAACCTTTTTCTTCTTCAAGCTCTTGCTCTTCTACTTCTTGCTCTTCCCAAGCATCCTCATATTCCTCTGCGTCTGTTACTGCAAAAATCTTTTTTGCGCTATCCCAAAAACCCATTTTTATGTCCCCTTTTTATTAAAATTTTTAATATTGTCTTTTTCCAAAAATTGCGGAGCCGATTCTAACAATATTGGCTCCTTCTTCAATGGCAACCGCAAAATCGTCAGACATTCCCATTGAAAGATATACCATACTACTATTATCTATGTTTTTGGCTCCAATGTCAACAAATAGTTTGTACATTTGGCGAAAATAAGTTCGGTTTTGCTCTGCATTTTCGCATATAGGCGGAATTGCCATTAATCCCATCACTTTTATTGACGGTAAAGCCGCAATTTGCTGCACAGCGGCAACCGCATCTTCGGGCATAAACCCCGATTTACTTTCTTCTTTACCGATGTTAATTTCTATAAGCACATTTACTGTAACTTCTGCTTTTTGCGCCTGTTTTGAAATTTCGTTCGCAAGTTTTAGCGAGTGAACGGAATGAATTAGTTCAACCTTGCCGACAACATCTTTTACTTTATTGGTTTGGAGATGACCGATAAAATGTTGATGTGCTGAAGGGTCAATATCCTTATGCTTTAAAGCAAGTTCTTGCACACGATTTTCTGCCACATATTTTACGCCTGAGCGCACCGCCTCGTTTATGCGGTCGGCATCCACCGTTTTTGTAGCGGCAAGTAAAATTATATCATCCTTTGTTTTATTAACCTTTTTTGCCGCTTTGTCAATCTTATCATATATGACATCTAAGTTGCTTTTAATAAGGTCAGTTGATGATTTTTCCGTCATACAGATTCTTTCCTTTCACTATAACCTCGTCGTATAAACGCAACGCCTTTGTGTTTTCTGTTTGCATCTCGCAAATTGCATAGTCGTCGGTATTTTTTAAAACGTTGACCGTCACAAACGATGCCTGCATTCCCGAAACGACATAAACGCCTCGTTTATCTCCCACAACTCGAATTGCCCTTTTGTTAACCATCAGTCCATCATAGTTTTCTGTAACAACCGTAACACTGATGTTACGCGCAGAGCAGATATAGTTATTCATTCCCTCACATTCAAGCACCAAAACAGCCTCATCACCCGTTTTGTCACGGTTAACCGCTTTAACTGTAGCTTTAAGCTCGGGCATTTCGCGCAGGTTGGTTTTTAAGGTTACTGTTTTTCCCACACTGAAAAGAGCCGAGCGGTTAATTGAAACCAAACTGACAATGCACCATTTATAATCTTCAACAATTTTTCCTATTGCCTTATCAGACAAGGACTCTGCTTTTATTTCTTTAAACTGTTTTGGGGAAAGATTTAAAACATTATCAAGGTTGTAGGCTTTTTCATAACCGTCAACCTGGGACATAAAATATCCTGAACGGTCGGTTGTTATTGCACCTTGTGCTGTTGCTTTTGTGCTTTGCAAAGCTGCAAGACGGTTATTAAGCGATGCCAACGTGGAAGAAAAGTCAACCGTTTCACCCGTTGCCGCCTGACGTACACTGATTGCAGAAAGAAGCTCTGCTGCCGTTTCGGTTGAACTTGAAAAATTGCCCGAAGCAAAAGTTGTTACATAGTCCGACAATGCGGTATAAACCTTACTGCTTAACAAATTAAGGTCAACTGCTTCGGTACTGTTATAAGCCATTGTTCGCTCAATATTGTCAATATTCTTTTGCAGTTCTTTAATTTGATTGTTTATATTAATTTGCTCACTTTGGTTGTAAAGTTCTGCCAGCGTGCCGCCTTTTGAAACCTTTTCGCCGTCATCGATAACATAATATTTTACCAAATTCGTGTCGTTTTCTATTACGGTTTCGTTTCTGGCAACTATGCCCTCTATTGTAAAACCGTCATGCCCTGTATAGTGCATTGCGGTTTCGGTGACTAACGGATTATAAATGCTTGCATACAGTTGATAAACCGCATACGACACAGTGATAGCAAAAACCGCTATTTTAGCAAGTTTGCCCCAAAATGCATTTTTCAACTGTCAATCACTTCCATCCGTTTTGTTGTATAATTTCTAACGTTTTTTGAATTAGGTCATCACATTCATCCACGTATATCCAATTAACGTAAGGCTTTGCCGAAAACCAAGTTATTTGCCTTTTTGCAAGACGACGTGTTTGCATTTTAATGCAATCTACTGCCTGTTCAAAGCTTTGATTTTTTCTAAAATATTCAAAAAACTCTTTATGGCCTATTGCTTGCATGCCCGTACCTGTACTGTTTTGCTCAAAGGATGCACGCGCCTCTTTTTCCAGCCCACACTCGAGCATAATATCTACCCTTTTATTTATGCGGTCATAAAGTTTTTGACGGTCTCGAAAATTGAGGCCTATACACAAAAACTCAAAAGGAGAAGGGTTTGCTCGAGATTTCTCGTTCTGCTGTGTGAGCGTACTTCCTGTTAAATAATAAATTTCAAATGCGCGAATAATACGCTTTTTGTCATTGGGGTGCAAACGGTCGGCGGTTTGTTTGTCAATTTCTTGTAGCTTTAAAAGCATAGCCTTGCCGCCGATATTGTTATATTCTTCTTCAAACTTACTTCTCAAACACTCATCGGGTTGAGCATCGGTAAAGCTAAAATTTTTTATAAGCGCATCAACATATAAGCCTGTACCGCCTGCGACAATGGGCATTTTCCCTTTTTTATGCACTTTAAAGCACAAATTTGTGGCTTGTTGCACAAAGTTTGATACTGAAAAGGTTTGGTCGGGATTTAATTGCTCGAGCAGATAATGTTCAACGCCCTGACGCTCTTGTGTTGTGGGAACAGCAGAGGCTATCGGCATATTTTTAAAAATTTGCATTGAGTCTGCCGAAATAATTTCGCCGTTTATTCTCTTTGCAATTTCTACCGCAAGAGATGTTTTGCCCGAAGCCGTTGGTCCGACTACCGCTATTACTTTGATTTTTTTATTTTCCATAATTATTGCAGCCGTCCAAACTGTTTTTCAAGATCGTGCTGTTTAAGCTCAAACGCTACGGGACGACCATGAGGACAATGCATAACACCGCCTTTGCCAAGCACCTTAATTGCAAGTTGCAATAGTTCTTGTTCACCCGAACGGTCCCCCGCTTTAATTGCGGCACGACAAGCGATTGTGCAATAAAGCCTTTCTTGCTTTTCGGTTTGTGCTGCACCGCCCTTTGAAAGCGAATTTGCAATCTGACTTAATGCCTCGCCGATATTATCTCCGCAAAGAGATGCGGGAACGCATCGCACCATAACAATGCCGTCCGACATATCTTCAATTTCAAAACCGACCTCATCCAAAAGTTCTTGCTTTTCGACAAGCACCATATATTCTTGTTTATTCATAACAACCGTTTCGGGCGTTAAGAGCAGTTGCTTTTCTGCCTTTACATCATTTTTGAGTTGGTTGTATATAATGCGCTCATGAGCGGCGTGTTTATCAATAACGTATAAACTGTTGCCCTTTTGAGCAATTATGTAGGTTTTAAAGGCTTCGCCAATCAATATTATCGGCTCGTCTTTTTCTTGGCTTGTCGATGGTATATAAGCCGTTCTTTCTTCAACGATTGTTTTAGTTTCTTCTTGTTCGATTTGAGAAACGCTTTGATTTTGGGTCGGAGTTTCATACTCAATATCTATTTTTGCTTGAGTGGCAGTTTGAGCCTCAAATACGCTTTGACTTTTTAAAACAGTTGAACGTTTACCGTCGAAAAAACTTTTTGGCGCAAACTCACTTTTAAATTCTTCGGCCGTCATATTAGCAAATGTTCCGCTCTTGGTTTCGGCAAGTTCTATTGTGGGCCTTTCGGTTAGTTGAGTGAGTGTTGCTTTAACTGCGTAATAAACGCTGTCGAAAATTATTTTTTCGTTTGTAAAGCGCACCTCTGATTTTGCGGGATGCACATTGACATCAACCGTATCATAAGGTACTGCAACATTTAAAACACAAACCGGAAAGCGAGAGGTCATTATGCTATTTTTATACGCCTGTTCCAAAGCGGCGCAAACGGTAGCCGATTTTACCAAACGGCCGTTTAAATAACAAAATTGACCGTTACGGTTTGATTTTGTGTATGTTGGTTTACCGATAAAGCCGCTTACACTTACACCGTTATCGTTGTTTTTTGTGATTTGGACAAGATTTGAGAAAAACTCTCTTCCCTGTACAGAATAAACCGCCGACTCCAACTTGCCGTCACCCGATGTGACAAGCACTTGTTTACCGTCTCTTATGAATTTTATTGCAACCTCCGGGTGCGACATTGCAATACGGTCCATTAATGCCGAAATTAAGTTTGACTCGGACACGTCTTTTTTCAAAAATTTCATTCTTGCGGGAGTGTTATAAAAAATATCTCTTATAATGAAGGTTGTTCCACGCGGACAGCCTATATCTTCAAACAAGGTTTCTTTGCCGCCCTCTATTGTGTAATGAGTGCCTGTGTTTTCATTTTCGGTGCGGGTAAAAAGTTCAACCTTTGAAACCGAACTTATTGCGGCAAGTGCTTCACCTCGAAAACCCAAGGTTCCAATGTTATACAAATCTTCTTCCTTAGAAATTTTACTTGTTGCGTGGCTTAAAAAAGCAGTACGTATATCGTCTTGATGTATGCCGGTACCGTTATCGGTAACTCGCATATACAAAATGCCGCCGTTTTGAATTTCTACCGTAATGTTTTTTGCCTTGGCATCAATAGCATTTTCAACAAGTTCTTTTATGACAGAAGCAGGTCGCTCGACCACCTCGCCCGCGGCGATAAGCTCTATCATTTTTTTGTCTAACATTTTAATTTTTTGCACAGTTTACCGCCTGCCTTTCTTTTGGTTAGCCAAAGCATTCAAACTCGAATCAGATTTTAAAACAAGTATTTTCCGCTGTGGCTTTATTAAAATACTCATGAATCCAGTAATCCTATATGTGCGCTCTCGCCGAAAGCCGCCTAAAATCAGCCCTTTAAGGCTGGTTCGGGTTTAAATGCTTTGGCTAAAGTTTTTTTGCTTTTGTAACAATATCGTGCAAAATGCCAAGGGCCTCAATAGGAGTTAGGGTGTTTGCATCAATATTTTTAAGTTCTTTAAGTATATCCATCGCACCAACCGTTTCAAGCGGAAGTTGGTCGGACACCTTTTCGATAATTTTTGTTGTGGTAATACCGCTTGTTTCAAGTTCTTTTAGAATTTGTTTTGCACGTTCAATAACGGTATTAGGCACACCCGAAAGCTTTGCAACCGCTATACCGTAGCTTTGGTCGGCACCGCCGGGGACAATACGGCGCAAGAAGGTTATATCATCGCCGTGTTTTTTAACAGCAATATTGTAGTTTTTAACACCGCTTACTTGGTCTTCAAGCTGTGTGAGCTCGTGATAATGGGTTGCAAACAGGGTTTTTGCGCCTATTTTGCGTTTATCTGCAACATATTCTAACACTGCGCGAGCAATCGACATACCGTCAAAAGTGGAAGTGCCCCTGCCTATTTCGTCAAGTATAAGCAGACTGTTTTTGGTTGCATTATCAAGAATTTGGGCAACCTCACTCATTTCAACCATAAACGTTGACTGCCCTGCCGCAAGGTCATCAGATGCGACAATGCGGGTATAGATTGCATCAACAATGCCGATATTTGCACTGGCGGCGGGAACAAAGCCACCCATTTGCGCCATTATGACAATAAGGGCAATTTGACGCATATATGTAGATTTGCCCGCCATATTGGGACCCGTAATGATTGCACATCTGTTTTTATCGTTATCAAGCAGAGCATCGTTTGAAACAAAAGGCGTTTTTATAAGCTGTTCGACCACAGGATGTCTGCCCTCTGTTATGTTTAAAACTCCGTTTGTGTTAAGCTGCGGTCTGCAATAAGCGTTATTTGCGGCAACGCATGCTAGCGAGCAAACACAGTCAAGCCTTGCTATTGCGGCTGCAGTTGTTAAAAAGCGCAAACAATTATCTGCAACCTGTTGTCTTACCTGCTCGAACAGTTGCGCTTCAAGCTGCAGTGAGCTTTCCTTCGCGCCCAAAATTTCAGATTCGAGTTTTTTAAGTTCTTCGGTTATATATCTTTCGCCGCCTGTTAACGTCTGACGGCGCACATAGTCCTCGGGCACTTTATCCAAGAAAGAATTTGTGACCTCAATGTAGTAACCGAAAACCTTGTTGTATCGTATTTTTAAATTTTTAATACCTGTGCGCTCTTTTTCACGCGCTTCAATTTTTGCTATGTAGCCACTACCGTTTCTAACGATATCTTTTAAGCGGTCAAGTTCTGCATTATAGCCCTGGCGAATTACGCCGCCATCTCTTATGAGTGCGCTAGGTGTATCGGAAATTGCCGACGATATAAGCTTGTACATATCTTGTAATTCGTCAATTTCCTGATTGCATTTTTTTATAAAACGGCCGTTTGAATTCCCAGTGAGTTGTTTTATAAGCGGAAAACGCACAGTTGCTTCGCAAAGACCGTTTAATTCTCTGCCGCCTGCAGTTTTATACATAACGCGGGTAATAAGACGCTCAACGTCACGCATACCCGACAAATATTCAGCAAGTTCACCGCGCATTACGGTATCTGAGCAAAGCTCGTCCACCGCATTTTGACGAACTGATATATCTGCCATATTGATAAGGGGTTGCTCAAGCCAACCGCGCATCATACGTTTACCCATTGCTGTTTTTGTTTTATCAATTACCCAAAGCAACGAGCCTTTTTTTGCTTTTGTTCGCAAGGTGCTGCAAAGTTCTAAATTGCGAATTGCGGTAATGTCAAGTCGCATAAAATCTGCAGGGGTATAAACTGTAACCTTATTAAGACCCGCAAGGCCGGACATACGTGTTTCGTAAAGATATTTTAGCGCACCGCCCAACGCTGTAACGGCGGGACTGTTTTCATTAAGTCCGAGCGTGGAAACGCCCAAAACATTAAACTGTGACAAAACAACATCCCTACACTCTTTTTCATCAAATCCGTCTTGTCTTATGGTTACTGCGCATTCAAGCTGTAGCAAAAAATCCTTAAGTTCGGCATAGTCTGTAAGCTGTTTTGTGGCAATAACCTCACTTGGAGAAAAACGTGAAAGTTCTTCAATAATGCGGGTTGTCATATTTTCGGTTTGGATTGAGGTGACCTTAACCTCATTTGTTGACGCATCAACAAAGCAGACACCGGCACCACACCCAGAGAATGCAACCGATGCCAGATAATTATTTTTTGATTCGTCAAGCATGGTATCTTCAAAAACTGTGCCGGGTGTAACAACCCTTACAACCTCTCGTTTGACAATACCCTTTGCTGTTGCGGGGTCTTCGGTCTGTTCACATATTGCAACCTTGTAGCCGCGCTCAACCAATTTTGCAATATAGCCGTCACAACTGTGAAAAGGCACACCGCACATAGGCGCACGTTCTTCAAGACCGCAGCTTTTACCTGTTAAAACAAGGTCCAGCTCTTCGGCCGCAATTTTTGCATCTTCAAAGAACATTTCATAAAAGTCGCCTAAACGGAAAAACAGTATGCAATCAGAATATTTATTTTTTATATCCATATACTGTTGCATTGCAGGTGACAGCTTTGTCATTTAATCAATCCCTTTTGCCAAAGCATTCAAACTCGAATCAGATTTAAAAAACAAGTGTTTTCTGCTGTGGCTTTATTAAAATACTCATGAATCCAGTAATCCTATATGTGCGCTCTCGCCGAAAGCCGCCTAAAATCAGCCCTTTAAGGCCGGTTCAGGTTTGAACGCTTTGGCTCAAAAATTAGTGGCAACCACCGCAAGACGAGCAGTTACCTGCACAGGATGAAGGCTCACATGTTTCGGGGTCGGCGCCGTTAGCACACATAGCAAGAATGCCTGTGATTTGACTAATAAGCGCATCCAAATCGGTTCTTGCTTTGTTGTACTCTTCCATCAAAGAATTAGACATAATTTGTCTGTAAATTTCACCAAGTTTTGCATTTAATTCGTCAATTTTTGACTGGTCGGCATCCTCGCTTGAAAGCACGCGGTCAAGTTCTGCTCTTGCAATATTGAACTCACCAATTTGATTTTGCAATGCCTCATCTTTATCGTTAGCCTCGCTTGCTTTTGTAAAAGCAATGTAACGCTCATCTTTTTGAAGCTCGGCTCCAAGTTGTCTTGTAAGTTTAATAATATCCATAATGATTTCTCCTTAAAAAAATTTTTATATGATTATGCCCTCTAAAACGTTAGAAAGCTTTTCAATTTTTACATTCACAAATTGTCCTATAAGGTTATCATCGCCGTCAAACTCAACCACCGCATCGTTAATTGCTCTGCCCGCAAGTTTACCTTCAAGCCTGCCTTTACCGTCGCAAAGCACGGTGACGGTTTTGCCAACCATTTTGCTGTTGACCCTTTGTGCCATATCGTCTTGCAGTTTTAGCAACCGCGAAAAGCGCTCTTTTTTCTGTGCGTCTGTAGTCGGGTCATCCATTGTTGCGGCGGGTGTACCCTGTCTTTTGGAATAAATGAAGGTGAACAGCGACAAAAATTCAACCTGACGCACCAAGTTTAAAGTGTCTTCAAAATCTTGTTCGGTTTCGCCTGGGAAGCCAACGATAATATCACTTGTAAAGGTGACGTCCGGTATTGTTTTTTTAGCGAGATTGATAAGGTCTAAATATTTCTTGGCAGTGTATCTTCGATTCATCAATTTTAAAATGCGGTCGCTTCCGCTTTGGAACGGCAGATGTATGCGGCGGCTGACCTTTTTGCACTCGGCTATTGTACGAATAAGTTTTTCTGTGCAATCTTTCGGGTGCGAGGTCATAAAACTGATGCGAAAATCGCCCTCAAGGTCGTTTATCATTCGCAAAATATCTGAAAAGTCGGTTTTGAAATCTTCAGTATTGCCGTAAGAGTTAACATTTTGCCCAAGCAACGTTATCTCTTTTACACCCGATGCTATAAGTTCTTTTGCTTCAGCAATAATATCTTCGGGTTTGCGGGAACGTTCTCTGCCACGAACGTAAGGCACTATACAGTATGAGCAAAAATTATTACAGCCATACATTATCGGCAACCAACCGCGCAAAGAATTTTCTCGGTCAACGGGCAGTCCCTCAACAATATCTTGACAAAGAGCATCACCAAAGACTCTTTTTTTCTTTGTTAATTTTGAATAAATTGCCTGTGGCAGCAAGTGCGCCGCACCAGTGCCGAGAACAATATCAACATACGGATAGCTTTGTTTTATCTTTTTTGCAATAACCTCTTGCTGTGACATACAGCCCATTATTGCAATAAGCATATCGGGATTTTCTTTTTTGCTTTTTTTGAGTGCACCTATATTGCCGAACACTCGCATTTCGGCATGTTCACGAACCGCACAGGTGTTGAAAACAACCAAATCTGCATCTTGGGGTTGTTCGACAATTGTATATCCCATTTTAGAAAGCAGACCTTTGACAAACTGACTGTCATTAACGTTTTGCTGACACCCGTAGGTTTGCACACTTGCAGTTAATTTTTTATTAAATTTTTGCTCTAACAAACAGCGAACTTGCGCTACTTGTTGCAAAGTATTATCTAAAATTTCATTGGTTAATTTTACGTCTGACAAGTTATAAAAACTCCTTTGAGCATAATACGCTCATAATAATCAATTTATTATACTATATTTTATAACTATTATCAAGTGTAATAAACAAAAAAAGTCCGACAGGAAAATCCTGCCGGACTTGCAAATGTTTTATTTATTAAAAATATCTGTTAGGGTTTTGTGCGACACCGTTTATTCTTATCTCAAAATGCAGATGGTTACCGGTTGCTCTGCCTGTCATACCGACCGCTGCGATGGTTTCACCTGCGTTAACCTTATCTCCCACTTTTACATACAGCTCACTGCAATGAGAATAAAGCGTTGAATAGCCATTGCCGTGGTCGATTACGATATATTTGCCGTAGCCAGATGTACTCCAACCCGACACGATTACCGTACCGGCTTTTGAGGCGTAAATTGCCGTGCCCTTGGGCGAACAAATATCCCAGCCTTTATGACCTCTTCCGTCACCGAAATAAGAACTTATATATTGTCTCTCAGCCTTTGCAACAGGCCAAATAAAAGACCCCGCTTTTGAGCTTTTTTGAGTGGTTGTTTTAACCTTTGCGGTACCCGTGACAACAACCTGATCAACAGGCTGTTTTGTAACAGTTTCTGATATAATTTCTCTCGACTGCTCAACACCGTTCACAGTTTCAATTCGTGCTGTAACGCTCTTTTCACCCTTAACACCAGCAGTTGTAACACGCTTATAGTTTGTGTCGCGTTGAGAGGTTGTTTTGTTAATTGTTTTGTATGCAATTTTTTCGGTATATGTTATTGTTGAAATTGTTTTAACAGAAAAATTTGCTGCGTACGAATCAAGATTTTGGTCTGCAATAATTTCACCTTTAAGGCAATAGCCTTCAACAATATCAAAATCATCAAGATATGCTACACTTTCGCCGTCATTTCCTGTTGCAAAGGAATTAAGCCTTGCATCAAACGTGTTTTTTATTGCTTGCGCGCTGGTTGCGCAAAGATAAGTTTTGCCGTCAACAATAAGGCGACCGCACTTGATAACCTGGTCACATTCGTTGAGTAATGCCTGTGCAACAGCGTTTGCATCAACAATTTTTGATGCACCGAGCAACGATGGCACACAGTTTACATCCTTTATATACTCAAAAGTGTTTTCACTTAAAAGTGTGTCCGCAACAATTTTGACAGCCTCGTCAACAACCTCTTTTTCTTCTACATAGGCGATAACATTGCCATTATAAGAAACACCGTATGTCATAGAAAGACCGTAAACGGTAACCGTGCTTACTGCAACAAGGCAAACACTTGCAGCAACAGCAGATAACTTTACACTTAAGCTTGACGCCGCAAGAAGCGCTGAGGTTGATTTTACATATTTAATTGTCTTTTGTAAGTAGGTGCGGCATTTATTGACACAAAGGTTTATAATGCTTTTTACACCTTCAAAAAACTTTTTCAAAAAATCATTCCTTTAAATTTATGTTGCCCTTTGCAACCATTTGGTTACAAAATTAAAACAAATTACATATTTCATTATAACCAAAAGTTACAAAATTGCAATCTTTTTATTATTTTTTGAAACTTTTTCGTTATATTGCACAATTATTGCAAACATTTTTTCGTATAATTGACAACTTTCATAAAAAGAAAAGGTTACAAATTGTAACCTTTTTAGTGATAAAACGCGGTTTTGACCCGCTTTTGTAGGGCAAAACCGCATTTTTTATGATATTTTGCAATTTAATTGGTCTTTTTCAAGACAGACTGTAATTTTTGAGTTGGCGGGGGGATTGCTTTCAAGCAATGTGCGAGCAATCAAGGTTTCAACCTGACTTTGTATAAAACGTTTTAGCGGTCTTGCACCCCAAACCGCATCAAAGCCTCTGTTAATTATAAGCTCTTTTGCTTCTTGTGTAATATCAAACGTTAGTGTTTTTTCTTTAAGCCTGCTGTGCAGAGACTCGACAAGCTTATCTACGATTAACGCAAGGTCTGTTTTGGTTAAGGGGCGGAACATTATAATTTCGTCAAGACGGTTTAAAAATTCAGGTCTGAAACTGCGTCGCAACTCTTCCATTACGGCATCCTGCGCTTTTTGCTCAATCTCTCCGTTTGCGGTTATTCCCTCAAGCAAATGAGCGCTACCAATATTAGATGTGAGTATCACAACGGTGTTTTTAAAATCTACTACTCTTCCCTGAGAGTCGGTCACTCTGCCGTCATCGAGCAGTTGCAACATCACATTAAACACATCTGGATGGGCTTTTTCAATTTCGTCAAACAAAACCACGGAATAAGGGTTTCTTCTGACCGCTTCGGTAAGTTGGCCGCCCTCATCATATCCGACATATCCGGGAGGAGCACCTATAAGGCGAGAGACCGAAAATTTTTCCATATATTCGCTCATATCGATGCGTACCATATTACGCTCGTCATCAAAAAGACACTCTGCCAAGGATTTTGCAAGTTCGGTTTTGCCGACACCTGTGGGTCCTAAAAACAGAAAACTGCCTATAGGTTTATTTGGGTCTGCAATACCCGCACGGGAACGAAGAATTGCATCGGCAACACGCTGTACGGCATCGTCTTGACCGATAACACGTTTGTGGATTTGCTCATCAAGCCTTAATAGTTTTTGGCGCTCACTTTCAACAAGTTTTGTAACGGGTATGCCGGTCCATTTTGACACTATACCCGCAATTTCTTCCTCTGTAACGGTGTCTCGTACCATTGAAGTTGATTTGCTGTTTTCGGCTTTTATTTGAGCGTTTTCAAGGTCTTTTTGCAGCCTTGGTAGGTCACTATAACGCAAACGAGCGGCTTTTTCATAGTCGTACGACAGCTGCGCCGATTCAATTTCACCGTTGACACGTTCAATTTCTTGTTTTATTCTGCCAACTTCGTCTGCCTGATTTTTTTCGCTCTCCCAGAGTGATTTTTTCTCTTTGAACTCGTCTTTTAGATTTGCAAGTTCTTGTATTATTTTTTCGTGACGGTCAACAGACAATAAGTCTGTTTCCTTTTTGAGCGCCGTTTCTTCAATTTCTAACTGCATTATGCGGCGGCGCATATCATCAAGCTCGGCGGGCATTGAATCCATCTCGGTACGGATGAGCGCACAAGCCTCGTCAACAAGGTCGATTGCCTTGTCGGGCAAAAATCGGTCTGTAATATAACGGTCCGACAAGGTTGCCGCCGTGACGAGCGCAGCATCGTGTATGCGAACAGAATGGAAATTTTCATAACGCTCTTTAAGGCCGCGCAAAATTGAAATGGTATCTTCAACGTCGGGTTCTTTAACCATAACAGGCTGAAAACGGCGTTCGAGCGCGGCATCTTTTTCAATGTATTTGCGATATTCATCCAACGTAGTTGCGCCGATACAATGCAGTTCTCCCCTCGCAAGCATGGGCTTTAAGAGGTTACCCGCATCCATACTGCCGTCGGTTTTTCCCGCACCGACTATTGTATGCAGTTCGTCAATGAACAAAATTATTTCGCCGTTTGAATTTTTAATTTCTTCCAAGACGGCTTTTAGGCGCTCCTCGAACTCGCCGCGATATTTTGCACCTGCAATAAGTGCTCCCATATCAAGCGAGAAAACCTTACGGTCGCGAAGTCCGTCAGGCACGTCACCCCGCACAATTCGTTGTGCAAGGCCCTCTGCTATTGCGGTTTTACCGACACCGGGTTCGCCTATTAACACGGGGTTGTTTTTTGTTTTGCGAGACAAAATACGAATAACGTTTCTTATTTCTAAATCTCTGCCGATAACAGGATCAAGCTTTTTTGTTCTTGCCCGCTCTACAAGGTCGGTTCCGTATTTTGACAGAGCATCAAAAGTGCTTTCGGGATTGTCGCTGGTGATTGGCGCCGTTTTAACCTTTTGCAGTTGTTCTATGAATGCCTTTTTTGTAATTGCGTGATCTGCAAAAAGGCGCTTTATGGCGGCGGTGGCGTTCTCGAATATGCCAAGCATAATATGCTCGACCGACAAAAAACTATCGCCCGATTTTTCGGCATTTTTTGTAGCTGTACGCAAAACCTTATCGGCTTCGGGCGAAAGAGAAAGCCTTACATTACCGCTCACTTTCGGCAAAGCTGAAATTATTGCATCAAGCTCTGACAAGACAGCGTTTGTATCGACTCCCAATTTTGTTAAAAGAGAGCCTATAAGTCCATCAGGCTGGTCTATTAAAGCATAGAGCAAATGTTCAGGTGTTATAAACTGGTTTTGTTTATCGGCTGCAATGTTTTGCGCCGCATTTAACATTTGCATTGTTTTTTGCGTATAATTTTCAACATTCATAAAATTTCCTCCTTTACAGTCTGATATCAGTATTGACAAGCCAAGCCACATACATTCCTTTAAGGTCTGCAAGATTCAACTTGTTTGCAAGATATTTTTTTATTGCCTTATCCATCAAGGTGACGTAACTGTGCAAAACTTGTGCCAATTCATCTGACGTACACGCTCTTTTTGGTGCGCAAAGAGCACGAACAAATTTTGAATCGGTCAAAACGCAGTTTACGGGCATTGAAAGATATTCTTCTTCCACCGCTTTCCAAGCGGCAAAAAAGTCGCCCAGTTGAGATATGAGTTCTGCCGACTGTGTGCGAAGTTTTACGGTGAGCTGCCCCATATAATCATCATTTGCCCTATAAAACTCAACCTCATATTTTAAGGTTGGACGATAGCGGTATTGCAAAGCGCTTTTAAGCGACATGGTCATTGCATTTTGCGCAACATTGGGGACCAAGCCACATTGTGTATCAAGCAGAGCGGTTATAGAATTGAAAATATCGCTCACTCGCCGTTCGGGAGTTATAAAATTAATATGCTCGGCTAAGATGCGGTTGACCATTGCAGAGCGGTTTGTCCCTGCCTTGTGTGCGAGAATATCAATTTGGTTTATAACATCCTCGTCAAGCATCATACTGTATAAAACTTTTTTCATAATTATCACCTTGATTATACATTAGCATAATTTATATAACTCGTCAATATGTTTATATAAATTTCTTTGCAAATTTTTTGTGAACAAAAACGGGCGATTCGTGAATCACCCCTACCTTTTAATCATTCTTCGTTAGCCAAAGCGTTTATGATTTTCCTTTTTAACTTTGTAGCATATTCAAAAGCAATTTTTGTTCCGCTTTTTCGCGTTATGGGATTATATTTATAATCATAATATACCACACAAAAATTGCTGTTTTTTATCATTTCAAAATTACGCTTAACATACGCCGCCCTACCTGCACCCATAACCTTATCGGGAAAACAGGTTTGCTCATAGCCTTCTAATATATACTTTTTATAATCATCATTTATATCCTGATATTCTGCCCTTACGTAAATTCGTTTTATGTAAGGGTATCTTTTTTTCATATTACTTACAACTTCATGACACAGGTCATTAAATTGACTTTTGCTACCGAAAAGAAAATTGTGTACGTTTTCACAAACAATTAATTTTTCGATAATTTCATATAATCGCTTTTTTAATTGATCGGTCACAGTTATCTTTCTATGACCGATAAAACAACACGTATTTTCATACATATTTTATCACCGCCAAAACAAGTTTACCATATATGGTCCAAAAAGTCCATATATGGTCGTTAATGTTCTTTCAAAAATCATAAACTAAATATAAAGGTTTTAGAGGTGATATTATGGATACAAGAAAAGCAATAGCAAACAGATTGTTGGAGTTATGCGAGAAAAATAAATTGTCCGTAAATGCTCTCGCCAGAATATCGGCTGTTCCTCCCTCAACTTTAAAGAACATAATTAATGGCGGAAGTAAAAACGCAGGTATTGTTACACTCAAAAAATTATGTGACGGTTTAGAAATTTCTCTTTATGATTTTTTCAATACCGAAACGTTTAAGAATCTACAGCAAGAAATAAAATAGTCATTAGATTTTTGCATTTTCAATTTTGCATTCTAAAAAACAAACGACCCTGAAGGGTCGTTTGTTTTTTAGAAAAATGAAAGTTGTCCTGTTTCGGGCAAATCGCCAAAAGCGCCGATGTCACTAAGGTTTTGAATAACTGTTTTTGAAACACCCGCTTCAATTTGGAAATCGATTTTTGAGACGAAGTCACCTTTTTGAGCGGTTTCGTAAATTGCAATTGCCGCCTTTTCGCCTACACCGCCCATTGCAACGAAAGGCAGGCGCATTTTGCCATCTTCAACCAAGAATTTGGTGGCGTGGGATTTGCCGACCTCGATAGGCAAAATTTCAAGGCCTCGTTCCATCATCTCATTAAAAATAAGCAGGTTGTTGTATATGTCAAGCTCTTTTTTAGCAGCTTCTCTACCCTTTGCCTTGGTTTCGTTCATAACCTGTTTTACAGCATCCTTGCCCTTTTGTATGCTTACAACATCAATGTCTTCGGGACGTGCGGTAAAGTATGAACAATAGAATTCAATAGGTTTATAAACCTTGTACCACGCAAGGCGAAGCGCCGCAATAACATAAGCGGCAGCGTGTGCTTTTGGGAACATATATTTAATTTTGCCGCAGCTTTCAACGTACCACTCGGGGACACCAACTGCACGCATTTTATCACACATACCGTTCCAATCTTCTTCTGAAACCTTGCCTTTTGCGACGAGACCTTTACGAACTGTTTCGGTAATTTTAAAGGCAAGACCCTCTTCCATACCCTGATGGATGAGATAAACCATAATGTTATCACGTGTACCGATAACCTCCGAAATAGTACAGGTACCGTTATCGATAAGGTCTTTTGCGTTGCCAAGCCACACATCTGTACCATGTGAAAGACCTGATATTTGCAAAAGGTCGGAGAAATTTTTGGGTTTGCAATCTTGCAGCATCTCACGAGTGAATTTTGTATTAAACTCGGGCAATGCATAAGTTCCTATTTTAGAATCGATTGCTTCGGGTGTAACACCCAGCGCCTCAGTTGACAAAAATAAGCTGTAAACCTTTTCGTCACACATCGAAACCTGGCTTACGGGAACGCCGGTGTTTTCTTCAAGATATTTATATGTGGTTGGAACAACGTGACCGAGCTCGTCTAATTTTAGAATTGTATCATGGATTGAATGGAAGTCAAAATGTGTAGTAACAATATCCGATTCGGTATCGTCTGCGGGATGCTGTACGGGACAGAAATCGTAAATGGTGTTAGTGCGTGGCACAACAATCATACCCGCAGGGTGCTGACCTGTCGTTGTTTTAATTTTCGACTGTTCAACAAGTTTGGCAAGTCGCTCAAGTTCGGCACGGTTGAGCATAACGCCTTTTTTCTCGGCATAAGCTTTTGCAAAACCGAAAGCGGTTTTTTCGGCTATTGTTGAAATTGTACCCGCTTTGAAAACGTTTTCACTGCCAAAAAGAGTTTCGGTATATTTTTGAACGCTTGCCTGAAAAGCATCCGAAAAGTTAAGGTCGATATCGGGAACTTTATCACCCTTAAAACCAAGGAAGGTTTCAAAGGGGATGTCGTGTCCGTCACGGTTATAGGGTGTGCCGCATTTTGTGCAGTTTTTGGGTGGAAGGTCAAAGCCTGAGCCTACCTCACCTTTTGTAAAAAACTCATTATTACGGCATTTGGGACAAACATAGTGGGGTGGTAGTGGATTAACCTCTGATATACCTGCCATTGTTGCGGCAAAGGAAGAACCAACCGAACCACGCGAACCCACAAGATAGCCGTTTTCTTCACTGTATGCAACAAGCTTTTGTGCCGTAACGTACATAATTGAATATCCGTTTTCGATAATACCTGTCAATTCTCTGTCAAGGCGTTTTGAAACCACCTCAGGAAGTTCATCTCCGTAAATTCTGTGAGCATTGTTCCAACAAATTTCACGAAGCATTTCGTCAGAGCCCTCAATAACAGGCGGATAACTGCCTTTGGGAACAGGCAAAACATCACCATCAACCATATCGGCAATTTTATTGGGGTTTTCTACAACAAATTCAAAACGGCGCTCACCCAGATAATCAAACTCGGCAAGCATTTCGTCTGTTGTGCGCAAAAACAAAGGTGCTTGATTGTCAAAATCGTCATAGCCTTGTCCAGCCATAATAATTTTGCGGATAATCTCGTCCTCTTTTTTAAGAAAATGCACGTCACCCGTTGCAACAACAGGTTTTAAAAGTTTATCACCAAGTGCTACAACCTTGCGGTTGAAATCTTTTATAACATCAAGGTTTGTTACATGCTTAAAGCGGTTTTCTTTAACCGCACCTGTCTTTTTATCAATTTTTTCAATGGTTGATTCACGCACCATAAACTCGTTATTGCCTAACGGTTGTATTTCGAGATAGTCATAATAAGCGGCAATTTTTTCAAGTTCTTCATCCGATGCGCCGTCAATAATATGGCAGTAAAGTTCGCCTTGCTCACAAGCGCTTCCTACAATAAGGTCATCTCTGACAGGGTCTAAATCGCTTTTAAAAATGACAGGACGTTTATAAAAACTTTCGAGGTGAGATTTTGATATAAGCTGATAAAGCTTTTTCATTCCCGCTTGATTTTTAACCAACAAAATTTGGTGGTAAACCTTACCGCGCTTATAAAGTTCTGCAATATCGGTGCCGTCGCGCTCGTCATTTACAAAATAACTTTCAACACCATAAATGACCTTAAAATCACCGCCGCCTTTGCGGATTTTCGAAAGTGCTTCTGCCGCACCCGGATATGCTTGAACAACGCCGTGGTCAGTTATTGCAATTGCCTTATGACCCCATTTATAAGCGGTGTTGATAAGGTCGCTTGCATGGCTTGTTCCGTCCTTTGCGGACATATTGGTATGAGCGTGCAGTTCAACACGCTTTACCTCGGCATTATCACAAGGCATATATTCTTCCAATGTTGCCATGCTTTTGATGTTTATAACATAGTCACGGTCCCAAGAATCGTAAAAATAGTCACCGTTGATAAGTAGGTTTGTGCCCTCACCTATATCGGCTAGTGCTTTGAGCTGTGACTGCTCTAAAAGTCCTTTAGCGATAAAGGAGTTGGTTCCATCAGAAAAGCCTATTTTAAGTCTTGTTTTATTGCCGAATTTGGTAGGATTGGTTTCGAACGAAAATACCTTTCCCCAAACCTCAACAAAAGAATATTCGGGAGTTACATCTACCATTCGTACTATGTTTTTTGAAGAGCATTTTTTACCTAATACAACTTGTGCGCTGTCAAGATAAACAGGCAGACCGTCAGGTGACGGTTTTGTTTTATCTATTGTTTTTTTAGTTTTTTCTTTTTTGGGCGCAGGGGCTTTTTGGACATACTCCATTGGTGCAGTGTATGCCGCTTGTTCACCGTTTTCTTCAATAATAACCTCAATATCTCTATCAAAAAGTTCTTTTATATTGTTTTTTAAAGTTGCCGCAAAGCCACATTTTTCTGCCGCCGCTTTACCTTGAGGAGATATTTTTATTATGAACTTACCCTCTTCGCAAGTGAACTGCGCACCTGAAACAAATCGCACAAGGTCACCGCTTGCGCAATACTTTGCTTCACAAACGGCAGACTTTAACGTAAGACTGTTTTGGGGAAATTTTGCTGTAATTTGAACATCGTTGAGCTGTAATCCTGCTTTAATGCTATCACAAGCTGCTTTTATTATGAATCTGTCAACATATTTATCAAAGGCAACCGTTGCAATTATGATACGCGACTCTCTATCTACCTTACAGCTAAGCACTTCACCGTCGCAAATGCCATCGTCGGTCAGCCCTTTAAAAAGGTCCTTAAATTTTCTATGCTCCATTATTTATGTACTCTACATTCTTTCAATTTCTTTAACAAGTTCGTCAAGCAGATTTTCTTCTTTGACCTTGCGAGGTTTTTGCCCTTTTTTAAATATAAGTCCGCAACCCTCGCCGCCCGCAATACCGATATCGGCACGAGAAGCTTCTCCTGGTCCATTAACCACACAGCCCATTATTGCAACGGTTATGTCTTTTTTTACATCACAAAGACGTTCGCGCGCCGCATTGGCAAGACCTATAAGGTCGATTTTAGTGCGACCGCAGGTGGGACAGGATATAAACTTAATACCGTCATTACGCAAACCTACTGCTTTTAAAATTTCGATACCCGCCGCAACCTCTTTTACAGGGTCGTCGGTAAGCGAAACGCGAATTGTGTCGCCTATTCCCGAAAGCAGCAAACCGCCAACACCGCAAGCAGAACGGACTATGCCGATTTTCTCAACTCCAGCCTCAGTTATGCCGAGATGCAAGGGATAAGGACATTTTTGCGATGCAAGAGTGTAAGCCGCAAAGGCTTCATTAACGTCGGAAGATTTTAATGACAGCACTATATCATCAAAGTCAAACCTCTCAAGCAGAGAGATATGGTAAAGCCCGCTTTGCACAATGGCTTCGGGCGTAACGCCGCCGAACTTAGCCAATATATCTTTCTCAAGCGAACCCGAATTTACGCCGATGCGAATGGGCACACCCGCCGTTTTACAGCAGTTGGCAACCTGTTTTACTTTTTGGTCATCGCCGATATTTCCCGGATTTATACGCACCTTGTCAACACCGGCGGCAACGCTTTCGATTGCCAAGCGATAATCAAAATGTATATCGGCAACGATAGGCACAGGCACAGCTTGTTTTAAAAGCGGTATAAGCGGCACAGTGTCTTTATCCGGCACCGAAACACGAATTATCTCACAGCCCGCATTATACAAACGCTTGGCTTGTTCAACATTACCGCTAAAGTTATGGGCAGGTACACTTAACATAGACTGCACCGTAACCGGTGAGCCGCCTCCCATAAAAATATTGCCGACTTTTACTTGCTTTTTACTTGCCATAATTTTTTAACCTGCAATCCACATCCAAATATCTTTTGCCGTTACAAGCAGCATTAAGCCAATTAGTAAGGCAAAGCCTGCCGCATGAACCCAGCCTTCAAACTTTTCGGGTACTTTGCGGCCAAAAATCATTTCAAACAAAATAAACAATAGTCTGCCGCCGTCCAAAGCCGGTAGGGGCAGTAGATTGAAAACGCCTAAATTTATTGTTATAAGTGTCATTATAGGCAACAAATTAATCAGTCCGTTTTGAGCAGACTCGCTCAAAACCTGCGTTAGCCCGACAGGACCCGAAACGGCCGAAAGACCATATTTGCCGGTTACTAAATCTATAAGTGACATCCAGACTATTCTGGCATACGAAAGGGTTGTTTTTAAAGACTGGACTATAACATTGCCAAAGGTTTTTTGCTGACCTAAAACAAAAAAGTCAACCTGAAGATAGTTAATACCGTCTTGTTGAGCAGTATTAAAGGTTACATCATTTAATAACACTTTTTTGCCATCACGCTTTACGGTTATATCAACCTTGTCACCTTTTACGTTTGTAAAAGTATATCCTAAATCGTGAACCGAGAAAACTCTGCGAGAATCAACCGCAATAATTTTATCACCGACCTGCAATCCACTTTGGGCGCTTTTGGCGTTTTGGTCAAACTTTGCAACGGTGGTGGTTGAAAGCAAACTTTGTGTACAAAGAATTATTGCGCTTAAAATAATTCCGAGCAAAATATTGCAAAGGGCACCCGAAACAACAATAACAAACCTTTTAATTGCTTTTGCATTGCAAAATGCGCGTGGCTCGTTGCTGTGCTCGTCTTCACCCTCCATAGCGCAATATCCACCCAGCGGGATTATATTAAAGCGGTAATACGTTTCGCCAAACCTTTTGCCGAATATTTTTGGACCAAATCCCACCGCAAACTCGTTAACCTTGACTTTACAAGCTTTTGCGGCAAAAAAATGGCCAAGCTCGTGAATGACGATTAGCAATATAAAAACCAAAATTGCCACCGCATAGGGCCATACTGTGTTTAAAAAAGATAAAATAATTATCACTCCAAAGTTATGTGTGAGAAAGAACATATTCTCTTGCGGCAGCATCCGCCTCAAGCACCGATTGCTCTGTTAGTTCGCCTATCGGTTGGTTATCGGTTGCATCACGCACAAGACGGGCAATATCGCCGAATTTGATTTTTTCTTCAAGATACAAGGCTACCGCCTGTTCATTTGCGCCGTTTGCGGCACAAGGTTTTAATCCACCCTTGTTTGCGGCATCCATACAAACAGCAAGGCAACCAAACGTTTCCATATCGGGCTTATCAAAGGTTAGTGTACCGATATCGGTTAATGACAAACGCTTACCGCAAAGACCCGCTCTTTGCGGATAGGTTAATGCATACTGTATGGGCAGTTTCATATCGGGCAGACCGAGTTGTGCTATAACGCTGCCGTCAGTTAGTTCAACTGCCGAATGAATAATACTTTGACGGTGAACAACCACCTCTATATTTTGCGGCGAAACCGAGAATAAATGCATGGCCTCAATAACCTCAAGGCCTTTATTCATCAATGTTGCCGAATCTATAGTTATTTTTGCGCCCATATCCCAGTTGGGATGTTTTAGCGCTGCCGATACAGGCACGTTTTCGAGTTGGCTTTTTGTTTTGCCGAAAAAAGGTCCACCCGAGGCTGTTAAAATTATTTTTTGCAAACTGCCTTTCGGTGTGCACTGCAAACATTGAAAAATTGCAGAGTGTTCGCTGTCAACCGGCAATATTTTAAGATTATTTTTGCGAGCCAAATCCATTACGATATTACCGCCCGTAACAAGCGTTTCTTTATTAGCAAGGGCGATGTTTTTGCCGCTTTCAAGCGCACGCAAGGTAGGACGCAAGCCTGCAATACCAACAATTGAGTTGAGAACTGTATCACTGTCGCCGCTACTTGCAACCTCAATAACACCGTCCATACCCGAAAGCACCTTAATATTGGTGTCCAAAAGACGCAGTTTTAAATCTTTTGCTGCAAGTTCGTCTGCCATTGCAACAACTTTTGGAGAAAACTTTCTTGCTTGTTGTTCAACCAGTTTAACATTACGATTTGCTGTAAGACCATATATTTTAATGTTGTTGGAAGCAGCAACCTCTAGCGCTTGTGTACCGATTGAGCCTGTACTGCCAAGCACCGTCATAATTTTGGTCATACCAGCGCCTCCGTTACAGAAATGAACATTTGCAAGAAGGGTGCTACCATGAGCATACTGTCAAGACGGTCCATAATACCGCCGTGGCCGGGTATTAATTTGCCGTAATCTTTAATACCGAAAGACCTCTTTATATAAGATGCAGCCAAATCGCCAATCATTCCCAAAACAACAAAAATTGGGGTGACAATAAGCCATTGCCACAAAACAAAGTTTGTCTCAAAAAGGTTGTTGAATATAAAAACAAATAAAAGCGTAAATGCCGTTGAACAAACCATACCGCCCACAGCGCCCTCAATTGTCTTTTTGGGGCTGATTACAGGTGCCATTTTATGTTTGCCGATAGTGCTGCCTACAAAATAAGCGCCCATATCTGCAATTGATGCAAAGTTAAACATAAACAAAAAATAGAATATGCCTTGACCGCCACCCATTGCAATGATTGATGCGAGGCATGAAAACGCTTTTGCTACAATTATAGGCACACCGACAACATAACCGAAGGCGTGTGCCGAAATTGACTGATGTCTTATTAATGCTATTATTATCATTGTTGCAACGTATATTGCAGTTATGATGTAAAACCAAGGTAAATCATTACCAAGATGATCCGAAACGGTTGCGAGTGCCATATAGCCTACTGCACCCAAAACCGCAGGACGAAGTTTTAAAGCTCCTGTGTTCCACAAAAGTTCATAAGCGGCTATACCTGCGCACACGCCGAGCCCTAAATAAATTGCCATTGGCCATACATAAGAAAGCGCTAATGCGGCGGCAACGATAATACCCATAACCGCACCTGAAATTATCCTTGTTTTCATAATTTTCATCCTCTCAAATGCCGCCGAAGCGTCTGTTTCGATTGCAAAAATCTTCTATTGCCTGTTCTAAATGGCGAGGCTTAAAGTCGGGCCATAATACGTCCGAAAACCAATATTCTGCATAGGCTGATTGCCATATAAGATAATTTGACAGCCTATATTCGCCGCTGGGCCTTATGATGAAATCGGGGTCGGGCTGATTTGCGGTATAAATTCTTTGGCTTATTGTGTCTTCTGTTATATCTTCTGCCAAAATGCCCTCGTTTACAATTTTTTTGACGGCGTTTACAATTTCATCTCTGCCACCATAATTTACAGCAATATTAAGATGCAATCCTGTAGCGTCTTTTGAATCAGCCTCAGCCTTTGCCATCATTTGCTGAATATCCTCTGCTAAATCTTCACGTTTGCCGATAAACTGAAGTTGTATATTCTCGCCTTTAAAGTTTTCGGTGTCACGCAGATAATCGCGAAGCAGGTTCATAATAGCTTCGACCTCGGCGGGAGGTCTTTTCCAGTTTTCTGTCGAAAAGGCGTAAACCGTTAAATATTTTATGCCGATTTTATTACAATAGCGAGCAATATCCTTAAAAACCTTTGCCCCTGCGGAATGACCTGCTGAACGGGGCAGTGAACGTTTTTTTGCCCATCTGCCGTTGCCATCCATAATTATTGCAATATGCTCAGGCAATTTGCGCTGTATATCGGTTTTTTTCTTTTTTAAAAACATTTTTGGCAACTCCCTTTTAAACAAAGAGTAAAATGGGCGAGCAATGCTCGCCCCTTAGCCAAAGCATTCAAACTCGAATCAGATTTTGAAACAAGGATTTTTTGCTGTGACTTTGTTAAAATACTCGTGAATCCATCAAGCCTATGTGTGAGAATGAGCCTAAAGCCGCCTAAAATCAGCCTTAAAGGGCTGATTTTAGTTTAAATGCTTTGGCTAAATTTATATTTCCATAATTTCCTTTTCTTTTGCCGAAAGGAGAGTATCTACTTCTTTAGTATATTTATCGGTAACGTCCTGAATTTTTTTCTCACAGATTGCAACGTCATCTTCAGTGAACTCACCGTCTTTTTTCTTCTGCTTTGATTTTTCAATAAAATCTCTGCGAATGGAACGCAAAGAAACCTTTGAGGTTTCTGCCATGCCTCTAACCTCTTTAACCAGGTCACGACGACGCTCTTCGGTCAAAGGGGGAAACGTAAGGCGGATTACCTTGCCGTCGTTTTGGGGGTTGATTCCGATATCTGATGCCAAAATTGCACGTTCAATTTCTTTGAGTGTGCTTGCATCCCAAGGCTGAATAACCAAAATTCTTGCTTCTGCAACAGAAACAGCAGCCATCTGCTGAATAGGGGTGGGTGTGCCCCAGTAATCAACTGAAATTTTATCAAGCACAGCGGGATTTGCTCTGCCTGCGCGGATTGCGCCAAGGTCGCGATTTAAAGCGTCCATTGTTTTTTCCATATTTGCTTGCATTTTTGCAATTAATTCTTTCATAACGTATATGCTCCTATCGTAAAAATTATTATTTAATTGTGGTACCTATAACCTCACCACAGATGGCGCTAACCATATTTTCGGGCTCACTAAGGCTGAAAACCAACAAAGGAATATCGTTTTCCATGCAAATTGATGCTGCCTGAGAGTCAATAACGCCGAGTTCTTTTTCCAAAACCTCGTGGAAAGATAATGTATCATATTTTTTAGCGTCAGGGTTTTTGCGGGGGTCGCTGTCATAAACACCGTCAACATTTGTTGCTTTAAAAACAATATCTGCGCCGATTTCTGCCGCACGTAATGCCGCTGCGGTATCGGTTGAGCAGAAGGGGTTACCTGTGCCACAGCCAAAAATAACAACCCTGCCTTTTTCTAAATGGCGCATTGCTTTATTGCGAATAAAGGGCTCAGCGATTGAATTCATTGCGATTGCTGTTTGAACACGTACGGGAACATCAAGTTGTTCGAGCGCATCTGCAAGAGCAAGTGAATTGATAACGGTTGCGAGCATTCCCATATGGTCTGCACGTACCCTATCCATTTTACCGCTTGTACGACCGCGCCAAAAATTGCCGCCGCCGATTACTATTGCCACCTCGACACCCAAATCAACACAGTGTTTTACCCCTGTGCAAATTTTTAAAACCGTATCAAAATCAAGCCCTGTTTTTTGGTTGCCCGCAAGGGCTTCGCCACTCAATTTTATTAATACGCGATTGTATGCCGGCTTCATTTTCACCTATACCCCCACTATTAAAACTTATTTATATCATTGTACAATATTCACACTGTAAAGTCAATTATAATTGCGGTTTTAAACACGAGAAATAAAAACAAACGGACGGTTTCCCGTCCGTTGTGATTTTAATAATCAAGTTCTGCTTTTGTTATATCTTGATTTTTTGCTTTAATGTCATATTTTTTGGTCATTTCTTCAATATCGGCATCAAACTTGTTGTTGATAAGTGAATTTTTTGCGCTGGTCTGCCAAACGGTTGTTTCGACATCGGGATAATACATTATGTGGCAACCGTATGAACTTTCAACCAAAGCGGTATCACCTTTTTTGCGGTTTTTATCAAACATCCAATCGTTAAAGCTCTCTACCATTTCACCCTGACTTACGTTCTGATAAAGGCCGCCCGTTGATTTTGAGCCGGGGTCTTCGGTGTTTTCTTTTGCAAGAGCAGCAAAGCGTTCTTCGGTCTTTTCGCCTGCATTATAGGTATCAAGTAGAGCTTGTGCTTTTGCTTTTGCACCCTCGGCAGAGCCGTGATTTTCGGTTAAATATAAAATATGACGAATATCACGTGTTGCAGTTTCATCGCGATACATTGTTTTGGTCATCATAACAACGCTGACATAATAAACTTCATCAACCTCTTCTTCAAAGGTTTTAATTTCGCCTGTCTTGGTGGTGTCGGCAAACGCCCAATCGCAAATTTCGTTATCTTCGATATATGTTATGCCTGTATAAACACTGTTCTCCAGCTCTTTGGCAGGGTCAACTGTTGTGTATGTTGCGCTTCCGCTATATGTTTTATCAAGATATTCTTTTAAGCTTAACTTGAACTCGTTAGCAGTTTTAACCTTTGTTAAAAACTCTGCTTTGGATTTCAAATTTGAAATTGCGGCTTTGCGGGCGGTTTCGTCACCTGTATATGACTTTAAATTTACAGAAAAGCTATATGCGAGATAGTCAACCTGTGTAAAAAGCTTTTTGTTGCTGTTATAATGATTTGTTATTTCATCATCCGTATAGGTAAGTGAAGCGTATTTAGAGTCATAATAAGATGAGGAAAGCTGATAATATTCCATAGCTTTCATAACCTCTTCTTTTTTCATTCCCGCACCGTAAACATAGTCAAGATATTCTTGCTCAGTCATATCATACTCTTCGCAAGCACTGGTAAGTTCTTCTTCGGCTGTTTTTAAATTTTCTTTATCAGCATCGGTTAAGGTGTAACCCTCTTCTTTTGCAGCTTCAAGCAATCCGAGCATATCTGTAACCTGTTTTTCGGCGAGGATATAAAAATAATCGTACCAGGTTTGGTCTTCTTCGGTTGCAAACTGTGCATCGCAAGCTTGTTCTTTTAAAGATTTTGTTGTATCAATTTCAATTTGGCTTAAATTACTGCTGTAATTGTTTTGAAAGCTCATATACTGAAGATTAAAGAAATAGCTCATCATAGCAGTTGTAACCTTGTAATGCTTTGAACTTGCGGCAACGGTATTGTGAAATTGAGTGCGTTTTTTGGCTTTAATGCCGTTTGAAATGCCAAAAGCGCCGCCGACAATAGCGCCAACAAGAATAAGCGCAACAACGCCAAGCGTTATGCGGTTTGTGATTTTTTGTTTTTTCTTTTCTTTTATGAGTGCCTCTCGTTTTGCAAGTTTTTCAGCCTCATAAGCTGCTCTGTTTCTTGACCCTTTTCCCATAAGTACACCTCTAAAATAAATTTAAAATATTATACATTTTGTAATATGTTTTGTCAAATATCTATAAGATTATAGCATAAATTTTATTTGTTTGTGTTAAATAATTATTAATGTAAAATTTGCATAAAAAAGGCGTTCGGCAAATGCCGAACGCTTTTTTGTTTATCTCTTTTTAAAGCCCTGACGGGAACGGCGAGGTTTTTCCTCTACTATTTCGTCTTCGGGTTCGATACCCTTAACTTCAATAAGTGCATCGCGGCGAGAAAGATTTATTCTGCCTTGGTCATCAATTTCAATAACCTTAACAAGAACCTCGTCGCCAACATTAACAACGTCTTCTACCTTTTCTGTTCTCTTAACGTCAAGACGGCTGATGTGCACAAGGCCTTCTTTACCGGGAGCAATTTCAACAAATGCTCCGAAGTTCATCAATCGAGTTACTTTACCGTTAAAGATTGCGCCAACCTGAGGGTCGAGAGCAATAGTTTCAACCATCATTAATGCACGTTTTGCATTATCGCTGTCGATTGCAGAAATAAATACTCTACCATCGTCTTCGATATCAATTTTACAGTTGCAGTCTGCCTGAATTTTTTGGATAACCTTACCGCCAGAACCGATAACCTCACGGATTTTATCTGGGTGGATTTTGGTTGTGAGCATTTTGGGTGCCCATTTTGAAAGTTCCTCACGAGGTGTGTCGATTGCTTTAAGCATAACCTCATCAAGTATGTGCAAACGTGCTTTATAGGTTTTTTCCAATGCTTCTTTAATAATTTCGGGTGTTAAGCCGTGAACTTTAAGGTCCATCTGGATTGCGGTGATACCTTTATGTGTACCTGCAACCTTGAAGTCCATATCGCCAAAGAAGTCTTCTATGCCCTGAATGTCAACCATTGTCATAAATCGGTCACCCTCGGTGATAAGACCACAAGAAATACCTGCAACGGGTGCTTTAATGGGAACACCCGCATCCATAAGAGCAAGTGTTGAGCCGCAGATTGAACCCTGTGATGTTGAGCCGTTTGAAGAAAGAATTTCTGAAACCAAGCGGATTGAGTAAGGGAATTCTTCTTCGCTGGGGATAACAGGCAACAATGCACGTTCTGCGAGAGCGCCATGACCAATCTCACGTCTGCCGGGGCTACGTGCGGGACGAGCTTCACCAACAGAGTATGAGGGCATATTGTAGTGATGCATATAGCGTTTTTCAACCTCGTTGTCAATACCGTCAAGCAGTTGAGCGTCGCGGGTTGAGCCGAGTGTTGCAATTGTTAACACCTGAGTTTGTCCACGTGCGAAAAGACCTGAGCCGTGTACACGGGGCAACAAACTTACCTCTGCTGAAAGTGGACGAAGTTCATCAATACCGCGTCCGTCAACACGTTTACCCTCATCAAGAAGCCAACGGCGAACAACAAACTTTTGAAGTTTGTAAAGACATTCGTCAATAGCGGCTTCTTGTTCAGGATACTGCTCATCAAACTTTTCGTGAACTGCATCATAAACGGGACGAAGGTTTTCGTCACGCACCTTTTTATCATTTGTATCAAGAGCCTTACGAACATCCTCAATAGCAAACTCTTTAATTGCTTCGAACATTTCAACAGGAGGCTCGGTATTTTCGAACTCAGCCTTAGGAAGACCGATTTCTTTAACTATGCCGTTAATGAACTCTACAATCTTTTGGTTTTCGGCATGAGCTTTCATAATGGCGTCAAATGTGGTTTCGTTATCAACCTGATTTGCACCTGCCTCAATCATAGCAACGAGGTCGCTTGTTGAAGCAACTGTCATTTGCATATCGCTCTTTTGCGCCTCTTCTTGAGTTGGGTTTAAAACGATTTTGCCGTCAACCAAACCGACAGAAACGCCGCTGATGGGACCTTCCCAAGGGATGTCTGAAATTGCCAAAGCAGCTGATGCACCAATCATACCTGAAATTTCGGGTGAGCAGTCGGGGTCAACCGACATAACGGTACAAACAATGCAAACATCGTTACGCAATGCTTTGGGGAACAAAGGACGAATGGGACGGTCGATAACGCGAGAAGTAAGGATTGCTTTATCTGTGGGGCGGCCTTCACGGCGAGTGAATGAGCCGGGAATGCGGCCTACTGAATAAAGTTTTTCTTCAAAGTCAACCGACAGGGGCAAAAAGTCAATACCGTCGCGGGGTTTTGCAGACATTGTTGCTGCACAAAATACTGCTGTTTCACCGTATCTTACTAATACGGAACCGTTTGCGAGCTGACCCATTTTACCTGTTTCAATAGTAAGGGGACGGCCTGCAAATTCGGTAGAGAATGTTCTGAAATTTTCGTACATTTTTCTAACCTCTTTCACTTTTATTTAGGGTAGAGTGAATAATCCAAACTCCGTTTTAAAAAGGCGGATTTTCACTCATACTTTGTTAAAATACTCGTTAATCCGTTAGCCTTACAAGAATGGATTGGGTAAAAAGCGCCGAAATATGCCACTTTGTGGCGGGTTTGGACTATTTACTCTACCCTTAAAGCGCAACGGTTTAGCAATAAAGCCAACGCCCAAAAAGACGGTTGGGCGCTCGATTCACTGCTAAAACCCGTTTGACGCTTTTGTTAACTATAGTTAAAATGCAATGCGGAGCAAACCTTATTATATAAGGCTTGCCCCGCGGGGTTTCGTAATTATTTTCTGATGCCGAGTTTCTTGATGATTGCACGATATCTTTCGATATCAACCTTCATAAGATAAGCAAGCAAATTACGTCTGTGACCAACCATTTTAAGCAAGCCTCTACGAGAGTGGTGGTCTTTTGTGTGAACCTTCAAATGCTCAGTAAGCTCGTTAATGCGAGTTGTGAGAAGAGCAATTTGAACCTCAGGTGAACCTGTGTCACCTTCGTGTGTTGCATTTGCAAGAATTACTTCTTGTTTTTGTGCCTTTGTCATGATTTTTTCACCTCATTAAATTTTTTGCCGTAAACCGAGCAATAGGCAAGGTGATTTCTGCTTTTTTGCAGCGTCCACCTAAAGCGCAGAATAGGGCATCTTGCAGATTATATCACAGCAATTTCAATTTGTAAAGAGTTTTTTTGATACACATTATATATTAATCTTGTGCAGTGAGCAAATAAATATCACATTCAAAGTGCTCCATTTTGCGAGAAAAATACATAACCTCGTCAGCAGTACCGCTGACAACCTGCTTATCGGTCATTAAATCAACCAACGTATAGTTTTTGTAGCCTTCAAGACCCATTTCTTTAAGCGGTATCTCTGCCGTTATTATTGCGGCATCTTTGCTGCGCTCGTTAAAGTTTGGAACCACAATTATTGCCTGATTATCTTTATAGCGGGCGTAACCTTTTACAAGGTCGGTTCCCAGCAGGTCAACCGTACAGATGTTTGTATCGCGGTGATTATCAGCATCGCTGTTTACAATATCTTTATATTTCCAACGCAAAGACATAAGCTTTTTAAGGGTTTCGAAATAATCCTTATGCTCTTTTTCTTTGAGTTCGTCCCAATTTATTGTCGCGCCGTAAAGACCTTTGGGCCATTTGGTGTGCCATTGTTCACCAAAATAGAACATCGGAATAAATGAGCCGAAAACAAACTCATAAGCCCACTCGCCTATGCTTGGACGGCGGTAACGAATACTGTCGTGACAGGAAACCTGATATGTGTAATATTTTCCTGTGCCGTAGGTTTGCGTTTTGGGAGGATGCGCCTTTCCGCCAACATTTGCGCCGGTTCTTATAGCATCAACTATATCGTTTTGCTCAAGAAATACCGGAGAGTTAAGCTGTGCAGAAACTCTTATACCATTAACACCGAACTGTTCAAAAGCATAAGCCTCGCCGTGCATAACCTGGTCTTCGCCGATAAACACCGGTTTTTTACCTCTTTTGTTAAGTTCTTGGCGAATGCCTGCAATATATTCGTTATCAAAGTAGTGCGGCGCCAAATCCCAACGGACACCATCCACGTTGGTTTTCATCAAAATATCGATAACCGTGTTTTTGTAAAACTCTCGTAATCCCTCGTTTTTGAGATTAAGTTGAGGACCTCCCCAAGACGAGAAACCGTCAACCCAATCGGGATGCTCTGCAATCAACGGTGATTCTTTTGCAAGACCCCAAGAAATTTTATCAATAAATATACGGATGTTATATTTATGTGCTAGTTCAACAAAATCGGCAAACACTTTCCAACCTGCTTCGTAGTCAACCTTTGACTCGTCATATTCTTCGCCGTATTTAAGTTGGCCTGTAATATAAGGGTTGATTGTGTGAGGGCCGTAGTTTGTATAAAAAGAGCGGTCGGGGCTAATGCCTTTGTCTTCAATAGGGTTAAGCCAAATGAGGTTTACGCCAAGCTCGGCACAGTGTTTTAATACCGGCTCTAAAGCCATAAGGGTGCCCTCGGGTGTAACTCTTTCAACTCTAAAACAGGTCATAACCGCATCTTTTACCCAATTTGGCCATATACCCTGTGAGTCAAACTCAATTTCTTCTTGAGGTATGTAAGGGTTGATTAAACCTGAATTATCTATCGTATCATCCGGTTTGTAGCACTCACCCTCATAGTGATGTGCTTTTTTACCCTGCATTCTTTGTTTAAAAAGTTTATCGTGGATGCTCAGCAGTCGGTCATAATTTTCCACGCCGCCTCGCAATTTTTTGTATTTAAGCTGGAAATAACTTATCCAAGTTTTGTCAACTGCTTCTTTATCGGCAATAGTGGGGTTTTCGGGCAAAGCGTCAATTTCGTTTTGTCTTTGGTCTATAAGCACCTGCTGTGCCGTTGAAAAACGCATAAACTTTATGCCCGTTAAATCTACTGCCAAGGCGCTGCGGTTTTCAGGAGTTTCAATTTCGCCTGTTTTGGGATTATAGTTGCAGACGTTCTGAATAACAACCTGTACTTTTTGGTATTTAAAGCTATCAAGTGACTGACTAAATATGCGCTGCATATTATCAAGCAAGTTTATACCAAAATCGTCAAGTTCTTTTGTGAAGGACTTTGAGCCAACGGTAACGGTCACAGTAATCGCCTTTGTTTGCGGTTCATACACAAATCGAAACAGAATTTCTTTATTGTAAAGATTTTCTCTCGAAAAGGCTTCATCTTCAAACAAAACCAGCATCTTTTTAGAGCCGTCAAAAGGCTTGGTTATATACGCCCTCGAATCGCGACCGATAACAAAGTACATACCATAACGTGTTTGCATACTTTCAAGTCCCCAAGCCCAACCTTCGTAGGGTGCACTTGTAAGTCCTACTGCAAGTGAGCCTGAAATGCCTCTGAAATTGTCAAGTCTTATGGTAATGTCTTCGGCAACAAGGCGTTCTTTTGTAAACTGACGCTGACCGAAGCCGTTATTTGTAAAGTCAAGTTCTAAGCCTTGGCTTTGCGCTTTTCTTGTAGGTGTGCCGCTTTTTTCGCTTACATCTTCTATTTTAGGAATATAAAAACCGTCTTTATCCCTGCCGTCTTTATCAACGCCATCTAAAACACGAAGTTGCAAACGCAACCCATTAAGCTTTGCGGCATTAAAAACATAAAGTTGTTCTTTTGTTGACAGCGAGAGATATTTTTCATAAAGCGATAATATTTTATCTGCATCTTGCTTCGTGACAGTATCCGCTAAGCCGTCTATTTCCTCAACAAGTTCATTAATCACTCCGTTTGTCTTTGCAAAGACACCGTTACATTTGATTTTAAACTCATTATCAATACCGTTTGCCGCTATTGCAACACTAACCGCATCGTCCTTAAAATCTTTTATATCTAAGGCTGCAGTAACAGTTTTATCATCTATTGTTATATATAATGTATAAACCGCTTCTTTTTTCCATTCAAGTTTAAACTGTTTACCTTTAAGATTTTCTTTGCAAAGAGTAATTGCATCAAGAGCGACACTTATTTGGTCGGCTTTAATGCAAGGGGCATCTGTGCCCAAACAAACCGAAAGCTTTTTGCCGTTTTCGTCAGTAAAATCGACACTAAAATCTGATTTGCCAGAATATTCAAAATCTGCAAAGCAAAGGCAAAGACCGTCAAGTGCATACTTTCCGTCAAGCGTTTGTCTGCAAAGAGGATTGTTACGCTCAAGAGGCTGTGCACATGAAAACTCTACTTCTATGCCGTCACTTGTTAATGCAGAATGCATTGGACGACTTGTTTGGTCGGCATACTGGCCTTCAAAGTCAGGTTTTTTGGAAAGATATGCGGTGGTTGGTTTGTACATACGTGTCAATTTAATCACGTCCTTTTAGTTATCGTTTTTACCTTATTTAAATGGTTAAATTTACATTTTTTCGGGCGCTTCAATTTTAAGCATTGCGAGGACATTTTTAATAACCGTTGCAACGCTGTTGCAAAGCGCAATACGAGCCTGCATTAAATCATTTTCCTCACCCTTAACCCTACAAGCATTATAAAATTTATGGAAGAGTGTCGCAAGATCGATAACATATCTTGTCATCAAGGTGGGATTGCGCAATTTTGCCGAAAGCACAATTTCGTCGGTTAGTTTTGCTATATGAGCGATAAGTTCTCGTTCTTCCGGTGCACAAAGCAGTCTTAACTGCTCGTTTGTTGCTTCTTCTATTTTTATGCCTTCTGCTGTAAGATTACGCATTATTGAGCAAATTCTTGCATGAGCATACTGAACATAATAAACAGGGTTTTGGTTAGATTCTTCAACCGCTAAATCTAAGTCGAAATCAAAATGGCTATTGGGTTCACGTAAATTAAAGAAGAATCTTGCGGCATCGATGGGCACTTCGTCAAGCAAGGTTACAAGTGTGATTGCCTTGCCCGAACGTTTTGATGCTTTAATGGTTTCACCGCCACGCACCAACCTTACCATTTGCATCAACACAACATTAAGGCGGTTGCCGTCAACGCCGATTGCGTTAAGCGCAGCGGTCAAACGAGGCACATAGCCGTGATGGTCGGCACCCAGGATATTAATTGCCTCGTCAAAGTTACGCAAAGCAAGTTTATTGTAGTGATATGCAATATCGGGCACAACGTATGTGGGGAAAGAGTTTGCGCGAACAAGCACAAAGTCTTTATCACAGCCGAAGTCGGTCGCTTTAAACCACAAAGCACCGTCTTGCTCATAGGTGTGACCGCTTTGTTTTAATTTTTCGATTATATCGGCAACCGAGCCGTCGTTATGCAGGGTACTTTCTTTAAACCAAGTGTTATAAACAATGCGGTATTTCTTAAGGTCGTCTTCAAGGCCCTGAATATTTTTGGGCAACGCAAAGGCAACAAGCGCATCCATTCGCTCACGCTCGTCGGCTTTCACGAACTTATCTCCATACTCTTTAGCAAAGTTCTCGGCGTGAGCAACAATATCAGCGCCCTGATACCACTCTTCGTTCATTTCGATACCGTCTTTATAAATTTGCAGATATCTGCAATTTAACGACTGGGCGAATTTTTCAATTTGGTTACCTGCATCGTTAATATAGAATTCTCTTTCAACATAATATCCTGCAGCTTCTAAAACCGATGCCAGACAGTCACCCAACGCACCGCCTCGTGCATTGCCGATGTGCATAGGACCTGTTGGATTTGCCGAAACAAACTCAACCAGCACACGCTTGTCCTCGCCGTAATTACTTTTACCGTAGTCGGCGCCTTTTTGTGCAACGTCCTGCACGATATCTGCATAATATTTGCTTGACAGGAAAATATTGATAAATCCGGGACCTGCAATTTCAAGATGGTCGATATAAGTGCCTTCAATATTAATTTTTTCTACAATGCCTGTGGCAATATCTCGTGGAGATTTGCGTAACGCTTTTGCCCAAACAAGCGCCGCATTAACGGCAAGATCGCCGTGGTTGCGGTCGGAAGGTGTTTCAACCAAAAAGTCATTAAGTTCAACCTCGGGAGCAAACGCTTCTTCTACCGCCGTTTTTATGCTTTCTTTAATTTGTTCTTTTGCTATTGCTGAAATTTTTGACATCTTAATTAACCTCTTTAACCGAAATTTCTATCTCATTACGGGAAACAAGCCCCATATTAACATCAACTGTATATCTCATATAAAGTTTGCCGCCGTTTTGATTTATTTCACTCTTTATAACCTCACCAAAAACGCCAACCATTATATCACCCTGCACAGTACTGTAACAACAGTTGTGACGCTGACCTTTTTCAATTGTCATACGGCTGTTGAGCGGACCGCTTCGCTGCAAAATCACCTGTTTATCATTTTCAATTTTTAGCATAGTTTTTACGCCGCGGGCGCCTATACTTTCATCCTCTTCGTAGAGGATATACATTTTCCCTTCCTTTTCGCCGAGTTTTCCTTCTGTGGTAAACTCAACCTTGTCGGCTTCGTTTTCAACCGTGTTGGTACCGACAATATTTATTAAAACGTTTTTAAGCATTTAATTCAACCTGTTCTGCAGTAATTTTTTCTTCACCCAGCAAGAGTGAAGCCTGACGTTCAAAATCTGACGTGCAGTCTGAAACGTAATAGTTTCTGTACGTTTCTTTGGAGCAAGAGCACATATTATGCTCTGTAAGATATTTCTTTACCGCTTGTGCAACCGCAAAGCCCGGATTTATTAATGTGACATCATCACCCATAACGTCGCAAATAACCTCACTTAATACAGGGTAATGTGTACAACCCAAAATAACCGTATCAACCCCTTCGTTAATTAAGGGCAATAAATATCTTCTTACGGTTTCTTTAACTACAGGGTCGTCCTTAGACGTCCAGCCGTTTTCAACCAATGGCACAAACATTGGACAAGCCGAAGCCGTAATTTGTATATCGGGATTTATTTTGTTGATTTTTTCTTTATGGGCGGCACTGCGTATTGTTGCAGGAGTACCCAAAACGCCAACCTTGCCGCATTTGGTAGCCTTTGCAGCAGCCGTTGCCGCGCTTGTTACAACCTCAAAGAAAGGAACGCCAATTTCATCCCCTGTGAAAGCCGCAACAGAGCTTACAGTACCGCAAGCGGCAATAATTGCTTTTGCGCCTTTGTCGAGCAAAAACTTTTGGTCTTGCCTTGCATATCTTATGATGGTACCCTCGCTTTTTGTGCCGTAAGGTACTCTGCCTGTATCACCAAAATATACAATACTTTCGTTTGGCATAAGTTTAATGATTTCTCTTGCGACTGTCAGTCCGCCAAGACCCGAATCAAATATACCAAGCGGCTGTGAATTTGACATTTGCGGTTTTCCTCCTTGTTTAAGAGTTGTGTTCAATAAAAGCCAAGTCTTTTATAACAACCGACGCCATAAGCAATCCTGCAGATGACGGAACAAAGGACACGCTGCCAATGTGACCGTCCTCATTTTCAATTGGCTGTTCGGTAGAGAAAACTGTTTTAACACCTTTTTGAATGCCCTTTTGCCTTAATGCATAACGCACCGATTTTGCCAGCGGACATACAGTGGTTTTGCCAATATCCGCTACACAAAGCATTTCGGGATTAAGTTTATTACCTGTACCCATACAGCTTATTATGGGGATATTATTGCGTTTTGCGAATTCAATAATCGACACCTTACTTGCAACGCTATCTATACAGTCAACAATATAGTTGCAATCGGCAAGTGAAAACTTTTCTATATTTTCTTCATTCAAAAACTCACTATAGGCTGTAACCGAAGCATTTGGATTGATATCGGCTATGCGCTCTTTTGCAACGTCGGTTTTGTTTTTACCCAACGTGCTTTGCAAGGCATAAAGTTGGCGGTTTATATTACTTTTTGCAACCTTGTCACCGTCTATAAGCACTAAAGAGCCGACACCGCAACGTGCAAGGGCTTCCGCCGCATAAGAGCCGACACCGCCAAGTCCTACAACAGCAACCTTTACGGTTTTGATGCGTTCTAAATTTTCTTTGCCGAGCACACTTTGTGTTCTTTCATAAAATGCGTCCATATCAAATACCTAACTTTTCTATAGCCAAAGCATTCAAACCCGAATCAGATTTTCAAACAAGGATTTTACGCTGTGGCTTTGTTAAAATACTCGCAAATCCGTCAGCCTATGTGCGCCAATGAGCCAAAAGACGCCGAAAGTCAGCCCTTTAAGGCTGGTTCGGATTTAAATGCTTTGGCTAAGCAAAGGCAACTCACCCTCAAAGTTTACACCATATTCTCGCTTTGGATTTTCTTTTATAGTGCGCTCTATTGACGCACATGTGAAATCAACAGCAATTTTGGTTGCTTCTTTTAACCTTTTGCCTTTTGTCAATGCCGCCACAAGAGCGCTTGAGAAAACATCCCCCGTGCCGTGATAAAGTTTTTCGATGCGGTCATTCACAACAAACTCTGTACTTTGACCGTCAAAGCAAACTGCACCTAATTTTTTATCGTTAAAGTAAACACCGGTTACAACTGCGCTTTTTGCGCCAAGCTGAGAACATAGTGTTTTTGCGAGGTCTTCGCAATACTCCCTGCTGTACGGTCCGTCTTTGTGGGAACGTGAAAGCAAAAATGCCGCTTCGGTCATATTGGGAGTTATAACATCAGCTTTTGCACAAAGACGAGCCATTGCTTTTGGGTGCTCTTGACTAAAACAAGTATAAAGTTTGCCGTGGTCTGCCATAACGGGATCAACAATAACCTTGGTATCGGGTGATTTTATAAGGTCAATCATCTGTGCAACGATATCAACCTGCTCAAGCGAACCCAAATAGCCCGTATAAATTGCATCAAAGTGAATTCCTATACTTTTCCAATGCTGTGCTATTGCAAGTAAATCACTCGTCAAATCACGGAATGTAAAATTTTTAAAAATGTCTGCCGTGTGGGTGGAAAGTACCGCAGTGGGAATGACCGCAGTTTCTATTCCTGCGGCGGAAATGACAGGTAAAGCCACAGTAAGTGAACACTTACCGAAGCAAGAAATATCATGTATTGCCGCCACCCTTTTTTGTCCCATAATTTTTTATTTTCCTTTCCTTGAAAACCTCTTTTGAAAGCAAAGTTATCGCAAAAACGTTTAATATTGCCATAACCCAATTTAAAACATCTGATAAATACCAGCAGAATTTCATCTGCACTACACACCCAAAAGGTATTGCCGCTATATAAACCAACTTGTATGGCAAAACGGCTTTTTTTGAAACACTTTTTAACGCTTCTTGCCCGAAGCATCCCCAACCGAGTATTGTTGAAAAGGCAAACACAAAAAGCATCACCGCAACAAAAGCACCGCCCATTTTGCCAAGCATTTGAGAAAATGCCGCCGACACTAAAAGGGGCGCATCCATATTTTGTGTTTTTGTAAAAACACCGCTTGTTAATATCACCAGTGCAGTCAAAGTGCATATCACAATGGTATCGGCAAAAACTTCAAACATACTTAAGAAACCCGCTTGCAACGGCGTATCACATTGTGCTGAATGAACACCCACAGAAGTGCCCATACCTGCCTCATGCGAGAAAAGCCCACGCGAAAGCCCTGTACGTATTGCCGACGACACAAGCACACCTGCAACACCGCCCGCAGCAGACGAAAAACAAAAAGCATCCTTGAATATTAATTTTATTGACGGAATAATATTTTTGGCATTGATGCCAATAAGAATTATTGAAAACACCAAAAACAGCACAACTGCAAAAGGAACAATGCGCTCGGCAATTTTTGAAATGCTATCCTTGCCGCCTATTATTACAGGGCAAGCCAAAGCGGCAACAATTACTCCTACTAAAAGAGCCGTTTTATTACTAAACCCCACATTCATATCCTGGGCAACAGCGGCTATACCGCCCGCAAGAGAATTGCCTTGTGTTAAGTTGCCGACACCGAACGCTGCCAAAGCGCACGAAATATTATAAAGAGTTGCCAGTTTTTTTGATTTTAAACCCTTTTGTATGTAGAGTGATGCACCGCCGATGTATTTACCATTTTTATTTTGTTTTCGATACAAAACGCCGAGCAGATTTTCTGCAAAGCCAAGCGACATTCCGAAAAAAGCCGAAACCCACATCCAAAAAACAGCACCTGCGCCGCCTACACCCAGCGCCGCCGCAACACCGACAATGTTGCCTGTGCCCGCCGTTGCTCCAAGCACGGTACAAAGCGCACCCTTGTTTTTTGTATGTTTGCCAAGCAGAGTTTTGAGCGGCCGAAAAAGCCATTGCCTTACACAAAACAGTTGTACAAAGTTTGTTCCCACAAAAAAGTAAAAACCGACAGCCAAAAACAAAATAACCGTTGCAGGTCCCCACAAAATTGAAACTGTTTTTTCTAAAAACAAGGTGGCATTACTAAACATTACAAAAGCCTACTATTCATCAAAGTATTATAACACGCACATTTACTTAATTCAACAAGAAAGTGTTATAATATATAAATATATACTGTGCCATTTATTTATTCTGCTTATTTTATTGACACAGAACGCAACTTGTGAGATAATTAAGAATAATATTTTAAACAAGGCGGTGCGAACGCTATGTCAATTTGGCACAATATGAATGAAGAAAGAATCAATTGTGACGATTTTATTGCCGTCATTGAGATTTCTAAAGGTAGCCGTTGTAAATATGAACTTGATAAAGATACCGGTCTGCTTATTTTAGACCGAATTCTTTACACCTCTACCCACTATCCTGCAAACTACGGATTTATTCCTCTAACCTATGCAGACGACCTTGACCCGCTTGACGTTTTGGTGCTTTGCTCTGAGCCTATGCACCCGATGACCACGGTAAGATGCTATCCTATCGGCATCATTTCTATGATTGACTCGGGCCGTCGTGACGAAAAAATTATTGCTATACCTTTTAACGACCCGACCTATAACTCTTATAAAGATATCTCTCAACTTCCTCCCCATATATTCCAAGAGATGACCCACTTCTTCCAAGTTTATAAAGAACTTGAGGGCAAAGAAACTGCCGTTAAGGAAGTTCAAGGTGTCAATGAAGCAAAATTCATTATTCAAAACGCAATTAACAATTATAAAGAGCTTTTTAAAAACAAATAGCATATACTAATTTAAGGTGACTCACAAATGGCATTTTGCGAAATTGACGGTATTAAGATAAACTACATAGACAAAGGTTGCGGTCCCACCGTTTTAATGTTACACGGTTGGGGCTCTAGAGCCGATTTGTTTTGCGGTATTATTGACCGCTTTTGCGACCGTTTTCATTTTGTTGCACCCGATTTTCCTGGTTGCGGTCAAAGTGAGGTCATGCGCACACCCTGGACTGTTGCCGATTATTCTGATTTTGTTTTAAAATTTATACAAAAACTTGGTCTTGAGGTTGATATTTTTACAGGTCATTCTCACGGTGGCAGGGTTATTTTGTATATGGCGGGCTCAAAATTAATTGACCCTAAAAAGATTGTGCTCTTTGGCAGTGCTGGCGTTGTGGGTAAAAAACCGCTTAAAACTCGCATTAAAATTAAAACCTTTAAACTGTGCAAAAAGGTTTTATGTGCGCCAATCATAAAAAACTTCAGCGGTGATGCGCTGAACGCACTGCAAAGCAAGTTTGGCTCAGCAGACTACGCCGCAGCCAATCCAATTTTGAGAAAAACGATGGTAAACGTCGTTAACACCGACATTTGTCATCTTATGCCCGAAATTTCGGCGCCCACATTACTCATTTGGGGTGAAAACGACACCGACACGCCCATTGAAAATGCAAAAAAAATGGAAAAACTCATTTTAGATTGCGGTCTTTGTATTATAAAAGGCGCAGGACATTTTAGTTTTCTGGAGCAGCCTTTTCAAACCAGTGCGATTTTAGACAGTTTTTTAAGTGAAAAAGGAGTTTAGTGTGAATTTGTTTTTGCTTTTATGTTCTTTGTGTTTTAGTACGGGAGCAATTTTTTCGCTTGTACACAACGCACACATGCTTCAACAAAATTCTTACTTTCCGTCACGTTATTTAAGATGGCTTAAAGCCAATTTTAAGCGTGGCTTTATTGCCAATGCCGCCGCACTTGTTTTGGCGGTTGTTTTTTCTGTGTTTAACCAATTTATATGGGCGTTTGTTTTGGCGGTTTTTGCTTTATTTATTAAGGCATCAACTAACAAAAAAGAACAAAAAAATGCCATAAAACCGCTTGTTTTTACAGCACGTATAAAACGATTTTTTGCAGTTGGAATTGTTTTTTTACTTGCTTTTTGTGTTTTAGGCTTTGTTTTTGACAGAACGGTTTTTGTTTACGTAATTATTGCATTTTGTTTTTGCAACCCCCTCTTCACTTTGGTTTTGTGGGCACTTACCGCCCCCATTGAAAAACTGATTGCAAAACACTATATAAACGATGCTAAAAAGATTTTAAAAAGTTCAAAAAATTTAAAAACGATTGGTGTTACGGGCAGTTATGGCAAAACAAGCGTTAAGCAAATTTTGAGCGAGTTGCTTTGTCAAAAATATAATGTTTTGGCTACACCTCAAAGTTTTAATACACCTATGGGTGTTGTAAGGACAGTACGTGAACATTTGAAGCGTGACACACAGGTTTTTGTATGCGAAATGGGCGCAAAAAACAAAGGAGATATAAAAGAGCTTTGCAAAATTGCAAACCCATCTTTTGCCGTTATAACATCGGTTGGCGAACAGCATCTTGAAACATTTAAGACCTTAGAAAACGTCGCCAACACCAAGTTTGAACTGGCTGATTATTGCCAAAACAAAGATGGTTTTGTGCTTGTAAACTTTGACAGCGCACCGGCAAGAAAACGTGCAAAAGGCGCAAATATTTTATCATACGGAACAACCGAAGATTGCGATTTTTATGCTAAAGATATAAAGATTGACCGCTTTGGCAGCACCTTCACAGTGGTGCATAAGAACGGTCAAATTAATTTGCGTACCAGGTTGCTTGGCAAATATAACGTACTTAATATTACGGCAGGTGTTGGTGCGGCTGTTATGATAGGTGTCAGTGATAGCGACATTGCTTTTGGCGCCGCAAGAATTAAACCCGCTACTCACCGCCTTGAAACAAAGCCTTATATTGCAGGGTCAATTATGATTGACGACGCATACAACGCCAACCCTGAGGGTTGTCTTGAGGCTGTTAACGTGCTTTCTTGCTTTGATGGAATGAAAAAGGTTATTATAACCCCAGGTCTTGTTGAATTGGGTGAAAAAGAACTGGAGTATAATGCGGCTTTGGCAAATGCCGCCGCAAAGGTTTGCGATTTTATTATTTTGGTTGGTAAAAAGCGTGCCGCTTTAATGGAACCTGCCATAAAGCAAACCGACTTTGATACAAACAATTTATTTATCGCACAAAGCTTTGCCGAAGCGGCAGAAATTTATAAAAATCTTGCAGATAGTAATACCGTCGTTTTAATTGAAAACGACCTGCCCGATAACTATTTAAATTAGGAGTGGTTTTCTTGAAAATTAATACCGCAGTTTTCTTTGGAGGACGCTCGGTTGAGCATGAAGTTTCGGTTATTACCGGCGTTCAGGCTATGATGAGCCTTGACAGAGAAAAATACAACGTTATTCCGGTTTACATTGCAAAAGACGGCACCTTTTATTCGGGCGACGTTTTGTTTGACATAGACAACTACAAAGATCTTGACAAGCTGTGCAAGACAGCAAAAAAGGTTGCAATATTATCTGAAGACGGAAAAGCCGTTATGAAATTTGCAAAAAAACGTGGTTTTATAGAGAAAAATCAAATTGAACTTGACGTTGCTATCCCCGCTGTGCATGGCACAAACTGTGAAGACGGCGCCTTGCAAGGCTTTTTCGAACTGCTTAATTTGGCTTATGCAGGTCCGAACGTACTCAGTTCTGCCGTTGGTATGGATAAAGCAGTTTTCAAAAAGGTTATGGCGGCTAAAGGGTTGCCTGTTTTACCTTGCATTGAATTAACCGCTCGCGAATATGCGCAGGCTGCTAAAGATGCACTTTGCAACATAGAAAACAACATTGGTTTTCCTGTTATTGTAAAGCCTGTAAACTTGGGCTCAAGCGTTGGTATTTCTAAAGCCAACGACCAAAGCGAACTTATAAACGCTTGTGACCTTGCTTTTTCTTTTGCCGACCGAGTGCTTATTGAGAAGGCCGTTCAAAACCTGAAAGAAATTAACTGCTCGGTTTTGGGCGACTGTGATGACTGCAAGGCTTCGGTTTGCGAAGCACCCGCAATGTCGGGTGACATTCTTTCTTACGACGACAAATATACCTCCGGCTCAAAGTCTAAAGGCATGGCATCACTTGCACGAAAATTGCCTGCCGACATTGACGATGCAACAAGAGATAAAATCCGTGCAATCGCCTGTGATGCTTTCAAGGCAATGGGTGCGGCAGGTGTATGCCGTATCGACTTCCTTTTGGACACAAAAAGCGGTGAAATTTATATTAACGAAGCCAATACCATCCCCGGCTCTCTCGCATTTTATTTGTGGGAAGCAACCAATATGAAATACAGCGAGATGCTTGACAAGCTTATTGAGGTTGCCTACAAAAGAAAACGCACACAAAGCGCTTTGATGCACACCGTTGACGTAAACCTTTTATCTTGCAACGCTTTAAGCGGCTCTAAATTTTCTAAAACAGGAAAGTTTGGTAAATAAATGACAAATTTACTTATTAAGTTGTTTGTTGAAAACAGCCATGATACAAAAAACCAAGAAGTGCGGTTTGCTTACGGTATGCTTGGCAGTATCACAGGAATTTTTTGCAACTTTTTATTGTTTATAATTAAACTTATTGCGGGTGCACTTTCGGGTAGCATTTCGGTTATTGCCGATGCTTTTAACAACCTGTCTGATATGGGCTCTTCGGTTGCGGCGCTTATTGGCGTTAAACTGGCAAGTAAACCCGCCGACAAAGAACATCCCTTTGGACACAGAAGAATTGAGTATATGACAACTTTTATTGTGGCTGTTTTAATTGTTCTTGTCGGTTTTGAGTTGTTAAAATCTTCTGTAGGGAAAATTTTTAATCCGAGTAATTTGCAAATTTCTGTTTTGACATTTGCTGTTCTGGGCATTTCTGTCTTGATTAAATTTTGGATGTTTTTGTTCAACCGTAAACTTTCTAAAACAATCGATTCCTGTCTGCTTTTTGCCACCGCAAAAGACAGTATAAATGACGTTATAACCACTCTTGCAATAATGGCGGGTATGGTTGTGCAATATTATTTTGATATTAACCTTGACCCATACATAAGTATTGCGGTTTCGGCATTTATTCTTTACTCGGGCTTTAGCTTAAGCCGAGAAGCGCTTGACCCATTGCTTGGCCAAAAGCCCGAACAGAGCCTTATTGACGACATTCAAAGCATCATTATGTCTTTTGATGTATTTGAGGATATGCACGACTTAATTGTGCACAACTATGGTCCGGGAAGATGCTTTGCATCTGTTCACGTTGAAATTTCCCAAAACAAAAATATTGTTTACTGCCATGAGCAGATTGACCTTTGCGAACGCCTTGTTGCCGAAAAACTTTCGGTTGAACTTGTTATTCATATGGACCCTATTGATACCGACAATGAGGTTTTAACCAGTACAAGACAAAAACTTGAATATATGCTTAAAAGCATAAATAACGGTATCTCAATACATGATTTTCGCATGACCAAAAAAGGTGATAACTGCACAAATCTTATTTTTGACGTTGTTATTCCGTCAGATTTTGAAATAGACGACGGTGAACTTATTGACAAAATTAACGGCATTGTAAAGCAGATTGACATCACCTATAGATGCGTTGTTAACGTTGACCGCAACTATATATAAAGGAGAAGGTTTTTATGTTGGATATTGCCATTATTGGCGGCGGTGCGGCAGGACTCTCGGCCGCAATATGTGCCGCAAGGCAAAACAAAACATTAAAAATATCTGTTTTTGAGCAGCTGGACCGCGTTGGCAAAAAAATTGCCGTAACAGGTAACGGCAGATGCAATATTACAAACAAAAACCTTGCCGCAGACAAATTTCACTCAAAAAACCTTACCTTTGTTGAAAATGTTTTTAAAACGGTCACCCATAAAGATATTGTTGATTTTTTTGAAGATTTAGGTGTCCCCTTTTTTACCGAAGCCGATGGCAGACAGTATCCCGCATCCTTACAGGCGGCATCTGTCAGCGATGTTTTAAGGTTTGAATGTGACACACTTGGCGTAACCCTTTGTTGCGGTGTTAAGATTAACGGTTTTAAAAAGTCAGGCGATATTTTTGAGCTTTACACCGATAATGAAAAAATAAAAGCCAAAAAGATAATTCTTTGCACCGGTGGTCTTGCCTCAGGCGTAAAACTTGGTTGCGACGGCAGCGGTTACAAAATGGCAATGGATGCCAAACACACAAAGACGCCGTTATTGCCTTCTATTGTTCAGCTTAAAACCGAAAACCGAATTGTAAAGCAACTTAAAGGCATTAAGGTTGACTGTCTTGCAAGTGCCGTTATAAACGGCGAAACCGTAAGATGCGAATTTGGTGAGGTTTTGTTTTGTGATTACGGACTTTCAGGTCCCCCTATTTTACAGCTTTCGAGCGTTGCAAGAGAAAACAGCACAATTTGTCTGGATTTGATGAGTAATATAGAAACCCACGACCTTGCTAATATTATTTTTGAACGTGCAAAGAGATTTTGCTCTCGTCCGTTATCGGAATTTTTTACAGGTATGCTTAACAAGCGGCTCTCACAGGTTATTATTAAAGAGCAGGGCTTAAGCTTACAAGATTTAAGCCAGAAAATTACACAAAAAGAGGCTATGCGTATAGCCCAAACAATTAAAAACTTTAGTTTTAAAGTTACAGGAGATTGCGGTCACAACAACGCACAAGCAACCTTGGGCGGCATAAGCACAAGTGAGATTAACTGCGCTACCTTTGAATCTAAAAAACAAAGCGGTTTATATCTTGCGGGAGAAATTTTGGACGTATGCGGCGACTGCGGCGGATACAATTTATCGTTTGCATGGGCAAGCGCAATGCTTGCGGGACAAAGTGCCGCAAGAGCAATAAAATAAAAAAGACGGTTTTAAGGCGTTGTACCCGTAAGGATACAACGCCAGTTTTATTCGCCTAACGGCGAGTTCTATTACTTCGCAGTGATATTTGGACTAAAGTCCAAGTGATATTGCTTTCGGCAGTTATAGGCGAATAAAATACCACTGAAACTGCAAGGTTTCAATAACACTATTGCCATAAGGCAATAATATCACTCCGACAAAGTCGGAATATAACTTGAAAGACTATCGGTTTTTATGTATAATAAATTTAGAGGTGATAATGTTGGCTGATAGTATTTTAAGAGATAAAGCAAAAGAGTTTGCAAAGAAAATCGTTTTTCTTTGCCGCGATATGAAAATAAACCACAAAGAATCCGCTTTAATAAATCAGTTGCTCCGCTCAGCGACCTCTATTGGAGCAAACCTACACGAAGCCCAATATGCTCAAGGAACAAAAGATTTTATTTCAAAACTTGAGATTGCTCAAAAAGAGTGCTATGAAACGGAATATTGGCTAGAACTTCTTTTTGAGACAGGTTGTATGACTGAAGAAGTTTATAAGGATGTTCAAAATGAATGTGGTGCGATCCGCAGAATGTTGATTTCTTCACTTAAAACGATAAAATCGAAATAAAAAGGTATGAATTATGAGAAAGAAATTATTTTCAATAATTGAGTCAGCAGAAAACGATAGTAAGTTAAGCAATGTTTATGATTTTATAATGATGGTAGCTATTGTTGTAAGTGTTGCTCCACTTGCCTTTAAGGAAACAAATAGTATTTTTCAGTGGATTGATTACATAACTGTAACCATATTTATTTTAGATTATTTTTTGCGTTTAATAACCGCTGACTATAAACTAAAAAAATCAGTGATTTCCTTCTTTGTATATCCAATTACACCAATGGCGGTTATTGATTTAATTTCAATATTACCATCTATAACCATTTTGAACAGTAGTTTTAGATTGTTAAAGCTATTTAGATTGTTGCGAACATTAAAAGTGTTACGTGCTTTTAAATTTTTGAGATATTCGAAAAGTTTTGATATCATAACAAATGTGTTCAGAAAGCAAAAAAAGGTTTTGTCTGCAGTTGCAACGATGGCAGTTGCTTACATCTTAATTTCTGCGCTTGTAATATATAATGTTGAACCCGAATCATTTGAAACATTTTTTGATGCGATTTATTGGGCAACCATCTCCCTAACAACTGTTGGTTATGGTGATATTTATCCAATAACAACAATTGGCAGAATTGTCACAATGATTTCTTCGGCTTTTGGTATTGCGATAATTGCACTACCATCTGGCGTTATTACAGCCGGTTATCTTGAAGAAATCAGCAAAGACAAATAACGTTTTTATATATAAAGGGTTTTAGGTTCTCCTAACAAGTGACATTTAGGCGCCTAAATGTCCTGCTTGTTATGGTATAAGACAAAATGAAAAGGAAGCACGAAATTTTCGCGCTTCCTTTTTTACTGTCCTTTAGAGTACGACTCTAAACCGTCTTTTTTTATTTTTTCTTTTGCTGTTTGAGCCAGATTTTCATTACAAGGCGGTGGGGTAAAAATTTTGTCAGCAGCACTTGTGCACGGATTGACGGTCCGACAACCGAAACATCTTTACCTTTTTTCATATCTTTAAGCGCTCTTGTTACCACCTGCTCGGCTGTGAAATATTTATTGTAATAGGTTATAACAGACTCATCCGTTACGGCTCTGTCAAAAAATTCAGTTTTAACCCAGCCGGGACAAACCGCCATCATTTTTATACCGCTATGACGCAGTTCTGCATTAACGGCTCTTGTAAAGGAAAGCACAAACGCCTTTGTAGCGCCGTAAACACTGATATAAGGCACAGGCTGAAACGATGAAAGCGAGCCGATTTGATAAACCTCGCTTCCCTTTTGCATATAAGGCAGACTCAAATAGGTAATTGCGACAAGCGCTTTATCGTTTAGATCAATCATCTCAAGTTGCTCGCTGAGTTTTATATTTTCAAAGGCTTCAAACTTGCCGTAACCGCTTGCGTTTATAAGCACCGAAATATTGGGATTATGTTCTTTTAACAAGGCTTCATATTCATCAAAGGATGACTGTTTTGTTAAATCAAGCGGGACAACGCGTGCGGGAAGGTTAATTTCTTTTGCAAGTTGGTCTAACCTTTCTTTTCTTCTTGCTATAAGCCAGACTTCATCAAAGGTTTGTGTTTGACAAAGCCTTTTTACAAACTCTTTACCCATTCCGCTTGATGCGCCTGTAATAACTGCAATTTTCATAACATTTCTCCTTAAAACAAAAACCGCAGAACTTGCGGTTTTTATTGCTTATTTTTCCATAAATTTTTTGATTGCCGAAATTGTTTCGTCACTTATAACGTGTTCAATTTTGCAGGCATCTTTTGAAGCCATTTCACTTGAAACGCCGAAACGCATTAAAAACTGCGACAATATAGTATGACGCTCAAAAATCTTATTTGCGGCAATACGACCCTGCTCGGTCAAAGACAAATATCCGTCCTGAGCCATTGTTATATATCCGCCTTTTTTCAAAAGGCCGACTGCACGGGATACGCTGGGTTTTGAATAGCCCATATATTCCGCAACATCAATGCTGCGAACCTCTCCTTTTTTTTCGATAAGAAGGTATATTGTTTCAAGATACATTTCTGCAGATTCTTGCATTTGCATCGGACTTTACCCCCTATGAGAATATAAAATATTAAACTTGATTTTTTTATTTACATATTAATTGTACAACAAAAACATTTAAAATTCAACCATCTTTCTGCCAACAATAAAATATACAAAAATTGCCACAAAAGTATTGACAAATTAAATTTGCGGTGATAATATATCAGTTGTGGTTAGCAAAGGCTAATCTATTTTATATGCGTGGCAGTTAGCCGCGACTAACTGAGGACGGATGTATTATGAACTTGTTTTCTGCCGAGCTTGGCAAAGAATATATCATAGCAAAAATTAATACCCAAGACCCCGAACTTGATGCTTTTTTGTTCTCCTTAGGGTGCTATGCAGGAGAACCGATTACCGTAGTATCAAAAAAGACTAAAACCTGCGTTGTTTCAATAAAGGACAGCCGTTACAGCATTGACAAACAGTTGGCGACCTCTATTGATATTGAATAGTTTTAATATACTATGGTTAGCCAACTATACTGTCATCACCAAAATCAAGGAGTTTTCTTATGAAAATAGCTTTAACAGGCAACCCCAACAGTGGTAAAACAACAATGTTTAATGCTCTTACCGGCTCTAATGAAAAGGTTGGTAACTGGGCGGGTGTTACTGTTGACACCAAAGAACACAACATTAAAAAGGCATATAATCCAAGCAATAAAAAAATTGTTGCGGTTGACCTGCCCGGCGCATATTCTATGTCACCTTTCACATCTGAAGAGAGCGTTACAAGAGATTTTATTCAAAAGGAAAATCTTGACGTTATCATCAACATTGTGGATGCAACCAATCTCAGCCGCAGTTTGTTTTTTACAACCCAGCTTTTAGAGCTTGGCATACCTATGGTTGTTGCCCTTAACAAAAGCGACATTAACCAAAAAAAGCAAACTTTAATTGATAAAGACAAGTTGTCTTATTTGCTTTCTTGCCCCGTTGTCGAAACGGTTTCAACCTGTGCCGATGGATTAAAGGCTATTATTGAAAGTGCTGTTGCTCAGGTGGGCAAGGTACAACAAGCGCCCTATACTCAGTCAAAAATTGATATGACAGATAAAAGGGCTGTTGAAGCTGAGGACCGCAAACGTTTTGCCTTTGTAAACCGTCTTGTTAAAGAGGTTGAATCAAGAAAAGTTTTAACACGCGAACGCAATATAGGTGACAAAATTGATACCGTGCTTACAAGCAGATGGTTGGGCATACCCATTTTTGCTGTTGTTATGTTCCTTGTGTTCCAAATTTCTCAAGTTTGGGTGGGCACCCCTATTGCAGATTTGCTTGTAGGTTTGCTTGAAACCTTTCAGAACTTTATTGGTGGCCTGCTGCAAAATGCTAACCCATTACTTTATGCGTTGCTTGTTGATGGTGTTTTAGGCGGTGTTATTGCCGTTATTGGCTTTTTACCGCTGGTTATGGTAATGTATTTTCTTATTGCTCTCTTAGAGGACTGCGGTTATATGTCGCGCGTTGCCGTAGTGCTTGACCCCATATTTAAAAAAGTGGGTCTTTCAGGCAAATCGGTTATTCCATTTGTTATTACGGTTGGCTGTGCCGTACCGGGTATTATGGCAAGTAGAACTATTAAAAACGAGCGTGAGCGCAGAGCCACCGCAATGCTTGCACCCTTTATGCCCTGCGGCGCTAAAATTCCTGTAATCTCTCTTTTTGCAGGTGTTTTCTTTGACAATGCGGGTTGGGTAAGCACCTTGATGTATCTTTGCGGTATAGCACTTATTATTATAGGCGCTTTGCTTGTTAACGGCATTACAGGTTGCCACAGAAAAAAGTCTTATTTCATTATAGAAATGCCCGAATATAAAGTACCTTCTTTTATTGGCGCTTTTAAGTCAATGTGCAGTAGAGGCTGGTCTTACATAGTAAAGGCCACAACCATTATTTTAATTTGTAACACAGCAGTACAAGTTATGCAGTCTTTTGACTGGAGTTTTACAGTTACAAACAGCGCTAATGCTTCTATTTTAGCATCGGTTGCAAGACCTTTTGCTTATTTGCTTGTACCTATTGTCGGCGTGCTTTCGTGGCAGTTGGCTGCCGCCGCCATTACAGGATTTATTGCAAAAGAAAACGTTGTTGGCACCTTGGCGGTTTGCTTTGCCATAACAAACTTTATTAATGTTGATGAGTTGGCTTTGATGGGCGGAGTGGCTGAGGTTGCTGCGGTTATGCAACTGACAAAGGCATCCGCACTTGCCTATTTGATGTTTAACCTATATTCTCCTCCCTGCTTTGCGGCCATTGGTGCCATGAGCGCCGAAATGAAGAGCGCAAAGTGGTTTTGGGGCGGTATTGCCTTACAGTTGGCAGTTGGATATACCATTGCTTTCTTTGTGTATCAAATTGGAACGATTATTGCAACAAAAACGGTTGGCACAGCGTTTTTGCCCGGACTGATTGCTGTTTTGGCAATGGCATTGTTGATTGCTCTTTTAATTTTGCGAACCGACAGGAAAAATTGCAAATTATATTAAAGGACGTTTTATTTATGGAAAATGTAATAATTATTGGTTTGCTTGTTATAATTTTATCGCTTGCAGCCTTTTACGTTTATAAATCTAAAAAGAAAGGCTGTAAATGTGTTGGTTGTCCACACGCACAAGAGTGCGTTACAAAAATTAAGCAAAACTGTTGCAAAAAATAATTTTTTCGTGCCGATAAATTTAATATCGGCACTTTTTATTGTAAAAAAATTTTTCTTTAAAAATTTGCGCTTATTATATATAATAGATTTATAAGGAGGGATTTCCCCAAAATGACTAAAATTGATTTTAACGCTAAAAAAGGCTTTATATGCGATATGGACGGTGTTATCTACCACGGCAACAAAATTTTGCCGGGTGTTGCAGAGTTTATTGAGTGGTTACACCAAAACAACAAAGAATATCTTTTTTTGACAAACAACAGCGGATATACCCCAAAAGAGTTAAACCAAAAACTAAAACGTATAGGTCTTGACGTGCCTGAACACCATTTTTATACAAGCGCTTTGGCAACGGCTGAATTTTTGAAAAACCAATCTCCCGGTTGTTCTGCTTATGTGTTGGGTGAAGCAGGTCTTACAAACGCACTTTATGATGCAGGTATCATTATGAACGACGTCAACCCCGACTATGTGGTTATAGGTGAGGCAAAATCATACAATCTTGATACATTAACCAAAGCTACCAATCTTGTACTTGGCGGTGCCAAGCTTATCGGTGCCAACTCTGACGTTTCGGGTCCCATTGAAAACGGCATTGCCCCCGCCTGCCGCGCTTTAATTTCGCCCATTGAAATTGCGACCGGCAAAAAAGCTTATTTTTGCGGCAAACCCAATCCGCTTATGATGCGAACAGGTCTTAAAATGCTTGGTTGCCATGCTGACGAGGCAGTTATGGTTGGTGACCGTATGGATACAGACATTGTTTGCGGAACAGAGAGCGGTATGTCAACCGTTTTGGTGCTTTCGGGCATTTCTAATATTAAAACGGTTGACGAATATGCTTATCGCCCTACTATGATATTAGACGGTGTAGCAGATATTGTTAAGGTAGCCAAAAGCAACTAAATGTAAAAAGCAGAATTAGTGTAACGTTGACGTACATTAATTCTGCTTTTTTATTTATTCTCTTGACACTTTAAAGTGGGCTGTGATAAAATGTATAATTGTAGAAATATTGCTTTTAGCAACTAATTTGAGGTGTTTATTTTGTTAACTTGGGCAGAAGCTATTGCAAAAAAAATTATTGAGCGCAACCCCGATAAAGAAGAGTATGTTTGCGCTGCGGGTATCAGCCCGTCAGGCTCAATCCACATCGGTAACTTTCGTGATATTGCAACAAGTTATTTTGTTGTACAAGCTTTGCGTTGTCTTGGCAAAAAAGCAAAGTTGCTTTTTTCTTGGGACGAGTATGACCGTTTGCGCAAAATCCCCGTAAACGTTTCTAAGGTGCGCAATGATATGGAGCAGTATATCGGTATGCCTTATGTTGACGTACCCAATCCCTTTAGTGATAAAAGCGATGCTAAGACTTATGCCGAATATTTTGAGCAAGAGTTTTTGGCATCTGTTAAAGCTTTTGGTATTGATATGGATTATCGCTATCAAGCTGATATGTATCGCAGCGGCAAATATACTGAGCAGATTTTGCTTGCCGTTGCAAAGCGCAAAGAAATTTTCGACGTACTTGACCGCCACAGAACACAAGATTCTACCGAGGAAGAACGCAACAACTTCTACCCCGTTAGCATTTATTGCGACAAGTGCGGCAAGGACACAACAAAAATTCTTTCTATAAACGATGATAACACTGTTGCCGAGTATGAATGTGCATGTGGCCATAAGGCGAGTTTTGATTTTAAAACCAACCACAACTGCAAACTTAACTGGAAGGTTGACTGGCCTATGCGTTGGATGTACGAGGGCGTTGACTTTGAACCCGGCGGAAAAGACCACGCATCTGTTAACGGCAGTTACGACACCAGCAAAGAGGTTTCTAAAGAAATTTTTGGGTTTGAGCCTCCTATTTTCCAGGGTTATGAGTTTATAGGCATTCGTGGCGCTACCGGCAAGATGTCGGGTTCCAGCGGTCTTAACTTAACCCCCGAAGCATTGCTCAAAATTTATCAGCCCGAAGTCATTTTGTGGCTGTATGCAAAAACCGAGCCTATGAAGGCGTTTGACTTTTGCTTTGACGACGGCATTTTGCGTCAATACGGCGAATTTGACCGTATGCTTAACGCTTATAACAACGGCAAAGCCGACACCCTTATTAAAAACATAATGGATTCTTGCCTTATTGAAGGCAGAACAGTACAGCCTGTTCCCATGAGTCTGCTTGTTCAGATTGGTTCGGTTGTTAACTTTGACGTTGAGCGTTTAGAGACCGTTTTGGAAAAGAACGGCACTCCCTACACCTACGAGCAGTTTAAAGACCGTCTTGACCTTGCAAAATATTGGCTTGAGGTTTGCGCACCCGACCAGGTTTACCGTTTGCGCGGTTGGCGTAATTTTGAAGCTTACAACCAACTTGACGACACACAAAAAGCAGAAATTGCTTTGTTGCACAAAAACTTAAGCGAAAAAGATTATTCGCTTGAAGAGCTGGAAGAAATGATTTACGCTGTCCCCTTGGCTGTGCGCGAAGGTGAAATTGACGACAAGGAAAAGAAAAAAATTCAGATGCCTTTCTTTAAGAGCGTTTATCGCTTACTGTTAGGCAGAGAACAAGGACCTCGACTTTATTTGTTCCTTGATACATTGAACAAGGAAGATTATCTGCATTTACTTGATTTTTCACATCCCCAGACTCAAGAGGAAATTGAGCTTGAGCAAAAAGCCAATGCTCCCGAGGAAGAACAAGAAGAACAAGTGGTTTACGGCGACCCCGACCCTGTTGAAGATTTTAAAGATACCATTACTATTGAGCAGTTTGGTACTATTGACCTGCGTGTTTGCAAAATTTTAAAATGTCAGGAAATCAGAAAAGCCAGAAACAACTATAAATTAACCTTATTTGACGGCAAGGACAAGCGTGTTATTGTTTCAAGCCTTAAGGATTACTACAAGCCCGAACAGCTTGAGGGTAAAAAGATTATTGTTGTTGCAAACCTGCAACCCGCTCGTCTTACCGGGGTTGAAAGCGAAGGTATGTTACTTGCGGCAACCAACAATGCTTGCGGTTGCAAGGTAATTTTTGTTGACGATATGGTACCCGAGGGAACACAGATTAAATAAACAAACTTTAATTTTTATTGTCATATTAAAACAAGTGTGCTATACTTTTTAAAAAGGTATGGCACACTTATTTTTTGGAGGATAGACTATGAAAAACTATGTTGGCAGCACCTTACAGGTACGCGGTGCAGAGCAATATGTATTACAAAACGGCAAGGGCGACGGTATGCACTTTATTTATGTGCGAAACGGTCTTGGTCTTGAAGCCTGGATTTCGGTTGACCGTGCAGGTGATCTTTCCCGTGTTATTTTTGAGGGTAAAAATATGGCTTATTTTTCACCCTGTGGTTACGTTGCCCCCACTTATTATGATGACAAAGGTATCGGATTTTTAAAATCTTTTACTGCAGGCTTTTTTACAACCTGCGGTCTTACAACGGTTGGCTCACCTTGTGTTGACGGCGATGAAGAGTTGCCCTTGCATGGCAATATTTCTCACATTCCCGCTTGTGTACTTTGCATTGATGAGACAGACCAAGCCCTTACTATTAAACTTAAAATTGAGGATGCTGTTATTTTTGGCAGAAAACTTGTACTAACAAGAACATACAAGTTCTCATACACCGAAAACACTTTTGAACTTGTTGACACTACCGAAAACCAAGGTGACAACGAAACGCCTTATCTTATCCTTTACCATTGCAACTTAGGGTATCCTCTGGTTACAGAAAACAGCATTGTTAAAATTCCCAACACCAAGATTACTCCCCGCAACGAAAGCTCGGCTGAGTTTACCAATACAGCTCTTATTATGGAAAAACCCCAAAGCAATTATCAAGAGCGTTGTTATTACTTTGATACCATTGAAAAAGACGGATTCGCAAACGCCGGTATCTACAGTCCCAGTTTTGATTGCGGTCTTGTAATGAGTTATAAAAAAGATACTTTGCCCTGCTTTACCGAATGGAAAATGATGGGTAAGCGCGACTATGTTATCGGTCTTGAGCCAGGCAACAGTCTTCCCGACGGCAGAGAGGCAATGCGCAAGATGAATATGCTGAAAACCTTAAAACCGAACGAGAGCGAAACTACAAAGGTTAAATTTGCTTTTGTAAATAATAAAGAGGATTTTGAAAAGAAATTTTAAAACTATAAAAAAATCGAGGTGAATTCACCTCGATTTTTGTTTTTATTTTCTTTTTGCGTTTTGCAATGCCAAAATACGATTCATTTCGTTATAAACAATCATATATCCTTCATCAACGCCCATACCCGGTTTTGCCAATATCTGCACGGGTTTGGTTGCCATTGCACAATGTACGCAAACTTGTGCGCTGCGGTCTGTTTCGTTACAGGTGCCGCCCTGATAAGCGCCGACACCGTTTTCTTTACAGTAAAGAACCGCCTCTATTGTGTTGTTGATACCGCCAAGGTCAGGTGTTTTGATTTGAACCATATGACCCGCCTTGTTATCAACAAACAGTTTAATATCTTCTAAGGTGTTGCACCATTCGTCTGCAACAAGTTCAACATCACAGCCACGTTCATCGAGTTCTTTTGTAAGACCTGCCAATGCAACAATTTGTGTTTCTCTGTCACAGTCACAATCCATAGGACCTTCAATTCTCAACTTGAAGGGTTTTGCTATCTCGCCGAGCTTTTGAATGTAGTCTGCCATTGCTTTGTAGTTATTGTTGCCAAAAGCGGCGCCGATTGTGCCGTAAACGTCTATATGCATTACCGGCATATAGCTGTCGTCGGTACGGTTGTTAAGAATTCGGTCACGCAACCAAGCAACATACTCTTCCAACTTTTCGCCTTTTTCACCAAGCTTTGTTTGGACATTATTAATTAATGCGTGGGGCAACACCGAAGCGCCTTTAATAATCATTTTGTCTGCGTTGTTATAGCGGTCGTCACCTGACTGTGTGAAAAGAGGAATGGGAGTGTCTGAAATGGTACAGCCATATTCGTCTGCAACAACCTCGCACATCATTCTGCCGCTTGCTTTTGCAACTGCATCCAAAATGGCTTGTGATACGCCGTATCTGATTGCAGTGTGTAAACGCTTTCCATCAACCTCGATGGCTTCCATCATAGCGCACAAGGCACGAAAATCGTCGGCGTTTTTGCCTACAAGCTGGGGTTTTATATAATTTTCAATAACAGGAATAAAATCTTTAGCAAGGAACAAGGGGTCACGTCCGCCTGCACCTGAATATTGAACAGCAGCACAGTCGCCAAATGCAACCTGACCGTCTTCAAGAACAATCATTACCGAAATAGACTCGCCTGCCTGACGCACTGCCTGAAAGCCTTCGGTTACAGGAGTTCCAACGTAAAATACACCGTCGTGTCCTGCGCCTTGTTTAATAGCACGCTGATCATCAAAATAAAAACCTGTGCGACCTGCGGAGCATACAACATCAATAATTTTCATAACACAATTTCTCCTTATGGTGAGCAATCAAACTTGAACACCGTTTTAAAAAGGTGTTTTTTCGCTCATTAATTGTTAAAATTCTCTTTTCAAAATCTTTGACCGCAAAGCGAGAAGATTTTGTGGGATTTTTGCTCAATTTTGATGAAGCAAGGCTATTGCCTTGCGAGAACAAATTGGGTGAAAAGCACCGAAATATCCCGCTCTTGCGGCGGGTTAGAGTTTAATTGCTCACCCTAATTATCTGGGGCGGCCAACCAAGCGGCCTTTACCGATTGAATAAACATCATCAATAACCATTTGGAAGGAAACCTGACGTTTTTCAACTGCTGCACGTTCTTCAATTTTTGATTTATGGAAATCGATAAGGTCTTTTGAGAAAGGCAAGTTACCAATATCAAGTATGCGAACGGCACCGTCATTATCACGGCAAGGCAACATTTTACCTGCATTAAATCTGCAAGGAGCAAAGGGAACGTCAAGCACGCCTGCCTCAACGCCGCGACAAACGCCGACTGCGATATCACCGTTACCAAGCTCGAAGCACTTATCAACAATAGCACGTGTTTCAAGTTTGATAATTTCTTTTTCTTGGTCAAGACGCTTATCTTGGAAGGTTTGGTCGGCAAGCATATTAACAACCTGTTTTGTACAACGCAAACCTTGAGCATTTGCTTGCATAGTGGGTATGCCAACAGCCTCGTGAGGTGTTTTAACAATAACCTTGGTAGCTTTTGAAAGTGCTGCAATAAGGCTGCCCGAAGATATAACGCCGAAAGCTTTTGCCTCGTCTGCGGGGAAACCGCCCATCCACTGATGAAGAACGGTTGTAACCTGAACGTCGCTATAGCCGTATTTTGCAAGATATTCGTCTGTGAGCTCTTCTAAGGTGCGAATTGCTGCAACGTCTTGTACTAAGTTGCCGCATTGACCGTAACCTACTGTAATGTTTTTAACGCCCTGCTCTGCCGCAAGTAACGCTTCAATGATTGCAGCAGCATGAGAAATGCAAGGAGGAACGAGAGTGCCTGTCAAGGGACCGTAAGGCTCACGGTTGATAGAAACACCCATTTCTTCATACAAGCCTGTAAGGCGGTCAACATACTGCCAATCGCGAATGGTGCGCTCCATAGGAATGTTTTTGCAGTAAGGTAAGTTATAAGATATACCGCCACCCTCATAACTTGTAAATCCGCCTGCGTATGTAATTTCTGTAAGGAGTCTTGCATCGGGAGTGCCGTGACGAACCTGCATAGGCACATTAACACTCTCTATAACCTGTCGGCATTTTGCAACACCATGGTTAACAGCGGGAAAACCGTTAAGCATAGCACGTTCAAGACGAAGTGACTCCACAATGCCGTTTTCAGCCTCTTCATAACGGTTTTGACGAGTGTAGCTGTCAATGGTTGAGGGCAGTAAATCTGCCTCTCCAAACTCCTCTAAATATTGCATAAGTTTAATATGCTCCTCAACAACAGGAACACCTGCGCGAGGCTGAATGAGCGTACGATTGTTACGCTTTGCATCAAGCAACTTTTTAGAAAAGTTTCTGCTTTCGGGCATTGCTTTGTGATAAGCAATAGCCTCTTCTAAATTAACGTCTTTACCTGTAGGCCATTGATTGAGAACTTCTTGACGAAGTTGTTCGAATTCTCCGTCAGAAATGCGCTTATTTTGAATGTCCATAGTGTTCAAGCTCCTTTTTCATAATTTTAAGGGCGGTTTTGGGATAATGCGTTGAAAGCAATCCCATAGCGGCTAATATATAACTTTTGTCCGCCCACACATCTGCATTTTTAGGTTTGAGTGATGACGGATTTGATAAAGAATAAAGCGCGTTAGCAATTATGGACGGTATTTTATCAGAATGAATAAGACTTCCACCCGTGACGACAACGTTTTTAACACCCGTTAAATTTTTGCCCTCCTGAACAAGCACTTTACCCAAAAGCGTATATGATTCTGAAATTGTTCCTGCATGTCTTGTTACAGCCTCTTTGACTGCACAGGATGCAAGTGCAAAATCAAGATTTTCCATTTCTTTATCATTGTTTGGAATTTTATCGGGATTGAGTTTTAAATCCTCTATCATAGCAGAGGCGGCTTTTTCTGTAAGACCCGACAAATTACATATGGTATCTATGGAGGCAACGTCAACTATGCCCTGTATGCTATAACGCATACCGATGTCACCTTCAACCGTTCGTTTTGCATACGGCTCAGGTAAACCTTTGTAAACCGTGTTCATGTGTTCGGGCATTCCGTCTGCTATTGAATATATATCGGTTGTTGCTCCTCCGACATCTACTGCAACAAGCTCACCTATGCCCTGTTCATCCTGGCATCCGTCTGCCAACAATTTAACAGCTTTTAACACAGCCGCCGGGGTCGGCATCATAATATCGGAAAGAATTTCTGCCGCACGGCTGAGCCCTTTTGCGTGAATAATACGGTTGAGAAAAATTTCTCTTATCTGCTTTTGTGTAGGCTCAATTTTAAGTTCGCCGAATTTTGGCATAACGTTGGGACACACATACACTTCGCAACCGTTCAGTATTTCTTCACATTCTTTTGCTGCCGAACGATTGCCCGCAATAACAATTGGAAATTTCGGTTTAAGTTGCGACAGCACCTTAGCATTGTGCAGTATGCATTCAGTATTGCCGCCGTCAATTCCTCCGACAAGCAAAAATATATCCGGATTTAACTGACAAATTTCCTTTGCGTCGTGCTCGGTTAATTCAAACGCATAAACCTTTACAACCTTAGCGCCGGCACCAAGACTTGCAAGTCTTGCAGCCTCACCTGTAAGCTCGGGCACTAAGCCGCTCGTAACCATCCGAAGCCCTCCCGCTGCCGATGAACAAGCGTAGGTTTCATCAAAATCAATTTTTCCGATTTTGTCAAAAAGAATCTCAAGCCCATTTTTTAAGCCGTCATTTACATCTGTATTTATGGTTGTATATGCGGCGGCGGTGCCGAGAATTTGCTCTTTTTTTACATCGACTGCGGTAAGTTTTGTATATGTACTGCCAAAATCAATTAACAATACATTTTTCATTAGTTTTCTCCATCCATATGCAAAAGCTCTCTAAGAGCTTCAATGGTGGTTTCAGGGGTTGTTCCCGGAGGGAATGCACGGTCAAAGCCCATCGCTTTGAAACGTTGTTCAACATCTTCAAATTTTTGTTTACCGATAACAATATTACCGCCAACAATCAAGGGGATGCCCTTAAGACCTGCTTCATCACATTTTTCGCGCATACCGCGGCAGTCAAGCTCTCCCTGACCGTAAAGCGAAGAAATTACAATAGCATCTGCGCCCGATTCGATAGCGGCTGCAATATATTCTTCTTGTGCAACCATAACGCCGAGATTTACAACCTCAAAACCCGCTTGAGTGAAAGCGTGTTGTAAAATCCTATTTCCCACGGCGTGAACGTCTGCACCGATAACGCCCATGACCAATATTTTTTTATTTTGATTTTCCATAAACTGCACCTCGTGGAAAGAATTGTTATATAACTATATAATATTACGGTATATATCATTTGTCAAGATTTATTTGATGCTTTCAAGCAATAAAACAGCCGAATTTTTAAAAAACCGCCCGGTATATGCCGGGCGGAGTATTATAAGGTTTTTTCATCGAGTAATCGTTTAATTTTTGTTTCTAAATACAACAGTGAACCCTCGTCCATTTGGTAGCGACAATCAATAATCTCTCCACCAAATTTACTAATGATTTCTACCGCTTTTGCACTTAAAAGTTTTTCATACAACTCGGGCACCAGAATAACGTCTTTTCCTTTAAGATAAGCCTTTATATCAGCCTGGTCAGAACACACAAGCGGTTGGTGCACATTTGCATCTTCAGCGTATGTTTTACAGGTGTTATACATCAACTCGCCAAAGCGTTTGCTATAGGTTATAATGCCGACATTCTTATCCTGTGCAATCTTTATCATACACGAAAGGGCGTGAGTTGACGGTCTTAGCGCAGTACGGATTATGGAATTTTTAGCAGGTACAACGCTCTCTAAATATTCGGCATGTGCCGATGTTGTAACAATAAGGTCAAAATTTTCGCTGAGTTTGTAAGGATATTGCTTAATGTTATCCAGCAAATAAGAGTACAAATCTACCCCGCCGATATGGCGAAGTTGGTTTGAAAGTTGCGAAAGATTTTCGGGATTACACTCAACAAACGCCACCTTTACGCTTGCCTGCTTTTCATAACGTTCTTTAAGTTTTAGATTAATAAAAATGTTAATCTCGTGAGGAGTAAAGTTCATCTCTTCAAGATTATCAAGCAATTTGCCGATTGACACCATTGCCCTTTCTTTTCGATTTCCTCCGTTATCCGCATGGTAGCTTACGAAGGTACCTCTGCCTTGGACCTTTTCGATAAGGCCTATGTGCTCTAATTCATCATACGCACGTTTTACGGTGCCTCTGGCAATTTTTAGTTCATCGGTAAGCTGTTGAACGGTAGGAAGGCGTTGACCCGAAACAAGCTCTTCTTTTTTTATTGCAACACGAACACAGTCCACAATTTGCTGATAAATCGGAACGTCTAACTCAGTGTTTATGTTATAAATATTACCCATTTTATTACTCCGACAAATTTGTTATACGCCAACCAATAGAAATTGATACATTTACGAACATCTGCATTTTAAACTTATTTGTTTTGTGACAGATATTCCTCTCTGCCAATTTCGTAAAGATTGTTACCCTCGCTGTCTATAATGACGATAACAGGAAAATTTTCCACCTCGAGTCTTCTGATTGCTTCAGCACCAAGGTCATCATAAGCTATAACTTCAGCCTTTTTAATACATTTGCTAAGCAAAGCGCCGCAGCCGCCTATTGCGCCAAAATAAACTGCGCCGTGCTTTTTCATTGCCTCAATAACCTCTGGTCCTCTTTTGCCTTTACCTATCATACCAGTCTGTCCCTGTGCGATAAGGGCGGGACTGTAGGCATCCATACGGTAAGAGGTTGTAGGACCTGCAGAGCCTATGGCTTGACCGGGTTTTGCAGGGGTGGGACCTACAAAGTAAATAATGCTATCTTTAACATCTAAAGGAAGAGGTTTGTCGGCATCAATTAACTCGCAAAGGCGCTTATGCGCAGCATCACGAGCGGTATAAATAACACCTGAAATAAGACAACTGTCGCCGGCTTTTAATTCTCTTGCTTTTTCGCGGCTTAAGGGAGTTGTGATGTTGATTGCCATTTTATATTACCTCCTTTTTATGCCTTGTAACATGACAGTTTATATTAACTGCAACAGGCAAACCCGCAATATGTGTCGGGAAATATTCAATATTGACGGCAAGAGCGGTCGTTTTGCCGCCGAAGCCTTGCGGTCCTATGCCAAGCGCATTAATTTCGCTTAACAGTTCTTTTTCTAAATTTGCATAAAATTCGTTCTCGTTTGGTTTATCAACCGGACGAATTAACGCTTTTTTTGCAAGGTATGCTGCCTTATCAAAGGTTCCGCCAATGCCCACACCGACAACAATGGGAGGACAAGGGTTGGGTCCTGCCTGTTCAACAACACGTTTTACAAAATCCTTAACGCCCTGCAAACCGTCAGAAGGACGAAGCATTGCAATCTGGCTCATATTTTCACTGCCAAAGCCCTTGGGCGCTACTGTAATTTCAATTTTATCGCCTTTTGTGAGCTCATAGTATATCATTGCCGGAGTGTTGTCGCCTGTGTTTACTCTGTTAAGAGGGTCAGCAACAACACTTTTACGCAAATATCCTTCGGTATAGCCTTGACGAACACCTTCGTTCACAGCTTCGGTAATGTCGCCTTCAACATGCACATCCTGACCAATTTTTAAGAAAACACAAGCCACGCCTGTGTCCTGACAAATGGGCTGACACTTTTGGTCGGCAATGTTATAGTTTTCAATAATGTGGTCCAGAATTTCTTTTGCACCCGGCCAAGGCTCATTTGCCGCTGACTCAGCAATACACTTTTTGATGTCGTTACCAAGATGGCAGTTTGCCTCAATGCACAGTTTTTTTACTGTTTCAGTAATGATTTTTGCATTAATTTCGCGCATAATTTCTCCTTTACTTATCTGTTTTGGGAACATTGTAAATGTTGTCCAAAATATTTCCATTACGACCGATTACGTTTGCCACAACCCGCTCACCCTTAGGCAACGGTTGAGGTTTGCCCGTAATACGTTCGGTTTTTTGTTTTAATTCTTCAATATCCATTACAGGCAGTCCTGCTTGTTTGAGCGCATATCTCAATTCTTCTCTTTTGGGGTTTACGGCAATACCGCCTTGTGTTACCAACACATCAATATCCTTACCCGGAGTTGATATGCAATTAACACGGTCGGTAATAATCGGCAACCTTGCTCTAAACATAGGCGCTATTATCATAGAAAGTTTTGAGCCTGCAGCAGTATCACTGTGGCCGCCCGAACCACCCATAATATAACCGTTTGAGTCGGTATGGACATTAACATTGAAATTGGTATCAATCTCGGTTGCACCAAGAATTACCACGTCAAGTTTATTAACCGCTGCATCAGCATTATCGGGAGATGCATACTGTATTGCAGAAATCTCTTTATGTTTAGGATTGTTTTTTATAGAGTCAACCGCCGTTAAATCAAAGCATTGAACATCCATCAGACTTTCAAAGCAACCGCTGTTAAGCATATCCACCATATATCCTGTTATGCCGCCCAGTCCAAAACTGCCGACAATGTTCTTCTTTAACATAACATCTTTAAGATATTTTGCCGCTGCCAAAGATGCGCCACCCGCACCTGTTTGGAAAGAAAAACCGTCTTTCAACAATCCCGATGCTTCAATAACTTTTACTGCCTGTGCCGCCATAATCAGACCTATGGGGTCACGTGTTATTCTTGTTGTGCCCGAAACGATACCCTTGGGGTCGCCAATGGCATCAACCTCCAACACATAGTCAACATATTCGCCCGAAATGGAGTAATCTTCAAGCGGACATTGGGTCAAATTATCTGTGATAACTACCACCTTTTTAGCGCACATAGCGTCGGCAAAGGCATAACCAAGACTTCCGCAAGCAGATTTGCCGATTTTGCCGGTGCAGTTGCCCATACTATCGGCTGTTGGCGCTGCAATAAACGCCACATCAATGGGTGTTATACCCGAAACAATATCTGCAGGACGACCGCCGTGGGTTCTAAACTCGACCGGTTTTTCTAAAACGCCTTCGGAAAAACTTTTGCCCAAAGCAGCAGAAATATAATCGGCAGAAATTCCTGTTACCACCTTGTTTTCGATGTGTGTAATTAAAGGTTTATGCACATCAAAAAGCGAACTTGCATTAACGGTAATATCCTTAATACCAAGATTAGCAATTTCCTCCATAACCATATTAAGCACATAATCGCCGTTGCGAAGATGATGATGGAAGGAAACTGTCATACCGTCTTTAAGACCAGAGAGTTTTACGGCTTCACGAATGGATTTTACTAATTTATTCATTTTCTTTTGACCTACCCATTCCCAAAGTTTGCGCCATCGAAATAGTTCTTTTCGCTCTTGCAACGATTGGCGCATCAATCATTTTGCCACGTAAAGATATTGCGCCTTTACCTTGCTGTTTTGCAAGGTTTATTACATCAATAACCTCATAGGCATAATCAATCTCTGCTTGTGTGGGGCTAAATGCGTTATTTATAACCTCAACGTGACGAGGTGAAATTGAAGCCTTGCCGCTAAAGCCCAAGCTTTTTGCAAACGCAGTATCTTCCACAATGCCTTGGTCATCATTTACGTCGGTAAAAGGCGTATCGTAAACCTCTATGCCTGCCGCACGAGCAGCCACAACAACACGTGCTCTTGCATATTCGATTTCCTTGCCCTCTTTTGTGCGAGTGCATTGCAGGTCTGCCGTCAGGTCTTCTGCACCCAAGAAAAGTGCCTTAATGCGTTTTGAGCAAGATGCAATAGCATAAGCGTTCTCGACACCTAAAGCCGTTTCAATTAGTGCCATCACACTTACGCTGCCCTCTTCTAACCCGAGTTTTTTCTCAAGTTTGGTTATATATTCATCTACAACCAAAACATCCTGGGGTGTATTAGTTTTAGGCAACAATATCATATCCGGTTTTTGAGGTAAAATTGTATCAAGGTCAGCCTTATAAAAGTCGGTATCAATTGAGTTGATTCGAACAATAATCTCTTGATTGTCAAACTCCATATAACGAATGGTGTTTCTTACCAAAATACGTGCGGCATCCTTTTCGGCAGGAGAAACTGCATCTTCTAAATCGAAAATTATTGCATCGGCACCCAAATAAGCCGCGTTAATAAGCATATTGGGGTTGTTGCCGGGCAAAAACAGCATACTTCTTCTCATTTGTTTGCCTCCTTGCCACGCAAAACAGCGGTTTCCACCCTTGCGCGTATCACACACTCAAGAGCACCTCTATCTACTATTCTTACTTTTGCATTTTCTACATTAAATTCTTCTAAAACCGACAAAACCGCCGCTTTTATTGCCTTGCCAAACTGTTTTTCAACAATAGACTCAACGCAAACGGTTAGGCCATTTTCTGCCGGTTCAATCTCAACGTAAGCATCGCTCGATTCCATTGTTCCCGAGGACGCAATTTTTTGGATATTCACGCCGATTATAACTCCTTTCGTAACTTTAAAGTTATAGTAACAATTTGCAAATATTATATAACACAATTTATAAAAAAGCAACCATTTTATGCTTTTCTCTTTACTTTTAAGCGGTATAAATGTATAATTTAATTAATAAATTATTTGTGTTACGAGGAAACGGTATGTACATTGAGTTAGCCAAACAATTTAGTGATAAAAAGCGACAGATTTGGGAAGCCTTTATCAAAAACGCCGGTCTTGTGCCGGACCAAGACGTCACCCAAACCGCTTTGCTTTGGGACGACGACGAGTTGGTTGCCTCAGGTTCACGCAACGGCAATTTGCTTAAATGCATTGCAGTTGCGCAAAATTATCAAGGGCAGGACCTTACATCGTCAATATTATCGGCTTTGCGCCAAGAGGCGTTTAAAGAGGGCCACAGTCACCTTTTTCTTTACACCAAGCCGGAAAACGAAACATTGTTTTCATCACTTTTTTTCTATCCCGTAGCAAAAACCGACAAGGTTCTTCTTATGGAAAACCGCAAAGAAGGTGTTAGAGACTTTATTGAGTCTATGCCCCTTGCAAATGTTTGCGGCAAGATTGGCGCACTTGTTATGAACTGCAACCCATTCACGCTGGGTCACCAATATCTTATTGAAACCGCATCAAAAGAATGCGATCACCTTTATGTTTTTGTAGTTGCTGAGGACAAAAGCCGCTTTTCTTTCGAGCAACGTATTGAAATGGTGCGGCTTGGCACAGCACATTTAGACAACGTATCAGTTTTTTCTACAGGACCATATCTTATTTCGTCCACCACTTTCCCCACATATTTTTTGAAAGAGCGTGAAAACGTAAGTCAGGTTCAATGCCTTTTAGACATTGAAATTTTTACAAAATATTTTGTGCCTAGATTTTGTATAAACACAAGGTTTGTAGGAACAGAGCCCTTATCGCCCATGACAAACCTATACAACCAAGCGCTTAAAGAAAATTTACCCGAAAAAAACGTTGAGGTTAAAGAAATTGCTCGTTTAGAGCTTATGGATGAGCCCATAAGCGCAAGTCGTGTCAGAAAACTTATTGACGAGGGCAAAAGCAGCGAGGTTGAAAAACTTGTACCCAAAACGACCTTTAATTTTTTAAAAAGCAACCATCTTATTTAACAAGGAGGAATATATATGCAAGAGCGTCAGGAAAACCATATTTTAAGCAGTTATTTTGCACCCCGAGGTCATCAGCGTATGTATGCATTAGGTATGCAGTTGGCACAGTTATATCTATCGCCTTTTGACAAGCTTATAGGCATCATCGGAGAGGCGGGTTCGGGCAAAAGCGCTCTGCTTCGCGGAATGTTTCCCGGATTAGAACTTACCAACGATGATGATGGTGTTTACGTGCGTCCTCTTCCTTTATTAGAGCAAAGCAATACCTACTTTGCTCCACATACCTATCACCTTGACATTCGTTTTGAAAATGGGTTTACCAACCTGTCAATTTTGGCAGATGCAATAATTGAAGCGTTAAAAAATGACAAGCGTGTTATCGTTGAGCATTTTGACCTTATATATCCCTTGCTTGGATTTAATGCCAATTTACTTATTGGTGTGGGCGAACAGGTTTTGATTTCACGTCCCACCCTTTTCGGCCCCGAACCTCAGGAAATTCGAGAAAAGGTTTACGAATCGCTTACCTATCGCTTGATGGCGCACACCGCAGAGGACCTTTGTGAACTTTGTATGCCCATTGAAGATATGCAGCGTTGCGGACACGCCGACGTTCGACACGGCTTTGTTATCACCTTCCCCGAAACCAAACCAACCTTTGATATATTAGAGATTGAAAAAAAGGTTAACGAAATGATTGCCGCAAACCTACCGGTCACTTACGACGACAACACGCACATCTGCATTGACGGCAGAACACATTTTTGCACAGGACCGAGAATTCACGTTTCTCATACAGGCAAAATTGAAAATTTTCATCTGCTGCATCACTTTGTTTACGACCGATTTAAACACGAATATTTATTGGTTGGTTGTGTGGGCAAAAACGCAAAGAAAAACCTTGAAGAGTTGTATATGCGTCAGAAAAAACAATCAGAACTTACAATGCAAACAGGACCGTCCACTTTTTATTAGAATTTTTTAGGAGACAATACAATGCAAGAAGTTACGCTAAATCAGATGCTTGATGCAAGAGATAAGCGTGTTGATTTGCAAAAAAGACTGCTTGATATTTATAAAACTCCCCTTGTTTGTTTTACGATGAACATTGCGGGACCTATAAAAACTTCGCCACAAATTGAACGTGCTTTTTTTAGCGGTATAGAGATGCTACAAAGACGGCTGCCAAAAAGCAGAATTCTGCACAAAGAAATCGAGTGTGAAATTACCGGATGTCAAGCTATGTTTTGCGTTTCAATGAACGCACAAAAGCTAAAAGACATTTGCACAGAAATTGAAGAAGGTTGCTTACTTTGCAGACTGTTTGATATGGATGTGTTAGACACTGACGGCACAAAACTTTGTCGGGACGGTTTGCGCGGATGTATTGTGTGCGGCGCACCCGGACGAGAGTGTGCGGCAGGCAGGCTTCACAGTGTTGAGCAACTTTGGGCGGTGACAAATCAAATTATTACCGAGCACTTTTTTGAAACCGATTGCAAACAAATTTCGCAATTTGCAACGCAAAGCCTTTTAGACGAGGTTTACACCACCCCGAAAGCAGGACTGGTTGACCAAAAAAACAGCGGAAGCCACAAGGACATGGATTTATCACTTTTTGTTAAAAGCGCAAATTGCCTTAGTCCTTACTTTTCGCGCTGTTTTGAGGTTGGACATAAAACAAAAAATTTGTCCTGTGAACAGGCTTTTAATCATTTGCGAGGCGAAGGTGTTGTTGCAGAAAAAATAATGTTTGAAACAACAAAAGGTATCAATACACACAAAGGCGCAATTTTTTCACTTGGCGCACTTTGCGGTGCGCTTGGCAGATTGTGGGAAGTTAAAACTCCCATCCCCCCTTTAGACAGCCTGCTGCTTCTTTGCTCACAGTTGGTAAAAAAAGGTGTTGAGCAGGATTTTTGCAACATTGACAACTCTACCGCAGGAGGACGTATTTATCGTCAATACGGACTCAAAGGGATTCGAGGCGAGGTTGCGTCCGGGTTTTCGTCGGTTAAGAACATAAGTCTGCCCATCTTCTTAAAGGCATTGGATAACGATTATTCACAAAACGATGCGGGTGCTATTGCCCTTGTTTATTTAATAAGTTTTGTTGGTGATACAACCCTTTATAACCGTGGCGGCAAAGAAGGCGCTGTTTTTGCACAACAAAAAGCAAAAAGTCTTATTGAAAATAACTATTTTCCATCTTTAAGCGAAATTGAACAGATGGATGCTGAGTTTATTGAAAAAAATTTATCCCCCGGAGGATGCGCCGACCTTTTAGCTGTAACATATTTCATTGCTAAGTTGCAACAAAAAACCGCTATTTAAAAATAGCGGTTTTTTGTTATTTGTTTTTTACAAGTTCAATAATATCGCCAAGCTTTGACGAAATGTATTTATAACCTTGTTTTGTATGCGGCAAAATGCAGTTTGAGCAATCCTTTATCCCATTTTCTAAAAAGGTGAAGTTGCCGCCGCATTTTTCGCCAAGAGCGTAAAGCGGGCAGTAACAAAACATGCAGTTAAACTCTTGCCCATTTGTTTTATGGCAAGGAAAATATTCACATTGTGTGTTTTCAAAATAGCAAAAACTGTTTTTCATAAACTTTTCCTTTTTATTGTTTTTTTACATTATAACATATATAATCAAAAAATCAAATTATTACGAAAAATATAATATATGCTATATTTTTGTCGAAACAAAGGGGTATGAGCGTTGACTTTTGTCTCAAAACAAGTTATACTCTTTTTGTGCTATTAACAACACTATTTTGGAGGATAAAATAATGAAATTCTGCACAAATTGTAAAAACGAATTAGACGACAACGCTTTATTCTGTTCTGCTTGCGGAACACAGCAACCCGCACCCGTAGAAGATACTGCTCCTGTTGAGGTTGCTGAGAAAAAAGAAAAAATGGGCATTGTAAAACTTTTTAGCTTTATTGGTGATCTTTTGGCTATTGTTTCAGCCTTCTTTATGGTTGCATCTTTGGCAGTTGCAGAAATTGACGTTAGCGTTTATTTAAGCAAATATTCCAGCAGCGGCATCAACGCTTATGGACATTTAGAAACCGGAGCCGGCTGTGCCGTATTTGGCTTCTTGCTTTCTATGGGTGTTATTGCGACAGGCGTTCTTTCTTTAATTGTTTCTTTGAAAAAACGCGAAGGTATAAAAGCTCTTTTTAAGAATATCAAGAAAATTACACTTGGCACTTTCCTTTTCATTCTTGGCATCGTATTGATGGCAAACATCTAATTGTATAATAAAGCAAATTTACCGTTTTTAATACGGCGAAAAAGCGGAGTGAAATTCACTCCGCTTTTTTAAATTTTTAATATCATTTTTATATGTATAATTTATTAACCCATACTTAAAACATCATTTGGAAAATCTATATCAAACTCGTCAGCCAAACTACTCAATGAGCTTGATGAGCTTAAGGCGTCATAAAAATCTCTCATTATAACCAAATCTCTTTGGGCAGTCTGCGAATTGCATCTTGAAGCATAATCGCAGGCTTTTTTAGCATACTCACAAGCAACATTTTTGTTGTTAAGACCAAATGCAAAAATTTTGCACAATGCATAGCAATTAGCAAAAAGTGGCGGCAAATAATATTCGCTGTCGATATTTTTCAATAACTCAAGCGCACGAACGACTTTATCAAAACCGGCTGCGGCGCCGCTGTAATCTCCCTCAGCCAAAAGTTCTTTTGAAACTTTTAATACGCTCAATGCCACGTTTGAGCATTCGCTTTCATTATTGCGAACATACTCATCCGTCCAGGTGAAACTGTCATACTTATCAATAGTCTTAGTTTCGGTAGATGTATATGTTGCAGCAGATTGGCGGGTTGCTTTTTGTTGTTTTTTCTTCTCTTTTGCTTTGCGGTCTGCTTCGGCTTTGCGACGGTTTGCTTCTTCGGGGTCAACGCTCAACCAAAATTGTTCGGTTACGGAAGTAACATTTGGTATGCGCACTTTTTTGTAAAACAATTTATTTAAAGTAACAAACAGGTTGAAAAGCAAACCATAAACCCAGTACAAAAGCAACATAGCAATAACAAAGCCAAAAAGCGCTAAGCCCATAATCATTTTTAAAATAACGAACGCATATATCAAAAAGGCTGCAACCAGTAACACAAACGCTAATTTATATGGGGTTTTAGAGCAATCGCTTTCATAATTAGAAGATTTTTTATAAACTTCGGCGGCTAAAACGTGCAACTTTTTGGCATTGGCCGCTGTACTGCCGTCAAAAAACTGAGTTGAGTTTATTTTATTGGTTAGAGAAACAATAATTTTAACAATTGCCGAAACTAAAAGAGGTATAACAAATGCAGCCGCCAACAATACAACGGCAAAAACATACCATTTCATATCCGGTTTTGTTAAAATGTCTGCAAAGAAAGACCAAATTTTTGTTAGTGGTGTAAGTTTTTCAAAAACTATTACCTCTTCAGCAGAAACATTTTTATAAATGGAACCATAAACAAAAAGAAAACTGAAAAACACAAACAAAATATTACCTAAAGGTCTTACAATCTTTTTAGTCTTTCCATTTCTTTCAATAGAAGCCTTTGCAAAAAGCACACTGTTTGCTGCATCATTAAAGTTTTCTTGCGTTATTTTCTGCGGAAAATTTTTCATAATGGTGTTCCTTTCTCAAAGCCGTATTGTTAAATTTTTTACAAGATTACTATATCATGAGCCCACAAAAAAAGTCAAGTTGCGACATAGCAACTTGTGCCGGACAATACATAATATGGCGAAGAGATATATAGCAACAGCGGGATGAAAATTTCACCCCGCTGTTATTACATATTTATATAAGAACCTTTCCAACTCTTATGCCGTTGTACACGGCATTTTCCACAACGACTATACCGCCCATAATTTTTACGTTTTTTTATAATAAAATGATACATAAAAACGCCTCGTAATTTACTTGTATGCTATTCCTGAAATAGAATCGCTGACAATGCTTTTAAATACGGTACAATTCTGATAATCGAGCAACATTTCTTCGATATAAGGCACTTTTTCTTTCCTGACTACGCAGATAACAACCTGCGTTTTTTTATGGGAATAGCCGCCTTGCGCAGATATGATGGTGGCTTTTTGATGAAGCTTATTTGTAATATCTGAGCAAAGTTGTTCGGCTTTTTGGGTAATGATTTCAAATTTTACTGTTTGATTTTTAGATGAGCGCAGTCTGCTGCAAACGGCGCTGGATATAAAAGAGTATATGATACTACACACCACAGGCTCTACCGACATACCATACACAAAATAAGAACATATAGCAACAAGCATATTGATAACGAATATAATTTTCATTAAATCGAGATGCGGTCGTTTATGCTTTATAAGCGCAGATATAATGTCAACTCCTCCCGCAGAGCCGTTAAGGTTTAATGTGGCGACATATAAAAGTCCCCTTATTGTTCCGGCTGCCACAGGCGCTAATACAATACTTGTGCCTGTGTCGGTAGAATACAAAAAATTGGTTAGGTCTATCGTTTCAAGAAAAACTACCGACAGCGAAAACGAAAAAATAAAAAACATACTCTTTAAAGCAAATTCGCGGTTTAAAACAATAAATGCCGCCCCGATAAGCGGTAAATTGACAATTAAAGACAGATATCCCATATTGATATGTAATAGGTCTTGTATCATTGTACATATTCCGTCAATGCCGGCGGGGGCAAACCGATTTGGAAATACAAATATAATATAATTTACTGCCGCAAAAAATGCAAACACTATAATTGCAAGCAACCCCATTACTTTTTTAGCCATAATAAACCCTCTTTAAAATATGTTGATTATATTATAGGCAGATGTTATACTATAGTCTAATACTTTTAAATTATAAAATCTATAAAATAAAACTATAATGAGGTCTATTTATGTTCAGCAAGTTTAAATATGTATATACGTTGTATAAAGAAGGGAATTTCACCCGTGCGGCAGAAAAATTATTTATTTCTCAGCCTTCCTTGAGCGTTGCCATAAAAAATATTGAAAAAGAAATTGGTGCAGAACTTTTTGAAAGAACCGGCAAAGGTGTCATTCTCACAGAGGTGGGAGAAGAATATATTGCCGCCACAGAAAAGATTATAGCTGTTGAAAATGACTTTAAAAGAAAAGTCCGCGATATTAAATATTTAGAATCGGGACAAATTACGCTGGGCGGCTCAAACTATCTTTCATCATATGTACTTCCAAAAATAATAAATGCATTTACAGCCTTATATCCCAAGGTAACCGTTTCGCTTGTGGAAGCAAATTCACGTAATTTGCTCGACTTGATTGGGCGTGAGCAGATAGATATTATTATTGATAACCTTGATGAGATAGATGAATATAAAAAGTATGGGCTTGTTGAAGAAAAGATTTTACTTTGTGTCCCAAAAGATTACTCAATAAATGCAGGATTAGAAGAATATCAGATACATCCCGACAGTATATACAATGGAACCGTTGACATAGATTCGGTCGGATGCATCCCAATAGAAAAATTTAAAAACGAAAAATTTATACTTCTTAAACCGGGTAATGATATGCACCATCGTGCAATGGAAATTTTTGAAAAAGGAAACATCAAACCGAATGTGACATTCTTTGTGGATCAGCTCAATATATCATATGCCCTTTCCGAGACAGGAATCGGTCTATCGTTTGTTACAGACACCTTTTTCAAACACGGTCGCTTTAAAGAAAATGTATTATTATATAATGTTAGCAAGGAATGCAGTAGAACCTTATACATTGCTCATAAGCAAAACAAATATTGCACACGAGCGATGACCGAATTTATTAAGGTGGCAAAAGAGGTCATAAAATAAATGCTCCTTACTTGACAATAACGGGCGATTCACAAATCGCCCCTACAAAATGTGATAAGAAGAATTGAATATTATGAAAGCAACAGGAATAGTTCGTAGAATTGATGACCTTGGTCGTGTTGTTATACCGAAAGAAATAAGAAGAACTATGAGAATTCGTGAAGGTGACCCCCTGCTGACAACATTGACACCAATCGACAGGTTTTGTATGGCTATACATAGTGTGTGGAAAGATATAACGAGAGGTGAATTCACCTCTCGTTATATTATCTAAAATTCTTATGACAGTTTTGTTTTAAAAATGCTTTGATTTCACCATTGTCCTTATCTTCATAATATCTAATTAGTAATCGCTTAAATTCGGGCACTTGAGCTTCGGGGATAACGAGCAAACCGCCCGCTTTTGAAATTAAGTAATGATTTGCAAAAATCACCGATGCCCGTTTGTTTCCATCGTTAAAAATTTGTGCTTTCATACAATAGAGGCAAAGTTCAATGGCAATATCAATAGCTTCGTTGCCCGAATTTATAATTGACAATATATTTTCGATAACGACTGTTTCAATGGGGAGTTGCGGAATATATGAAGTTCCGCCGATGGTTACGGGCACACCGCGGATTCTTCCACCATTTTCAAAAAAGCCCTCATTTACAAGCTTTGCAATATGGCAAAGAATAGAATAATCACTTTTTACCTGTAGCACATCTTTATCCAAAATAAATTCCCAAGCGTGTTTCAGGTTTAATATTTTTTGTACATCGGTTGCAGTAACGCCGTTTACTTTGCCGTTTTCAATGATATCTTCGGTCTGCGGGAAAGAGGTTGCAACACCCTCTAAAACCGCTTGCTCATAAATCGATAATTTCATATTGATTCGAGCAAAATCAAGGTTGAGCATTACGTTGGGGGATAATTCGTTTTCCGTAAAACCAACTTCGGCAAGCGCTTTTTCAACTTTGCGAATTTGCTTACGCAAATCTTTTGCTTCGGCATTGTTTCGAAGTAATAATTGATAAAGCATATCAGAATATACATCAACATAGGTTGATGTTACTCTGCTGCCGACACGCTTTCTAACATATAAATACTTTCCGCTTTTGTTTTCTTTAATTTCAGGCGTACCATCATAAGCCAATAAATTTAGTCGTGCATATAAATCTGCTCTTTGCTGTAATAACTCTTGTATTTCAGGATAATTGTTCATCTCGAAACTCCTTTTAGGGAACTTTTTGTAAGTTTATTATAATAATTGTTCCCTAAAATGTCAAGTATTATTCATAGACACTGGTCACATAAGTTTTGGTGTGCGATACATAGTGTGGTAGAAAGATATAAAAAATAGCGGAGTGAATTTCCACTCCGCTTATGTTTTATACAATTCCCAATGCAATTTCAACCACAAGGGCTACAATAACAACAAGGGCCGATATAATAAAACCATGTATCATAGGTTTGATTCCTGATTTTTTCATATCCTTAAATGATGTGTTAAGACCGATTGCGGCAAGGGCACAAACCATTAAAAATTTGCTTACCGATTTTGTTGTAGTAACTATTTCGATAGGTATAGTAAAAATGCTTGCTACAATTGACATTGCCAAAAATCCTAAAATAAACCAAGGGAAGATTTTGAAAAAGCTAAAATTGGTTTTAATTTCTTTTTCATTTTCTCCGCTTTTAATAGCTTCTTTCTTTTTCAGGTTCGTTTGAATTAATGCGAAGGTTAAAACGGTAGGAATAATTGAAAGTGTGCGTGTCAGTTTAACCATAGTAGCAAAGTCACCAGCCGCTTCAGAAAAAGCATAACCCGTAGCTACAACCGAAGACGTATCGTTAACGGCTGTTCCCGCCCAAATGCCAAAAGCTTCTGCACCCATACCAATTGCTCTGCCCATAATAGGGAACAACACTATCATTGCCATATCAAAAAGGAATGTGGCAGACATAGAATAAGCAACATCACTATCTTCGGCATCGATTGTAGGGGCAATAGCGGCAATAGCCGACCCACCACAAATTCCTGTTCCTGCAGAAATAAGATTAGAAAGTTTCCAGTTTAGTCCTAATGCCTTGCCAATAAAGTAACCTCCGCCGAAACAGGTTGCAAGTGTAAATATCATAACCACAAGTGACATTTTGCCAACGTGTAAAATTGTGTTGATGTTAAGAGAAAGGCCAAGCAATATAATAGCAAATTTAAGTATTTTCTTTGATGTAAATTTGATACCTGATGCAAAAAAACTGTTTTTGCCGATAAAATGATTTACAATCATACCTATGAACATTGCAATTACAGCACCGCCAATTAAATGGATTGGCAAAAGATTTTCTATAAAAACTGCAACAGCGGCAATTATAACAGATAATGTAATACCTGATAAAAATTTCAAAACTTTCATAAAACAATCCCTTTACTTTTATTTTTATATAGTGTATCACAAATAGCATAAAAAGTAAATCTCCACGGTATAAATTCCCTTGTTTTACAGATACTAACAGTACAAATTTGTAAAGCAAGGAGATTTTATATATGAAAGCAACAGGTATTGTTAGAAGAATTGAGGAATGCGTTATAATAGGGCAAACCGCCTGAAAGGCGCATAAACACTATGGTTTTTGCAAGTTTGCCCTATTGAACACAAGCCCCTAAATTTATGGTTTTTCGGCGGTTTTTAGAAAGGAGGACATATTTCTAAAAGCACGCGTCAGAAATCCATACTCTGAGCAGCAAAAACTAAATATTCAAACTGTCACAAAGCCGGATGAGTTATAGACTTGTCCGGTTATTTATTTGAATTTGCTTTTTAGGCGGATATACGTGGATTGAATGAAAAAGCATTATATATGCTTTATAAGATTCCGGCAAAACTTGACCGGAATAATAACGCGTGCTATAATGAATGATTGAAACAGCAGACGTAAATGGAACCAGCTGTCTGCAGAGGAAGTCGGTTCTATTTTGTTTTTGTATTATAAAGTTAGGGTGTATGATGAATTTATGAAAAAGCAACGGCCTCTGGTGTCTACAACACATATCATATTGCTGAGTTTTTTGATCGTGATACTGATAGGCGCATTGTTGCTTTCGCTTCCCATAAGCGCTGCCGATGGAAAATCAACTCCGTTTTTAGATGCGCTTTTCACCGCAACCACCTCCACCTGTGTTACAGGCTTGGTGGTGACGCCGACCGTTACCTCTTGGAGCATTTTCGGGCAAGTTGTGATTTTGATACTGATTCAGATTGGCGGGCTCGGTGTTATAACCATTATGTCGGGGCTGATGATCCTTCTGCACAAGAAAATGGGTATCGGTGACAGACTGCTCTTGCAAGACGCATTTAATCTGAATTCGCTGTCGGGGCTTGTTCGGTTCGTAAAAAAGGTTGTAACCGGAACGCTCATTATAGAAGGTATCGGCGCTCTGCTTTATATGACGGTTTTTATACCTGAGTTCGGTGCAAAAGGAATATGGATATCGGTCTTTACTTCCGTTTCTGCCTTTTGCAATGCGGGTATTGATATTATTGCCGAAAACAGTCTTTGCGATTATGCACTTAACCCCATTATCAATATTGTTACGTGCTCTTTGATTATCTTGGGCGGTATCGGTTATATCGTTTGGTGGGATGTGATCAGGGTGCTGAAAAAGGCACGAACAAAGAAAGGGAAATTCTTCAGAGCGCTTACCCTGCACAGTAAGATTACGATTACTGCAACCCTGATTTTGATTTTTGTCGGTGCGGCTTTGATTTTTGCGTTTGAATATAACAATCCGCAAACAATGGGAAATTATAGCTTGTTTCAAAAAATCGAAGTATCCTTGTTTCAGTCGGTCACAACGAGAACCGCAGGTTTTGCGACAGTGCCGCAGGAAAACCTTACAAACGCAAGTGCTATC
>JAZSLU010000020.1:0-12094 GCA_045535505.1 Acutalibacteraceae bacterium | reverse complement strand
AAGGAATGCAACTTATTGTTATTGCTAATACTTTAAAACTGAAAAAATTGAAATAATTTCGTGGTATTGATATGAAAGAACATAAGAAAAAACTGATTGCACCGATTATAGTAACCGCTATTATGGTTTTATATTACATTGCTTACTTTGGCTTTTTAATATCACTGATAGATGGCATTTGGAAATGGCTTTTGGGAATTATTCCCCTTGCTTTTACGGCTGTTATGCTCAAAGTTTGCATAGAAAGAATAAATGAAATAAAGAAAGGTGAAGAAGATGATCTTAGTAAATACTGATTACATCAGCGGCAAAGAACTCGAAATGTTAGGTCTTGTAAAAGGAAGCACTATTCAGTCAAAGCACATAGGAAAAGATATTTCCCAAAGTTTTAAAACATTGGTTGGTGGAGAACTTAAATCCTATAATGAAATGATGAACGAAGCTCGTGCTCTTGCTACCAAGAGAATGGTCGCAGAAGCTGAAGAACTCGGCGCAGATGCTATTGTTAATATTCGTTATGCCTCATCTGCTATTATGCAGGGCGCAGCAGAAGTTATTGCATACGGTACAGCGGTTAAGTTCATTGAAAAATAATCTGTTTTGAAAAAAAGATTTGTTTTTTGAAAGAGGCGATGACTAAAAATGTCATCGCCATTTTCACATATCCATTTTAAAATAAAAAAACAATTGGAAATTCTGCTCATAATTTCTACAAATAGTGTGATACTAATATCACATTAAAATTGTAAAAAGAGGAGATTTATATATGAAAGCAACAGGAATAGTTCGTAGAATAGATGACCTTGGTCGTGTGGTTATCCCGAAAGAAATCCGCCGCACTATGCGCATACGCGAGGGAGACCCGTTGGAGATATTTACTGATGCGGGCGGCGAGGTGGTTTTTAAAAAATATTCACCCATTGGTGAGTTGTCCAACTTTTCAAACCAATATGCCGAAAGCCTTTCAAAAGGTACCAATCTTTCGGTTTTGATATGCGACCGTGACCATTGCATTGCGGCTTCTAACATACCGAAAAAAGAGGTGCTTGAGCGCAGAATTACCCCAGCGCTTGAAGAGGCTATGGAATCACGCAAAAGTTTTAACGATTGCAACAAAAAAATGTCGGTTTTAGAGGGAGTTGACAGAAACGCCTGTATTGCGGTGCCCATTATTGCTGCAGGTGACGTTACCGGCGCTGTGGTTATGCTTTCAAACGACAAGTGCCCTACCTCAAGTGAGAGTGATTTTAAGTTAGCGCAGGTTGCGGCAAGTTTTTTGGGACAACAGACCGAATAATTTATTAAAGTTTACCCTTTGTTAACATAAAAGCATTGTAATATGCTATGTTTTGCGGTATAATGCTTTATGTTGGAGGGATTGCTTTGAAAAACAAGACCAAAATTTTATTATTATCTATTGTTGAGATTATTATTTTTGCTTTATGTCTTGCTTTTTCGGGAACGACATTAAAGTTTTTTATGGATAGATACGGCAATTTAAATCTTGATGTTTTTTGGACAATTATTACTGTTGTGGGATGCGCACTTGGCGCCGTTCTGGCAATGGCAATAATTGCATATTTTATAATTAAGTTATCAAAAAAGGCTGATGAATAGGCGTTGTGCGCTTTTATGCACACCGCCTTTTTATTTTAGATGCAAAAAACAATGTTAACACTATTGACAAAGGTATAATATGATTTTAAAATATATAATATAAATTTAGGGAGTTTTTTTATGAAAAAAGTATTACTTGTTTTGGTTTTATGCTTTGCCACACTTTTGTGCTCTTGCAAAAGCCGTGATGATGTTAGAGTTTTAAGCGTTAATGCTAATTTGGGCACAACCAGATATACCTTTGTTGGCGAGAAATGTTTGGATGGACTTAACTATGAATCGGCTAATCTTAACGTAGCGGTTGTTAAAATTGAAGACAATACCCTGCACACATGCATTTCAACCTATCATCCCAAAATTAATAAAGAAATGCCTGAAATTACTACCTATGTTTTTGCACAAAACGTAAAATTTTACACACGAGACTCTAAAATAATCAACCACCTTGAAGGCGATATTGAAAACAAGGTTGTTTATGAAGAATTAACCGAAAAGGCCTTTATAAAAAAATTTAAAAAACGTGAAAATCCAAAAATGTATTTGTGGTTAAACGATGCAGGCGAGGTTGAGATTGCAATGATGTATCTCACGACCGCAACCAAAAAACAATAAAAAAATAACAGAGGCACACTAAGGTGTGCCTCTGTTATTTTTGATATTAAAAATCAACATTTGTATCGTAATAGCAGCACAAAAGCAGCTTTTCCATTTCTTCAACCGTAATTTGTCTGGGATTTGAGCCTGTACAAGCATCGGCAACCGCATTTTTTGCAATTTCGGGCAGTCTTTTAAGGAAAGTATCCTCATCAACAAAGCCGTTCTCGCAAGGCAGTCCGTCAGCGCCGTAATTTTTGATGCACTGGGGAATGTTAAGGTCATCATTCATGCCACGCAAATATGCAATAAGTTTTTCAACCTTTTGGTCGTCGTTTTCACCGCCAAGACCCATATAATCAGCAATTTCGCCGTAACGTTTTTTCGCCGTTTGGTTTTTTGCGTTAAAAGCAATTACTTTGGGCAGATACATAGCATTGGCGGCACCATGAACAATGTGTGCGCCAAGGTCTTCAAAGGCGGCGCCTGTTTTATGTGCCATTGAGTGAACGATGCCTAAAAGAGCATTAGAGAACGCCATACCTGCAAGGCACTGAGCATTGTGCATTGAGGCACGTTTTGTTTGGTCGCCGTTGTATGAATCTACAAGGTGCTTTTGTATCATTTTTATAGCAAAAATTGCAAGAGGGTCGGTAAATTCGCTGTTAGCAGTTGAAACGTATGCCTCAACAGCGTGTGTCATGGCGTCCATACCTGTATGTGCGGTAAGTTTTTTTGGCATGGTTTGTGCAAGGTCAGGGTCAACGATTGCAACATCAGGCGTAATTTCAAAGTCGGCAAGAGGATATTTGATGCCTTTTTTATAATCGGTAATAACCGAGAAAGCGGTAACCTCCGTAGCTGTGCCTGACGTTGAGGGAATTGCACAAAAACGTGCTTTTTTGCGAAGTTCCGGAATGCCGAACACAACACACATTTCTTCAAAGGTTATTTCGGGATGTTCATATTTAATCCACATAGCCTTTGCCGCATCAATGGGTGAGCCGCCGCCGATTGCCACAATCCAGTCGGGCTGAAATTCTTGCATTGCTTTGGCGCCACGCATAACGGTATCAACCGAGGGGTCAGGTTCTATACCTGAAAAAAGTTGCACCTCCATACCCGCTTGTTCAAGATAAGAAACGACCTTATCTAAAAAACCGAAACGTTTCATTGAGCCGCCGCCAACGCAAACCATCGCGCGTGAACCTTTAAGATTTTTTAGCGCCTGGAGTGAGCCTTTGCCATGATATAAATCGCGAGGTAATGTAAAACGAGCCATATATTTTCTCCTTTTTTATATAGTTTTTGTTTGACTCGTTATAATATACCCACGTTTTTAATTTAATATTGCGATAGATAAATTAAGCAAGGTAGCAAATGCCGTCCACACAAGATATGGCAGCATTAAAAGACCTGCTGTTTTATTAACCTTATAAAACTTATAGGTTGTTGCCGCCACTGCAAAAAGTAATGCCACAATCCAAACAAACGCAAGCCAGAGCGCTTCCAATCGAAAGAAAATTATTGACCAGAAAAAGTTAAGAACAAGCTGGAACAGATATAGTTTAACTGCACAAAAGCGGTCGGGCGAAGGCGTTGTGTAAACAAGCGCACTTGCAATTCCCATAAGCACATAAAGAATGCTCCAAACTATTGGAAAAACCAATCTCGGCGGTGCAAAAGGCGGTCTTTGTAAGGTCATATAAAACTCGTAGCTGTCTTTTGTTATTAGTGCCGCAAGACCGCCAACTGCTAACGGCAGAATTATTGCCGCAATAAAAATTTTTGTTTTTTGTTTCATAAAAAATCACCCCATAAACTATTTTATGGGGTGATTTGTATTTTAATGTGTTTTTAAAGCAAATTTTTAACCTTTACTGTGCAGTTGACGAGGTGTTTTCTGATTGTTCTGCCGATGGCGCTTGTTGCTCGGCAATTTGCTCAACCGTACCCAAAGTGTTACCCAAATGGGAAGTACAAGCAGGCTTATAATTTTGCTTATACCAGCCCTCTGCTTTTTCGGGACAGGCATCGGTTGCTACAAGGCCTGTTTCTTTACAGTAATAAAGATGTTCAACATATTCGCTGTCAACAAATTTTGCAGCCTCTTTGCCAGAATGGGCTTTTTTCATAACGTTGCCCCAAAGTTTTTTAACCATACTTGTTGCTGTAACCTTTTCATCCTGGTCAAAGCCGTACCAACAAGAAGCAACATAGTAAGGTGTGCCGCCGACAAACCATTTATCCACAGACGAGTCTGACGTACCTGTTTTGCCGTAAAGGGTACTTCCGTTAACATAGGATTGCATACCTGAGCCCGTACCCTCTGAGCCGTATATAACTGCTTGTAGCATATGGTTGACAATACAAGCGGTGTCTTCTGAGATGGCTACAACGGGACTGCTTTCACCTTTTAAAATGACCTTACCGTGCTGATTTTCAACCCTTACATATGTTGTGGGTTCATAGTATTTGCCGCCGTTACCGAAAACAGCATAAGCCGCCGCAGACTGCGTGGTGGTAAGACCTTTTGAGTTGCCGCCTATGGCAAGTGACGGCAGGTTTATATCGTTTTCGTTGAGGAAGGAAAGACCCATTTTTTCTTTAAGGAAGTTATAGCAGGTTGTAGGGGTAATTCTTTCTACCAACTGAATAGGAACGGTGTTTATTGATTTACCTAAAGCATAGTGAGCTTTGACTGTACCCTTAAAATATCCGTAGGAGTTTTTTGGCGACCAACTGCCGTAAGTTAATTTTTTATCCTCAACATTGCTTGAATAGGTTATCATATTTTTTTCGACCGCTAAAGCGTATGCACCCAGCGGTTTCATTGTTGAACCCGCCTGATTGGGTGATTGTGTTGCACGGTTAAGCACACGGTTGCCCGTCTTTTGACCAAGACCGCCCGCGATACCTTTGATGTGACCTTTATAGTCCATAACCGTTATTGCAGATTGAGAAATTTGACCTTTTTTACTCTTTGTGATATATGCATCGTCAGAGAAGGTTGCATCTATGGCCTCTTGAATTTTAGGGTCCATGGTGCAATAGATTTTATATCCGCCATTGTAGAAATTGTTTGCGGCATAGGTTTCGTCATAGTTATACTTTTCGCAAAGGTCGGCAACGACATCATCAATAAGCGCATCTACAAAATACGAGTTTGTTTCAGCCGTGATAACACGTTCACTGTCGGCAACGATATTAAGTTCTTTGTCCTTTGCGGCATCATACTCTGCTTGTGTGATTTTGCCCTGACTGAGCATTTCATAAAGCACTGTGCCTCGGCGCTTTTTATTATTTTCGGGGTTTTTGTCGGGACGATATGTTTCAGGTGCTTTGGCGATTGCCGCAAGAGCCGCACACTCTTCAAGCGTTAAATCTTTTGCGCTTTTGCCAAAATAATAGTTTGAGGCAACCTCAACGCCATACATACCCCTTGCCATTGAAATTGTGTTGAGATAACACTCAATAATGGTATCTTTATAATAGTTCATTTCTAATGTGCGGGCACGCATTATTTCACGCACTTTGCGCATTGGGCTGGTAGAATCGTCACCTGTTAAGTTTTTAACCAACTGTTGTGTTATGGTTGAACCGCCCTGATTAGACGAATAGAAATGTAAAAACAGGTTTGCAAAAGCCGAAACCGTACGTTTCCAGTCTATACCGTCGTGGTCGTAAAAGCGGCGGTCTTCTATTGCTACGTAGGCATCAATGAGGTCTTGAGGCATTTCTTCAAGCGGTATCCATATACGGTTATACATACCGTGTAGCCGTTGGTTTTCAACCCAGTTACCCTCGTTATCCTGAACATATATAGTGGTGGTAAAACCTAAACTTAACTCGTCAAGGTCTTCGACCATTGTACTGTCAACAAAGCCAAAGGCGTAAACAACCACCGCTCCTGCTATAAGACAGAAGGTGATTATGCCAATCAAAAACAAAGACAGTACCGTTTTGATGATACCTGCTTTTGTAAATTTAATTTTTTTAAGTTTAAAGTTGAACCGTCCCAAACGAAACTCTTTTTGTGGTTTGGCTTCCGGTTTACGGGTGGAAAAGCTGTTAAGGTCAATGCCACCCTCGCCACCGTTGGCGCTGTTTAAAGAATTTTCCGAAAAAAATTGGTCATTAGGTCTTTTTTCGTCGTTCAAGCCGAATTCCTCCTTTCGAAAACACCTTTTTGCAAAGATAAAGTATATCACAATTTTTTAAAAATGGGGTTACAATATTTTAACAAATTTATTTCGTTTATGTTAATTTTGAATTTTATGTAAGATTTTTGTCAATAATACATATAAAACTATTATTTTTTGAGTGATGTTATGAAAAACCGTCTTATAATTTTAATTTGTACAGTTATTATAACCGTAATTACCTGCTCTGCCCTTTTTTCTGTACGTGCTATGCCAACCTCGCCCGAGGTTAACACAAACAGTTCAAGCAATCCACAAAACTTGGGGTTTGTTCTTGCCGCCTACGGAAACAATGCGGCACTTTATGACGGCAACGAAATTATTGAGGTTTACGACAGCATTTTAATTTCTGCTTTGCCGCCTGCCGACCGCACCCTATTAGAGCAAGGCATTGAAATTTCATCTTTTGAACAGTTAACAACCCTACTTGAAGATTTTGACGGCTAATATTTTATTATATAAGCCAAATCCCCCAACCAGACACGAGCGCCTGAAAAAACGCGTTTATAGCAACGAGCATATCTTGGCAAGAAAACAAAAAGCCTAAACCAACATAAAATTTTGCGCTGGGTGAGCATTTTTAAACGTAATTTTTCAAAACGAATTTGTTTTTGTAATGATTTTTGCAGTTTTTTTGTCATATTGGGCAAATTTAATCCCAGTAGATATTCGTGGGCGATAACCGATTGCTCTAACCCATCGATACGGTGCTTTATTGAACGCTTTGCCGAAAGCGAAGCATTGTTGCCGTGTGAACGGTATTTTGTAAGCACTTGGTTTATATAGCAAGCCCTTGACTGCAACGCCGCAACAAAATTTATAAGCCAATCGTGAGCGAGCAAATCTTTAAGCTCTAATGCTTTAAGGTTTGCTTTTATTTTTGAAGAAAAACACATTGAGAATCCTCGCACATAAGAGCAACCCACCAAACTTTCGGCGGTAATTTCGCTAAACGGCTGACTGTCGTCAAACTCGGCAAAGCGGACACTGCTTTGGGGCAAAGGATTGTCGTTGCCGTCAATGATTGTATAGCGGCAAGCAAGACTTAAAATGTCGGGGTTTTTGTGCATAGCATCGCACATCTGCTCACATTTATCGGGCAACCAAATGTCATCTTGGTCGCAAAGAAAAATTATATCTCCCTTGGCTTTTTCGATTGCCGAAAAAAAGTTGAGGCAAAATCCCAAATTTTTTTCGTTTTGATAAAAATGCCAATTTTTTAAATTATTTTTTTCAATAAAGTTTTTAACAATTTGAGGGGTTTTATCGGTTGAGCAGTCGTCACAAATAATAACCTCATCGGGCATTACTGTTCCTGCCGCAATTGATTGCAGCTGTTTTTCAATATATTTTTCTCCGTTGTGAGAAGCCATTACAACCGATATCATTTTATTTTTCACCTCAACGCAAAAAACAGTTTTCTTGTTTTATATTTGAATATATAACACGCATAGCAAAAAGTTGTTATAAAAAAGGCGGTTTGCTTTGCGACAAATTTCATAATAATTTCTAACTTAGAAAAAGGCTTTGCCTCGGCTGTTGCCCTTTTCCATTTATTTGTGTTTTTTTCTCGTTTTACAATAGTTTTTATATCACAAAAGTGCAAACTGTCTGCTGCAAAGCAATCGGTAAAGCAGGAAAGCATTGTACGCAAAAAATACATTTGGCTAAAGGCGCCGTTGCCACCAAGCATTTTTTCGAGCTGTTGTAAATTTTCGCTTCGCTTTTTCATTAGCGTAATTTTTTGCGGGTTGTAGCGCCTTGTTATACTACTGCCCTTTTTTTGCATATAATGATAAAAGGCTTTTTTGCAAAAAACTGTTTTAGGTGAACACAAAAACAAAGCCTGATTAAACGCCGTGTCTTCATAAAGTTCACCATCGGGCAAACGTATGTTATTTTGTTTTATAAAATCCGTTTTATACAACTTGTTACACATTGTATCAAGCAAATTTCTGTCTTTAAGGTGCTTAAGGCTTACAGCGTCAAGCCGTTCACATTCGGGCAAAACGGCACGCATACTTTCGCCCTCATAATCAAAAATGAGCCCACAACACAAAACGTCATTATCCTTAATATTTTCATACATATATTCTAACGTGTTTGGCTCAATATAATCGTCATCATCGCAAAACGCAAGATATTCGCCTTTTGCATTGTCAATGCCTATATTTCTTGCGGTTGCGGGACCGCTATTTTCAATACTAAACGCACGAATGCGACCGTCCTTGCTTACAAAGCGGTCGCACAGCGCTTGGCTGTTATCGGTTGACCCATCGTTTATCAGCAATATTTCAATGTCGCGCAAAGATTGCCGGGCAATACTTTGCACGCATTTTTCAATACTGTTTTGTGCGTTATAAAGGGGAACGATAACACTTATTTTAACCATTTTAATACCTGAATTTTCCTTCGGCAACCTTTTTTAAGTGCTCACCGTAAGGTGATTTGCCGTATTTTGCTGCAGATTCAAGCAGTTTTTCTTTATCAATCCAGCCGTTTTTATAAGCAATTTCTTCGGGTGCGGAAATTTTTATACCCTGACGGCTTTCAATAACCTTAACAAACTCGGTTGCTTCTGCCAATGCATCCATTGTACCTGTATCAAGCCAAGCATAGCCGCGTCCCATTGTGACAACGTTAAGCTCGCCTGCTTCAAGATACAAACGGTTAAGGTCGGTAATTTCTAACTCACCGCGCGGTGAAGGTTTAACCTTTTTAACGAGGTCGCAAACCTTATTATCATAAAAGTACAAACCTGTTACACAGTAGTTTGATTTGGGGTTTTGCGGCTTTTCTTCGATAGAAATGGCTTGTCCATTTTCATCAAACTCAACAATGCCGAAGCGCTCGGGGTCGTCAACATAATAACCGAAAACGGTTGCGCCAACCTCACGAGAAGCAGCCTCTTGCAAACGCTTTTTTAATCCGTTGCCGTAGAAAATATTGTCACCTAACACCATTGCACAGCAATCGCCGTCAATAAATTCTTCACCAATTATAAAAGCCTGTGCCAAGCCATCGGGCGAGGGTTGCTCTGCATAAGACAGATTAACGCCGTAACTTGAGCCGTCACCAAGCAAACGCTTGAAATTCGGCAGGTCGGTTGGTGTAGATATAATAAGAATGTCTTTAATGCCTGCAAGCATCAAGGTTGAAAGCGGATAATAAATCATCGGCTTATCGTAAACGGGGAGAAGCTGTTTAGATGTCACCATTGTTAAGGGGTAAAGTCTTGTTCCGGAACCGCCGGCGAGAATAATACCTTTCATTGTCTATATCTCCTTAATTTCAATAGAATTAATAACAACATCCTCTAAGGGCTTATCGGCTGCACCCACCGCAACAGCGGCAATAGCGTCAACCGTATCCATTCCCTCAAACACCTGTCCGAAAACGGTGTGACGGAAATCAAGCCAAGGAGTGCCTCCCATATTTTTATAATCTTCCACACATTCGGTTGGAAAACCTCTGTCGGCAAGTTCAGCCATTTGTGAGAGCATATTTTCGGGCACCTCGGTTGCCTGAACAATAAAGAACTGGCTACCGTTTGTGCAGGGGCCTGAATTTGCCATTGAAAGAGCGCCGCGAAGATTATGAAGCTGGGGACAGAACTCGTCCTCAAAGGGCTCTGACCAGATGCTTTCACCGCCGCAACCCGTACCTGTCGGGTCACCGCCTTGTATCATAAACGAATTAATTACTCGATGAAAAATAAGACCGTCGTAATATCCGTTTTTTGAGTGAGTTATAAAATTTTCTACCGCTTTAGGAGCATACTGGGGAAATAATTTGATTGAAATATCACCCATTGATGTGTGCATTACTGCTACTGTATCGCCGCTTGCGGGTTTGGTTGTCTGATAATTTGCCAAGAAAATCACACCTTTCTATTATACATTTTAACAACAAATTGCAACATAATCAACAATAATTTAATTTTCTTGCATTTAATTGTGGTTTGTGCTATACTTTTGCTTGTAAAACACACTATATAGAGGTGCATACAAATGAAGTGTCCTTATTGCAGTTATGAAGAAAGCCGCGTTATTGACTCTCGCCCCACCGATGAAGGCGTTCGCATTCGTCGCCGCAGAGAGTGTTTGAAATGTCAAAAACGTTTTACTACCTACGAAATTATGGAAAGTTTGCCCATTATCGTTATCAAAAAAGACCACTCTCGTGAGTCTTTTGACCGCGACAAACTTCTTAATGGTATGCTTCGTGCTTGTGAAAAGCGTCCCATTTCAATAAACGACCTTGAGCATGCTCTTGATGATATTGAACTCACCTTACAAAACTCACTCGACCGTGAGGTTACGTCTGATAAAATTGGCGAGCTGGCTATGGAAAAACTTAAAGCTCTTGACGAAGTTGCTTATGTGCGCTTTGCTTCGGTTTACCGTCAGTTTAAAGACATTAACACCTTTATGGATGAGCTTAACAAATTATTGCAGAACTAAAAGGAGACAAAAATCATGCTTACAAGCACTATTGCTGACACAAAAGGCAAGGCTGCCGCTATTGCACGTGCAAGACAGTTGACAGAATTTAAATGGACCCCTCGCAAAGACATCAAAACCTACACAAAAAAGACCGGTGTTACAACTTTTCCTGCCAACGTGGAAGTAAAGGGTGTTATATATTCTTCCCCCGAACCGATTGATAAATTTTTTGACGAGAACGTGAGCGTTGAAACCTTTTTAAGCGCACTTGGCAACCCCGACAGCGTACTTTATGAAAAAGACCTTGACGGCGCCAACAACTCGTGGCCTTATTATGGCATTGTTTGCAACGGTTTTATTCGCTATGCTTTTGGTATTGACAAACGCTATTCAACAAAACGTTGGCCAACACTTCCCGGTATGAACCATATTGCCGAGCCAGGCTTTTTTAAGCCCGAAGACATTGAACTTTGCGACGTTCTTTACGGCTACAACAAAACCGGCAGAAAACACGTAGCAATGATTACCGACTTACTTAAAAACGAGGACGGTGTTATTGAACAGATTGAGGTTTCTGAAGGTACACGTCCAACCTGCATTCGCAGACAATTTACTGTTGAAGAATTTTATAAAAAATTCGCTGAGTTCGGTTTGTGGCGTTATCAGTTTGTTGACGATGTTCCCGAACTTGACCTTGCCGCAGACGCTCTTTTAAACAAGGGCATTCCCAAAGCGCTGCCTCCCATTGCGGTTGACTATGGCAACAAGTCAAACTATGCCTTGGGTGAAGAAACTGTTATTTCGGTATTTTTAGAGGGCGAGAACACAGTTGAAATTTTGCGTAACGGCGAGATTATTGAAACTGTGCCCGTAACACAAAACCAAAAAATTGCCAGAACTTTTGACGTTGGCAAATATACCGCTCGACTTGCAAACACCAACTGCTTTACCGAGTTTTACGTTGTACAGCATTACATAAACTACTCTGTCTCAAACGGCGATTTAATAGTTAAAGCATCAACGTCCGACCCCGACAGCAAACTTTATTATCTTGATTTTAGAGAGGCCGGTACGCTATGCGCTCCATTAGCCAAGGTTGAAGAACTGACCGAACAGGAAAAACAAAGCGGCGAATTTTCACGCAAAATTCCTGCCGACGCTAAAAACTTTAAAGTTGTTTTCAAAAACCCCTTTGGAATTTGGACACACAAAATGCTTGAACTGTAAAAAAAGGCG
>JAZSLU010000012.1:0-12662 GCA_045535505.1 Acutalibacteraceae bacterium | reverse complement strand
CGGTTCTTTAAATCGTTTTCATAGTCAGTGTCTTTAACAGCGAGGGTCCACCCGTTCCCATTCCGAACACGGAAGTTAAGCTCGTCTGTGCCCACAATACTTGGCTGGACACGGCCCGGGAAGATAGGTCGATGCTGACACCTTATGTTACAGTTCCCCTTGAAAGAGGGGAACTGTTCCAAATGGGCCTTTAGCTCAGTTGGTTAGAGCAACCGGCTCATAACCGGTCGGTCCTGGGTTCGAGTCCCCGAAGGCCCACCACCTTTTTTAAATTGAATATGCACCTTTAGCTCAGTTGGTAGAGCAACTGACTCTTAATCAGTGGGTCCTGGGTTCGAGTCCCCGAAGGTGCACCAAACACAAAAACATTGAATAACCGTTCAATGTTTTTGCATATAGGGGTATAGCTCAGTTGGTAGAGTCGCGGTCTCCAAAACCGTTGGTCCTGGGTTCAAGTCCTAGTGCCCCTGCCAAAATCCTGCATGAATTTGCAGGATTTTTTTCTTTTTTATGCATAAACTTTCGTTTTTTAACAATTTTTATACTGTTTTTTCTGGCACAACCAATATGATTACGACGTACGTTTGTTTGGAGCATTGGTTGCGATTTCATCCGTTCCTAAACCGCCCAAACCGTTCCGTCTGTTACATCATCAAAAGAGCTGCACATCATTTTTTTATTATTAATGCTTAATCTCGACAAATATAATTTTTATGTTATAATATTTTAATAATCAACGCAACCAAATTGGATATTGCCACACTATATGAGTGAAAGGAGGCGAGGAAATGCAAAAATCGAATCGAATGTGCGCTAAACTTATCAACGAATTTACCGAAAACTATATGGAAAAGTTGTTTTATTTCTGCCTGAAGAAAACAGGAAACACTGTTGAAGCCGAAGATCTGACACAAGATATTTCGCTTCAAATAATCACGGCTTTGAACAAAGGTACGATTCCAACAAGTTTTACGGCGTGGGTATGGCAGATTGCGCGCAACCGTTATTCGGTATGGGCTAAAGAAAAGCATAATCGAAACGAATCGGTAACCGGTTCCGATATCGGAGATTATGACCTTGAAGACAAGGATGCAAATGTGCTTGATGAAGTGTTACATACAGAGCAAATGGCTCTGCTTCGACGAGAATTGGCGTTCATCAAAAGCGATTATCGCAATATTGTGGTTGTCTACTACATTGAAAATAAAACCGTTCGTGAAATTGCATCATTGCTTTCGCTACCCGAAAACACGGTTAAGTCGAAGCTTTTCCGTGCAAGAGAAATTTTGAAAGAAGGTATGGATATGGCAAGAGAATTTGGGAAACGCAGTTACAATCCCGAAGAAATCAGATATACGAATATTTGCACAAGACTGGGTGAGCTTGGGCAACCTTGGACTTTGATGAATCACAAGTTAAATCAGAATATTTTTCTTGCGTGTTATGATAACCCTATGACAGTTGAAGAACTTGCAATTGAGGTCGGAGTAGCATTACCGTATATCGAAGATATTGTAAGTGATTTAACGTTGCAAACACTTCTCGTCAAGAACGGTAATAAATACGAAACTAACTTTCCAATCATTAGCCGTGAAGCACAGCAGAAGATTCATTTCTACTATGAAGGCATTATTCCTCAACTGATTTCGCTAATAACCGAGAATATAGATAACCTTATGTTACAGTATGATGAAGCGGGGTTGTGTTATTACGGGGAATATCAAAGTTATGAAGAAGCAAAATGGATGCTTCTGCCGAATTTTTACAAAGGACTTTATTCTCTTTGCGAAAACTCTCCCAAATCAAAGCTCGGAAATACTAAACGAGAAAACAATGGTGTTTGGGATGTGGTAGCATTTGAAAAGTGTGATTTCACTCCCGCTGTTGTGGGTTTTCATTGCCAAAGCAACGGTTTCGTACATTATCGTTTTGGTTATGCGGACATACTGAACAGAACCCCGGCAAATCTTTCAAACGAAGAAACATATGAACTATCTTTGATGGTATCAAATAAAAAGCCGAACAACATTGCGATTACAGAAAATCTTGTAGAATACGGATACGCCTGCAAAAAGGAAGATAAATATATTCCAAGGGTATCTGTAATAAGTCAGAGAGTATGTGATGAATTCATGAAATTCTGCCAAAAAAAGAAGCATACCGAAGTTTTTATCAATCGCACAGGACGACAAAAAGAATTGCACGGTATGTTGATGTCGATATACGGCAACATAAACAGAACGGTTCGAGATATTCTTAATGAGGATTTGCCCGAATGTATTCGTGAAAATACAACAATGGTCGATGCATTGCTTGAATCAATATGTACGACAAGCCATACGCTCGGTTATCTTGTTAAACACGCACTTGACTGCGGTTGGCTTAAATATGATGAAAATACCTCGCCTGCCATTGGTGCATACTTTTATTTGAACTAATAAACACAACATTAACTATGAGAATATTCTTCGGCGATATTTTACACATTATAACATAAAACCATAAATTTAATCATTTTATAATATTGGTGATATTATGCATAACAATCAAAATAAAAAAGCAATTTTATTTATGCCACTGTGTGTAGCTATTGGTAATGCCATTGGAACAGGTATTGGTGTGGTTGTTGATAACATTCCGATTGGTATTTGTTTAGGGATGGGTGTTGGTGTTACATTTGGTGGTATGATTACAGCAATATTAATAAAAAAGAAATAAATTTATGCGTTTGTCAATAATGTAAATTAGGTGAAAGAAAATCAAATAAAAATTTTTATGTAAAATAGAAAATTTTGTGTCGCCTTACATTTAGAGCCCCGTTTTTGACGGGGCTTTTCTTTGTCTATAGCAACGCAACCATTGACACTCATATCTAGAACGCATCGGTAAGACCATTCAGCCGTGTTGTGTCCTTCTTCACATAGTACATTTCGGTTATCTGCGAGGTGCTGTGTCCGAGAATATCCGCGACCTGCTTTGGTGTTAGGGATAGGATTGTGCCATCGGGCTGTTTAACGCCGTTTACAAGGTTGGTTGCAAAGGTGTGGCGTAGTGAGTGGAGTCCTCGGTGTTCGACACCTGCGCCGTCTAATAGGCGGTAATAACGCCGTCTGAATCGCTCGGAACTGATATTCAAAATAAATAGATTCGCAAAATTTAATAACATTTTTATGGATTGGGACGAAGAAAAATCTATTTTTAGGTTCTAATCGGTTAAGGTGCATTTTGTCCGTTGACATTTAAATATACAAAACCCCCGATAGCCTTCTGTCTTGAGAGGTTATCGGGAGTTTGATTTTATGATGGGTGAATGTTTTATCAAACGAAAAAGCTGTTTTTATATTTCTATATACTTGATTCCGTTTGCTTTTGCGAATTTGATTGCATAAGAACCTTTATGCGCTTTAAAAGTAACGGGGTATTCTACATACGACGGAAGATTAAAATAAGATTTTCCTATCTTTTTGACACTATCGGGGATATAAATAACGCTGTTTGTATCCATACCGTAGAAGGTAAACACTTCTATTATCTCAACTCCGCGAGGAATAGTTGCATTTTTTACACAGGCAATGAGATTTTTGTTGACTTTTTCTACAAGGCAATTGTTTTCGGAATAATACTCATCATTTCCGTCTTTAACAATTATGGATTCAAGCATATTGCAACCCGCAAAAGTTCCAAACCCGATGTATCTGGTGCTTTTGGGGATAACTATTGATTTGAGATTAGTATACCTAAATGCCATGTGCCCAATTTCATCAAGCTCATCATTCAGATATATTTCCTCTAATGAACTGTCTGCAAATGCACACATGCCTATTTCGTTAATATTTTGTGGAAGTTCAACTTTTTTGATATCCACCTCGTTAAACGCAAAGCTTCCGATAATATAGTGCGAAGCGTGATTCATTTTCGGAATGATACTGTTTTTTCCACCTATGATCAATTTTATCCAATTACCGTCTTTATGCGCGCTTTCAGAAATACCATCCGCTTGTACTCTATGCATAAGACAATTGTTTTCGACAAATAAATTTGTATTTCCTTCATCTACAATAATGGAATCTATATGCTTATGGAATTTCAAGCAATCATAGCAAAAATGTTCCACCGTGCTCGGAATATAAAGTGTAGAATCACTCCCCAAATCGACTACAGAGCCATGTTCGTCAACAATAAATCCACCCATTTTTTCAATCATTTTATTATCTCCTCCTCTATTGTCTGTATCTATTATAGAAGAAGCGATGCACCGTTTTTTGTGCATCGCTTGCTGTTTTCGGATTATACTCTCTTTTAGTCGACTGCTGTTTTTATAATCTCGACATGAAGCCAAATTCGGTTTTTGTACTCGTCCTGAGTGAAAATATAAAATGCGGTATATTTTTCATCGGGAAGGAATTTTGTGTTGTTTAAAGAGATTATAAGCTTATTATGCATACCCCACTCACTGCTGAAATACAAAGAGGGATTTTCCTCATTTTTGATAACAATTCTATGGGGATAATCGTTCCAGTTACATTTTTCTATATTTATTTTATTTACCGGTTTCTGCTTCATATACGAAGATATAATTTCAGGCAATTTGTTAATCATACGGTCGGTCGCAGAATTTTTCAAGTCGTCTTCAACTTCCCAATACAATTCCTCATATATTTTATCCAACCAGCGCTGTGCAAAATCGCTTCCAAATGATTTTACAGGTATATCATTGTCAAAATCATATATTATTTCATTCGAAGATGCAAATTCATCTAATATACCAAGCATTTTGGTTTTTGCCTTATCGTAGCTATCGTATACCCAAAAGTTTTTGCTGCCTCTATCTGTATCCATATAATCATAATCTTCTGCATCTGTTACGATGTTGGTATCAAAAAGAAGCATATACATATATTTCGGCTTAAATTCTTCTACTTTTTCGGGAGGGTATTTAATAATTTCTACGTCAAGCTCAGAGTCAAATGCATCGTCGGCTATATCCGTCAATGTTTCGGGAAGAATGACCTTTTCTATGGACAATGTATCAAGGGCTTCGCTTTCAACCTTAGTTATATTTACCGGTAGAAAGAACTCCTTGATATAAGTTTCCATAAATGCGCCTTCTCCGATTTCGGTAACGCTGTCGGAAAATTTGATATTTGTCAATGGCGTCGAAAAAAAAGAATAATTGCCGATTCTTGTTATACCTTCGGAAATAACAACGCTTTCAATATCTGTATTTTCAAAAGCCGAATCTCCGATAGCTTTAATCTCTTCTCCGCCTATTTTAGCAGGGATAACAACATCTGTTTCGTCACCGACATATTCGGTAATTACACCGTCAACTACTACAAAATCTTTTTCGTTCATTTTAAATCTCCTGTGTTTTTTAGTTTGTAATTAAAGTATATCATCAACGATGAGGAGTTTTTGGGACATTGGCGTGTTATTTTGTACTTTTTGCTATTTCTATCCAAGCTTTTCCTTCCCAATCGATGGGGGAGATTTCGCAGAATTTTGTTTTTATACTTGTTCTTAAATCTTCTTGTAACTGTTTATAATCTTCTTCGTTTAGTTTGCTCCAAGGTTGAGATCTATTGTTGCCGTTATCGCGATATGGCCCAAAAGATGTTGCTTTTTCATCATCTTCATGAAATTTAGGAATAATATTTTCGTTGCCCAAGGTGTATTCTCCGTCTTTGCGGCTAATCGCTTTTAATATGTAGCTGTCTATGGGTACATGAAGTTTTAATGCAACATTCTCGCTCAAAAAGTCTAAAATGTACATGTATTTTAAAGTCATATTAAGCCATTTCTGAGCGTGACCGTAGGTAAAAACTTTTTTATTTGTGTTTGCGACACTTTCAAGCAAATTGCTTTCTTCGGCATAATTGATAATAGCTTCACATGTTTTAGAATGAAATGTTTCGAAATCGGTTTGTTTATTTAAAAGATCACAAAAATTTTCGCGTATTTTCTTACAAATCTCGGTTCTAAATGTTGATTTTTTGTCATCAGTTACATCTTTATTAAACACAAGAGTGCGGTTTAAATCCAAATAAGCTCTGCTTGCACAAACTTCTACGGCTTTTATTTTATCTTTATCAAGTTCCTCGTGGGTTTTTCCAAAATACGAAAATACAAAAAAGTCTTTTGAATAACTACTTAACATTTTCAATTCTCCTTATACTTTTCTAAACTCTTTTCAAAATCCTCTTTCAGCTTATCTGCCAAATACTGTGGCGATAGGATTACAACGTCGGGGGAATGGGTTTTAGCATATTGAAGCATTGCAATTTCGTTTACAAACGCCGAAACGTTAACGGTTTTATCGGTTTCATCGGAAAAGATAACATCTGTTCCGAAAACGTCGATAATATCGCTTATCATAGCAAGAGGGATTTGGAACTTTGCCCGAACCGATTCGCTTGAATACATTTGGATATGCTCTTTCATATATTGATGAAGATTCAAGTTCCGTTCGTTTGCCCAAGCCAGCTTTTTAAACGGCTTTACGGGTGTATCGAGGATTTTTATATCGGTAATACGGTCAAGACGGTAATTGGAAATATCCTCGTATTTATCGTAATTGCAAATAAGATAATATTTTCCCTCTTTTGCCGCCATTTGATAAGGGTTGATTATATATTCCCGAACGGTTCCGTCGGGGCGCAAACGCTTATGAAGCTTTTTATCCAAGCCGTACTCCAAATAGGCGAATGAAACTTGACGCTTCCTCTCGATAGCTTCATCAAGAATATCGATGGTGTGAAAAAGCTGTTTATTGTTGGGCTTTGTTTCGGGGAAGGTGGCAATATGTTTCACCCTTGATTTAAAATGAACGCTTGATAAACCTTCCAGCTTTTCTATAAGCTTCTTACATTGGCTGTAAGGCAGATGTGTGGAAAACAAAAGACTGTCGATAAGCAACCTAAGCTCGGAATCGTCAAAATCACGTACCAAATAAAAGTCGGTCTGTACTTCGTTTTCCTTCAAAACCGTTTCGCCGGTTATTTTGTTTTTAATTGGAGTAACACGCTTTTGGGAGGTGTATTCGATATCATATCCGAATTCCATAAGGGATTTTAAATTACGCTGTACCGATTTTCGGTCGGCTATAATAGAATAATCCTTTTCCAAAATATCAATGATATCCTTTTGCGCCAACGGGTGGTTCACATCCGAATAAATACGCAGAATATCAAGGATATTCATTATCAGTTTTTTGGGCGGTAAATGTTCCAAAAGCGTCAACTCCTTTGCTGTCGATTCCTTTTTTGTTATTATACCGCTTTTCTTTTCGTTTTGCAACATTATTCATTCTCGCAGATATGGGTTGCACCAAAAGGGAGGGACAATATCCTTTTCTTCTATAAAGCTCGGTGCTGATATACGTTGGTTGCAAAGGTATTTGTAAACCAAATCCTCCGTTGACCCTTTTGTTTTTCTCATCTCCGCCAAACGTTTTAAGAGAAAATCGTGAATGCTGATTTCATTGAATGATATATTTATGCTGACTGCACCGAATGGATATAAATAAGTAGAATTAAATCCAAACGTTTCATTGGGATAATAATCAACAAGCTCTTCATACGCTTTTATTTTTTCTTCAAGAGGCTTGCCGCTGTTTGCGACAATAACCGCCATTTGATAAGTATCAAATTGGTGTTGGTTTTTCTCGCAAAGCTCACGAATTGTGGGCGAGTTGATAAATTCATATATGTTCATTTTTGTCAACCTTAACTCCTTTTTTCTCATTCATATCTTTCGTCCTCCTCGGTTGATTATATTTTAACCAAACCGATGTGGCGTTTTTGGTACATAACAAAAAGCCTATCATTTGATAGGCTTTTGTGTGTTTAATGCGTATTAAGAAAATTCGTAACGAAATCTTGGGTTATTCCTTCGTGATTTGCATTTTCTTCTATAAATTCCAACAGCATTTCGCATTTTTCGACATCGCCGTTAATCCATTTGCTTATGCTTGTTAAAATTTCTTCGTCTTGCGGAAGCGACTCATTGAATAGTTTTGCATCATACCAAATGGGAATTTGAATAGATTTAAGAAAATTCCTGTTAAATTTATAAGTGTTTGGTGTGGTATCTATTTTTGAATATTCATTTATATACAAAAGAATAGGTTGCGAGTAACCATTCTTATTTATTACAACAAAATGCTTCAAAGGAAGAAATGGTCTGCTGTCAACTTCGATAACATCACCACATTTGAAAGGTATTTGGACGTTATAACCTCCGTAAAAACAATCTATATAGCAAATTTCACCGTCAATGACAATATAGTCAAAAATAGGAGATTTCAGACCTTTTTCTTTTTTATCCAACTTCCAAACTTCAAGTGTGTGCCAATGAGTGGTTGGGTCATAATTTGCGCCAAAATTCTTCTTCGCTAAATAATCAGTTAAGGCTTGGGTATTATGAATGGTAACAGAATCAAGCTCGATTCTACGACCGTTTTTAAGCTTGCATTTTGTTAAAACGCAATATTCGCGTGGTTCGAGTTTTAACAAATGTAGTGCAAAGCCGGGGTGCATAAGGCCGAATTCTTCACAGAAATCCTCTAACGAATCTCCTAATGGTTTCAACAATTCCCATTTTCGTTTTATGGAAATAGGTGCATTATAAATTAAAAATGCAATATCATAGGCATTCAGATTTTCGAATTGTTCTTCTATGTGCTTTCTCATATCTTCCGAACGGAATAGCTCATTTACAATACTTTTATCAAACATAATAACTCCTTTTTCTACGTAATTCTTTAATTGTTGTTATTGTATCACATCTGTTTTTTCGATGCAAGTGTATTATACGACCGCACTATGTGTCAATTTTGGTACATCACCGTTGTTATTATGAGAACACAAACAAAAAACGAGGTAACAAAAAATGAAAGCATTCGAAAAAATTATCGGCTATGAAAAAGAAAAAAAGGAATTGATGCGCCTTGCTGACGTACTCAAAAATCCAACCCATTACAAAGAAGCGGGTATATCCCAACCGAGAGGATTATTGATTGACGGCGCACCGGGGTTGGGTAAGACCTTGATGGCAAACTGTCTTATTGAGGCAAGCGGACGAAAATCCTTTATCTGCCGAAAGGATAAACCTAATGGCGATTTTGTTAACTATATAAAGGAAACCTTTGAAAAAGCCCTTGAAAATGCACCTTCGATAATTCTTCTTGATGATATGGACAAATTTGCCAACGAAGACAGAAAACGCCCCAACACCGAGGAATATGTTACGGTACAATCCTGTATCGACAATGTAAAGGGTAAAGATGTTTTCGTAATTGCCACAACCAATCAAAAGCGCAATCTACCCGAATCATTAGTCCGTTCAGGACGATTTGACAAAACTCTATCCTTGATTGTGCCTGAATATGATGATTCGTTGGGAATAATCAAGCATTTCCTTCAAAATAAGGATATGGCAAGTGATATCGACCCTGAATATATTGCAAAGCTTATGCGCTATAAGTCCTGTGCTGAAATAGAAACGATGATAAACGAAGCGGCGATTCTCGCAGTCAGCGAAAGCTGTGAAAAAATACAGCCTCGCCATATTACCGAGGTTTGTATGAAATACCGTTTTGGTGAATCGTTCTGCCTCTGCAAAGAAAACATAGATTTGAATGATGCAAAAAGCAATACTGCCGAAAGAGTTTATCACGAAGCAGGCCATGCCGTGATTTCGGAAATTCTAAATCCCGAAAGTGTAGTGCTGGTTGCCGTCGGAAAGTATAGCGGAAGAGTGGCTTGTTCGGACAACGCAGCATCGCATGATAAACACCACAAACAAAAAAACATTATAGTCGCACTCGCAGGACTTGCTGCTATCGACCAAAAATACGGTCAACGGGGGTTTGGCGGTCATTTCGACACCTACGAAGCGTGTAACGATGCAGAAGCCTTGATAAAAGACGATTTGCAATTGGGTTTTGAATTCTTGGTTGACAATCAGTCCCCCGAAGACGAAAATCAACGTTTTCAAATCGCTGTCCACGTTTTATTGGACCTATATTATTATAAAACAAAAGAAATCCTCTCCCAAAACCGAGAATTTCTTGATAACGTTGCCTCTGAACTTGCCGAAAAGAAGCTTTTGACAATGTACGATATCCAAAGGATTAAAAGCGAATGTACAATAAAAGAACCTATTTTGTGGTGATTCGGTTAAAAGATTCGGAAAAGAGGAAAATTGATTATGGTAAAAGTAGTTAATGGTATGATCGTTGATTTCGGAAGCGATACCAATCTTGTTATACCTAAAGAGGCAAATTCGATTAGTAGACGCTGTTATGAAATGTTTCGTCATCACAATCATATTGAAAGTATAACTGTCGAAAAAGGAAATACGGTGTATTTTGCCGAGAATAACTGTCTTTTGAAGCCACATACTGTATTAAACATAATTCTCGGTTGCAAAAACAGTATAATTCCGGATGGAACTCAATATCCCGACACAGTTATAGGGCAATTTGCATTCAACGGAGTGGAGATTGAAAATGTGGATTTGCCTAAAAATCTTATGTATATCGGTACATCTGCATTTGCCGACAGCAATTTAGAAAATATAGATTTTCACAATAAACTTTGGTATATATCCGATATGGCTTTTATGAATTCAAATTTAAAATCGGTGATTATTCCAAAGAGCGTTGCCGTTATCGGTGTTGGTGCTTTTTCGGGTTGCAAAAATCTTCGTAGCATAAAGGTTGAGGGTGATAACACGGATTACTATGCAGAGAATAATTGCCTTGTCGAAAAATACAATAAAAAGCTCATTGCCTGTATGCCTAATATTATAATACCCCGCGACGTTGAAAAGATTGAAGCGTTAACCTTTTATGGTATGGACGAAAATAGCATTATAACGATGTCCGAAAAAGTTATGCAAATAAATAAATCCGAATTTGATTTACCTATCTGTACCGAGTTCCCTATAGTTTTTAAAGCGCCGAAAGGCTCTTATGTAGTTCAGTTTGCGAAAGAAAACGGGATTAAATATATTGAAATCTAATGGAAAATGATGAGGTTGAAAATTATATCAACTTTCCTAAAATTTGTTGGCATAAAAGAGATAGTCTAAATTTCATCCATCATATTACACATATTTTGCGTAGGGGGCAAATTGGGGTCAAAAGTGTGTCTTTAGGGTGGGGTTGGAGTTTTGGGACAAAAAGAGAAAACCTTGAAAACGTAGTGTTTTCAAGGTTTTTCGTTTGGTTGCGGGGACAGGACTTGAACCTGCGACCTCCGGGTTATGAGCCCGACGAGCTACCAACTGCTCTACCCCGCGATATTGATTTATTAAATGCTTTCGCATCATTTTTTAAAATTTGGTGCCGGAAACCGGGCTTGAACCGGTACGAGGGGTTAACCTCACTGGATTTTAAGTCCAGGGCGTCTGCCAATTCCGCCACTCCGGCACGAACCGCTTATCTATACTATCACAAAGACGCCTTGCTGTCAATACCATTTTTGAAATTAAACCATTATTTTTTTATTCGCATGAGATATTTTGTCGAATACATATTTATTTTAGCAACTCGTTGACAGATTTGACATTACGCGGTATAATTATTGAAAACAATACACTCTTATCGAAAGTGAGTATAAATTATATGAAATCCAAAGTGTTTTTCACAAGATGCCTTGACCCCCAAAAAGTTGTTGAATTATACAACCTCGTCGGAAAGGAACTCGGCGGTAAAATCGCAATTAAACTCCATTCGGGCGAAACGGGAAACCAAAATTTCCTTGGTCCCGACTTTTGGCAACCGATTTTTACCCGCGTGAAAGGAACGGCGGTTGAATGCAACACCGCTTATGAAGGAACACGCAACACCACCGAAAAGCATTTAAAAACTCTTGACGAGCACGGTTGGCGCAAGCATTTTGATTTTGATTTGCTCGACGCCGAAGGTCCCGATATGGTGCTTGACATTCAAGGCGGCAAACGAATCAACAAAAATTACGTCGGCAAGAACCTCGAAAAATATGATTCTCTGCTTGTGCTTTCACACTTTAAAGGTCACCCGATGGGCGGTTACGGCGGAGCGATAAAGCAACTTTCTATCGGTATCGCATCTTCGTTCGGCAAGGCGTATATTCACGGCGCAGGCGAACCCGAAAAGATTTGGACCGCCGACCACGATTCATTCCTTGAATCAATGGCGGATGCCGCGAAATCGGTGGTTGACTATTTCAAAAATGAAATCGTTTATGTCAACGTTATGAAAAATATGTCGGTCGACTGTGACTGTTGCGCGGTTGCGGAAGACCCCTGCCTTTCCGACATCGGCATACTCGCGTCTACCGACGCGGTTGCGATTGACAAGGCGTGTGTTGACCTTGTTTATGCAAGTGAAGACGAGGGCAAGGCGCATCTTATCAAGAGAATCGAATCGAGAAACGGCGTTTTGACCATCGATGCCGCCGAAAAATTAGGTATCGGCAGCACCGATTACGAACTTATTGAAATTTAATCAAGCGTAATTAATCGGGTGTTTTTCGTAGTATTCCTCCAACGCGTTTCTCGCGCGTTGGTCAGGGATTGAAAACGTGAAAACGCCCTCTTTTTGCGACAATTTTTCTTTTTGTTGCCGTAACGACTTGTGAATATGCTCATGACCGTAATATTCGGGAATTTCAAAC
>JAZSLU010000051.1:0-10139 GCA_045535505.1 Acutalibacteraceae bacterium | reverse complement strand
TATACACATTAACATTATACAAAAAAACTATATATATTTCAAGTATAAATGTAAAAAATGTTACAAAAAAATTACAATTACAAATATTACCAAAATAAAAAACAGCACACAAAAAGTGTGCTGTTTTAATACCAAACAAATTAGTTGCAAATTGTTTTTTCTGTTTCTTTATCAAACAGATGAATTTTTGAAGTTTCGATAGCGATTGTGATGGTATCACCTGCACGTGCAGTTGATTTGGGGTTAACACGAGCATTGATTTTATGACCTTCGCAGTTCATATACAAATATGTTTCTGCACCCATAAGCTCTGTAACTTCAACGTTAGCCTCAACAATACCGTCTTTATTAACTTCAATAAGTTCTTCCTCATTATGAACATGCTCAGGGCGGATACCCATAATAATTTCCTTATCAATGTAAGGAACGAGGCAATCTCTGTAGTTTTTGCTCTCAGGCAATTTAATTTTATATTTAACACCTGCACGAGTTTTGGTATCTTCTGAACCAAACTCAACAAAGAAAGTGCCTTTTTCTTCGAGAAGTTTTGCTTCGATAAAATTCATCTGAGGCGAACCGATGAAGCCTGCAACGAAGAGGTTGCAAGGTCTGTCATAAAGAGTTTGAGGAGTGTCAACCTGCTGTACAAAACCGTCTTTCATAACAACAATTCTTGTACCCATTGTCATAGCTTCTGTCTGGTCGTGGGTAACGTAAATGAATGTTGTGCCAAGGCGCTGATGCAAAAGAGAAATCTCAGTACGCATCTGTGCACGAAGTTTAGCGTCAAGGTTTGACAAGGGCTCGTCAAGCAAGAAAACCTTAGGTTCACGAACAATAGCACGTCCTAAAGCAACACGCTGACGCTGACCACCTGACAAAGCTCTGGGCTTACGCTCGAGCAAGTGTGTGATATCAAGAATTCTTGCAGCTTCTTCAACACGACGTTTTATTTCGTCCTTTGCAACCTTGCGAAGTTTAAGGCCAAAAGCCATGTTGTCATAAACTGTCATGTGAGGATACAATGCATAGTTCTGGAAAACCATTGCGATATCGCGATCCTTTGGTGCGAGATCGTTAACAAGGTTATCGCCTATGTAAAGTTCGCCTGAAGTAATTTCTTCAAGACCTGCAATCATACGAAGAGTTGTGGACTTACCACAACCTGAAGGACCAACAAGAATAATAAACTCTTTATCCTTAATTTCGAGATTGAAATCCGAAACAGCGATAACGCCGCCGGGATACTTTTTGTAAATGTTTTTAAGTGACAAACTTGCCATTTATAAAACCCTCCTAAAATTATGCGTCCAATTACATTAACCACGATATAATTATAATTTCAAAACGCTATGCATTATTATACCAAGTTGGAAGCAAAATTACCATACTGCAATCCTCCAAATATTACGACAGCAGTTTGTACAATTTGCCCAAAATATGAACAATTTATATCATATAAGGCAATTTATTGCTCCAAAATTTGTAAAACCGTCTCGGGTTTAACTTTAATGTATTCTCCCTCAACAAGTTCATTTGGCAAACAAAGCTTACCTATACTTATTCTTTTTAGCTCCACAACACCCAATCCAACCGTACCAAGCATTCTTTTAACCTGATGATATTTGCCCTCGCTAATGGTTAAGTGTGCTTGTCTATTACCAAGATTTTCAAGGTGTGATGGTTTGCATTTCGTTCCGTCTGACAGTGTTATTCCCTTTTTAAAACTTATTGTCATTTCTTGAGTAACATCACCGTCAAGCGTAACCAAATAAGTTTTATCCACATTTGTTTTGGGCGACATTAACTTATGCGCCGTGTCACCGTCGTTTGTTAAAATCAGCAACCCTGTCGTGTCTTTGTCAAGACGTCCTACGCAAAACAAGTCTGTGCGACGGTCGGAAAGCTCAAGTAAATCAAGCACTGTTTTTGCCCTTTTGTCACGACTTGCCGAAAGTACACCCTTCGGTTTGTTCATAATATAATAAACAAATTTCTCATATAAGCAAACTTTACCATCTATTATAGGTTTGTCCTTATTGGCATCAAACTTAAAAGCACAATCGGCAACAACTTTATCACCAATTTGCACTCTTTTTTGTTTTATTATATCTTTTGCTTCGCTTCTGGTGCAGCCTAAAACCTTAGCCACCACCCTATCAAGCCTTTGCATATCCATTATTTTCACCTAAAATTTTATTGCGAAACCAACGCCCTCATCTGTCCGTCAAGTTGCACAGAGCTTATGTCTCCGCCAATTACTTTTTGCTTATAAACGAGCAAATTCACCCTTGTGGTATCGGAATCTTTTAAATAATAAGTGTATTGTGTAACGGTTTTACCTGTATATTTCAAAAGGTCATATCCTGCTTGTTTTTGCAGATTGTTGTATTGCACATACACTTCATTAAATTGCTGTGGAATTATCACAGATTTGACCGTGTAATTTTGGTCATCCACATCAACACCGAGTGAGGCAATAAACTCTACTCGGTTTTGGTTGAGCGCCGCATTAACCTTGTATGTATTGTCTTTGTTTAAAGAAACAGCCGCAACAACCGTTAAAACCAACATTGCGCCCAAAATTGCCAATTTCAATCTTGTAAGTCTTAAACATCCGTACACATAGCATTCCTCCAGTAGTAAATACTATGCTGTACAAAACCGTTTTATTCTATAATGCAAACCGAATGGACGGCAATACCTAATTTTTCACCAGTAAAGCCGAGGCCTTCTTCTGTGGTTGCTTTTATACTCATACAGTCTATCTCAATATCACAACATTGTGCCACTCTTTGCCGCATCGCATCAATATACTTTGCGAGTTTTGGCTCTTGTGCTATAACAGTCACGTCAACGTTGCAGATTTTATAACCTCTTTGCTTTAAAAGTTCCACAACCTTTTTAAGTAAAATTGTACTGTCAATATTTTTAAACGAAGCATCGTTATCGGGAAAATGTTTGCCAATATCCCCTAACGCCGCCGCACCAAGCAACGCATCGCAAACAGCGTGAATAAGCACATCGGCATCAGAGTGACCAAGCAGTCCCTTATCATGCTCAATTTCAATGCCGCCAAGAATAAGTTTTCTTTGCTCACAAAATTTGTGAACGTCATAACCATGCCCTATGCGCATAAATTAATTCTCCTTTAAAAAGCCCGTGGCAGTTTTAATATCTTCATCGGTGGTAATTTTTATATTTTTATAATCACCCTCAACAACACAAACACTATGCCCAGCCGCCTCAACAACAGAAGCATCATCAGTAAATAAAGATAAATCGCCTACACTATTTAAAGCATTTTTCAAAATTTGAGCTTTAAAACCTTGCGGTGTTTGAACACTTATTAAACTTTCTCGTTCAAGAGTTTGTTCGACAAAGCCATCATGATTGATTTTTTTGATGGTATCCTTAACTTTAACGCCGCATATTGCTGCGCCATATTCTTTGGTGGCAAAAGCAACTCTATGTATAACATCGTCAGACACAAGAGGTCTTGCGCAATCGTGAACAAGCACATATTCACTATCACCTATGTAGTCCATACCTGCTTTTACAGAATCCATACGACTATTTGAGCCTTGTGCCACACAAATAAATTTTGAAATCAATCCCTCTTTAGCCTGTTTTCTAATTTCTTCAAAATACTCTTTTTTAGTGACAACAACAATTTTATCAACAATATCACAATCCTCAAACGCCTGCAAACTGTGAAGCAACACACTTTTGCCTTCAATTTCGATAAATTGCTTTGGTTTGCCGCCCATTCGCGACGAAGAGCCTGCAGCCATTATTAACGCGCAAAATTTTTTCTCCATTGTTTGTCCCTCTCTGTTTTCCTTTTCAAAAAACGCCGCAACTTCAAAAAGAAGCGCGGCGTTAATAAGTTTCAAAAAAGATTATTCTGCATCTTCACAGTCGCAGCAACCGCAATCACAGTCACCGTCAAACTCAAACTGCAAATCCGAACCGCAGTTAGGGCACTTAATATCCTCGTCTAAATCTTCTTCACAAAGATAGATAAGGTCATGGCAGTTAGGACATTCAATTTCATATTCTTCATCCTCGCAACCGCAATCACATTCGCCACAGTCACAATCGCAATCATCGTCCTCATAAATGAGGTCTTCAACGCTTGACAAATCTTCATCAACAGCATCAATCTGTTCTGACATTTCTGCACAAGCATCCTCTAAATCTGCAACGGTAAGTGCAAGATCGTCAAGAACGTCGATAATAGCTTTGATAAGTTTATCTTGCTTATTACTATCGTCTAATTCAAGGCCTTCTGCCAAACCGCGAAGATATGCAACCTTTTCTGTTACTGTCATAATACCAATATCCTTTCGTAAATACTAATTATGTATTTCCCTAAACCGTGCGGATTATGCACGCTCCATATATTCACCTGTACGGGTGTCAATTCTAATCATATCGCCTTCGTTAATGAAAAGAGGAACGCGAATTTCAGCACCTGTTTCAAGTTTTGCGGGTTTTGTTGTGTTGGTTGCTGTGTCGCCCTTAAAACCAGGCTCGGTTTCAGCGATTTGAAGTTCAACAAATGTAGGAGGCTCAATACCAAAAACATTGCCCTTGTAAGAGAGCACTTTGCAAACCATATTTTCTTTTACAAACTTAAAGTTATCGTCTGTTTGTGCAGCATCAATAGGAATAAGCTCGTAAGACTCAAGGTCCATAAAGTAATAGATATTGCCATCTTGATAAGAATATTCCATCTCTTTTCTCTCAACAAAAGCAGTAGGATATTTATCATTGGGGTTGAATGTACGTTCAACAACAGAACCCTCAATAACATTGCGAATTTTTGTGCGAACAAAAGCTGCGCCTTTACCGGGTTTTACATGCTGGAACTCAACAATTTGGTAAACTTTGCCATCCATTTCAAAGGTTACGCCGTTTCTGAAATCACCGGCACTAATCATAATTTTTTCTCCTCCGTATTATTAAATATAATAATCTATACATATACAGTTTATACCAAAACACAAAATATTGCAATACAAAAAAGCAATTTTTTTAAACAATTATGAGTTGTTTTTCAAATTTTGTTAAATTTTCCGGTCCGTTTTCGCCAATATACAACATATCTTCGGTTCTAACGCCAAATTTTCCGGGAAGATAAATTCCCGGTTCACAGGTTATTAGATTACCTGTTTTTAGCACAGCATCGCTTTTTGCCGACAAATTAGGTCTTTCGTGTATTTCTAAACCTACGCCGTGCCCCGTACTGTGTGAAAAGAATTCTCCATAACCCGCATTATTTATAACAGCTCTTGCTGCCGCATCAACATCAGCACACAATACGCCCTTGCGCACGGTATGCTCTGCGGCAAGTTCGGCTTCAAGTACAACCGAATAAATTTCTCTCATTTGTTCGGTTGCATATTTAACCGCCACCGTCCTTGTCATATCGCTGTGATATCCATCAATGAGAGCACCAAAATCAAACATTACAAACTCGCCCTCATTAATTATACGGCTCGTAGGTACGCCGTGCGGCATAGAGGTTTTCTCGCCTGAAATCACAATAGTATCAAATGAAGCGCCGTCAGCTCCAAAAAGACGCATTTGATATTCAAGCTCTGCAACCAGACGTTTTTCGCTGACACCGGGTTTTATGAAATTTAATAGCTCGGTCAACGCATTTTCTGCTATGCGCTGTGCCGAAACAACAGTATTTATTTCCTGTCGGCTTTTGGTGCTTCTCATTAAAAGCAACAAGCTTGAAAGTCTTCCACCTTGTGTTTTACAACCACAAGCATCACGCAACAACAAGGCTGTGCCATGACTAATTTCATCCTCAATCAGAAGATTATCAATATTGTTTTCTAAAACAAAACTTTTTAACTGATCAGCAATATTTTTAAGCAAAAAAACCTTTGCGTTTTTTACCGTCTTTTGTGCCGCCTCAAAATATCTGCCGTCAACCAACAAAATTTGTTGATTTTTGCAAACAAGCAAATATCCTAACGATGACGGAAAATTTGTTAAATATCGACGATTAACGCAAGTGCAAACCAAAGCGGCTTCATTTTGCTTTAACTCTTCAATAAGACGAATCATTAAAGAACCGCTCCCTTTTCATAATAATCCTTCATTGCCTTTGCATCTTCTGCTTGCGTGCCTGCCGACTCGCATATTATTGTAGGCGAACAGTTTTTCTTAAGCACAAGTTCAATTACTGGCTCGAAATTCGGACCAAATACGTCATCTTCAAAGGTTAGGTGGCATTTTTCTCCGCCTTCGGTATATTCAATTTTTGAAAAATGCGAATGAAATTCTTTCAGGCGTGATACGCCAAGTTTATCTTCAATGCGGTCAAACACCGCTTCAAAGTCGCTATATTTTTTTAATGAACCGTGCGTTCTTGCATTAAGATGTCCAAAGTCTATACACGGGATAAGTCTTTCGTCAAGCTGACACAACGCCAAAACCTCGTCCAAAGTGCCAAGCTGATTTATTTTTCCCATAGTTTCAGGACAAATTCTAATATCAGACAATCCGTTCTCGTCCAGCGCTTTAATCGAGCGTTTCATAGTATCAAGTGCAAGTTCCAACGCATATTCTCTGTCAATTTTACCGCAAGAGCCTGTATGAACAACAATGCGTGTTCCGCCCATAGCGTTAACGGCTTTAGCACTATCGAGTATATACTTGATTGAGTTAAGACGCTTTTGTTCATCAACAGATGACATAGAAATATAATAAGGCGCGTGCAAAGAAACAGCAATATCCTTTTGTGCGGCAATTTTACCAAACTCAATCGCTTTTTCTTGGCCAACATTAACACCGCGACCGCATTGATATTCATAAGCATTAAGACCCATTTTTTCAACATATTCGGGTATGTGTAATGTATGCTTATATCCAAGTGCGGCAAAGCTTTGAGAATTACCCGCAGGGCCAAATCTTGCTGACATTATTTCACTTCCCTATATAGCCATATTTTTTAAGCAAAACCTTTTCAAGTTTTCTTCTTAACCTAAAACTCGGTTTATCTTCTTCTTCAAAGGGTGTAACCAATATACACTTAACACGCGAAAGGTTGCCGCCCATCATATCGGTAAACAACTGGTCGCCAACCGTTGCAACCTGTTTTCTTTTAACCTTGAGTTTTCGTATTATTTTGCCATATCCAAAGGTAAGCGGCTTTAACCCCAGAGGTATAAACTCAAGCCCAAGCATATTTGCAAAGGGCTCAACACGTGAACGTCTTGCATTTGATAAAATTATAAGCCTAATACCTTTTGACTGCACATCAGCAATCCATTCTTTAACACCGTCTGCCGCCGTCTGTGAATGATGCTTTGACAATGTATTATCAACGTCAAGAATAAGCGTATTAACGCCTAAAGCGTTTAAATCGTCTAATGTTATATCTATAATACATTCTTTTTTTAAATGTGGCTTAAAAAGCATGAAAACACCTCATATACCTACTGTTATGCTATGAATAAAGGCCGTCTCACAGAACGTGACACGGCCAATTATCTGCATAGTTAACCAAACCTTAACGGAATTTACGCTTACGTGCAGCTTCAGACTTCTTCTTGCGTTTTACCGAAGGTTTTTCATAATGCTCTCTCTTGCGAACTTCTTGCAAAACTCCGTCCTTAGCAGTTTGCTTTTTAAAACGACGAAGAGCATTGTCGAGAGATTCATTATCTTTAATTCTTACCTGGCTCATCCAAATTCCCTCCCCTTCTCTTTAAGGAGTTTACCAAAGCATTATACAACAGCAATATATAAATTGTCAAGTGTTTATGCTTTTGTTGGTTTTATTACTATATTTACAAGCTTACCGGGTATGTAAAGCTCCTTAATAACAGTTCCGTTTGCAAGTTCCGCAGCAACCTTTTCATCGGTCTTGGCAAGAGCAATTGCATCATCGGCGGTAATATTTGCATCAACGTTCATTCTGGCTCTGATTTTACCGTTTATTTGAACAACAATTTCTATTTCCGAAACGGCACACTTTGCCTCATCAAACTCAGGCCACTTAGTAGCATTAAGCATACCCTCATAACCGTTTTGCACCCACATTTCTTCAGTCAAGTGAGGCGCAAAGGGGTTAAGCAATGTGATGAAGATTTTTAACTCTTCACGGGTTACTTTGCCTGTTGCATAAATATCATTTGCAAGAGCCATCAAAGCGGCAATAGCCGTATTCATTTTAAGGCCCTCAATATCTTCGGTAACCTTTTTAATGGTACGGTGAAAATTGCTTTCGAGTTCTTTTCGGCAGTCGCCGTCCACAAGGATATCTGCAAGGCCCCATACTCTCTCAAGGAAACGTTTGCATCCTTTAATAGAACTGGAATTCCAAGGTGCAGCCTTTTCAAAGTCACCTATAAACATTTCGTACAAGCGCATTGTGTCGGCGCCGTACTCATTAACAATATCGTCGGGGTTAACAACGTTACCTCTTGATTTTGACATTTTCTCGCCGTTTTCGCCCAAAATCATACCGTGGCTGGTACGTTTTGCATAAGGCTCTTTAGTAGGCACAGCATCGATATCGCTAAGGAAACGATGCCAGAAGCGGCTGTAAAGCAGGTGCAATGTAGTGTGCTCCATACCGCCGTTATACCAATCAACCGGCAACCAATACTTGAGCGCTTCGGGAGAAGCAAGTGCCTCGTCGTTGTGGGGGTCGCAATAGCGCAAGAAGTACCATGAAGAACCGGCCCACTGTGGCATTGTATCGGTTTCTCTGTGTGCGGGACCACCGCAAACAGGACAGGTTGTATTAACCCAATCAGTAATTTTTGCCAAAGGTGATTCGCCGTTATCGGTAGGCTCATAAGAATCAACATTAGGCAAAAGCAAAGGCAAATCTTTTTTGCTTAGAGCAACAGGACCACACTTGTCGCAATGCACAATGGGAATAGGCTCTCCCCAATATCTTTGACGAGAGAAAACCCAGTCACGAAGTTTATAGTTAACCTTGCTATGACCTAGTCCCTTTTCGGTCAACCATTCGTTAATTTTAACTTTTGCATCTTCAACCGATAAGCCGTCAAGGAAACCCGAGTTTACCATAACACCGGTAGCACAATCAACAAACGCTTCTTTTTCAACGTCGCCACCGGAAACTACCTCAATAATAGGCAAATTAAATTTCTTTGCAAACTCCCAGTCGCGTGTATCGTGAGCAGGAACAGCCATAATAGCGCCTGTGCCGTAAGAAATGAGAACATAATCCGAAATAAATATAGGAATTTCTTTATTGTTAACGGGGTTTATTGCCATAACGCCCTTTAACATAACACCTGTCTTGTCTTTTGCCATTTCGGTACGCTCAAAGTCAGACTTTCTTGCAGCCGCTTCTTTATAAGCGTTAATTTCGTCCATATTTTCAAGACGGTCAGCCCATTTTTCAATCAAAGGATGTTCGGGTGACATTACCATATATGTAGCGCCAAAAAGTGTATCTGCTCTGGTTGAATAAACCTCTAAAACATCACCTGCAGTGGTAACAAACTTGATTTCTGTACCGGTTGAACGTCCAATCCAGTTTCTTTGCTGTGTTTTTACACGCTCGATAAAGTCAATGTCGTTAAGACCGTTAAGCAGTTTTTCAGCATAATCGGTAATTTTTAGCATCCATTGACTCTTGGTTTTGCGTACAACAGGACTTGCGCAACGTTCACAAACGCCGTTAACTACCTCTTCATTTGCGAGAACACACTTACAAGAAGTACACCAGTTAACCGACATTTCCTTTTTGTATGCCAATCCCTCTTTGAAAAGCTGTAAGAAAATCCACTGAGTCCACTTATAATATTCGGGGTCGGTAGTATTGATTTCACGGCTCCAGTCAAAAGAAAAGCCCAAAGACTTTAACTGACGCTTAAAGTTTGCAATATTATTTTCGGTAACAATAGAGGGATGAATATGATTTTTTATAGCAAAGTTTTCAGTAGGCAGACCAAATGCATCCCAACCCATAGGATAAAGCACATTGAAGCCCTGTAAACGCTTTTTACGAGAAACGATATCAATAGCGGTGTATGAACGGGGATGTCCTACGTGAAGACCCTGACCCGAAGGATAAGGGAATTCAACAAGGCCAAAAAACTTAGGCAATGTATAATCATTCTTCGCTTCGAAGG
>JAZSLU010000044.1:0-2947 GCA_045535505.1 Acutalibacteraceae bacterium | reverse complement strand
AATATCCCCGTAAAACTGTTTGAAATACAGCATTTAACTCCGGGCATAACGGTTTTCGGTCTGGCTTTTATGACACTGTTTTCGGCAACCATTATCGCAAAAGACAGAGGCAGTTCGCTATTGCAGCGTTTGTATACAACGCCATTGACCCCTCTGGACTTCATTCTCGGTTATACGTTGCCGATCATTCCGATTTCTGTCGCTCAATGCGTCATCTGCTATATTGCCGCTATTATTCTTGGATTAGAAATTACGGTCAATATTTTGTACGCTGTTATATTTATTATTCCCATAGCCATCCTCTACATTGCTTTAGGACTCCTTTGCGGAAGCGTATTGAACGATAAGCAGGTAGGTGGTATCTGCGGTGCGTTACTAACTAACCTCTCAGCGTGGTTGGCGGGTGTTTGGTTTGGTCTTGACCTTGGGGGCGGGGTGTTTAAGAAGATTGCATACGCACTTCCGTTTGTTCACGCAGTAGAGATGGAACGGGCTGTGCTTGCAGGTGATTTTGCAGGGATTTTCCCTCATGTTTGGTGGGTGCTCGGATATGCCGTTGTTCTGCTCGTATTAGCCGTATTGTTGTTCCTGCGACAGATGAAAAAACAGTAATTATCTATTTTAGAGGATACGTGTTTCTTTGCTCAGTAATGTAAACGCCCTCAAATTTTTACGACAGATTTTACGACAAACGGGATAAAGATATGCTGTTTTATAACAGGTTATGTCTTGAAATGAAAGCAATTTGGATTAACGAAGTCAGAAAAAGGCAGGATAAACAAGGCTATAGTATTTATTCCGCCCAAATCCCCACAATGAAGCCGTTAGATTAAATAAGTCTCTATAACCCTGTATATCACTATATATACAGGGTTATTTTTATATCTTAAGCCAAAACTTAAGCCAAATTTAAACCAATTCGGGCATCATCGTCCAACAATGAAAACTTACGCCGATCGAGGCAAACGGTTGTTTTTGAATGAGTTTTATATTATAATAAAAACAAGGTATCGGTTAGAGGTGATTTAATGAAAAAGATTTTAAGCATTCTTGGAACAGGATTAGGCATAATCATAGCTGTTCCTATAATTTTGGTTGTATGTATTGGATATTTACTGTTTGTTCCATTTGATATATTTCGGTATCATAAGATGCCCTACTATAAAGACTTTGGGATTAAATACCAGTTTTTTATCACATCAAGTGATATCGTGCAAATTTATAATCGCATTGTAAGAGAACAGTTACCTATTGAATACGTTAAAAACAATGATTTTGAATACTTTGTAAAAGATGGGCAAGTGCTTTTGTGTGGTTGGGGAAACGAAGATTTTGCACAGATAGATAACGAATGGGTCTTTAATTTGGATGATGACTGCGGCGACACTACCACACAAACAATGGAACAAGCATTGGCAGAAGAAAAAGGGTTGCTGAAGCCTGAACATAAAGATTTACCTGCAAAATTCTTGATTTTTTACAACGATATTACCGACGCGGAAAAATTCGAAAAAACAAAAGAGTGCCCGTATTTTTATTGTATCTTTTCGGCAGATGAAGAAATATGAGATTTCATTGTTAAGAAATGATAACCCTACGCCAATTTAAGCCACAACTTAAGCCAATTTTTATTCTCTGGCGTAGACTTATGGAGACTTATGTGAACTTTTGTGATGATAGTGCCTGAAGTTCCCCACAATGAAACCCCTTGATTAAGAAAGTGCCGTAAAATAGCGGTATTACAGGGTTTTCAAGACCTTACAAAAACCGATTTACGACACATTTACGACAAATGAAAAAATGAAGACACCCTATGACCGTCAAAAGTCATAGGGTGTTTTTGCATAGTTTTATTAAACTGACCGACAAATTGGAATTGGCAAGTCAATTGATGCCTAACATTGCATTGATAGTGGCACGCTGTTCTTCTGAAACAGTCGTGCTCTTTTTGTTTGTATAATCGGTAAATGTTCCGCATTCGGAGTGGTATCTAACTTCTTGTTTTTGTGTGTAGAACACAAAGTCGCTAGCACAGTTTGAGAGGTTATTTACCCAAGAAGCACTGTTCAAAAGGTCAGTTAAATACTGCTTGTCAGCACTGTCCAATTCGTAGGCTTGAGCACCATCTACCGAATAACAGAATTGGTCGTGAGGCAATTCGTATGTTTTACTCATGCAACCAACTACGCCCAACACACAAAGCAATAATAAAACCAATGCTATCAATTTTTTCATAATAGATGTACCTCCTTGTCAAATCCAAGTTTATCGAATTGATTGCATTATACCATAAATCATTTAAACTTTCAATGTTTCCGAAATCTTCAAGAGTTATAACGATTCTTATAGAATCTTTATGACTCTTTTTCTTTTATATAAGCATTAAGTAAGAGAGAAAAGAGCAATGACTTTATGAGTCATCGCTCTTTTTTATGCATCCAAAAAGAAAGCCATATTTTCGTCGGAGTATTCGATTTCGGAAGAAAACAACCGTGCGAGTTCCACTTGATCGTCCAAAGTAAACTGTCCTGTTTCCTCCCACTGCACCGCGCCGAGATAATACAGCAGCGTTACCCCGAGAACCACAAAGGCGGCGCACGCGTCTGCCGCATTTTCGGCGGTAAAATGGCGGTAAAGCAGATACACGGCAAACTGTTCGTATTCGGTTTGCCGCGTGGCTATAACGCGGTCAAACGCGGCCAAGCCCAAGCACTCCCACCGCTTTTGCAGATCCAGAAGACGACCCGTCCACGCCTCGTCCAACCGTTCCAACGCAAGCAACTTCGTTGCCCATACCCCCATATCGGTAGAGGGTGCTTCGGCGTGACAGTGCGCCAACAGTCGCGCCAACCGTTCGGCAAGCGGTACCGTGCGGTCTTGCAACACCGCAAGAAGACGGTCACGCAGTAAAAGAAGCGGGTCGCTGCTTGGCTCACCGATCAAAACC
>JAZSLU010000009.1:0-2233 GCA_045535505.1 Acutalibacteraceae bacterium | reverse complement strand
CTTTGCTCGTCCCAAAAACAAATAACAAAGTCGCACACTTTTGCCATTTGCTCATTTCTTTTTGGTCCTGCGCTTTTGCCGTATTTTTTCCAATCAGCAGGGTGTTTTTCTACCTCAAACCCATTTTCTTTTGCATACCGTCCACCAATAGCATCGGCGCCACTTGCACAACTCGAAACGATAACAATATTGTTTTCCTTTCGAATATTTGATAAGCAAGAATCAATGTATTATTTTGCCTCGTCATAATTATTATAATCTCTGCATCCTGCAACAACTATTCTTTTTATCATAATATCAACCCTATAAAATTCAATATTGGAATGATATTTCATTATAATTCTATTTTGGAATTATGTCAACAGGTGTTAACAATATAATTCTTGTAAAGAATATATTGAGGGTGGTAAACCTTGAAAACACGCAAAGCAGAATATGGAAATAGTAACATTGTTGGTAAAAACATCGAGCGTTTAAGAAAAGAGCAAGGAATAAAGCAAAAAGATTTTATATCAAAGATGCAAATATTAGGTTGTGATATTAATCCTACAAGCTACTCAAAACTTGAAGGACAAATTAGGGTTGCAACAGACAAAGAGCTTTATACAATCGCAAAAATTCTTAATGTTTCGATTGACCGATTATTTGAATAAAAATGCATTTACCCAACCGCAAACCGACAAGATTAAAAAATTACGATTACAGTCAAAACGGATATTATTTTATAACAATATGCACCCACAAACGCAAAAATATATTCTGCAATATTGTAGGGGCGATTCACGAATCGCCCCTACAAAAAAGGTCAATAATTTCAAACGCAATAGGTTATTTAAAAATGAATGCTTCACGAGACATACATAAAAATGGGCATGACACACAAATCTGGCAACGCTCATTTCACGACCATATAATACGAGGCGAAAACGAGTATCTTAAAATTTGGGAATATATTGACACTAATCCGCAAAAGTGGGAAGAAGATTGTTTTTATACAGAATAAAACTTAATTTTGCATTTTTTATACTTTCCAAAGGGTTTCTCGTTTTAGGGCTTCATATTCTTCTTTTGAAATTTTGCCGTTATTGTAGTTTTGCAGTAATGTATCAAGAGTTTGCGAAAGACTGATGCTCTCAACCTTTACGGTTATGTCGGGTTGTTCTTCAATTCCTTCGATTTCAGGTAACGATGTAAATTTAATCTTTTGTTCTAACGCAAGGCTTAACATACCCAGCGCAAAGAAACAAGCGGCCCATTTATAATCAATTATAGAAAGGGTTTTGTATGATAAGAAAACGCAAACCGGACAAACGGCAAAAAACAGAATTGCAAGTGCCAAGGATGAACCTTTAAAATAAATGAGCATAAAAAGAATAGCAAAAACAGCACAGGCGGCGGGGGCTGAGACCGAGATATTGTATTTGAAGAAAAGAATAAGGTAGTTTGCAAAAAAGCATAACACGGTCACGAGCATAGCGGGTAACGCGCTTTTTTTGCAAAAAAGAGTGAGAACAAGTTGAAAAATTGCGGCTGCAATGGGCAATAATGAAGCAATAATAAGGAAAACGTCGTTAGCGGTATTTGCCAACGGACAAGCAAGATTAATTGTTATGCTTGACTGAGTGCTTGTTATAAAACACACTCCCAGCGCCAAACTTAAAACACAAAAGGCAACGCTGATGCCTGCGGCAAAGGAGTTAAGCTTAATTTTCATAAAAATACCCCCAAAAGATGTTACATTTATTATATATCTTTTGTTGAGCGGTGTCAAACAGTATAAAAAGACGAAAAAAATAAAAAATAATCATTGACAAAGGAAACAACTTAATATATAATAACAAGGTCACTCGACATATGGCGGTATAGCTCAGCTGGCTAGAGCATTCGGTCCATACCCGAAGTGTCACTGGTTCAAATCCAGTTACCGCTACCATACCGAACGGTATTTTAGGCGGTAACGTTAAAATATTGTTCAATAGGGGCGGGCAATAGTCCGCTCAGATATGGCCCGGTGGTCAAGCGGTTAAGACACCGCCCTTTCACGGCGGTAACACGAGTTCGATTCTCGTCCGGGTCACCAAAAAAAGAGATATGCGAAAGCATATCTCTTTTGTTTTTATGTTTTAGAGAATCGAACAGGGCAAACGCGAAGCGGTAAAAACAGTCCGGTGGACTGTTTTGGTGCCCGCGTGCGTGCCGCAAGCGGTAGCGCAGCGGGCGATTCTCGTCCGGG
>JAZSLU010000029.1:0-36037 GCA_045535505.1 Acutalibacteraceae bacterium | reverse complement strand
AGCAAAGCAAGGGTACAAAATCTATGATTGATTATGCAAAAATGTATAATAAACCCATAAGAATTAAAAAAATATAAAAGCGGCGAGATTTTTCTCGCCGCTTGTTCTTTATATTAGTGCCGTAAGGCACACCTTAATTTTTCATTTTTAATTTTGCATTTTATTTTAACAACCAAACTGCATCTGTAATATTTTTTTCAAATGCCTCTTTACCATAATCGTCAACCTGTTTTTTATTCTTCTCACCATGAGTCAAACAGCCCGCACCGCCAATACAGCCGCCAATACATGCCATACCCTCAATAAAGTTTGCATCAAGAATATTTTTGCTTTTTTTAAGCAAGGCAATACGGCACTCTTCTATACCGTCGCACGAAACAGCTTTCAAGTTAAACTCAATATTCTGCTCTTGCATTGCCTGTTTTACAGCCTCGCTTAAACCGCCCGTTCTTGCAAAAATTCTGCCGAAATATGATGCATTATCAAGCAGGTCTTCATCAAGGGTGGTAATATCAAAATCACGGCTGTCAAACAAAGCCTGCAGCTCTTCAAAAGTAAGCACACTATCAACAAAAGATTTTACGCTTTGTAATTTTGCCTCTGCCTTTTTAGCGGTACAAGGTCCTATAAACACAACCTTTGCGCTCTTATCGGTAGATTTTATATATTTTGAAAGCATTGCCATCGGCGACAAATTTTGTGAAACGTCGGGCAACATATTTTTATAATCATTTTTAATGTATTGCACAAAAGCGGGACAGCAAGAGCTTGTTAAAAAGCCTTTTTCGGCAAGTTCTTTTGCCTCTTGCAAGGCAACCATATCAGCACCAAGCGCCGCTTCTACAACCGTATGGAAACCAAGCTTTTTAAGTCCCGAAATAACCTGTCCTAATTTCGCATAGGTAAACTGGCTCGAAATGGATGGCGCAACAATGGCATAAACTTTATATTTTTGATTGTTCTGGCTGTTTTTTATAATATCAATAACGTCAAGTATGTATGATTTATCACTTATTGCTCCAAACGGACATTGATAAACACACGCTCCGCAACCAATGCACTTTTCATTGTTAATTTTTGCGGCATTGTCGTCATTAATGGTTATTGCCTTAACCTTGCAGGCGTTCTGGCAAGGACGTTTGCGGTTAACAATAGCAAAATATGGACAAACCTTTGCACAAAGACCGCACTCAACGCATTTTGATTTGTCAATGTGTGCAACGTGATTGTTATCAAAGGTAATGGCGCCTCGCTTACAAACGTCTTCACAGCGGTGAGCAAGACAACCTCTGCAAGATGAGGTAACCTCATATCCGGCGGCAGGACACTCGTCACAAGCTATATCTATAACCTCAATAACGTTAGGGTTATTTTTATTGCCGCCCATTGCAAGTTTTATGCGCTCACCCAAAATTGCACGTTCTTTATAAATACAACAACGCATTGTGGGTAACTTACCGTGTATAATAGTTTTAGGAATTTCGGTTATTTTTTCAAGCAAAGTACCGTTCCAATATTCACGTGCAACTTCTCGTAATACTTTATATTTAAGATATTGAATTTTGGTATCAAATTTTCTCATTTATTCTTTCCCCAAGAGTATCTTTGTAACATTTTTTGCTTTACATAATTTTAAAATCATTTTATTTATCTTGTTAATTTTTTTAACTTTTTTAACACAGTTATTAACATTTTTATGTTAGTAACTTTTAAAAACCGCCATTTTAATAGGTTTTATTGTTAAATAAGGTGTTAAAAACTTTAATAACTTTAAGGTTAATATGGTTTACATAATTACTTTTTTTATCGAAAAAGGTTAAAATTTTGTAATAAATATCTTTTTATTTGTTTTCTGGTTTGTTTTTGTATATACCGACGAATTTATGTATTTTTTTGTCTGAAATTTCTTTAATTTTACTGCAAAAAATTATAATTTTTCTTTTCTTACATTCTCAAAAAAATCAGTGAGCAATTTTGCACAATCATCTTCTTTGATGCCGCAAAAAACTTCGGGGCTATGGTTATAAGGTAACGAAAACATCTGTTGCACCGAACAAACCGACCCCGCTTTTATATCATAAGCGCCAAACACAAGTGTTTTTATGCGGCTATTTATAATTGCACCCGCACACATCCCACAAGGCTCTAAGGTTACGTAAAGTTCGCAATCGTCAAGACGCTCACTCTTTAAATATGCCATAGCGGCAGATATTGCCTCCATTTCGGCGTGTGCCAAAGCGTTTTTCTTTTCTTTCATTCGGTTGCGACCGGTTGCAATAATTTTGCCATTCTTTACAACAACTGCTCCAACCGGCACCTCGTTTGCAGCGGCTGCCTCTTTTGCAAGTAAAATTGCATCATCCATAAACTTACTGTTCATCAGCATCTCCTATGAAACGATTAAGATAATAACCGTTGCAATTATACTCACTATAATAGTGGGTGATTTTAAAAAGCACAAAGCCTTATTTTTTGTTTTAAGCTCAATATCAGATGAATGAAGCTTAAAATTTCCCCCTCGTTTTGAATAAACAAAGAAAGCTAAAAGTGACACGATGCAACTTGCGGCAATAACCACATAGGATATAAAATCGCCTGTACTTTGAGAAACCCTGTCAAGCGCATAGCCAAGCGCAAGTGATATTAGGTTGTTTATTGCGTGAACTGCCATTGCAGTCCAAATAGACTGGCTTTTTACATAAACAAAACCAATAATTATACCCGCAAAAAACGCAAATGGAATTTGGCTGATATTAAGATGCATAAGCGAGAACATTATTGCACTTACAAAAATTGCAAATCCCTCACCCGCACGCCTTGCTGTGCCAAAAACAACGCCACGAAAGGCAAATTCTTCTAAAAATGCGGGTGCTAAAGAAACAGCAACAACGCAAAGTGCAACACCCCACCATCCTTGAGGCATATCTTCCAAAACGTCTTTGCCTTTTATGCCAAACTGCTCTAAAATTTGGGTAATAATTGAAGACAGCGCATTAGCCGCCATACATAAGCCCGAGCCTAAAGCAACAAGCGGCAAAAAAGTGTTATTTTCCGGTGCGCCAAAGTGAATTATCTGAGACGGCTTTTGCCTTTCGCGTGTACACAAGGTTATAAAAGGCACCAAAAAAATAACTGCCGACAACAGTACGTTGACCGCTAACATTATTGCAGGATTTAATAGATATTGTTGTATGCTTTTGAGTGACAATCCAAAAGACATCAGCAATTTTAAAACAGGAAATTCCCACACAAACTGTAAGACAAGCATAAATATATACATAAAGCCAACCGTGTCGGCAATATGCCGCACGGTTTTGCTTTGTTCATATTCCTTATATGTCATTTTTTCGGGAATATATTTCATAAATATTATTCTTCGTCCTCGTTTTCAACTTCTTCGGTTTCAACCTCTGCTTCAACCTCTGCCGCATCAGCGTCAGGTGCTTCGGGATGCTCTAATTCTTCCTCATCGTCATGAGCAGAAGCAACAACCGACAAAATTCTCTCGTTTTCGGCAACACGCATAATGCGAACACCCTTTGCAGGACGGTTAAACATAGAAATCTCGCTAATCTGTATGCGGATTATTATGCCGTCAGAAGCAATAATTATGATATCTTCATCATCGTTTGCAACCATAACTGCGGCAACCTTGCCATATTTTTCTGTCTTGTAGTTTGTAAGACCCTTACCGCCACGGTTTTGCAAACGGAAGTCCTCAATGTTTGAACGACGGCCGTAACCCGTTTCGGTCACGGTGAGAATAACGTCGCCGTCATGACATACGGTCATCGAAACAACCTCGTCATCACCGGTTAATTTTATTGCACGGACACCCTTTGCCGTTCTTCCCATTGCACGAACCTGCTTTTCGTCAAAGCGGATACTCATACCATTTTTGGTTGCAACAAGAATATGGTCCTCACCTGTTGTCAATCTTACAAACGAAAGTTCGTCGCCCTCATCAAGTTCGATAGCAATAATACCTGTGCTGCGGGTGTTTTTAAATGCTTCAAGCGGGGTGCGCTTAATGTTACCTCGTTTTGTGCCGATGCAAATAAACTCATCGCCCGATGCGTCCTTAGACACACGCAAAATCATCGAAATTTTCTCGCCGGTCATAAGCGGCAAGAGGTTAATGATGTTCATACCCTTTGCGGCACGGCTTCCCTCTGGAATTTCGTACGCTTTCATGCGGTAAACACGACCAAGATTGCTAAACAGCATAATATAGTCGTGAGAAGAACAAACCATCATATTTTCAACAATATCATCCTCACGTGTAGTCATACCCCTAATGCCACGACCGCCACGGTGCTGTACCGAATATGTTTCGCTGGGGACACGCTTAATGTAACCATTGATGGTCTTTGTTATAACAACCTCTTCTTCGGGAATTAAGTCTTCTATGTCAACCTCACCCGCAACGTCAGTAATTTCGGTGCGGCGCTCGTCAGAAAACTTGTCACGAAGATTTAAACTTTCGGTTTTAACGATATCCAAAATGCGCTCTCTTGAGCCCAAAATTTCGTCGCATTCTTTAATAAAGTCAAGTTTTTCCTGCAACTCATCCAAGATTTTCTGTTTTTCAAGACCGGCAAGTTTTCCAAGTTGCATTTGGACAATAGCCGTTGTCTGAATGTCATCAAAACCAAAGCGGTCGGTCAAAGCCTGTTTGCTTTCGGGTATAGTCTTGCTGTTACGAATTATTGAAATAACCTCGTCAATAAAATCGAGCGCCGTCTTTAATGCCTCTAAAATGTGGGCACGTTCAGCCGCTTTTCTTCGGTCAAACTCGGTACGGCGACGAACAATTTCATACTGGAAGTCAATGCTGTTTTGGAGCATTTCTTTTAATGTAAGAACTTGAGGTTTTCCGTTAACAATAGCAAGTAAAATTGCACCAAAGGTTGACTGCAAAGCAGTATAACTGTAAAGCTTGTTTAAAACAACCTGTGGGTTTGCATCACGCTTAATATCAACAACAATTCTCATACCGCCGTCACGTTTTGAAGAATAGTCAACAACGTCGTCAATTCCTTCAATCTTTTTATCGGCAGCAAGGTCATAAATGTGTTTAACAAGGTCTTTTTTACGTACCTTGTAGGGAATTTCTGTAATAATGATGCGATATTTGCCGTTTTTGGTTTCTTCAATTTCGGCTTTACCGCGAACAATAATTTTACCACGTCCGGTTGCATAAGCGGCTCTTATACCGCTTCTGCCCATAATCATACCGCCTGTGGGAAAATCAGGTCCTTTAATGTGCTCACAAAGTTCAGGAATGTCAGCATCGGGATTGTCAATAAGACAACACATTGCATCAATAACCTCGCCCAAATTGTGAGGAGGAATTTCGGTTGCCATACCAACCGCAATACCGCTTGAGCCGTTGACAAGCAACTGCGGGAATCGCACAGGCAAAACCTCAGGCTCTTGTAAGCGGTCGTCATAGTTGGGCAGCATATCAACCGTTTCTTTTTTAATGTCGTCAAGCATACTGTATGAAAGACGGTTCATTTTAGACTCGGTGTATCGGTAAGCAGCAGCCGGATATCCGTCAATGTTACCAAAGTTACCGTGACCGTCAATCAAAGGATAACGGAGTGAGAAATCCTGCGCCATACGAACCATTGCATCGTAAACAGATGCGTCGCCGTGCGGATGATATCTACCAAGAACGGTACCAACCGTGTCAGCGCACTTGCGATATTTGCTGTCAGGTGTCAAGCCGTTTTCAAACATTGTATAAAGAATGCGGCGGTGAACGGGCTTTAAGCCGTCACGAACGTCGGGCAATGCACGTCCGACAAGCACCGACATTGAGTATTGCAACATACTCGATTTAACTTCATCAGTAATCTCAACAGGAACAATATTAGTTTCTTCACTGCTGGGCCAATAAATTTTTTCTTGCTTTGCCATGTGGATTTATCTCTCCTTTCCCTAAATATCAAGGTCTGTCGCATAAATTGCGTTTTCTTCAATAAATCTACGTCTGGGCTCAACCTCTTCACCCATCAAAATTGTAAAGGTTTCATCCGCAAGAGCGGCATCAGACATAGTAACCTGTAAAAATGTTCTGCGCTCGGGGTCAAGTGTGGTTTCCCAAAGTTGTGAGGGGTCCATCTCACCAAGACCTTTATAACGCTGAACGTCAACGCCAACGCCAAGTTCTTCAACCTTTGCTATCTTTTCTTCATCGGTAAAAACGTCAAAGTGTTGTTTACCTTTAGAAATTCTGTAAAGAGGCGGCTGTGCCAAATAAACGTGTCCGGTTTCAATAAGTTGCGGCATATAGCGGAAGAAGAAGGTTAATAAAAGTGTGCGAATGTGCGAACCGTCAACGTCAGCATCGGCCATGATAACAATTTTGTCATAACGAAGTTTTTCAATGTCAAAATTATCACCAATACCGGTACCTAACGCCGTGATAACAGGAGTTAACTTATCGTTGCCGTAAACCTTGTCCTCTCTTGCCTTTTCAACGTTAAGCATTTTACCCCAAAGAGGCAAAATTGCCTGATATGTTGCATTTCTTCCCTCAACTGCCGAACCGCCTGCAGAGTCACCCTCAACAATGTAAATTTCTGTTTTTGTGGGGTCGTTTGAAATACAGTCGGTCAGTTTTTCGGGCATTCTCGTTTTACTGCCGATACCCGCCTTATTTCGTGATGCCTCACGGGCTTTTTGTGCAGCTTCACGTGCATTTGATGCAGCGATTGCCTTATCGATAACAATCTTTGCATCTGCAGGATTTTCTTCAAGGAATTTATATAACTTATCGTTAATAATTTCACGAACAAGTTGTCCAATAGAGGTATTACCAAGTTTTGCTTTTGTCTGGCTTTCAAACTGTGCATCGGCAAGTTTAACCGAAACAACAGCAACCAAGCCTTCCATAATATCGTCGCTCTTTAAATTATCAGAAGATTCTTTAATCTTTTTAAAATCGTGAGCATATTTGTTTACAACACGTGATACTGTCTGGCGGAAAGCCTGTTCGTGTGTACCGCCGTCAATCGTGTGCAAAGTGTTAGCAAAAGACAAAATTTTGTTATCATAAGCGGTTGACCATAAAAGAGCAATTTCTGCAGTTTCTTCGTTCTTTTCACCCGAAAGATAGATAACGTCTTGAATTAAACTTTCTTTTTTAATGCCTGCAAGTAAATATTCAACGTATGATTTTATACCGCCCTCAAAGCAAAGGTCATCACTTTTGCCAATTGTTGCAATTCTCTCATCGGTACGGCGGTCGGTTAAAATAACACGAATGCCTGCATTGAGGAATGCCTGCTCACGCAATCTGTTAAGCAGGGTATCATAATCATAAGTTGTTGTATCGGTAAAAATGCTTGGGTCAGGTTTAAAGGTAACGGTTGTTCCTGTTTCGTTAGTTTCGCCGATAATTTCAAGGTCAGACACAATATTTCCCTTTTCATAACGCTGTTTATAAACGTTTTTACCGTCTTTAACCTCAACCTCAAGCCAGTTTGAAAGAGCATTAACAACAGACGCACCAACACCGTGCAAACCGCCCGAAACCTTGTATCCTCCCCCGCCGAATTTACCGCCGGCGTGCAAAATGGTAAATACCACAGTTACGGTTGGAATTCCTTTTTGCGGGTTAATACCAACGGGGATACCACGTCCGTTATCTGTTACACGGATAATTCCGTCATCCAAAATTTCAACGTTTATTTTTGTACAATATCCTGCCAACGCCTCGTCTATTGCATTGTCAACAATCTCATAGACAAGGTGATGCAGACCGCGCTCACCTGTCGAGCCGATGTACATACCTGGACGTTTTCTTACCGCCTCAAGTCCTTCTAAGACTTGTATGGAATTTTCGTCATAATTTTCTTGAATTGGTGTGTTAATGTCGTTACTCATTTTTTTCTCCTGTTAATATATAATATTTTCAAGATATTCCGAACGCTTTAAAAGCGTAGCTGATGAAATTTGTGAAATGTAAACCTTGTTTTCGCTTGTTCCTTGTGTTGCGCAAACAATAAAAGATTTTGGCAATTCAAAGCTTACGTTTATAACCTCGCCTTTTTTTTCGGCTTTTGCTAAAAAAGAGCGTGTTCTTGAAGAAACGGTTGCATTATCTAAATCAAAAATGCCAATTATATCGCCGTCATTTACAACTGTTTCTTGTCCTAAATGCACAAACATTTTATTCCTCCGTTAAAACGCCGTCTTTCATTATAAAAACCTTTCCTTCGTTAAGGTTTTGTATGTTTGACGGGTCGCAAACCGTTATAAAAACCTGCCAATCTTTAATGTGGTTTAAAATATATTCTTGTCTTGACGGGTCAAGTTCGCTCATAACGTCGTCAAGTAATGCAATAGGCTGTTCACCACAGGTTTTTTTAATAATTTTTGCTTCGGCAAGTTTAATAGCAAGGCAAACCGACCTTTTTTGCCCTTGCGAGCCATATGATTTAACCTCTTTTTCATTAATAAAGAAATGTAAATCATCTCTGTGCGGACCGACACTTGTAACGCATCGCCTTAAATCTTCGTCACGGTGGTCTTTCAGCGCTTTTTCTATACCCTCAGGACAGGTGCAAAAATATTTAACCTTAATTTCTTCCCTGCCCGCTGATAATCCGCAAAAAATTTCAGGTAATGTTTCATTAAGTAATTCAATATATCTGTTTCGGTAAATTATAAGTTTTTCACCTAAAACCGAAATTTCACTGTCGAATGCATCAATTAATGTATTAATGTTACTTTGATGAGCCGAATTTTTTAATACGCTGTTTCGCTGGGTTACCGCTCTTGTATAATTTTTTAATATATCTACATATCGCGGATAAATTTGGCAAATTGCCGCATCTATAAAGCGTCTTCTTCCGGCGGGGTCGCCCCAAACAAGTGTTAAATCAGACGGCGAAAAAATTATTGCTTGAAATTCACCTGCAAGTGATGCCGCCGAGCGTAATTTTTTAGAGTTTAATATTACCTCTTTTTTTTGAGAAAAAATAATTTCACTTTTGTTTTGTAATCCTTTTTTTTCATAATCAAGCGAAATTTTTGCATTTTCTTCATTTATTGCAATCATTTCGGCATCTTTAGAAAATCTAAAAGATTTTGCGCCGGTAAAAAGCCATAATGCTTCTATTAAATTTGTTTTTCCTTGCGCATTTTCACCGCAAATTACATTTACTCCGTCATAAAGTTTAATTTGCTGTGTTGCAAGATTTCTGAAATTTTTACAACTTAAAACTTTTGCTTTCATTTTATTACAAAATAATTATTGTTATATTCAACCTTATCTTTACTACGCAATTTTTTTCCTCTCATAGTGCAAACTTCACCGTTTACATTAACCATTCCGTCTTGCACCACAATTTTTGCCTCACCGCCTGTACCAACACAACCGGTAAGTTTAAGTAAAGAATCAAGTCTTATATATTCATCTTTTATAGCAATTTCTTTATATTCCATTATTTAAGCCTCATAGGCATCATCATATAAAGGAAGTTATCACCCGATGTAGGCTTAATTACTATTGCCGACAAACTTCCTTTGAAGATAACCTTTACTTCATCACTTTCAGTTGCTTTTAATGCGTCAAGAATGTAACGGCTGTTAATACCAATTTCAAACTCTTCGCCCTGTAAATTAATTTCACATTTATCAATAGCACGACCTACTGCAGTTGAACAACTAAAAATAAGTGAATCTTTATTAACCGAACAACGAATAGGTGTTGTAAAAGAATCATTTATAATAAGTGTCATTCTTTCAATAATTTCAATAATTTTTCTTGTATTAATTATTGCTTCTTGGGTTGATTCGGTAGGAATAGCTTTTTTATAATCTATAAATTCACCGTCAAGTAAACGTGACGTTAAAATATAACCGTTAATTTCAAAATTTATATGTCTTTTTCCTAAACGTATAATAACGTTATCGTCTTTTTCATTAATTATTTTTACAGCCTCGTTTATTGCTTTACCTGAAACTATAAAATTTTCATTATCACTGATATTAATTTTTTCTTGTCTTATAGCAAGGCGATAACCGTCTATTGCAACAAGTTTTAAATTACCGTTTTCAATAATAAAGTTAATACCTGTAAGAACAGGGCGTGTTCCCTCTTCTGCCGCAACAGCAAAAACAGTTTGTCTAACCATATTTTTTATAACTTCGCCATCAATTTCAAAACATTTTCCTTCACTTACAGAAGGCATTTCAGGAAAATCAACTGCTGCCATACCCATAATATCAAAAACTGTATTGCCGCACTCAATATGGCACATACTGCGCTCATCAACCGTAATATTAACCTTATCACCGTTCATTGTGCGTAAAATACCGCTTAAATATCTCGCATCAATTACAATATCCCCTGCTTCTTCGCAATGAGCAGGAATGCATTTTGTCATACCTATTTCAAGGTTATAACTGTAAAGGGTTATTTTATCTTCTCCTGCAGAAATTAAAATACCTGCAAGAACAGGAACAGCAACCTTTGAAGAAACTGCCCTTGATAAATTTGAAACTGCTTCGCATAATTTTTCTCTGTTTACCGAAATCTTCATTTTTTTGCCTCCAAAAAGAATGATTTGTTTATATAATTATATAAGTAGTAATAAAGGCTGTTAAAATTGTTAAAAACCTCCCAAAAGCTTGTCCACAAAAGGCTTAAAGCCATGTTAAAAAAATGTTTAAAATTTAAGCCAAAATGTTAACATATTTTTTATTTAACACTTTTAAACTTCTTTTAACAGTTAATTAACTTTAAATGTGTTAAAAAATACGTTTTTATGTAAACTTTTGCAACCTTATTCATTTTTAATGTTTTTAATAATATCATCGATAATTTCTTTCTCATAAGGGTTTGTTCTCAAAAATTCTTCCATATTTTGAACCGATACTAAAACTGTTGCATGATTTTTTGAAAAACTTTCACCTATTGCTTTATAAGAAAGTTCGGTTGTTTCACGAGCAATATACATTGCAACGTGTCTTGCAAAAGAAAGTTGTGCAGTTCTTTTTTTAGATAAAATATCCGATTCATCAACATTATAAGTTCTTGCAACCTCTGAAATAATGCGCTCAACCTTAATAGGCTCAGGTTTTGAATCAATAACAACCTCTTTTATAAAACCTTGTGCAACCGCAATAGAAGGTGCTTTATTTTGTAAATTAATATAAGCCTGAAGTTTTTTAACAACGCCCTCAAGCTGACGAGTGTTTACTTTAATGTGTTCTGCAATGTAATAAACAATGTTTTCTTCCAAAGATATATTAAGTAAAGATGCCTTTGTTTTAATAATACCAACCCTTGTTTCAAAATCGGGTGAAGAAATGTCTGCAATTAGACCGCTTTCACAACGGTTGCGAATTCTATCGTCAAGAGTTTTAATATCTTTAGGAGGACGGTCCATTGTAAGAATAATTTGTTTATTATTTTGTTGTAAGGCATTAAAGGTATTAAAAAATTCTTCCTGAGTTGATTCTTTTCCCGCAATAAACTGAATGTCATCCATAAGTAAAACGTCAACGTCACGAAATTTATGTCTAAACTCATCGATAGGAGCGCCAACACCAATATGTCCTTCTTGAATTGCTTTAATAAGCTGAATTGTGAAATCTTCACAACGGGCATAAACGACGTTCTTTTCTGGAAATTTTCTGTTTATGTGGTTTTTAATTGCAAACAAAAGATGAGTTTTACCAACACCCGAATTACCATATATAACAAGAGGGTTATAAACACTGCTGGGGTTGTCCGCAACAGCCAAAGCTGCAGCGTGAGCAAAACGGTTTGTAGAACCAACAATAAAATTATCAAAAGAAAAAGATTCTTCAAAAGCAGGGTCAAGTTTTACAGCCTCAGGCATAATATGGCCCTTTTCGTCTTCAACAACAAGATTAATCTTCATATTGATGCCCATAATATTTTTAAGGCTTTCTTCAATAATCTCTCTGTATGTAACCTCAATAATATCTTTTTTGGTAATTGAATCAACACCTATAACAAGTTCCCCTGCTCTAAGTTCTATAGGATGTAAATCTTTAAACCAAAGGTCAAAACCAACACCGGTAATTTTGTTTTTAATTTCTTGACAAGCGGCACTCCAAATACCTTCAATAGAATTTATAGACATAATTTTTTTAACCATCCTCACTTTTTAAAAATTATAAAAAAGAAAAAAGTTTTCCACACTAATCTATTATTAATGTTAATTATATAATATAATATATAAATTATCAAGTATATTTTATATATTATATTAATATTATACTATATATTTTTTACCCTGCATATAAAAAAACAAAATTTGCGGAAAATATGAGGAAAAAAATTTTTTTAAAATTAGGTGTTGATTTTTAAAAAACTTTGTGGTATTATGTTTTGGCAACAAAAATGCGCTGTTAGCTCAGCTGGATAGAGCGTCTGGCTACGGACCAGAAGGTCGTGGGTTCAAATCCTGCACAGCGCGCCAAAAAAAGCACTTGCTTTTGCAAGTGCTTTTTTATTTATATATAATTTCTTCTTTTTTAATAACTTTAAAACAAACAAGCAAAAATAAATAAATTATAAGTGCAAATAAAAAAAATGCACATAAGAAAACAATATCTTTAAAATTTAAAAATAATAAAATGTTACTTGCCGTAAAACCTGAAAAAAGCGCAAAAATAATGGGTAAGGTAAAAGTATTTATAAAGTCTAATTTAAATTTTGTCACCTTATACATTCTGAAAAAATTAAGCATAGATGTATAAATGTTAGAAAAATACATTACTATAACAAAAAATGTTATTCCGCCTTTTGCTAAAAATAAAAATATCAGTATTAGTCTTATCATTGAATCGGTAACCGAACTTTTAAAGGTTGCAATTTGTTCATCAAGGCTTTTTAATATTGCATCGCTTATACTGTCTATGTACATTAGCGGTACAAGCGGTGCTAAAATTTTCAAAAATTTTCCCGCCTCATTATTTTTATACATCAGTTGGCCAAGCAAATCTCCCATAAAGAAAAAAACAACCCCGCAAAAGACCGAAAAAATTATGCAAAGTTTAACAGCTTTTTGTGTTGTATAAGAAATGTGATTTGTATGGTGCTTTGCCGCATCGGCAGAAATTTCGGGCAATAAAAGGGAAGTGGCAGCCGAAAGTAAAGTGTAAGGAAATAAAAGAATTGGCAGCGCCATACCTTTAATAACGCCAACGGCAGATAAAGCCATTGTTTTTGATGCGTAAAAAACAGCAAGTTTTGCAGGTATAATTATATTTTCAATAGTTCTAAGCAAACTGTTTATATATTTTCCGCCTGATATAGGTAAAGCAATACGTAATATTTCTCTATACGGAGCATTTATTTTTTGCTTTTTAGGTTTTTTTACATTCCAAAAAACAAATAAAAATAAACAAGCAACGCCTTCAGCGGCAATATCGCCAATTACAAGAGCGGCAATTTTTTGTTCTATATTGCCGCTTTTATCAATTAAAAATAAAACGGTAAAAATTCTTACCGCTTGTTCAATAAGTTGAGAAAGGCAGGGAACAATGGTTTGCCTTTTTGCTAAAAAATATCCTTTAAAACAAGCGCAAAGAGAAACAAAAGGCAAAGCAAAACCACACAATTTAACAGAAGAAGCGCACCTTGATTCTTTTAATATATTGTTTGATATAAAACTGCCGCCAAAAAACAATATGGGAATAAACACAGCGCACACAAACATACAAATATATGCCGCTCGCTTTGTGTAAGCCCGTCCTGAATATGTATCACCAACCGCCTCTTTGTCAGATACAAGGCGGGTTACAGTAGTTGCAATCCCGGTTGATGCAAAGGTTGAACAAAGCACATAAACCGACAAGGTTAATTGATAAAGACCCATGCCCTCACTGCCAATTTTTGCCGCTGTCCATACCCTGAAAACAACACCGGCAAGCCTTAACAGCAAGGTATTGACGGTAACAATAACCGCATTTTTTAAAAACAAGGTTTTTCGCATAATAATACCCCCACAAAGTAATGTATGAAAACAAAAAAATCAATATACCCTTGAAGAGTTTGCTTTTTAGAGTTATAATGATTTAAAAAAGAAAGGGGATTGTAAAATATGCCTTCACCACTTGCAGACAAGGTTCGTCCAAACTGTTTAGAAGATATTGCGGGTCAGCGTCATTTGTTGGCGCCCGGCAAAGCGCTTTATAATATTATGAAGTCGGGCAAAATCCCCAATCTCATTTTTTACGGCCCAAGTGGCGTTGGCAAAACCACCGTTGCCAATATGATTGCAAAAAACGTTGGCAAAAAGCTTTATAAACTTAACGGCACAGTTTGTTCAACGGCAGATATAAAAGAAATCATTGCAAAAAATAATACTTTAGAGGGTCAAAACGGTATTGTTTTATACCTTGACGAAATTCAGTACCTTAATAAAAAGCAACAGCAAATTCTTTTAGAATTTATTGAAAACGGTGATGTTACTTTAATTGCCGCCACCACCGAAAACCCTTATTTTTATGTATATAATGCGGTTTTAAGCCGTTGTACTGTTTTTGAGTTTAAAGCTCTTTTACCAAACGAAATTGTTCCTGTTATTTTGCGTGCAGTAAAAATTGCGGGTGACCAAAAAATTAAAATTGACGAGAAAACTGCACTGGTTATTGCAAACGGTTGCGGCGGGGATGTAAGAAAAGCACTTAACGCTGTTGAACTTTGCGTTTTATCCTGCATAGGTTCAAACAGCGATAAAATAACCGAAGAAGATGCCCGTCAGGTTACACAAAAAAGTGCCTTACGATATGACCGCGACGGTGACGAGCATTATGACATCGTTTCGGCATACCAAAAGTCTATGCGTGGCTCAGATGCTGATGCCGCCTTGCATTATCTTGCAAGATTGCTTGAAGCAGGGGATTTGCCTTCGGCTTGCAGACGTCTGCTTGTTTGTTCAAACGAGGATGTAGGTCTTGCTTATCCTATGATAATTCCCATTGTTAAAGCGGCGGTTGATACTGCTTTGCAGGTTGGTCTGCCCGAAGCGAGAATTCCACTTGCAAATGCGGTTGTGTTGGTTTGCCAAAGTCCAAAATCAAATTCGGTTTACGAAGCCATAAATTCCGCAATGCAAGACGTAAAGCAGGGAAATTTCGGTGATATCCCACGCACATTAAAAAATATGCATTATGATGGCGAGGACGCCGCCGTTAAAGGTCAGCATTATCTTTATCCTCATTTCTACAAAAATCATTGGGTAAAGCAGGATTATTTGCCCACAAGGCTTAAAGGAAAAAGGTATTATATTCACGGCAATAACGCTACCGAGCGCAAATTTAAAGAATATTGGGATAAAATAAAGAACGAAGATTGATTTCTTCGTTCTTTATTTTTATGAAAGGGAAAAAACACTATGCAATACTTTTTACCCCCAAAAAACGCTATAATACCGCATTATATCCGCTTTTTCGTTCTGCTTTTTGTCTGCCTTTTAATTTATTTTGTTTTTTCGGTTAAAATTATTCCGTCGCTTATTTTGGCGGGTGGTTTTGCGGGATTAATTTATATAACAATGCAGCTTAACAGTTTTTATATGTATATAAAAGGGGATAGGCTAATAATAAAAAGCGGTGTTTTCACCAAAAGAACATCGGCTTTTTCGAACTTACGCTTAATATATGTAAAACAATCGGCGCCCATTATCGAACGCGCCCTTAAAATCTGCAATCTTTCTTTGCATGGCTATGGCACACATTTTTTCTATTTCCCGCTTGAATGCGGCGATGCCGATAAGCTTATTCACCTTTGCGGTGTTTTAGATGAAAAAGTATAAAGCCCACGGCGCAAGTGTTTATTTTTATCTTAAAAACCGCATTTTTTCTTATGTCTTTTATTCTTTGCTTACGGCAATCTTTGCAGGTACAACCTATGCGCTTTTTCTGATTTTTGCATTATTTTTATATCTTGTTGCAATAAAACGCTCTGAACATATTGTTGTTTTTGAAAAAAGCCTTGTTATTTTTAAGGGCGTTTTAATAAAAAGAAGAATTTTATTAAAAAAGAGTGAAATTGTAATAATAAAATCAAAAAAGGGAATATTGGGCAGAATTTTTGGGTTTTGCATAATAAGGTTGTTTTGTGCCAACAATGCAGTACCGATAGCAAAGATGGTTATAAAATACAGCGATTATAAACATTTTATATCACAAATAATGTGATTATGTAAACAAACACACAATAATATAGCGTTATAAAAAGAAAAAATTTTAATCAAAACAAATTATGTAAACCTATGCATATATTTTTGCTTTTTGCAAATAATATTTCTGGTGATAAAATTGGATATCTTTATAAATTGTTTAAAGGCTTTCGTTGCAGGTGGATTTTTATGCCTTGTCGGTCAGATATTAATTGATTATACAAAGTTGACCCCTGCACGAATTTTGGTAAGCTATGTGGTTATCGGAGTTATACTAACAGCGGTTGGTATTTATAAACCTTTTGTTGACACTTTTGGCGCCGGTGCAACCGTTCCCTTAACCGGTTTTGGTTACAGCCTTGCAAGCGGAGTTGAAAAAGCCATAAACGAAAAAGGCTTTTTAGGAATCTTGTCGGGCGCTCTTACGGCCTGTGCATCGGGTATTGCAGCGGTAATATTTTTTGCGTTTCTGGCGGCACTCGTATCAAAACCAAAGGCAAAACGATAAAATTATTGTTTCACGTGAAACTTTTTCGAGTTTTTCTTAAATGTTTCACGTGAAACTTTTTTGTTTTCACCCTTTACAAAGTCAAATTTGATTGATATAATGTGTTTACACTCTATGAAAAGAGGCTCAATTTGTGGGTAAAATTATTTCAATTTTCAATCAAAAAGGCGGCGTAGGCAAAACAACCACCGCCGTTAACCTTACCGCCGCATTGGGCGCGGCAGGTAAAAAGGTGTTGCTAATTGATTCTGACCAGCAAGGTAACGCAACAAGCGGCATGGGAATAACCAAGCAAAATCTTAATATAACTACATATCAACTGCTTATAGGACAAGCTACTGCTGACCAGGCAATAATTAAAACGCCTTATAAAAATGTAGATATAATTCCTGCAACGTCTGACCTTGCAGGTGCAGAAATTGAACTTGTTTCTCTGCAAAACCGTGAATTCGGCTTAAAACGTGCGCTTTCGGTGGTAAGAGATAAGTATGATTACATATTTATTGACTGTCCACCCGCACTCAGCCTTATTGCTATAAACGACCTTGTTGCATCCGACGGCATTTTGGTTCCCATTCAATGTGAATTTTATGCGCTTGAGGGATTATCACAACTGATGGCAACTGTGCGACAGGTTAAAAGAACACACAACCCAATGCTTGATATTGAGGGCGTTGTACTGACAATGTATGACGGCAGGCTTAATTTAACACAGCAGGTTGTGGCAGAACTTAAAAAATATTTTCCGCAAAGGTTGTATGCAACGGCAATACCGCGTACCGTAAGGCTTTCAGAAGCCCCAAGTTACGGCAAACCGATTGTGTATTACGACCCCAAGGGTAAAGGCAGTTGTGCTTATACCGCCTTGGCAAAGGAATTTATCAAGAAAAACAGGAGGTGAGCCGTATGGCACAAAAAGGAGGACTCGGCAGGGGACTTGATGCTCTTTTTTCGGACAATGCTGAATCTAACAGCGGCGTTGTAGAATTAAAACTCACCGATATTGAGCCAAACCAAGACCAACCCCGAAAAGAATTTGACGAGCATGCTTTAGGTGAACTGGCTGACAGTATTGCAGAACACGGCCTTTTACAGCCTATTTTGGTAACGCCAAAGGCAAACGGTGTCTATCAAATTGTTGCGGGTGAGCGCCGTTGGCGAGCAAGCCGCCTTGCAGGGCTTACAACCGTTCCGGTAATAATTAAAACCTTAGAACAGCGTCAGCAAGACGAGATTGCATTGATTGAAAACCTGCAAAGGCAAGACCTTAACGCTTTAGAAGAAGCGGCGGGTTTTAAAGCCTTGATGGATAACTATGGCTTAACACAAGAGCAGGTTTCGCAGCGACTGGGAAAATCGCGCTCGGCAGTAGCAAATGCTTTACGTCTTATGGCTTTAACCGATGAGGAAAAAGATGCGCTTTTAAAAGGCAAAATAACGGCAGGCCATGCAAGAGCTTTACTTGCTATTGAACTTGACAACCCCCGCCGCCAAACCGCTTTCAAACTTGCCCTTTTGGGCGCAACCGTACGAGAACTTGAAAAACTTGCATCAGCTAAAGAAAAAAAGAGCAAAGAGAGTATAAAAAAGCCGTCTTTTTATTCAGAGGTTGAACTTGCGCTTAAAACCGAGCTTGGAAGAAAGGTTAAGGTTACGCCCATTGGCAAAGGGAAAGGCACAATAACGTTAGAATTTTATAGTGAAAAAGAACTTGCAGATATTGCAAAGAAGATTACAGAATAAATAGGAGAGAGCAAAATGCTGGATATCAGAGTAATTAAAGAAAATCCCGAAAGAGTAAAACAAGCAGTGAAAAACCGCAAAGGAAATCTTGATGCAGAGATTGATATGCTGCTTAAAATTGACGACCGCCGCCGCGAACTTACAGGCGAGGTTGAATCAATGAAAGCAAAGCAGAACGCCGCATCAAAGCTTATTCCTCAGTATAAAAAAGAGGGCAAAGATGTTTCTGAGCTGATGGCACAAATGAAAGAAATTTCTGAAAAGATTAAGCAAGAAAATGCCGAACTCAGCGAGTTAGAGCAGCGTCAGCGTGAATTATTGCTTTGCATACCCAATATTCCGCACGATAGCGTTCCTGTCGGTGCTGATGATTCTTGCAATCCCGAACTTCGTCGTAACGGTGAGCCTACAAAATTTGCTTTCGAACCCAAGCCCCATTGGGAAATCGGCGCAAAACTTGGCATTTTAGACCCCGAAACAGCATCAAAGGTTACCGGCACACGTTTTCACTTTTATAAAGGTCTTGGTGCAAGGCTGGAGCGTGCAATTATAAACTATTTCCTTGATACTCATACCGAAAACGGCTATACCGAGGTTTTGCCTCCCTTTATGGCAAACCGTGCATCAATGACCGCAACAGGACAGTTGCCTAAGTTTGAAGAGGATGCTTTTAAGGTTAACAATACCGATTATTTCCTTATTCCTACCGCAGAGGTTCCTGTAACAAATATGCACCGTGACGAAATTTTAAACGGCGCTGAGCTTCCTATTAAATATTGCGCATATTCGGCTTGTTTCCGTGCAGAAGCAGGTAGCGCAGGCAGAGATACCAGAGGACTTATCCGTCAGCATCAGTTCAACAAGGTTGAACTTGTAAAATTTGCTGACCCCGAAAACTCTTACGAAGAACTTGAAGAGCTGACAAACGCTGCTGAAAAGGTTTTGCAAGGCTTAGGATTGCCTTACAGAGTTGTTTGCCTCTGTACAGGAGATTTAGGCTTCTCATCAGCAAAAACCTACGATATCGAGGTTTGGATGCCCTCATATAACCGTTATGTTGAAATTTCAAGCTGTTCAAACTTTGAAGATTATCAGGCACGTCGCGGCGCCATCCGTTTTAAAAAGGATAAAGCAGATAAAGCAAAGTGTGTTCACACCCTTAACGGCTCGGGCGTTGCTGTTGGCAGAACGGTTGCCGCAATACTTGAAAACTATCAAAACGAGGACGGCACAGTAACTATTCCTGAGGCGCTCGTAAAATATATGGGAACCGACAAAATTGGCTAAAGCCAATTTTGTAATGTAAAATGCAAAATTATGGTGTCTGCTTCGCAGACGGAATATAATAAAAAGCGTGCCAAATGGCACGCTTTTTTATTTTAACAGTTATCATTTTTTGTTTATATAACCAAAAATGGTTATATTTTAATTGCAAAACATAATGCCCAACTTTTTTTGAAGTTGGGCATTGCTTTATAATCCGTGCCGGGAGGCACACGTTAATTTTGCATTTATCTACAATCATTTGTTTATCAAATGATTGTAGATATCCCCTTTTTTAAATCCGCTTTCCAAAGCGGCGGCTTTGGCGGCATAGGTGGGGGAAGAACCTTGGTTAACATAATTTTTAGCAAGTGCTACCGCATCCTCCAAGGTCATTTGTTCTTTTTCGCACTTTGCGCCACCGACAATAAGCACAAATTCTCCCTTTGGTGCATTCTCTTGGTATGCTTTTACAGCATCCTCAAGGGTGGTGTTTATAATTTCCTCATGTAGCTTAGTAAGCTCACGAGCAATCGCAATTTCTCGGTTGCCGAAGGTTGTAAGCATTTCTTTTAAGGTGTCAAGCAGACGGTGGGGTGCTTCGTAAAACACCATAGTTCGTTTTTCTGATTTAAGTTCGCAAAGGTGGATAAGTCTTTCTTTTTTAGAGGTTGACATAAAACCCTCGAAGCAAAAGCGCGAACAGTTCATTCCACTTGCCGCAAGGGCTGTTGTAAGGGCGGTGGGACCCGGCACTGTTTCAACCGCAATACCACGTTGGCGGCACTCATAAACAAGTTCTCGTCCGGGGTCGGATATTGCGGGCATACCCGCATCAGTACAAAGCGCCGCTGTTTGTCCCGCTTCTAAACGATTTATAATTTCGGCACGACTTTGCGCCTCGTTATGCTCGTGGTAGCTTACGGTTTTTTGTTTTATATCGAATGCAGATAAAAGTTTTGATGTAACTCTGGTGTCTTCGGCGCATATAAAATCAACCTGCGCCAAAGTTTCTTTTGCACGGGGTGAAAAATCGCTTAAATTGCCAAGCGGTGTACCTACAACATATAACTTTCCTGACATTTTATCTTTATCCTTTATACTTTTATAGTGTCCATAACGGTAAGACCTGCATTACCGCCTTTTCTGCCCTCAACAAGCACCAAAAAAGCACGGTTTTGGTTGCCTGCGGTTGCAATCTGCAATCGTTTTGGTTCAATTTTGTTGGCACGCATAGCCTCAAAAACGTCAACAAGGCGGTCGGGGCGGTGACAAATGCAAAATCTGCCGCCATATTTCAAAAGCCTTGCCGCACAAGCCGCAATATCAAACAAATTGCACTCGGCTTCACATCGTGCAACATATTCGTCGCCTTTGCGCTGTTCGCCACTGCCTTTTTTAAAATAAGGCGGGTTACAGCTGACAAGAGTGACCTCTTTTTCGCCGTTTGCCAACTTATAGTCGCAAAGGTTGGTGTTTATAACCCTAAATTTGCCATTTGCAAACTCGTCGGCAGATTTTTGCGCCAAATTACAAGCCGCTTGGCTTATATCAATTCCCGTAACGCTTTTTGGCGGTGTTGCACCTGATAACCAGCGCATAGGGATAATACCTGTGCCTGTGCCAAGGTCATAAGCCGTATCGGATGGTTTTACATTACAAAAATCAGCAAGGAGTACCGCATCTGTACCGAAGCGGTGCTCCTTTGAAATATAAACGCCAATGTTTTTGCTAATGCGTTCCAAGGTTATGTTTTCGCTCATTTTTATCACCCAAAGGTAATTTATCCTTGCAAAATGCAATAAAAAGTTAGTTTTTACTCCATTTAACGCCGTCTTTTGTATCTTCCAGTGTGATACCCATTTCTTTAAGCTGGTCACGAATTTGGTCGGCAAGGGCAAAGTTTTTTGCCTTTCTTGCTTCTGTACGCTGTGCAATAAGCGCTTCAACCTCTGCGTCGAGATTATCGTCTGCTTTTACATAGCAAAGACCAAGCACCTCGCAAAGCTCGTTGAAAGCCTGTTGACAAGCAACAAGAGACTCCTTACCTGCGCCGTCGGCAATAAGCAGGTTAATGTCCTTAACAAGACCAAATAATGCGGCAATAGCATCGGCAGTGTTAAGGTCGTCATCCATGCTTTCAATAAACTTATCAATATGTGTCTGAATGAAAGCGGGTTTTTCGCCGCCGTCTTTTGCGTGAGAAATGGCAAACTCAAGGTCTGCACGGCAGTTGTAAAGACGTTGTAATGCGTTTTTGCCCTGCAAAAGCACGTCAACGCTGTATGAAATGGGGCTTCTATAATGTGAAGAAATCATCAAATAGCGAATAGGCTCATAGCCGTACTGGTTTGCAACCTCACGAACTGTAAAGAAATTGCCAAGAGATTTACTCATTTTACGGTTATCAACATTGATATAGCCGTTGTGCATCCAATAATGCGCAAAGTCGCATCCGTTGGCGCACTCTGACTGTGCAATTTCGTTTTCGTGGTGGGGGAAAATAAGGTCTTGACCGCCACAATGAATGTCAACAGTTTTGCCAAGATATTTACCCGACATTGCCGAACATTCAATATGCCAACCGGGACGGCCTAAACTGAAAGGTGATTCCCAAGCGGGTTCACCGGGTTTTGCGGCTTTCCAAAGGCAAAAATCCATGGGGTCTTCCTTAATATCAGAAACCTCAATACGAGCACCCGCACGAAGCTCATCCATAGGATGATGTGAAAGTTTGCCGTACTGCTCAAATTTTGCCGTTCTAAAATAAACATCGCCGTTTGAAACATAAGCAAAGCCTTTTTCAATAAGGGCGCTGATAATGTTAATAATTTCATCAATATGCTCGGTTGCGCGGGGGTGTACGGTTGCTTTACGTACATTCATACCGTTTGAGTCGGTCCAGAACTCTGCAATATAGCGCTCGGCAACCTCGGGAACGGTGATACCCTCTTCATTTGCTTTTTTGATAAGCTTATCGTCAACGTCGGTAAAGTTTTGAACAAAAATTACCTTCCAGCCACGCCATTCAAGATAACGGCGCAAAACGTCGAAAACGCAAAGGGGACGTGCGTTGCCGATATGAATAAAGTTGTAAACGGTGGGGCCGCAGGCATAAATGCGGACAACGCCGTCTTCAACGGTAACTAATTCTTCTTTTTTTCGTGTAAGTGTGTTGTAAATTTTCATTTATTCCTCACGCAATCCTTTTTCTAATTTTGCAATTCTGCTTTCTAAGCGGCAAAGCTCTTGTGACACAGGGTCGGGAATGTGAATTTGGTCAAGTTCGGCAACCCTTTGAGTGCCAATTTTAACAACCCTTGCAGGAACACCCACAACCGTGCTGTTTTCGGGCACTTCTTTTAACACAACCGCACCTGCGGCAATACGGGCATGGTCGCCAACCTTAAAGGGACCAAGCACCTGAGCGTGTGCACTAATCATAACGCCGTTGCCAATGGTGGGGTGGCGTTTGCCTGTGTCTTTACCAGTACCGCCCAAGGTAACACCCTGATAAATAAGAACATCGTCACCAATTTCGGCAGTTTCGCCAATAACCACACCGGCTCCGTGGTCAATAACCAGACGGCGTCCGATTGTGGCGCCGGGGTGAATTTCGATGCCTGTTTTTCGCACGGCTCTTTGTGAAATTGCACGTGCAATAAAAAACATATTGTGTTTATAAAACCAATGTGCTCGGCGATGCATTCTTATCGCACGCACACCGGGATAAAGCAAAAATATTTCTAAAAAACTTTTTGCGGCTGGGTCGCGGTCGCGAACAGCCACAACGTCTTCGCGAATTCGTCTAAACAAAGACGTCACTCCTTTTTTATTGACTGTCTGGCTCTATTTTGAAGGGTCAATGCAGTCTTTCGACTCAATAAGATAAATTGCGCCCGAAATTATGCAAAGCACAGCACTTGCCCAGAGCAAAACACTTGTTACAATATCAAAAATGCCTGAAAGCAAGGCGCCGCCAAGTGTTAAATCGGCTGTGATAACCTTTGCAAAAAGCGCAAAAATTATGGCTGCCATCTGGCTGACGGTTTTTAACTTGCCCCAGATGTTTGCGGCAATAACCTTGCCGCCGCTTGAAACAGAAACCAAACGGACAGAAGAAATTGCAAACTCTCTGAAAAGCACGATAAAGGTTATCCAGGTAATCTCAAAACCAATGCCGAGTGCAATAAAGCCTAAAAGGGCGGCAGTTGTTAACATTTTGTCTGCAAGAGGGTCAAGAAATTTGCCGAAATTTGTCACAAGATTATATTTTCGTGCTAATTTGCCGTCCCACATATCAGTAAGTGATGCGCCGATGAACAAAACGAGCGCAACTGCATAGTGAAAAGGAAAATTAATCATCAAAGCCGCCATAAAAAGAGGGGTTGCAATAATTCTTATAAGGGTAAGTTTATTTGGTGTGTTCATTATATTTTTTCTCCTAATAAATCATATTCAAGACAATCTGTGATTTTTACATTTATGTAATCACCGGCGTTAACCGTGCTGTCGCTTTTAAAGAAAACCTTGCCGTCAATATCAAGTGCGTCGGCGGCAGTTCTGCCAAAATACATTTTTATGTATGTATCGTATCCCTCAACCAAGACTTCTTGTATTGTACCCATCTTTTTGGCACAAAGTTTCTCAGAAATGTCGGTTTGCAGACGCATAATATGGTCTGCGCGCCAAACTGCTGTTTGGCGGTCGGGTGTGGGGTCAAGTTTTTCGGCGGGAGTGCCCTCCTCAAGCGAGAAAGCAAAGCAACCCATTTTGTCAAATTCAACCTCTTTTACAAAATCGCAGAGTTCGCAAAAATCTTGCTCGGTTTCACCAAAGAAACCCGCCATAAGCGTTGTTCTAATGGTGATGTTTGGAACAATTTGTCGCATTTTAGCAAACAATGCGCAAAGTTCTTGCTTGTCTTGCGGACGGTGCATTGCACGTAACACCTTTTTAGAGCAATGCTGAACCGGAACATCTAAATATTTTACTATTTTATCTTGTTTTGCAATCTCTTGCAAAAGCTCGTCTGAAATTTTATCGGGATAGGCGTATAAAATGCGTATCCAATGCAGTTTTTCAATTTTACACAGCTCTCGCAATAAAATCTCAAGTGATGGCTTGTTATAAATGTCAATACCCCAGCAGGTTGTATCTTGCGCTACAAGTGTCAACTCGGTTATACCGCTGTTTGCAAGGGTGGTTGCTTCGTTTATTATATCTTCTAAACTGCGGCTGCGAAAAGCCCCCCGAATATAAGGAATGGCGCAAAAGGCACATCTATTGTTACAACCCTCGGCAATTTTTAAGCAAGCGCTGTAAGGGGTACCGCTAAGCACTCGTTTTGCGCTTAAAGGCAGGTCGCTCTTGGGACCGTATGAGTTTTTGCAGTTGCCGTTTAATGCATCTTTTATAAGTTTTACAATATCTTTGTTTGAGCCAAGACCTATACAAAGGTCAACCTCGGGGATTTCTTTGGTTACTTCGTCTTTGTAACGCTCGGCAAGACAACCTGTAACCGCCAAAACCTTTAAATTGCCATTTTCTTTATGAGCTGCGCAATCAAGTATCGCATCAATAGACTCTTGCTTTGCATCCTCAATAAAACCGCATGTGTTTATTATGATAACGTCTGCTTCATCTTCGTTTGGGGTTAACTCAAACCCGCCGTCTTGAAGATATGCAAGCAGAATTTCTGCGTCAATCTGGTTTTTGGGACAGCCCAGCGAAACCAGCGCAACTTTATGTGCCATATATTCAGTCCTCGTAATAAAAATTGTCGTCAAATTCTCGCATAACGGTTTTTATATCGTCAATAGCGAAGCCTTTTCGTGCCAATGCCGCAAAAACTGACTGACGTTTGTTTTTGTCATTGATTTTTGTAGCATACTTTTTTTCTATTATTGTTTTTATTGCCGATTTTGCATCGACTGGCGTGTCAAGCACAACCTGCTTTGCAATTTCGGCAGGAATTTGTTTTTCGTACAGCTTTGCAAGGATTTGCCTTGACGAATAATTTTTTTGTGCCATATTTTGAGCCAAACGCTCGGCAAAGGCTTGGTCATTTATAAGACCTAATCTGACAAGGGTTTGAACAACCTCAAAGCAAACGTCATCAGAAAATCCTGCACGAGCCAGTTTTTGCGACATTGCTCTTTTTGAGCAGTCACCACGGCTTAAATACCACAATGCACGGCTTTTTGCACGTGCAAGAGCGGATGCCTTTACAACCTTTTCAAGCTCGGCATCGGTGACGTCTTTATTTTCGCAAAAGCCATACTGCAAAGCTACGTCGCGGTCAAGGTCAATGCTTTGCTGGTTGTCAAAAGTGATGCGAAGCATAGCGCCTTTTATGCGACACAGAGAAAAAATTTTCATTATTCGTCGTCAACCGCAACGTCAATGTTGATGCGGCGCTTGGGGGCGGCAACAGTAGCCTCTTCGGCAAGGTCGGGCATTTCTTGCGGTGCGGGTGAGGTGGTAGTGCCGTTAAAGTCTGCCGACATAGCCTCGCGAATTTTTGTTTCAATTTCGGCTGCAAGTTCAGGTCGTTCTAAAAGCAATTTACGTGCGTTGTCTTTGCCTTGGCTAATGCGGTCTTCACCGTAATAAATCCAAGCGCCTGAACGACGTAAAATTTCATATTTTATAGCCATCTCAATAAGTTCGCTTTCGCGTGAGATGCCTGTGCCGTACATAATGTCAAACTCGGCAATACGGAAAGGGGGAGCAACCTTGTTTTTAACAACCTTTGCTTTAATGTGGTTGCCTACAGTTTCGGTGCCGTTTTTAATGGTATCGGTGCGGCGAATGTCAAGACGAACGCTTGAATAAAATTTTAATGCTCTGCCGCCAGTAGTAACCTCGGGGTTGCCGTACATAACGCCAACCTTTTCACGAAGCTGGTTAATGAAGATTACAACACAGTTTGATTTTGAAATTGCGCCTGTAAGTTTTCTTAACGCCTGTGACATAAGACGTGCGTGAAGGCCCGGCAGAGAGTCGCCCATTTCGCCCTCAATTTCAGCTCGGGGAACAAGGGCGGCAACCGAGTCAACAATAATGCAGTCGAGAGCGCATGAGCGAACGAGCGCCTCGGTGATTTCGAGTGCTTGTTCACCTGTATCGGGCTGTGAAACAAGCAACGATTCGGTATCAACACCCAAATTTCTTGCATAAACAGGATCGAGAGCGTGTTCGACGTCAATAAAAGCCGCCATACCGCCCTGTTTTTGTGCCTCGGCAACAATGTGCAAAGCAACGGTGGTTTTACCGCTTGATTCAGGACCATAAATTTCTACGATTCTGCCACGGGGGACACCGCCGATACCCAAAGCATAGTCAAGCGCCAAAGAGCCGGTAGGGATAGCGTCAACCTGCATTGCGGCGTTTTTGCCCAAATACATTACGCTGCCTTTACCAAACTGTTTTTCAATTTGAGCCAGAGCGTTATCAAGTGCTTTAATTTTTTCGTCAGCCATATATTTTCTCTCACTTTCTGATAAATGCTTTTAATATTTCAAACCGCTAACAACGCGGATAATACCACATAAATCTTTATAAAAACGTATGTCTTTAAGGTTCGCTTTTTCAAAAAGGGCTTTCACGTCATTTTCTTGACCGATACCGATTTCAACCGCAAGCATACCACCGCTGTTTAGGCAAGGCACCCATATTTTTGCAAGAGCTCGGTAAAAGTCAAGCCCATCAGCACCACCGTCGAGTGCGGCTTTTGGCTCAAAGCCAACCTCTTTTTGCAAGGTGTCAATATCCTTTGCAGGAATGTATGGCGGGTTGCTAACAATCAAATCAAATTTTTGGTCGATGCCGTCAAACAAATCACCTTTTATTGCTTTAACGTTTAAACCGCAAAGTTTTATGTTTTCACACAAAAGGTTATAGGTTTGGTCATATTTTTCAAGTGCCATAACCTCAAAACCGCTGTGTTTTGCTACTGCGAGGGCAATGCACCCCGTTCCAGAGCAAACGTCAATAATTTTTGCCTGGCTTTTATTTTTTAAAAAGGCAAGGCTTTGGTCAACAAGGGTTTCGGTGTCTGCACGGGGAATAAGAGCACGGCTGTCACATTTTAAAGTAATGCCGTAAAATTCCCACTCGCCCAATATATATTGTAAAGGCTCACCGCTAAGGCGGCGGCAAAGTGCGGTTTCTAACTGGCCGTCAGAAAACGTGGCGACCAGCTGATTTGCTTCAAAATCGGCAAACTCGATACCGCCTTGCTCTAAACGAGCTTTAACTTTTTTTCGTAAATCAAAATTATTGCCAGTTATCATCATTTTCGTTCTCGGGAATAACGCTTTTTAGCGCCTCAATAGCAATTTGGAGCATATCTTCGGTAGGCTCTGCGGTAGTTAAGTGTTGCAACCACATGCCCGGTGCGGAAATTATGCGGGTAAGCGTGTTATCGAATTTTCCGCAAAAGCGAATAAGCTCGTATCCCAAACCCACAGTTATTGGAACAAGTAAAAGTTTAACTGCAACCCAAAGTAAACGGTTGGTTGTAATGGGTGGATAAATAATCATAACAAGCGACGATATAAGAATGCTGACAACCAGCATTAAAATCATAAATGATGTGCCGCATCTGGGATGGAATCGTTTTTGTGTTGTGGCATTTTCGGGTGTTAGCTCTAGCCCTGCTTCATAGCAAAAAATGGTTTTATGCTCTGCGCCGTGATACATAAACACACGTTTAATATCTTTTGTGCGAGATACTACCCAAACATACGCCACAAACACGAGCATTTTAATAATTCCTTCAAACAAGCCCTTGATTGCGGTAATGGTGCCCATAAAAACATATTTATTAATAAAATCAAACAACAAAGCAGGCAGATAAATAAAAAGCCCCAGCGCCAACGCCAAACCTAAAACGAGCGCAATCATAGTAATAATCGCCATAAGACCGCCCGACAGTTTCTGGGCGGGTTTATCTTCGGTGGCTTCTTCAAGCTCGGTAAAACCCGAAAGGTCGGCAGAGCGCATTAATGCTTTATAGCCGTAAAACAAAGATTCAATAAAACCCACAATGCCGCGCAAAATCGGCAAGGCAAGAATTTTAAACTTTTCTTTTATACGAGCCTCTTTAACCTCTTCGGTGGTAATACTGCCGTCTTGTGTACGCACAGCCATTACGGTTTTGTGGGGGCCTTTCATCATAATGCCCTCAATAAGAGCCTGTCCGCCAATGGTTGTTTTTTTACTCATTTTTGTTCTCCTCGTTTTGAGGTTCTATTACACCTGTTGGTGCCAAATTTAATTCGTCAACAGATTCCTCGTCACCCTCGTAAATTGGAAGAACAACGGTAACGGTGGTACCGATACCTTCGGTACTTTCCAAAAACAGAAGTCCGTTGTGCTGCTTGATAATTTCGTCGGCAACGGCAAGGCCAATGCCAGAACCTCGCACGGTCTTGCTGTATCTGTAAAACTTTTCTTTAACGTGGTCGATAGCCGCCTCGGGAATGCCGGGACCGGTATCGTGAATTTTGATAGAAATGCAGCCGTCTTCTTGGTGCTGGGTTATAAGCACCTGTCCTGCACCTTCCATATATTTAATAGCGTTATCAATAATGTTGATAAACACCTGTTTTATGCGGTTTGCATCAACAAAAACTTTGCTTTCGTCTTTTTGTGGTAAAAAAACAAGGTCAACCGAGCGTTGACGAGCAAGTTCAACATACATATCAACCGCTTCTTGCATAATTGCAGAGGCGAATATAGGACGAGCGTCAATTTTAAAGTTGCCTGACTGCATACGAGAAAAATCAAGCAGGTCCTCAACCAAATCAGAAAGGCGGTTTGACTCTGCCAAAACAATGTCAAGACCTTTTGCAACAAGTTCGGGGTCGGTTTCAAGCGACATTTTAGCCGTTTCGCCCCAACCGCGAATGGCAGTCAAGGGTGTACGCAACTCGTGCGATACCGACGAAATAAACTCGTTTTTAAGATTCTCGGCGTGTGCAAGTTCAGACGCCATGTGGTTTATAGAATCGCATAACTCGCCTATTTCGTTGTGCTGATTATACTCAATTCTTGCGCCAAAATCGCCCAGCGAAATTCTTTTTGCAGTGTCACGCACTGCAAAAATGGGGTTTACGATTGATTTTAAAATGTAAGAGCCTGACAAAAACGCCAGCAAAACAACACCGATGCCAATTATAAAGATAAAAATACAAGAAAAAATGATTTTGCGGTTGGCAACCGACAGAGAAACAACAAATCTTACGGCGCCGTTTGAGCCGTTGCCAAAGTCGGTAAGCATGGTTGTTTTTGCAACAACGTGTTCGCCGCCTTCGTTTTCACCCTGCCATATAGCGCTACCCGAGGCAGAAGCTTTAGCATCAATATAGTCTTGCGGGGTGGGACGATTAAAATCAAAACCTGTTGTAGAAACAAAAATGTTACCGCTTTTGTCGATAATTTGTATTTCCATAAGGTCTTTGTATGCAAAAGCTTCGGCATATTCACGAGCTCTAGCTTCAAAATCTTTATAATCGTAGGTTGAAAGAAGCGAAAAGCTTTTAACGTAAGAGTCAGCACGGCTGACAACGGTGTTATGATAATATGTGCGCACCAACAGACAAAATGTTGTTACAAGCACTGCAACAACGGCAATAATGATTAGATAAAAGTTAATAAACCATTCTCGCCAAATGCCTTTTTTTACAGCATCAACAAGTTTCACAGCTTTTGCTCCTTTCCATAATAATTAAAAATTTTTAAAATTATCGGTCAAGATTCCATTTGTAACCAACGCCCCATACTGTTACAAGGTAACGAGGATGCGAGGGGTCGTCTTCAATCTTCATTCTCAAACGGCGAATGTTAACGTCAACAATTTTTTCTTCACCGTAATAGTCACTTCCCCAAACCTCATTCAATATGTTTGTGCGGTCCAAAGCGGTGTCAGGGTGAGCAAAAAAGTATGCCACAATTTGAAATTCAACCTGTGTGAGTTCAATGTTGCGCTCACCCTTGTGCAAGGTGCGGCGACGCATATTGAGCTTAAAGTCACCAAGGCGAATTTCATCGGGGTCAGATACACCTGGACGTGAATTTTGCATTTCAACACGGCGATAGAGCGAATCTACCCTTGCGAGTAATTCGGTTGGACTGAAGGGTTTAGTAATGTAATCGTCAGCGCCCATCATAAGACCGCTGATTTTATCCATTTCCTGAGTTCTTGCGGTAAGCATTATTATGCCCAAAGAAGCCGAGCGTTTTCTAAGTTCTTTGCAAAGGGCAAAACCGTCCATGCCGGGCATAGAAATGTCAAGCAACGCAATATCAAAATCTTTGGTTTCGTCATAAATTGCAAGAGCCTCTTCACCTGAGCCTGCTTCAACAGTGGTGTAGCCAACACGGTTAAGGTTTATTGCCTCAAACTCACGAATGGCAACCTCGTCTTCAACAATAAGAATTTTTTTCATCATTTCACTCCCGTATCAATTATCTTAAAAGAATTTTTAACCTGTTCAATATCAATTTTAAGTTTGCTGTCGGTTTTGGGGCACTTTGCCAAAAACATCAACTTTTCGTTTTGTGCAATAAGAACATAATCATCGTCAAAATAGGTTTTTCCGTCACCAAATGCTTCTTTTGGTACTGTCAAAAGTTGCAAAAGCATATCTCCTGCAGAATTTTTCTTTTTATTGAAAGCGTAAAAACTGCGGCTACGTTTCTTAGAGTCCTTTTGCAAGGTGACGTTGTTTTCCCAACCGCTTGGCAACTCAAACATATAAGAGTCGGTATAGTTCATATATGCAGAAAGTTTTCTGACAAGACCCTTTGTAGTGTAGTTGCACCATACGGTTATATATGATTTATCACTCTCTGCAGTTCCCGCCATACCCAAAAATTCAACCTGCATGGGTATATCTGGTATATCGTCGCCGTTAATATCTGTAATGGTTGTTGACGATGAGCGTAAAGTTAACGACGAGGACGAGCTTTGTTGGTCGTATGCACCGTTGACAAGCGTGTCTTTATCAAAATAAAGCACCTCAGTAAGAGTGCCGGTACCTTTGGTTGCATCAAGATATACGGCGCTACGTCCGTCCGGTAAAGAAGAAAGGACAGGGGTATAGTGTGAAGTTACACCGCCGTCAAGATTGCAACTGCCAAAAGTTGATATTTTATCATCCTTAAAGCCGTAAAGTGTTGCACGAGAAAGGGTTTGAGTTGTGTCAAGAGTTACAACAAGTAAACTGTTTTTATCAGATGAGTTGAGGTTGCAACACAAAAATTCGGTATATTTTTCTGCCATTCGCTGCAAAAGAGCACCGTTTTCATAACTGTAAACACAAACCTGCTTGTCGGTGGGGGTTATAATCCATCCCACGATAATCTCTTTTTTTCCGTCGCCGTCAAGGTCGTCAAACAAAATCTGCTCAATATCACTTGCATAGGCAAATGAACTGCTTGTGGCAACCCACGTATCATTTTGGTTGGTTAAAAGGCAAAGAGAAATAGAGGTTACGTCGTTTATGGTGGTGCTGTAAAAAGCAACCGCCTCTTGCTTTGAATCGTTAGTTATGTCCATAAGGGTGATTGCCGACTTATATTCACCAAAGGTGGGATATTTTAATGTGTATGAAGAAGTAACCGAGTTATCGAGAGCTTGTTGTATATCATACATATAACCGGGCAGGCGTGGTGCTTTAAGCAAAGGGTCGCCGTCGGGTGTGGGCGCAGTGCTACAAGCGCACAACGAAAGTGCACATATAAAGCAAAGCATAACCTTTGCAAATTTTGATGTACGCATAAACACATGCCCCCTTTGGTCAAAAATTTTGAAAAGCCTACTATTTCAATTTATCAATTTATTATACCATATATTGTGATAAAATCAAACACTAATTAGCAAATATTTTAAATTTATATAATATGTAGCAAGACTGATGATAACAATAATAAAAATATGTTGACATACACCCGCTTTTTGCAGTATAATGCTATATTGTCAGGGATTATGCATTAGTTCAACGCAACAAAATGCGTTAAATTTTAAAGGAGGTGCCAAGTAATAATGAAAAGAACTTACCAACCCAAAAAGCTTCATCGTCAAAAGGTACATGGCTTTTTAAAGAGAATGGCTGACCGTAACGGTCGTAAGGTGCTTGCTCGCAGAAGAAGAAAAGGAAGAAAGCAGTTATCTTACTAAAGGCCACAAACCCTTGTGGTCTTTTAAATTTATGAGGTTGATTGTTTGGCGCAGATGTTTGAAACTTTGAAACTTAATATGGAGTTTCGCAGGGTTTACGGTCGCGGAAAAAGTCAGGTGCAGCCTTTGCTTGTAACCTATGTTTTAAAAAGGCGTACAGACGGGCTTCGCGTTGGCATTACTGCGGGCAAAAAAGTTGGTGGCGCGGTCGAGAGAAATCGTGCAAGACGAGTAATTCGTGCCGCTTTTTGTAGTCTTGCGCCGCAAATTGCTGACGGTTATGATATTGTTTTTGTAGCAAGAGCACGTACCGTCAAAGCAAAAAGTACACAAATTGCTGATGTTATGAAAAATCAGCTAAAAGCGTTAAACGCTTTAAAGTAAGAATGAAAAAGTTTTTAATAGCTTGTATCAAGTTTTACAGAAAACGCATTTCTCCAGGCAAGATTCCCTGCTGCCGTTTTGAGCCAACCTGTTCGCAGTATGCTATCCAGGCATTGCAAGAGCGTGGCATTATCGTAGGCAGCGCACTGTCTTTGTGGAGAATTTTACGATGTAATCCCTTATGCAAGGGCGGGTATGACCCCGTTCCTATGAAGAAAACTAAACAACACAGGAGAAAACTATGAGGCTGTTCAGCTTTATCAGCATCCCTATGGGATGGGTTTTAAAACAAATTAGCATTCTTTTCAACGGCAACTTTGCGTTAGCCGTGCTTGCTTTTACCGTTTTGGTTAACGTTCTGCTTATTCCTTTAAGCATTAAAAGTCAAAAGGCAAGCGTTCAGCAGGCAAGAATCAAACCCAAGATGGATGCTTTAAAGAAAAAGTACGGCAGTGACCCCAAGCGTTATAATGAAGAAGTGCAGAAACTTTACGCCGAAGAAAAGGTGTCGATGTCGGGCGGTTGTTTGCCGCTTATAATTCGCCTTGCGCTTATGATGGGTGTTTATTATGCAATTTACAGCCCCTTGCAGTACGTTTTGAACATTCCTACCGATACAATTAATCAGGCTATTGAGGTTGCTAAAGAGGCAGGCATTACTTTGGCACAGGGCAGAGAGCAGATTACCCTTATCGGTTTAATTCAAAGCGGTAACGAAGCATTAGGAAAAATTATTTCTCCCGAAACAGTTAACGCTGTTAATTTCAATCTTTTCGGTATCAATTTGACCGAAACACCACAATTTGGTTTGAGCCTTTCGGCAATTAAACTTAATTGGATAATTCCATTCGCAGCTTTTGCAGCAGCAATGCTTTCAAGCATAATTTCGCTTTCTATGCAAAAAAAGGCAAACCCAGACGCACCCAATATGGCGTTTATGATGCTTTCCATGCCCATTTTGTCGCTTGTTATCGCATTCTCAATGCCTTGTGCGGTTGGTTTTTATTGGGCTTGCTCAAGTTTGATTTCCGGTTTAATTCAAGCCGGCGTACAAAAATGGTACGGCCCCAACGTTTTGATTGCAAAAGCACAAATTAACGAATCATTTGAAAGATTTGAAAAAGAAAACAAAAAACTTAACAACATAGCAAAAAACATTGAGTAAACGGACGGAAAACCTTATTTTTCACACCGTCTTTTGAATAAGGAGGACCCGATTTTGATTAAAGAGGCAATCGGAGTCGGCGCCACTCTGGAAGCGGCAAAAGAAGATGCTATTGCGCAGCTTAATGCCAGAGAGGACGACGATATACAATTTGAAGTTTTAGAACAGCCCAGCAAGAAAATATTAGGCCTGTTCGGCTCTACACCCGCAAAGGTTAGAGTTTTTGTTGAACTGCCCGACCCCAAACCCCAGCAAAAAGCAAAAAAATCTGCTAAAAAGGCAGACAAAAAAGCACCCGCAAAGGCACAAACAAAACCTGCAGTTGCAAAAAAAGCTGACCCCGAAGATAACTGGCCCGAAGCAGTAACGATTGATAAGCTTGAAAAAGGCTCAAAGGCAGATATTGCCGTTAACTACCTGCTTTCAGTTTTGAAGGGACTTGGTTGCGAGGGTGTTACCCTTACCGTTTCGGTACGTGAAAACGGCGCAAAAGTTACCATTGAAGGCGAGGATATGGGTGTCGCAATCGGCCGCAAGGGCGAAACACTTGATGCTTTACAGCATCTTACGTCATTATCCGCAAACGCAGGCAAGGGCGGATATTTTAGAGTGTTCCTCAACATTGGCGATTATCGTCAAAAAAGAGAACAAACCCTTATTTCATTGGCACATAAGGTTGCAGACCAGGTTAAACGCACCGGCCGCAGCCGTTCATTAGAGCCTATGAATCCTTACGAGCGCCGTGTAATTCACACCGCAATACAGGAAATTGACGGAGTGATTTCGGCATCATCAGGAGAGGGTTCAAACCGCAAGGTTGTTGTAAGTCTTGAAAAAGGCAGACGCTCAGAGCGTGTAAACGCTGCACCTAAATCTGACGTTGCCCCCAAAAAAGACAGCGACATTCCCTTGTACGGAAAAATTAACTAACAAAAAGCGGTCAGTGATGACCGCTTTTTTAATGCAAAATGCAAAATTAAGGTGTGCCTTCGGCACAAAAATATATAAAAGCGAGGTTTTAGAACCTCGCTTTTATTTTCTAACGTATATTTCCGACATTGATATAATTTTTAGTTGATTTTTTGTAACATTATATTTTTGTTGCAATTCATTTTTCCATATGTTAAAATGCATTTGCGACGCAAACTGAATAATTAAATCTAACGAAGGGAAAATACCTTGGTAAAAGGTGTTCTCCTTATCCTTCGTTGGAGTCGGTTTGCGTCGCAACAAACTGAGGATGAGCACTTTTTCGGCACACTCTTCGGGGTGTGCTTTTTTATTGAGGTGAAAATAATGTTCAATGAAAAATTACCCACAAAAAGAATAGTTATTGCGGGATGCAGAGATTATAATAATTATGACGAGGCAAAAAAACATATTGATTCTTGCTTATCAAATATTCGAAAAAAAAACAATATAATTATCGTTTCGGGTTGTGCAAGTGGCGCCGATGCTATTGGTGAACGGTATGCAAAAGAAAATGGGTTTGAGGTAGAAAAACACCCTGCTGATTGGAAAAAATACGGCAAAAGCGCAGGACCAAAAAGAAATGAGCAAATGGCAAAAGTGTGCGACTTTGTTATTTGTTTTTGGGACGAGCAAAG
>JAZSLU010000043.1:0-15934 GCA_045535505.1 Acutalibacteraceae bacterium | reverse complement strand
TGCAAACCTTACCGAAAAGGATGCAAACACAACACCCAAGCTTGAAAAACAAAAGGGTGTTAACAAGGGTAACAAACAAAGCAAATTGTACGTCAGCTTGCTCGGCTCAAGCATATTTGATGATACCTTCAAGGATGAAATTAAGGATAATACATATGTAAAAAACAGCCGCAGACATGTATCTGCAGCTGTTTTATAAATTATCTCTTTGTGTTTTTTGCTTTCATGGGGAATTTTTCAACCCACATAACCCAAAGGGGACCGGAAATTGTAAGAGAGCTTACGCAGCCTGATACCAAGCTGAACAGAATGGGGATTGAAAATGTACGGAGTGAAGTTAAGCCGTATATTTCTGAAACAACAAGAACAGCCAACATTGCAATAACAGTTGTGACAGTTGTTATAATGCTTCGTGTTGCAACCTGATTCAAGCTTTCATTAAGAAGGTCAGCCATCGGCTTGTCGGGGTAGTACATTTTGTTTTCACGTACACGGTTATATATAACGATTGTATCATTGAGTGAGTAACCCAAGATGGTAAGGATAACCGCAATAACGTTAGTATCAAACTGTAAACCGAAGAACACGCATACAGCAAATGTAACAAGTACGTCGAGAATAAGCGCTACAAGAGCGGTCAAGGCTGCTCTAAAGCCACCTATATTTCTAAAGCGAAGTCCCATATAAATAACAACAAAAAGTGCTGCGATTGCAACAGCAAAGATAGCTTTTGCAAAAAAGCTTCCTGCAACGGTTGCGCTGACTGTATTTGAGTCACCGAGTTCAACGTAGTTGTCCTTAAATTTTTCTTGAAGGTTTTTAAGCATTTCAGCTTGCAAGTCAGCATCAAGGGCATCCTTTTCTTGCAGGGTTACAACGAGCTTTTGGCTTTCTTCGTTAAGTGCTTTACTTGAAGTTACAGTTACGTCTTTATTAATTGTATCTTCGATGGTTTTTTCGGCATCGGCAATCTCGATTTCATCGGTATAGGTGTATGTGAAACGGCTACCACCGCTAAAGTTAATGTCAAGCTTTAAACCGAAGATTGAGAAGGCAATAACGCCTGCAATGATGATAACTGCATATGCAATGGCAAAGAATTTAAAATTCTTATTGTAATCAAACATAATTATTTGCCCTCCTTAACTTCTTTATTGCTTTCGCCGCCATACAGCCAGGGATTACGTAGTTTTTTATAGCGGGTAAGACTCTTAACCATAAGACGTGTTGCAACTATACCAAAGATAACGTTAAACACAACGCCTATAAGTAGGGTATAACCGAATGAATAGATGTTACCTGAAATTGAAGAGCTGAACATAAACAGTAAGGGTTTGAAGATTTTGGCAATAAAGCTATCAGGTGTACCGAAAGCGCCCATAAGAACGATTGAGATGATGAAAACCGTTACGTTACCGTCAATAATTGCACCAAGGCTGTTTTTAAAGCCTGAGTTAATTGCGGCGTCAAGTGATTTTCCTTTTGCAAACTCATCTTTAATACGTTCTGATGCGATAACATTGGCGTCAACACCAATACCTATCGAGAGAATGATACCCGCAATACCCGGGATAGTAAGTGTAAAGCTGTTTGCACTTGTAAAGTATCCAGAGGTTGATGCGATGATACCTGCAATCTGTGCGATAAGTGCTATTGATGTTACGACACCGGGTAAGCGGTAGCGCACAATCATTAAAACACAAACAAGTACAAGCGCAATAGTGCCTGCAAGAACCATAACGTTCAACGCTTCGTTACCCAATGTCGGTGAGATAACCTGCAATTTAGAATCATCAATAGAAAGTTCAAAGGGAAGATTACCTGCATTAATTTTGTTTGCAAGGTTTTTGGCAGATTCTGCATCAAAATTGCCTTGTATATAACAGGTTTCAGAATCAATACGTTTATCAACTGATGCAGCCTCAATCATTTGATCGTCCAGCCAGATTGAAATAAACTTGTCATCAGATGCCAATGCGCTTGAGGTAGCATCTGCAAACTTAGCGCGACCTGATGCTGAAAAGGTGAGATAAACGACGTTTTTACCATCCTGGTCATAACCGGCTTCGGCTTTTTCAAAGTCGTTATCTTTAGCAGAAAGAATAATTTTGTCTTGATTTTGCGAACCTTCGCAGAATGTAAGAAGGGCAGTTTCACCAAGTTCTTTTACTGCTGCTGTAGGTTCAAAATCGCTCTCGTCGGGATTCCAAGGGAAACGAACGATAACCTGCATATTATCAATGTCTGTGTAAACCTCATAGTCGGTAATGTTTTTACCGACAAGACGGGTTTCTATAATTTCTTTTGCGGCTGCCATATCTTTTTTGGCATCTGCATCAGAATATTGTTTACCTTCTTCAATGACAGGACTAAAAACCGCTTCAACACCGCCGCGGATATCAATACCCCAACGGATGTCATTAGCGCCCTTAATTATTACGTCACGTTTGTCACCGTAATATGTTTCAATTCCAAAAAATGCTGTAAACACAAAAGCAATAATAAGAATTAAAACAATAAAGAAGGTTGACTTACGCGCTCTTTTAGATGATTTCATCAGCTATACCTCCAATAAGTATAATACCAAGATATTATAATCTTTTTATTGTTTAAAGTCAATTAAAATTAATTTATTTATATATATTAATATAAAATTAACAATTAATGCTTGACACAGAGTGTGTTTTAGCGTTAAAATACAAGTGTTATGTATTGTGGCATACTGTTTGTTACATATATTGTGTATTTTGATTTTGCCAAATTAATAACCCGGTTAAAAAAGCGTCCGGTTAAACGCGTATAAATATAGGAGGTGTACTTATTAATGCCCGACACTAAAACTGTTATAATATTTGCAATAATTGCTGTGGTAATTGCTATTATCGCTTTTATTATAGGTATTGTTTACCGCAAAAAAACTGCCGAGTCATCAATAGGTTCAGCAAAGGAAGAGTCTAAGCGTATTTTAAGTGATGCTATAAAAACCGCCGAAGACAAGAAAAAAGAAATTTTGATTGAAGCGAAGGAAGAGATTCATCAACTTCGCACTGAAAACGAACGTGACCAACGCGAAAGACGTGCTGAAATTCAGCGTCAGGAGCATAGGTTACAACAAAAAGAGGAGTCACTTGACCGCAAAATTGATGCTATTGAGAAAAAAGAAGAAAATCTTTCTCGCCGCTCAAAAGAAATTGATGCTAAGGTTGAAGAGACCGAAAAAATTAAGAAAAGTCAGCTTGAAATGCTGGAGAGAATTTCCGGTTTTTCTGCTGAACAGGCAAAAAAGCATTTGCTGGATATTCTTGACGGTGAACTCACTCACGAAAAGGCTGTTAAGATTTCTGAATTTTCTCAGCGTATTAAAGACGAGTCTGACAAAATGGCAAGAGAGGCTGTTGCACTTGCAATTCAACGCTGTGCTGCTGACCATTCATCTGATGTAACTGTTTCTGTTGTACCGTTGCCTAATGATGAAATGAAAGGTCGTATTATCGGCCGAGAAGGTAGAAATATTAGAGCATTGGAAAATGCAACAGGTGTTGACCTTATTATTGACGATACACCTGAGGCTATTACAGTTTCAAGTTTTGACCCCATTCGCCGTGAGATTGCACGCCTAACCTTAGAAAAACTTATTCTTGACGGCCGAATTCATCCCGGCAGAATTGAAGAAACTGTTGCTAAAGTTACTGCTGAGGTTGAAAAAACTATTAAACAAAAAGGTGAACAGGCAACATTAGATGTTGGTATCCATAACCTTCACCCCGAGCTTGTTAAATTGCTTGGTCGTTTACATTTCCGTACAAGCTATGGACAAAATGTTTTAAACCATTCATTAGAGGTGTGTCACCTTGCTGGTTTACTTGCTGCAGAGCTTGGTGAGGACATAACCTTGGCAAAACGTGCAGGTCTGCTTCACGATATCGGTAAGGCGCTTGACCACGAGCGTGAAGGTACGCACATCCAACTTGGTGTTGACGTTGCTAAAAAATGCAAAGAAAATGAAGCTGTCATTCACGCAATTCATGCTCACCATGGCGACGTTGAGGCAAAGACGGTTATTGCTTGTTTAGTTCAGGCTGCCGATACAATTTCTGCTTCACGACCAGGTGCGAGAAGAGAGAACATTGAAAGCTATATTAAGCGTCTTGAAAAACTTGAAGAAATTGCTGATTCTTTTGCAGGTGTTGAAAAATCATTTGCTATTCAGGCAGGTCGCGAGGTTCGCATTATTGTTAAACCTGAGCAAATTACTGATGACCAGATGATTGTTATTGCAAGAGAAATTGCTAACAAGATTGAGGACGGTCTTGAATATCCCGGTCAGATTAAGGTTAATCTTATTCGTGAAAACCGTGTTATCGACTACGCAAAATAGGTTTTTAAAACTTAAAAATACCGTAAGCAATTTGCTTACGGTATTTTTTTATTGAAGATTAATTAAAACATTTGTGAAATTTCGTTAGCTGAATATTCTTTATCGTTATAAACATAAACTCTCGGTACGCGTTTTGTTGTGACACCGCATAAAATTTCGTAGCTTATTGTATCGCATAATGCGGCTGCCTTATAAACAGGAATGTCACCGCCAAACAGTAAAACTTCATCACCGATATTTACGGTACTGAAATCGGTAATATCTACAACAAATTGGTCCATACAAACATTACCTAAAACTTTAGCTTGTTGTCCGTTAATGAGCACATACGCTTTATTGCTTAATGCACGTCTGTAACCGTCATCATATCCGGCAGTGACAGTAGCAACTGTCATATCCTTTTCGGCAACAAAATTTCTGCCGTAGCTTACGGGGTCGCCCTTGCGAATGGTTTTGACCATTGATACGACAGATTTTAATGTAACAATATCCTTACTTAACCCATTATCGAACAAAGGACATTTGCAATATAATGATATGCCGACACGGCAAAGATCATTATGCATTTTAGGATGAAGATATGTTGCAGTGCTGTTACAACAATGTGTAATAATGGGTGAGTAGCCTTTTGATTTTATAGCACTAATACCTTTTTTAAATAGGTCATATTGCTTAATATTAAAATCTTCATTACAGTCAGCAGTTGAAAAATGGGTAAAAATACCCTCAAACTCAAAACAGTCAAATGATAAAACACTAATTACATCGTTAAACTCTAAAAAGTTTTCATCACGACAATCAAAGCCTATACGTGTCATGCCTGTATCAAGCTTTATGTGTATTTTTATATTGCCCTTTGAGTATTGCATAAGTTGATATGCATAATCGTATGAAAAAATAGCCTGTGAGATGTTGTGTTTTGTAAGCAAAGGTGCACATTCGGGTGGGGTGTATCCTAAAATAAGAATATGTCCGTTAATACCATTTTCCCTAAGTTCAAGCGCTTCTTGAATGTTTGAAACACCAAACCAATTAACGCCTAACGACTGTATAACCTTTGAGACAGGAACTGCGCCGCAACCATAAGCATCTGCCTTGACAATAGCCATAAGCTTGTCATCACATACTTTTTGAGCATTTTTTGTGTTTTGTATCAAGTTGTTAATATTAATTTCTTCCCAAGCTCTTTTTAAATATTCCATAAAATGTATCACCAAAATAAAAAATTTGTGAAAAATATTGACAAAATAAATGTTATGCATTATAATAATTCCAAAATAATTCACAAAATAATTTTGTGAAAAATGACATTTAGGTGGGATAAATTATGTTTTGCGAGAACAGCAGAATTAATAGGGTTAAATTTAAAGCTGTTGAATATGCAAACAAATATTTTGATAATGATTTTTCTAATTGCGATATTACTGTTGAAGACGATGGGGTGTTTTGGGTTGTAATAATAACCAGTGATATAGAAAACATTGGCTACGTACAGATTATAATGAAGAAAAAGTTTAATAGAATTATAAAATGTTTTAATTTTAAAAAGCCGTCATATTAAAATAAAAGCCTGAATTTGTCAGGCTTTTTTATTTATACGTTAAATCTGAAAAGAACGATATCTCCGTCTTTCATAACGTAATCCTTGCCTTCGCTTCTAACTAAGCCTTTTTCTTTAGCGGCTGTCATTGAGCCACATTCTACAAGATCGTCAAATGCTACTACCTCGGCACGAATAAAACCACGCTCAAAGTCAGTGTGAATTTTACCTGCGGCTTGCGGTGCCTTTGTGCCGCGCTTTATTGTCCAAGCACGAACCTCGGGTTCACCTGCAGTGAGGTAAGAAATAAGACCAAGTAGGGAATAGCATTCTTTTACAAGACGTTCAAGCCCTGACTGCTCAAGCCCCAAATCAGCAAGGAAAATTTTCTTTTCATCTTCACTTAACGAAACAATCTCTTCTTCGATAGCAGCGCAAATAGGTAGAGTTGATGCGCCTTCTGCAGCAGCAATTTCCTTTACTGCATTAAAACGTGGATTATTAACAGCACCGTCAGAAAAATCGTTTTCGCTCATATTACAAGCGTAGATTACAGGTTTTGAGGTTAAAAGACCGTAGGTTGAGAGTAGCTGTTGTTCGGTCTCATCTGCTTCAACTGTACGTGCTGTTTTACCGTCTTCCAGCGCTGACATAATTCTTGTTAAAAAGTCAACCTCTGGTTGTATTGATTTATCACCTTTGAGAAGTTTGGTAGTTCGGTTAATATGCTTTTGAACGGTTTCAATATCAGCAAGAATAAGCTCAACATTGATTGTGTCAATATCTCTGGCAGGGTCAACAGAACCGTCAACGTGAACTATATCATCATTTTCAAAACAACGCACAACGTGAACTATTGCGTCAACCTCACGAATGTGGGAAAGAAATTTGTTTCCAAGACCTTCGCCTTTAGAAGCCCCTCTAACAAGACCTGCAATATCAACGAATTCAATAACGGCAGGAGTAAACTTTTTAGGGTTATACATTTCGGCCAATTTATCAAGGCGCTCATCGTGAACAGCAACAACGCCAACATTTGGTTCAATAGTGCAGAACGGATAGTTTGCTGACTGTGCGCCCGCATTTGTAATAGCATTAAAAAGGGTGGACTTGCCGACATTCGGCAGACCTACGATACCTAATTTCATTATTTTCCTCCGAAAAAATTTTAAACTTTAAAGTAATTATATGATTATATTGAAAATTTTTCAAGATTAATCTTTAAATTATTGCAAATATATAGTATAATATAAAAAAATATTGTAAAGTGGGGTTTGTTTTTATGCAAACACAGTTTTCTGTATCAATTTCGCGCATTATAAAAGAGTTCTCGGCTGAGGTATTATATATGCCTAAAAACGCCGACGAATTAATGGTTTCGACAACCGAGGTTAACCGACCGGGTTTACAATTTAGCGGATATTTTAACGATTTCGATGAAAACCGCATTCAAGTAGTTGGTAATGGTGAATATCATTATCTAAACAGTTTCTATGAAGACGGCGCAAAGAAAAATATTGACGTTTTCTTTTCTAAAAAACCTGTTTTAGTTGTCATTACACGTGGTAATCAAGTTGGAAAGCATTTTATTTCCTGTGCAAAAAAATATAACGTCCCTCTTCTTAGAACCAATGAGGATACATCAAGCTTTATGGCAGCGTTGATTGCTTTTTTAAACCTCAATTTAGCTCCAAGAATAACAAGACATGGTGTTTTGGTTGAGGTTTATGGCGAAGGTATTTTATTGCTTGGTGAAAGCGGTGTTGGTAAGAGCGAGACTGCTATTGAACTTATAAAACGAGGTCACCGCCTTATTGCTGATGATGCAGTTGAGATAAGACGTGTTTCATCTAAATCGGTTGTTGGCACATCGCCCGAAAATATTCGTCATTTTATTGAGCTAAGAGGCATAGGTATTGTTAATGCAATGCGCATTTTTGGTGTTGGCGCTGTTAAAATGACAGAAAAAATTGACCTTGTTGTCAATATGGAACTTTGGGATTCTAATAAAACATACGACAGAATGGGTCTTGAAAAACAGTACACAAACATTTTGGGTCTTGATATTCCTTCTGTTACAATACCCATTAAGCCGGGACGCAACCTTGCGATGATTATTGAGGTTGCTGCTATGAACAACCGTCAGCAAAAGCTTGGCTATAATTCTGCCGAAGAGTTACTTGACAGGCTTGGCATGGGCAACAAAACAGAAAAGAAAGAAAAAGAAGAACCAAAACCTTTTGAATAGGAGAAAATTTTATGTATAGAATTGGTATTGACCTCGGTGGTACAAACATTGCTTGTGGTCTTGTTGACGAAAATTTTAATATAGTTGCAAAAAGTAATTTAAAAACAAAAAGAAACGGCACACCAAAAGAGATTATTGATGATATGGTTAAAGCAGCGCATCTTTGCGTAGAAAATGCCAATATTGATATTAATGACGTATCTTTTTGCGGTGTAGGAATTCCGGGATGGGTTAACAAAGAAAATGGTTATATAGTACATACCACCAACATAAATTTATCAGAAATTGAACTAGTTAAAATTATGCAAGAAAAACTTGGTGTCAAGTGCGGTGTTGAAAACGATGCCAATGCCGCTGCTTATGGCGAATTTCTTGCAGGTGCAGGTAAGGGAAGCCGCAATTTTGTGGCGATAACACTCGGCACCGGTGTTGGTTGCGGTATTATTATTAACGGCAAGGTATGGGTCGGTGTTAACTCTTCTGCAGGCGAATTTGGCCATACAGTTATTGTTTATAACGGTGAGCCTTGTCCTTGCGGCAGAAAAGGCTGTATTGAACAGTACGCCTCAGTAAGCGGTTTAATAAGACAGACCAAAGCGGCAATGAAAAACGCACCTGACAGCGTTATGTGGAAGCTGTGCAAAAATGATATTGACAATGTTAGCGGAAGAACTTCATTTGATGCTATGCGACAGGGTGACCAGGTTGCAAAAGCCGTTGTTAACCAATACATTGATTATGTTATTGTGGGTGTTGTTGATGTTATTAACACTTTACAGCCCGATATGATTTGTATTGGCGGCGGAATTTCTAAAGAGGGTAAATATCTAATTGACCCAATACAAGAGGGCGTTGTTAAATACAGATTTCCCGGTAAATGTGATAAACAGACTAAAATTGTTGCTGCTGTTTTGGGCAATGACGCCGGTATTATTGGCGCAGCTTTCTGTGACGGTATTTAATTATTAATAACAATTTTTTGGAGGCGTCCAATGGATTATTCTAATCTTTATACTTTTTTGGATGAACATAATACCGATTATTTGATTAACGAGCCACTTTCAAAGCATACAACATTTAAAATTGGCGGAAATGCTGATGTCTTTGTAAAAATTCACTCTGAGGAAACATTGTGCAAAATTTGTTCCTTTTGTAAGGATAAATATAAGTTACTTGTTATTGGTAATGGCTCCAATTTGCTTGTAAGCGACGTTGGTTTTAGAGGTGTTGTTTTGCATATTGGATTACTTTTTTCTAATATGCAGATGATAGATGAAACATCATTTATTTGTAATGCGGGCGCACCTCTTTCAACTGTTTGTAATTTTGCACTTTCCCGGTCGCTTGGAGGTTTAGAATTTGCTTACGGCATTCCCGGCACACTTGGCGGCGCTGCATATATGAACGCAGGTGCTTATGGCGGTGAGATGTCTTATGTTGTCGAAAAGGTTAATTATGTGACGCTTGACGGTCAAAAGGGATGTTATAAAAAAGACGAACTTGATTTTTCTTATAGACATAGTGTTTTTTGCGACAGTAATAAAATAATAACATCAGCGGTGTTAAGGCTTGAAAATAAGAATAAAGATGAAATTTCTGCTTTAATGAAAGAAAATATTTTAAAGCGAAAAACAAAACAACCGCTTGAGTTTGGAAGTGCCGGAAGCGTATTTAAAAGGCCGCAAGGCTACTTTGCCGGAAAACTTATTGAGGACTGCGGTCTTAAGGGCTACACAATTGGCGGTGCTCAAGTTAGCGAAAAACACGCAGGATTTATTATTAATATAGGAAATGCAACCTGCAAGGATGTACTGTCCTTAATTGATGTTATTAAACAAAAGGTTTTGCAAAATTTTGGTGTTTTTCTTGAAACTGAAGTGAAATTTATTGAATAAATATAATGAGGGTGAGGAATATGTCTTTTGCATCACAGGTTAAAACCGAGTTGTGCTCTGTAAGAACAGCAAGATGCTGTTCAATTGCACAAATTTACGGTATATTGCTTTTTGCTAAGAGATTTTCTTCAGCCAATATATGTCTGCAAACTGAAAATATTGAGGTTGCCGATATGTTTTCTCGCCTTTGCGGTGAGTGCTTTGATGTGCGAACTAAAATTACGCAAGGCGGAATAAAGAGGGATACATATCATGTAAGTATTACAAGCCCATATGACCGTAAAAAAATTATGCTTTATTTTGGTGCTAATGATGGGAAACGCCCAGATTATATAAATAACGATATAATGAAAAAAGAATGTTGCAAGGCATCTTTTATTCGTGGCGCTTTTATAAGCTGCGGCGGTATAAGCAATCCCCAAAAAGCATATCATGCAAAGTTTTTAATAAAAGATCAGTTACTAGCAAATGACTTTTATAGGGTTTTGTGTAAAAACTCACTGCCTCCCAAAATATATGTGCGAGAAAACTGTGTTCACCTTTATTATAAAGAAAGTCAATTTATTGAAGATTTATTGACTAAAATTAATGCAACAAGAAATACCCTTGAAGTTATGGATATGGGCGTTATAAAGACAGTAAAAAACAAACTTAACCGCCAAGAAAACTGCATAATGGCTAATCTTGACAGAACTGTTGAAGCATCGCTTAAACAGCGAAACGCCATAAAAATTTTAAAAATGAACGGTGTTTTAGAAACATTAGATAAAGAAATGCAGGATATTGCCTCGTTAAGAGTAGAATATCCCGATAGTTCATTATCTGAACTTTGCAGTTTGTATAACCAGCCAATTACAAAATCTGCTTTAACAAGACGATTAAATAAATTAATTGAGATTTCCCAAAAAACTAAAGGTTGAGGATGTATATGGATTTTGTTCACCTGCACGTTCATACTGAATATAGTTTGCTTGACGGCGCTTGTCGCATTGACAGGCTTATTGAATCTGCCGTTAATAAGGGACAAAAAGCCATTGCAATTACTGACCACGGCGTCATGTACGGTGTTGTTGATTTTTATAAGGCTGCCAAGAAAGCCGGCATTAAGCCTATTATAGGTTGTGAGGTTTATGTTGCCAAGTGCAGTCGTTTTGACAAAGATAAAACAAAAGACAGTGAATATAATCACCTTGTCTTGCTATGTGAAAATGAAGAGGGATATAAAAACCTAATTAAATTAGTGTCATTAGGTTTTACTGAGGGTTTTTATTCTAAACCGAGAATAGACAAGCAACTACTTGAAAAATACCATAAAGGATTAATTGCTCTTTCTGCCTGCTTGGCAGGAGAAATTCCAAGATTTTTATGTGATCAAGATTATGAATCAGCTCATTTAGCTGCTATATATTATGACGAACTTTTTGGTAGAGGTAATTTTTATTTAGAGCTACAGGATCATGGAATTCGTGAGCAGGCACAAATAAATCCGTATATCTTAAAAATTGCCGATGAGACCGGCATACCTCTTGTTGCAACTAACGACGTGCACTATATTGAACGTGATGACCTTAAAATGCAAAAAGTTCTAATGTGCATTCAGATGGGCAAAAAACTCAATGAAGAAAATGCATTAGAATTTAAAACTAACGAGTTTTATTTAAAAACAGCCGAGGAGATGTCTGAAAATTTTTCTCATATTCCATCGGCAATTTCCAATACCGTTAGAATTGCCGACAGATGTAATTTCGATTTTGAGTTTGGCAATATTAAATTACCTTATTTCAATATAGGTAACCGCGAACATTATGACTATTTTAGAGAACTTTGTTTTGATGGGTTGTATCAAAAATACGGAAATAGTCCAAAACAATTTATAATTGACCGTCTTGAATATGAACTTTCAGTAATTAACAAGATGGGATATGTTGATTATTATCTAATTGTTCAGGATTTTGTTAACCATGCAAAATCTTGCGGCATTCCCGTAGGACCGGGTCGTGGCTCTGGTGCGGGAAGTTTGGCAGCCTACTGTGTTGGCATTACAGATATTGACCCGATAAAATACAATTTAATTTTTGAACGCTTTTTAAATCCCGAGCGTGTTTCAATGCCTGACTTTGATATTGATTTTTGTTATGTAAGACGTCAGGAAGTTATTGATTACGTTATTAATAAATATGGTGAAGACCACGTTGCTCAAATTGTCACTTTTGGAACTATGGCTGCACGTGCAGCAGTTCGTGACGTTGGGCGTGTTCTTGATATACCTTATGCTGTATGTGACAGCGTTGCAAAACTCATCCCCAACGAACTTAACATTACAATAAACAAAGCTTTGGAAAAATCACCCGAGCTTGTTCAAAAAATGAATTCCGATGCTTCTGTTAAAGAATTAATTGAGATGGCAAAAAAACTTGAGGGCATCCCTCGCCACGCTTCTACTCACGCAGCAGGTGTTGTTATTGCTGACAGACCAATAAGTGAATATGTACCATTAGCAAAGAATGACGATTTGGTTGTAACACAGTTTCCTATGACCACCATTGAGTCGTTAGGATTGCTTAAAATGGACTTTTTAGGACTAAGAAACTTGACGGTTATTGCCGACACCGAGAAGCAAATTAGACAATTTGAGCCGGATTTTGACATTAATAATATTCTTCATAATGATGCTAATACAATGCAGATGATGTCAAACGGTTATACACTTGGTGTTTTCCAGTTTGAGTCTGAGGGAATGAAAAACGTTTTAAAGAGTTTTAAACCCGAAAGCATAGAAGATTTGATTGCTATTATTTCTCTGTATCGACCCGGACCAATGGACTCAATACCAAAATATATTAAAAACCGCCATAACCCCGAACTTATAACTTATTCAACTGAACTTTTAAAACCTATTCTTGATGTTACTTACGGTTGTATTGTATATCAAGAGCAGGTTATGCAAATTTTTCGTTCACTGGCAGGTTTTTCGCTTGGAAGAGCAGACATTGTTAGACGTGCTATGTCAAAGAAAAAGCATGATGTAATGGAAAAAGAGGGAAAGGCCTTTATTTATGGCGAAACTGACCAAAACGGCAATGTTATATGCGAGGGTGCAATCAGACGTGGTGTATCTGAAAAGGCCGCTAAAGAGATTTTTGACGATATATCATCGTTTGCATCATACGCTTTTAATAAATCACACGCAGCTTGCTATGCAATGGTAGCATACCGCACCGCATATTTAAAATGTCATTATCCGGCACAGTATTTTGCTTCATTACTTACCAGTGTTTTAGATAATGCCGGAAAAGTATCCGAATATGCTATTGAATGTCAGCGGCTTGGCATTAAAATTTTACCACCTCATATTAATGAAAGCGACCTGCAATTTAGTGTTGATGGAAATAATATACGTTTTGGTTTACTTGCTATTAAAAACCTAGGTCAAGGTCTTATTGAATCATTAATTGCCGAGCGTAAAGAAAACGGCAAATATACTTCGCTTTATAATTTTTGTTTAAGACTTCATAAATCCCAACTTAATCGCAGAGCACTTGAAGGTCTTATTAAAGCAGGTGCTTTAGATGGTCTTGAAAAGAACAGATGCAGTATGTTACGTGCTATTGACACAGTGTTTAATCTTGTTGAAAACGAACATAAATATTTGGCCGGCGGTCAGTTAAATTTGTTTGGTGATGAACAAAAAAGTGATTATGTTTTGCCTGTAACTCAAGAGTTAGAAACCAGTGAGCTTCTCGCTTTTGAGAAAGAGGTCTCTGGCCTTTATTTATCCGGACATCCTCTTGATAATTTTTCAAGTATATATAATAACAATTCTTTTGCAAAAACCAGTGATATTTTAAGTGGCAAAATTGCCGATGGAAATAGGGTTCGAATTTTTGCAATTATTTCTGATTTTAAAATAAGGCTAACAAAAAACAACCAACAGATTGTTACAATCGTTGCTGAAGATAAGTTTTCACAAATAAACTGTATCGTTTTTTCAAAAACCTACGCTGACTGTAAGCATCTTATTTCTAAAGGAAACATCGTAGCCATTTCTGGCAAGGTTTCGGCGCGTGAAGACAGAAACGCTGAAATTGTTTGTGATTATATTGAAAGTGCTGATATTATTAGCGCATCAATTAAGAACAAAGGCGCTTATAATAGGGGATTGTATATAAAAATTGATGCGCTCAATTCTTCTATGTTTAATAGTGTTGTGGAAGTTTTATCATCTTATTGCGGTGGATGTCCTGTTATAATAGTTACATCTGATAATAAGCGTTTTGCCGCTTCCAAGAATTTAATGGTTAATCCTTCAAGCAATTTAATAAACAGTTTAAAGAAAATTGTTGGCGACGACAATGTTAAATATGTTCAATAGGAGGATGTATTATGCTTAAAAAATCTATTGCCGTTTTAACAAGCGGTGGAGATGCGCCCGGAATGAACTCTGCTATTCGTGCTGTCGTTCGTGCCGCGTCTTCATACGGTCTTAATGCAAAAGGTGTTATAAGAGGTTATAACGGACTTATTGATAATAACATTATAGATTTAAACATAAGATCGGTTTCTGATATTATACATCACGGCGGCACAATGCTTGGTACTGCGCGTTCACCAAGATTTAGAACCGAAGAAGGTATGCAACAGGCTGTTGAAGTCTGTAAAGAACATAATATCTCTGGTGTTGTCGTTATCGGCGGTGATGGCTCGTTCAGGGGTGCTCGTGATTTATCTCAAAGAGGAATTCCCTGTGTTGGCATCCCCTGTACCATTGATAATGATATTGCTTGTTCAGACTATACAATTGGTTATGACACGGCATGTAATACTGCTATTGATATGGTTGACAGATTGCGTGATACTATGATGTCGCATAGCCGTTGCTCTGTTGTTGAAATAATGGGTAATAAATCCGGTTATCTGACACTTTCTACTGCAATTGCGGTTGGTGCAACTGCAATTATTGTGCCAGAACTGCCATTTAACTTTTATCATGATATTATTGAAAAAATAAATGTTGCAAAAAAGAGCGGAAAACGACATTTTATTATTGCCGTTGCTGAAGGCATCGGTCACGTCGAAGAACTTGCGCATGATATTCAAAGAGAAACCGGTATTGAAACAAGAGCAACTATTCTTGGTCACGTTCAGCGTGGCGGCGCACCAGATGCAAAAGATAGAATTATTTCAACAAAAATGGGATATCTTGCAGTTCAACTGTTAGCGCAGGGAATAGGCAACCGTGTTGTTGCTGTTAAAAACGATAAAATTGTTGATTATGATATTTTTGAAGCACTGAATATGACTAAAAGTTTTGACTTTGATGAATATAATATGGCATTGAAAATATCGCTTTAATAAATAAGCCGAAGAGATTAATCTTCGGCTTATTTTTTATAAAAATCTTATTAATTTTTTAATATTTTCTTGCTCAGTGCTTAACAGTTTTTCTGCAAGGCCTCGTTCTTTATCGCTTATATGGTTGTTTTCTCGCATTCCTTTTGCTATTTTGTTAATACCCATTGTACTGCCTTTTATCATCATTTGAGCACAATGCGCAACGCTAATATCGGAACTAACATTTGCTTTTATTGACATATCTGACATTAATTTAGAAAAACCGCTTATTCCTTTTGGCTCTAAGCCATTTTCTTTTAACATATTTCTTGCCTGATTATTAATTTCTTGATATTCATTTGATTGATGCTTAATTTGTTCTCTAAATGCCTGATTTTTTGTTCCGTTTTTGAGCAACTCGTTTATTGAAGTTATACCCATATCAGTATTTTTATAAATACTATTTAATAAGTTATTGCTTTCAATCATATTTTTCTCCATCCTTTTTATTTATTATTGACCAACGAATCAACATTATACAC
>JAZSLU010000005.1:0-3098 GCA_045535505.1 Acutalibacteraceae bacterium | reverse complement strand
GGGCACCGCAAGAGGGGTTGCACTGCAACTTCAAGTCCCTCCTTCTCCGCCATAGAACTGATATCATCGATATCAGTTCTATTTTTTATTATAATACTTAAACCCGAGCGCCGAAAGGCGCGGGCAACGCTTTTGAGCGCGTCCTGTGGACGACACAGCGAAAAAGGGTTGGCGCCGCGGTCAAAGTTCATTGGCGCCCCAAGCCGTTATGAACTTTGGGCACCGCAAGAGGGGTTGCACTGCAACTTCAAGTCCCTCCTTCTCCGCCATAGAACTGATATCATCGATATCAGTTCTATTTTTTATTATAATACTTGAACCCGAGCGCCTATCCATCAGCAAATTTTCCTATATAAAAATAAATATTTACAAATTGTTGTAAATAAATTATAATATATACACCAAATATTAACCGAGGTGCAACTATGGAAAAACTCGATAAAAAATACGGTCTTCCCACCGCAATCTGTATGGTTGTTGGTACAGTTATAGGTTCCGGCGTTTTCTTTAAAGCTCAAAACGTTTTATCAGCAACTGGTGGCAATATGCCTTTGGGTATATTGGCTTGGGTTTTAACAGGTTTGTTAATGATAATATGTTCTTTGCAGTTTGCTATGATGGCAACAAAATATGAAAAGGTTAGTGGTGTTGTTGACTACGCCGAGGCTTCTTGTGGCAAAAATTATGCATATTATCTCGCATGGTTTTTAGTTAATATTTATTACCCGGGTATGACGTCTGTTCTTGCATGGGTTTCGGCAAGATATTTCGGTGTTCTTTTTGGTTGGCATTTGGCTAGTCCGGAAGTTCTTGTATTAGCGGGTTTCTTCCTTATTTCTTGCTACACTTTAAACGTTTTTTCACCAAAGCTTTCTGGCAAATTTCAAGTTAGTGCCACTGTTATAAAATTAATTCCAATTTGCTTAATGGCAATCATCGGCACTGTTGCAGGTTTGTTAAACGGCACACTTACCAACAATTTCAATAATATCGTATCTGAAGTTGCCGGTAATGATGGAGGTCTTTTTGCAGCAGTTGTTGCAACTGTTTTTGCTTATGAGGGTTGGATTGTTGCCACCTCTATCAATGCAGAACTTAAAAATTCTAAAAGAAATCTCCCTTTAGCGTTAATTTTAGGTTCACTTATTGTTGTTATCGCTTATGTACTCTACTATATAGGTGTTGCTGGCGGCGCAACCAACGAGGTTTTAATTAACGAAGGTGCAACAACTGCATTTTCTAACATTTTCGGAGCAGTTGGCGGCACTTTCCTTAATATCTGTATAGTTGTTTCCTGCCTTGGCACATTAAACGGTCTTATGGTTGGCGCAACACGTGGTATGTATGCTATCGCAAGTCGTAACGAGGGACCTAAACCCGAGATGTTCAGAGCAGTTGATAAATCAACAAATATGGTTACAAATTCTTCTGTTTGGGGTTTGTTTGTTTGTAGCGTGTGGCTGGTATATTTCTATGGTGCAAACCTCACAAACGGTTGGTTTGGATATTTTAATTTTGATTCATCCGAGCTACCCATCGTAACAATTTACGCCATGTACATACCTATTTTTATAGTTTGGATGATAAAAGAAAAAAAACTCGGCTTTGTAAAACGTTTCTTGCTCCCCATTCTTGCATCTCTGTCATGTGCCTTTATGGTGTTTGCCGCAATTTATGCACACGGTGTAGTTCCTTATATAAATGCAAAAGCTAGTGATAAATTTGCATTCCCCGTTCTGTTTTATATTATTGTATTTGCTGTTATTCTTGCTTTGGGCGCTATATTTAAAAACGGCAAAAAAACATCTAAGCAATAATTTAAACATAGCCAAAGCATTTAAACCCGAACCAGACTTAAAGGGCTGATTTTAGGCGGCTTTCGGCTCATTCTCACACATAGGCGTTAGCCTTATGTGTTTGTCTTCACCAAAATCCACACAAAAATCCAGCACCTTTAAGGTCGCAGAATTTTGTAAATAAAGGATTTTTTTCGGTGTGCAAGGCAAAAACGCAGTGAATCCTTGACGGATTCACGAGTATTTTAACAAAGCCACAGCAAAAAATCCTTGTTTCAAAATCTGATTCGAGTTTGAATGCTTTGGCTAACGTACAAAAGTGGTGTGTTTTGTGGAATATAAATTAAAACGTTTTATAAACGCAATTTCCGTTTTGCGAATTGCTAACATTTTTTATTACGAATTTACCAGTAAATTTGAAGAGCCGAGCAATAGCCACGCTTATAGGGAACTTGTTTATATTGATAATGGTTTCCTTAATATAGAATCTAAAAATTATAAAGGCATTTTGACCCAAAACCAACTTATAATTCATCAAGCCAATGAACCGCACCGTCATTTATGTCCTAAAGACAAATCAAGTGACATCATTATAATCGGATTTGAAAGTAATAATCACGAGCTTGATATATTCTCTTGCTCCCCTGTTGTTCTTACCGAATATCAAAAGCGTTTACTTGCAGAGGTAGTAAAAGAAGGTAAAAACACATTCTTGCCCCCTTACGATTCATCTGGTGATAAAGACCAAAAAAAGCGTAAAGAGATTCCATTCGGTTCAGATCAGCTTATAAAAATTAAACTCGAGAACTTATTTATAGACCTTGTGCGTTGCGATAAAAGCAATTTAATTAAACAAGAAAACCTAAACTTGACTAACGACCGCATCCAAGAGGTTTATAATTACATTAACGAAAACTACCGCGCAAAAATCAGTTTGTCTGAACTATGCTTCATTTTCGGCACAAACAAAACCTCTCTTTGTAACAAATTTCACAAGGTTTATGGCGAAACAATAATTTCCTATATAAATAAGAAAAAAATACAAGAAGCAAAAAAACTTCTTCGTAACACCGACCTAAACCTTTCAGAAATTTCTTCGAGTGTGGGTTTTTCATCTGTATATTATTTCAGCCGAATTTTTAAACAATACGAAAATCAATCTCCCAGCAATTATATTAAAAAAATTAAATCAAGGTTAATGATACAATCTTAAATTAGTAAAAATTGCTCCACTTCAAATTTAAATTTGGGCGGTTTTTTTTTTTATTCTTTTTTTTCAATTTCTTTTTTTTAAATCCTTCC
>JAZSLU010000040.1:0-21479 GCA_045535505.1 Acutalibacteraceae bacterium | reverse complement strand
CTCTTTATTATTATTCTTTATATTCTTATCATTCTTTAGATGTTGTTGGTTGCCTGTTGATTGACTGTTAGTTGACTGTTGGTTGTCTGTTAGTTTGACTGTTGGTGCATTAAATTTTTCGTAATTTTTTAGCGTAAATACGCTGAATTTTGGGTATTTTGTGACTGTTAGTTCCCCTGTTGAATTTAAGTGTTTTACTGCAGTTCGCAACGATTGTACTGAAATATTTAGATTTTCACTCAATTTTGGATAGGATGTAAGCATCTGACCTCGTTTAATTTCAATGCCCTCAAATTTTTTTGTTTTCACATTAGCATTTAACAAAACATGTAGGAATAAACGCATTGTATTTCCGTCCCGGTACCATTCCCATTTTTGAATCGAGCGAAACAATTTTATATAGGTGCCATCTCTCATTTTTGAGCACCGCCCAAAAGTTCAATTATTGTTTTACCCGTTTCAGCTTTTGAGCAAAACAAGAATTTACAACCGTAATGCCAGGATATACTCTCCAATATCTTATGTAAGCGCTCACCCGATACGGCAAGGGGTGATTTTTTAAGACGAGGATTAACCCATTGCTTAACATCGTCAAGCCTTTTTATACCCTTGCTATGCTCAATAAGAAAAATCACCTTAATACCGTATTCCCTTGCACGTTGTAATTCGGCAACAAAACGCTTGTGGTCCTGACATACATTGGTGCAAACCTCAAGCAGACTTTGTTTACGGTCAATTACAAGCTTTGGATTATCCAAATTCATATAGTCGCCAACGGGCAATTTAGAAGAAAAATGCCTTATATTATTTTTATCAAAATAATCAAGTATTTTAACGATAGCACGTGCTTTTTCTCGGCTATCAACCTGAATAATCATTGTTAATCCCCCTTATTCCCTTTAAAACGGTAAATCATCATCCGTTGCGGGTATCTCGGTAAAATTCTCAACCGCATCAATAAAGTTTGGTGCCGCTACGGTCGGCGCAGGCGCAGTCTGAACGGGCGGAGCATAAGGCTGTGCAGCTTCGTCTTTTTTGCCACCGATAAATTCAACGTTTTCAACAACAACCCTTGTAAACGTGCGCTGCTCGTCATCCTTTGTGTATTTACTTATATCCAAATTACCCTCAACAAGCATTGGCTTGCCTTTATTAAAGTAGGTATTAATAAATGCTGCTGTTTTACGCCAGGCCTTACAGGGCACAAATATGGCCGTTTTTTCACCGTCTTTAACACGCTTATCTACCGCTAACGTAAAATCGCAATATTCAACCCCAGTGCCTGTTGTTTGTAATTCCGGGTCGGCTGTAAGACGTCCCGTGAGTATGATTTTATTCATTAATAAACTCCCCCGATTTTCTTATTCTCGTTATTACCTTTGTATCTTTGCAGTGGTCGCATTTTTCGCATCGTTCCGCATCAACAATACCTTTTTTAATTGCATCGTAAAATGGCGCATTTTCGGCAAATTTGCTCAGCTCATAATCAAGCAAATCTTGCTCAATCTCAACCGCATCAATATCGGGTACCGGCTCCTTTGTTGCGCCAAGTAGAACAAATGGCAGCTTCTTGCCCGTATTCTGTCTTACAATCTCTTGATATACAGCTCCCTGCAGGTCATAACGCCAGGCTTCAAACCAAGGTAATCTGCCCTGCTCTTGTACGTATATCGGCTCAAAATCTTTCATAATCTTTTGGTCCACAATCATATCGGGCAAAAGACTGTCAATTTTAATCTTTACGTTAACGCCGTTAATCACACCCTGCATAATCACCTGCTTTTTGCCGCTGAGCAATCGCATTGAGGTCGGGTCACGCTTGATGCGCTCAATAATCGTATTGGCGTGAACGTAATCGGCTTTAAGTTCTTGCTTGCTCGCAAATAGTTCGGGAAACATATTTCTTGCCTTTGTAAGACAACCTGGTTTCCAATTACCTGTGCTTGTTACTAATTCGGGAGCAATTAATGCAATTTTTTCTCTCGTTTTTTCTTGCTCTTCTAATTTAAATGTAAATATTTCGGGATGTTCTTTTTCAAACCTGTCTAACGCCCCCTCAAAATAAGCGTCAACGTAAGAGCCTATTAAAAGTGATGTTGTCATAGGTCTTACATACTTGCCCTGGATTTCTTCCAGGGCAGTAAACTGACATTTTTCAAACGCTTTAAATTGTGATACGCTCATATATTCCCTTGTTGCCTTGGGACCAAAATAATTACGTTTAGTTAGCCGCATTATTAGCACCTGCCTTTGCCGCTGCAGCACAATCGGAACAAAGCGGCTTGCCGTAGTTCTGCGTGGTATATGCTGCAAGCTGTTCGGGATTCATACCGTAAGCAGCAACAATATCCTTGCCGCAATGTGAGCATTTGGGCGCCGCTGCAGGCTGAGCCGCTTGCGGTAAAAATTTACGTACACGTAAAGCCTCAACAATTTCACCAAACGCTTTAACCTTTTCGGTACCAATCTGTATGCGGTGACCGTCCCATTGCTCTATGTAAGGTGTACCAAGCAATTTTGTTATCATTTTCATATTAGTAGAGTTAAGTATCATCGGCTTAACGTTTGCTTCTTTAAAATGACATACAACGCATTTTTCCTTTTTACCGTCCGTTCCTACAACGGTTTCCTCAGCAACTCTGCCAATTGTTAATATAAGGTCCTTACCGTCCTCAATTGAATAAGCACCCAAATAATTCGGGTTGGTTAATTTTTTCCAATGTGTCATTTCTTTTTACTCCTGTTCTGTGTTTTTAGTTTTGATACATACTGTCCGTAAGACATCCCGGCTTTATTTGCCTCTCTCATTATTTCAATAATGGTTTGATTGTCTGACGTACAGCTTGGTTTGACCCTTGTGCGATGCCTTTCTCTTTTGGCTTCGCGTTCCTTTTCAACTTTAATGCGACATTCGTCACTACAATATTTTGCTTGCGGCCAAATAGTTTCAAAAGGCTTGCCGCATACCTCACATATATAAATCATCTTCGTCTTGCTCCGTTTCGGTTTCGTATTCTTCGTTTAGTCTTTCATAACATTCCATACAACCGTCACATTCACGAGCAGCTATTGTACATCTCGGCACTTTATTTCCCCCTATTGACATGTGCGATATTTTGTGTTATTTTAAATAAAATGTTTTGTGTTTTAGTGTTGGCCTTGTTGCTTGATTGCGGCAGGGCCTTCACGCTTTTTATATCAGCCATTTATTTCAGCCTCGTTTCTGAAAAAAATGAGCTGATTTTTTTGCTTTTCACATACGGCTTCCAAATGCTTCATTCTTCTCAGTTCTCGCAATCTTCGTATGCGGCGCTTTTTTATTGCTTCAAGCAAAAAGAAAATTGCTCCCGCGAAGATAAAGCCCGAACAGCCCGAAAAGAAAATAAATGCCTCAAAACTCACCTGCAAAACACCCCTTTGCTGATAATTTATCTGCGAAATTTGACATTGCAACGGCCGCAGCGCCTATTGTTGCCGCACGTGATAATTCCTGCATTGCAAAACGCCGTATTTCCTGTGGGTTATCTGATATGTAATAACCTCTGCCGTCCTGGTGGTTTAATATCGGTACCCCGTCGGCTCGTGCTTGTGATATTAATTCCCTCACTTTTCGGTCACATAAATTTGTTAACATCACAAGCTGCTTGCGTGTTATTGCGTTGGCTTGTCCTGTTGGTATGAAATCTGCTATGCTCATATTTCCTCAACCTCACTTAGACTAAAACCGTCCTGTTCAAGTTTCTTACCACGCTTTTCCAAATCACGTAACGAGTACAAATACTGTCTGCGGCGGTACCTTATACGCTGTTCGGCCTGCGCCAGCTTCACATACGGTGATTGTTTCAAGCGTTCAATCTCGCTCTCAACCATTTCATCTGATAACCATTTACTGTTTGCCATATTTATTCTCCTTTGATTTTAATTTGTTTCGCCTCGCATTGCCCTTAAAAATGCCGCCTTTGGAATCCGCACTCTTGTACCGAGCCGAATTATTGGGAACGGAAAAGGATTCTCACCGTTCCGTGTACAAACGTTAATCGTATACGGACTGCACCCGATATATCCGCTTATGTCTGTAGGCACTAACATCTCTTTGGGTAATGCTTCTATTTCTTCCAATGTTGTCGGTCTGTTTTCCATGTTGCTCCTTTCGTTCTGTACTGTTTATAGTACATATAATCCGTTATACTTTACTTACGGTCAGCAAGAATTGCATTGATGGCAGACAATATATCCTGCTCAGCATTTTTAGGAGTTTTTTTCTCATTAAGAATCATAGAAACGTATTCAGGAGTAACGCCTAATTTTGCCGCCACATCTTTATTGGTAATTTTATTGATGTGCATCAAACCAACCGCATTTGCAATCCATTCAACCATTTGTACTCTCCTTCCTTAAAATAGTTGACAAAGTTAAACTTTTTTGCTATTATTAGTTTGCATACAGTTTAATAGCATAAACAAGACTATTGCCTCACACGCAAAAGTTTATTTGGTTGAACTTTGTAGATTCATTATAGTTTATTTACTTGAACTTGTCAACCAAAAAGTTTCTCTATTTAAACTTTTTGTAGTTTTGAACAAAAACAAGGTGTGATTTTTGTGTTTTATGACAAGTTTAAGGGATTATGTGACCAGAAAAATGTTAAGCCTTCTCGCGTTGCTTTAGAGTGCGGCTTCAGTAAAGGTTCTGTATCACATTGGAAGAACGAGGGAACAGTACCCCAAAGAGAAATACTTATCAAAATTGCCGAGTATTTCAGCGTATCGGTAGATTATCTGCTTGGTGCAGAAGAAAAAGAAAACCCCGCTGCTGATAGCAACGAGGCATTAGCATTCGCATTGTACGGCGGGGATAGAACTGATATCACGCCCGAGATGCTTGATAAAGTGCGTGAATTTGCACGATTTGTAAGAGATGAAGAAAGAAGGAAAAAAGAATGATGTTAACCAAATTGTATGAAATAGCCGAGCACGACAATATAAAGGTTTTTTCGTATGATTTAGGTGAATTTGAGAGCCTGTCACTAAGAGATAACAAAAAATGCTATATCGCAATTGACCCGTTTTTGCTTTTAAATATTGCCGATGAAAAGGTTAAGGTTGCCCATGAACTCGGCCATTGCGAAACGGGAGCGTTTTATAACGAATATTCCCGCCTTGATGTTCGGCAAAAACACGAACACCGGGCGGACAAGTGGGCAATAAAAAAGCTCGTCCCTAAAGACGAGCTGATTGAAGCCTTTAAAACCTGCACAAATCGTTGGGAACTGTCAGAGCATTTTGAGGTAACCGAAGATTTTATGCAAAAGGCGTTGAAATACTATTCTATGCATTATTAATAAAGGTGTAATTATGGAAATTTTAATAATAACATTGTTTTTTGCTTCTCCCATATTAATTACTTTGGTATATAATTTTATTCAAGAAGTAATTAGGTTAAAAAAATTAGAAAAGGAACATTTTAAAACTTTATGCGAAATATCAGAATATAAACGCTCTATTTTAAAAACCAATAATGCCATTAAAAATGACTTTAATAAAATCAAAAACGAACACCCTGATGTTATGGATTATATATCCTCTTTGATGGCCGATTATTATACTTATGATATTCATCTTAATGAAAAATATCTACTTGAGCACATGAAAAGTAAAAAAGAACTAAAAAATGCTTTAGAAATACGAGCACTTAATGTAAATATTCAAGAGGAAATTAAAAGGGTAAGAAAATCGCTTTATAAAATACCAGAACAAATAGACGTTTTGCATCAACGTTTTCTTGATTCTACCGGTTCTAATCTCACAGCGATTCCATATATGGCAGCAATAATAGCCGATTACGAAACATATGGAATAGAGATATTGGCCAAACAATTAAATTGGGGAAAATCTATTGAAAGAGCAAAAAAAGTTGCTTCTATTCGTGAAATTCGCAAAGCAACGCAGCAGATGATTGAGCGCAACATGGAAGCAAAATATCAGCTTGAATATTTGCTGTCAATGTTCCCTAATTTGCAAGATATTATTGAAACCGATTATAACGAACTGCCCGTTGTTAAAATTGAGGAATTATCAGACTATGACCGAAGCCGTGATTGGCTATCAAAAGAAGAATATCAAAAATTAAATAGCGTGGAACGTAACCAACTTGCGCTTGATAGATATAAAGACTCGCACAATAAAACCAAATGGCAAATAGGCAGAGATTATGAATTATATGTCGGTTATAAATACGGACAAAAAGGATATACGGTTGATTATTTCGGCTCCTATATGGGCTTGGAAGATTTGGGCCGAGATTTAATCGCAAAAAAAGACGATAAAATTCTTATCATTCAATGTAAATATTGGAGCAAAGACAAACAAATCCACGAAAAGCACATCACACAGCTTTACGGAACGGTAGCAAGCTATTGTATAGAAAAGAATTTGCCTAAGGATGCTGTAAAAGGCTTGCTCATTACTAATATATCCTTATCAGATATGGCTAAAAAGATGGCAACATATTTAAACGTTGATTTTGTTGAAAACTATCCCATTGATGACTATCCTTGCATTAAATGCAATATAGGCCACGGAGAAAACGGACCAACAAAAATATATCATTTGCCATTTGACCAACAATATGACATAACAAAAATTGATGCTCCCGGTGAATTCTTTGCTATGACGGTTAAAGAAGCCGAAAAAGCAGGTTTCCGTAGAGCGTTCAAATGGTTTGGCAACAATTAAAATAAAAAACTCCCCTACCCTGCGCCAACAGGGTAAGGGGGCATACCGGACGGAGCAGTAATAACTGTGTGGTATTTTCACACAGTTGTTATGATGCATTATGGTTGATGCAACACAACACACAAAATGTACTGAACACATCCTATATTGTAATCGACTTAGGGGGTGATTACAATATAATTGTATCTTATCCGTCCTTAAAAGTCAAGAAAGGACGGTATTTTTATGCTTTGCAGAAAGTGTAATCGGGAAATACCCGATAATTCCACATACTGTAATTTTTGCGGCATAAAGCAAAGCGTTAAGCGCCAGGCAAAAAAAGTGCGAGGAAACAGCCAGGGCAGCGTATATAAAAACAAATTGGGTAAATGGACCGCAGAAGTAACGCTCGGTTATGATGTAAAAACATTGCCCGATGGAACGCCGCACATGTACCGCAAAAAGAAAACCAAAAGCAATTTTGCGACAAAAAAAGAAGCTTTGGATTACTTGCCCCACTTAAAAAACGAGATTACACCGCAAGATTTTAATATTAAATTCAAAGGCCTTTATGAAAAATGGCTTGAAATCCATTCCGAAAAGGTATCACCCTCAACAATTAACTGCTACAAATCGGCTTATAAATATTATTCGTCATTGTATTACTTGGAAATAGCCAAAATACGCACAGAACACCTTCAAAAATGCATTGATACGTGTTCGAAAGGGCGAAGGACTAAAGAGAACATGAAAGCCTTAGGAACGTGTTTGTGGCGTTATGCGATGCAGTTGGATATTGTTGACCGCAACTATGCAGAATATATTTATATAAAAAAAGAAGAAAAACAAGAGCGCCTTGCTTTTCTTCCTGAGCAGCTTGATTTAATGTGGGATAAGGTTAACGATGTCCCTGAATTGAAATATGTGCTTATATTATGTTATACCGGGATGCGCCTTAACGAAATGTTATCAGCAAAAACCGAAAATTATAATGCAAAACAGCAGTTTTTTGTAACAGGCTCTAAAACCGAAGCAGGCAAGGACCGTATAATCACCATATCCCCGCGCATTTTACCATTTTTTAACGATTTAGGCAAAGGGACATATCTTTTCTTTAATGGTGACAAAAAGCCAACAGAGCGCAAATTTCGCAATGATATGTTTTATAAACCGTTAGAGCAAATAGGAATAGATGACGGCTCACATCCGTTTACACCGCACTGCTGCAGACACACTTTTGCAACGTTAATGAAAAATGTCAATGCGCCTGCGACCGACAAACAAAAACTAATCGGCCACAGTAAATTTGAAATGACTGCGCACTATACCCACACCGATATTGATTCACTTAAAAAGATTACGGACAATATATAACCTTTATGGTGAAATAGAGTGTGAAATAGAAAATAATTTTAAAAAATTTGTCAATATTTTTCGCAACAACAAAAACCCGCCAAAGCCTTTATTTATCAGCTTTAGCGGGTCTTTTTCTTGGTGGAGATAAGCGGGATCGAACCGCTGACCTCTTGAATGCCATTCAAGCGCTCTCCCAGCTGAGCTATACCCCCAAGTGTATATACCATAAAATAACGGCAAAAATTATATTAACATATAAACTTTTAAATTGCAAGAGGTATTTGTTGCGATTTTTGTTAAAATAATGCTTGACTTTATTTTAAAAAAAGATATAATAGTTTTTGCAGTTAAAAATTTTGCGGAATTGTGTAAAGGTAGCACGGCAGACTCTGACTCTGTTTGTCTGGGTTCGAATCCTAGTTCCGCAGCCAAAAGGGCGAAGCAAACGCTTCGTCCTTTTTTTATATAAAACCGGTAATTAGCATTGAAATTTTATTGAAAAATATTTGCCAATCAATTATAATAATGGCAAAATAAAGTCCGATAAATTAAGAAAGAGGATATAATAATGAACACTGAAATCAACAATTCCATTATATATAACGTATATCCTACCTCATTTTATGACAGCAACGGAGACGGCATTGGTGATTTGCAAGGCATTATAGAAAAACTTGAACATATTAAAACCTTTGCCGACATTGTGTGGATTAATCCCGTTTTTAAATCGCCCTTTCGCGACGGCGGCTATGACGTATCTGATTATTTTGCCATCGACGAAAAGTTTGGCACAATGGACGACGTTAAACGCTTAACCGAAAAAGCACATTCTATGGGTTTAAAAGTGTTATTCGACCTGGTCGTAGGACACACGTCTGACCAACACCCTTGGTTTTTAGAGGCACAAAAGCACGAAAAAAACGAATATTCTGATTATTACATATTTACAAACGAAGTTTTCGCTTCTTGCCCCTATAAGCATATTAGCGGCGCAAGTGAAAGAAACGGAAATTATTTAATCAATTTTTTCTCTTTTCAACCATCCCTAAACTTTGGTTTTTCTAACAAAAAATATGATTGGCAGCATCTCTACACCGATGAGCCTTGCTTAAAAATACGAGACGTAGTTGTAGAAATTATTGAATATTATTTGCAACTGGGAATTGACGGTTTTCGTGTAGATATGGCAAACAGTATTGTTAAAAGCGATGTTGAAGGTCAATGTTCTTGCGAAGTATGGCGTGACATTTTCGGGCGTGTACGCCAAAAATATCCTAAAGCAATTTTTGTTGCCGAATGGGGTCAGCCCAAATTCGCTGTTAAAAACGGTGATTTTGATATTGATTTTATTACTCATTGTTACACCGAAGGTTACACTAACCTATTTAGAAAAGAATCGGGAACAAACGTCTTTAAGGGCGATGGCGACAGCTTTTTCAGAAAAGAAGGGCAAGGCGAATCCGAAACCTTCTTTGACTATTTTTTGTCTAACAACCAAGAAGTTAAAGGCAAGGGTTATATTTCAGTGGTTAGTGGCAACCACGACCTTCCACGCATTTCGATGGGAAGATCGCAAGACGAACTTAAAACTGTTTTTGCATTTATTTTGGCATTACCCTGTATCCCCTTAATTTATTATGGCGATGAAATTGGTATGCCATACACACGTCTCAAAAACAAAGACGGCGGATATTCTCGCACAGGTTCAAGAACTCCTATGCAATGGACAAATGAAAAAAACGCAGGTTTCAGCACCACCGACGGCGAATTATATTTGCCTGTTAACGAAAACTACACAACAGTGAATGTTGATGCGCAAAGCAAGGATGAAAACTCTTTAATGAATGAGATTGCAAAACTTGTTGCCACCAAACGTAACAATCCGCAACTATTCTCTTGCCAAGACAAGTTCGAGCTTATCTCAAGCACCTACCCATTGGTTTTTAAGCGCCACCAAAACGGCAAAACACTTATGTGCGCCGTCAACCCCAGCCAGCGAAAATATACGATAGACACCGCACACAAAACTGTGCTTGTAAGCCACAATGCAGACATTGAAAGCAACAAGATAACACTCAAAGCCCTGTCTTATGTGTGGTTGGAAGTTTAGTTGTTTAGAAAGGACAAAAGTCATGCAACTCACGGCACCGTTATATTACAAAAATTTTAAATGTATTGCAGACCGTTGCCGTTATGGATGTTGCAGCCGTTGGGAAATTGATATCGACCCGCTCACCCTTTCAAAATATCGCACATGTGACGACATTGCCGATACGATTGTTTTTGATAAAGATTCTGCCCATTTTAAACTCTGCTCAAACGGCAACTGCCCCCATTTAACAAAAGATAAACTGTGCAATATTATAATTAACCACGGTGAAAAGTTTTTATGTGATATTTGCCGCGAGCATCCCCGGTTTTATAACAACACAGGCACCGCTATGGAAGTAGGATTGGGCGCTTCTTGCGAAGAAGCATGTAGGCTGATTTTAGAAAGCGAAGATTATATAACAACCGAAACCATAGGTGAAATCGAGGCCGAGCCGTTTTATTGCGATTTTGATACAGTAGCCCAAAGGCTTAACCTTTACAAAATTTTAAGCAACACAAAACAACCCTATGACCAAAGACTTTTAGAAATTTACAAAAATTATAACGTATCACCAAAAATGTTTACCGACCAAGAATGTCAAAATATATTATCTTCACTTGAATATATTGACCCACAAAACAAACCTCTTTTTTCTTCTTTCACCCATACACAAAACACTCCAAAAGATTTACAAACCTATGCCGAGCGTTATCTTGCTTATCTTATATACCGCCACACAGGCCAATGCGAAAGTCTTGAAGAATTTATCAGTGCGTTAGGCTTTTGCCTTTTTTGTGAACGTTTGCTGATACATCTTCTTTTAAAGCAAAACACCAACGATATAACCTCTGTTATTGATAATGCCCGCATCATTTCCGAAGAAATTGAATATTCCGATTGCAATACTGATACAATTATGTTTGAATTTGATTTTGTTTAAAATAAATTAATATTTTTACGTATTGTAAAGCAAAATAATATATGGTATATTAACCTTAAATATTTTTGATGTGGAGGAAACCTTATGAAATACGTATGCGACGTTTGCGGTTGGGAATATGATGAAACCGTAGGCGATCAGGAAAACGGCATTGCCGCAGGCACAAAATTTGAAGACCTCGGCGACGATTTTGTTTGTCCCCTTTGCGGCGTTGGCAAAGATGATTTTTCTTTGGTAGAATAGTGCAAAACGCAAAAGGCGCCTCAAATTTTGACGGCGCCTTTTTATATAAAGGAGTATTTAAAAAATGTTTATTTCAAATGATATTAAATATGTCGGCGTTAACGACCACAATATCGACCTTTTTGAAGGACAATACATTGTGCCAAACGGTATTGCTTACAACTCTTATGTGATTTTAGATAAAAAAGTCGCCGTTATGGACACCGTTGATGCACGTTTTACGCACGAATGGATGGATAATATTCAAAACGTTCTCGGCTCACGCAAACCCGACTATCTTATTGTTCAGCACATGGAGCCCGACCACTCTGCAAACATTTACCAATTTATAAAAAACTTTCCCGATGCAAAGGTTGTTTCTTCCCAAAAAGCATTCGCTATGATGAAGCAGTTCTTCGGTACGGATTTCGCCGATAACCGCATTGTTGTAGGCGAGGGCGACACTTTAACACTTGGCAACCACAATTTAACCTTTGTTACTGCGCCTATGGTTCATTGGCCTGAAGTTATCGTAACATACGATAGTTTTGACAAGGTTTTGTTCTCCGCCGACGGTTTTGGCAAATTTGGCGCCTTAGACGTCGAGGAAGATTGGGCTTGCGAAGCAAGACGTTATTTTATCGGCATTGTAGGAAAATACGGCGCACAGGTTCAAAACCTGCTTAAAAAAGCTGCAACGCTAGATATTGCAACCATCTGCCCCCTGCACGGCCCTGTTTTAAAAGAAAATTTGGGTTATTATCTTAACCTTTACAACATCTGGTCAAGCTACCAAACCGAAACCGAAGGCATCGTTATTTGCTACACCTCTGTATATGGCAACACTAAAAAAGCTGTTATGCAGTTGGCAGAAAAATTGAAAGCAAACGGCTGTCCCAAGGTTGTTCTCAACGACCTTGCAAGATGTGATATGGCAGAAGCGGTTGAAGACGCTTTCCGTTACGGCAAAATTATTCTTGCCACCACAACCTATAATGCCGGTATCTTCCCATTTATGCACGAATTTATTAATCACCTAACCGAGCGCAACTTCCAAAACAAAACTGTAGGTATTATTGAAAACGGCAGTTGGGCACCCTTGGCCGCAAAGATTATTAAAGAAATGCTTGCTGGCAGCAAAAATATAACCTTTGCCGAAAACACGGTAAAAATTATGTCTGCCCTCAATGACGAAAGCACAAAACAACTTGACGCTTTAGCAGACGAAATGTGCAAAGATTATCTCGCACAACAGGATGCAACCGCTAACAAAAACGACCTTTCCGCACTTTTTAACATCGGCTACGGTCTTTACGTTGTAACCTGTAACGACGGCAAAAAAGATAACGGACTTATTGTAAACACCGTTACCCAAGTCACAAACACTCCCAATCGCATAGCCGTTACCATTAGTAAAGAAAACTATTCACACCACGTTATAAAGCAAACAGGCAAAATGAACATCAACTGTCTTTCAACCGACGCTCCCTTTGCAGTGTTTGAAAAATTTGGTTTTACAAGCGGCAGAAACACCGATAAATTTGCCGATTGTCAGCCTTTAAGAAGTGATAACGGTCTTGTTTTCTTGCCACGCAACATAAACTCGTTTATGTCATTAAAGGTTGAACAATACCTTGACCTCGACACACACGGTATGTTTATATGTTCGGTAACAGAGGCACGCGTGCTTTCGGATAAAGAAACAATGACATACACTTATTACCATAATAACGTAAAGCCTCAGCCTGAAACCGAAGGCAAAAAAGGTTTCGTTTGCAAAATTTGCGGATATATCTATGAGGGCGATACCCTGCCTGACGATTTTATTTGTCCCCTTTGCAAACACGGCGCAGTTGATTTTGAACCTATACAATAACAAAAAGCGGTCAGTGATGACCGCTTTTTTAATGCAAAATTAAAAATGTAAAATTCAAAATTAAGGTGTTCCTATCGGCACGAATTATATATAATAAAAATTAGTCCTCAAGATTCTCTAATGCCATTCTAACCGCAGCAATTACAAAAGCAGAAAAAGTGCAGTCTTTGCCTTGTATGGCTTTTTCCACATCATCAATTACATCATTCGGAAAACGAATTGTTTTATTAATTGTAGGCGGAATTGACGGAATTTTAAATTTCTCCATATTAAAACCTCGCAATGCACTTGTCTTGCTTTTAGTTTATCCGAAATTTATATTAAAATATGCATTGCAATCGCAATGCATATTCGTTATAATAAATTCGGCAGGTGATATTATGGCAGAATTTTGTTATCCTTGTTTTAAAAAAATATTTAACGTTAATCTTCCTCCCGAAGATGTTATTATGTCTCACGATCTCGATTTTTGCGAAGAATGTTTAGAAATGAAACACTTGGTAGTTGTTGTACGCAAAGCAGGTGTATTACGTAAATTCTTATTTAAAAATGGGTTTTATAACACCGATCATTATAAATAATCCCCTGCGCTTTTGCGCACACCATAATTTTACATTTTTAAAAAAAGAGCCAAAAGGCTCTTTTTTTAATCCGCCAGTTTAAATGCTTTTTTTAGTTCTTTAACCTCGTTTTGCGAGATGTGAACAATATCGCCTACCCGTTTGCAATCAATAATAGAATGTGCCGTAAGTTCAAGCACTTCAAGTCTGTCAAACGCCTGCAAAAGCGTATCACCTGTCACAACAACGCAATCATTATTAAATATAATTGCGGGGCGGTTAGGCTTAAACTCATTTGCCGCCGCATCAACATCCTCGTAAAGTTTTTCGGCAGGCAGTTTAACAATATCACGAAGCAATATATAACTTTCAGGTATAGTTCTTGCATCAAACTCTTCATCGGTAACTGCAAACGCCATAGCATGTACGGGATGTGCAAGTAATACGGCATTGATATCGGGATTGTTTTTATAGATGCTTTCGTGCAATTTTACTGCGCGTGAGGGCACCTTGCCCTGCTCTTTCATACCATTCTTTATACGAACCAAATCTTCTTCTGTCAGGTAAGCCCTATCGTGACCAAAAGGTGTAATAATAAAACTGCCGTCACTAAGCCGAACAGAATATGTGCCGTGTGTTGCCGTAAAAAGACCCTGTCTGTATGAACGGTGTATAAGGGTTATCATATCACGGCGGGCCGCCAACTCTTCCGATGTATGAGTTCTTGGTACAAAATCGTCCATTTCAAGATGATTTCTGGTTTCGGTTTTTCTAAAAAACTCTTTGTGTAACGTGTTTGTCTTGCCAAGACCGTTTGCAATAATTTCAAGATTAGCAGAATAATTTAAGGTTTCGAACATTTTAAATGCCGTAAACAAATCTTCGGCGCCAATACAAACACCGTGATTTTCAAGCACAACAATATCAACATCGTTTTCAAACTCTTTTGCAATGTTTTCTCCAAGTTGCTGACTGCCCGGCACAGCATAGGTCGCCATCGAAATTTTTGAGCAGGATTTTCTAACCGAGGGCAGCAAATCAAGGTCGGGTAATTTTCTTGCAATAGAAAAAGAAACTAAAGCGGGCGGATGAGCGTGTAAAACCGCTTTTATATCACTGCGCTTTGCATAAACAGACGCGTGAAAGGGCAACTCAGACGAAGGCTTGTGCGGTCCAACAATACTGCCGTCAGACTTAACGCAAATTATATCGTGTCTTGTAAGGTTCCCTTTATCGATTCCCGCAGGGGTTATCCATATATTGCCATAATCGTCAATTATAGAAAGATTACCGCCCGAAGTGGTTGTAAGACCTTTCTCGTAAATGCGCTTCATAAACATAACCAACTGGTCAGCAGGGTGAAAATAAGAAATATTCATTCCCAAAAACCTCCTTTATTAACTACTTTATTATATTACCACTAACAGCATAATTTATCAGTTTTTAGGTTATTTTTCATCTCTTTTTCTGTATTTTAAAGGCGATACACCATACATTTTGCGAAAACAGTTTATATAGTATGTGCTGTCGCTAAAACCACAAGCAATAGAAATTTCTCTTATCGACATATCGGTTTTTTCAAGCAGCCGTCTTGAATGTTCAAGTCGCAGGGTTTGGATGTATTTTGTTGCGGTATTTCCCGTAACACTTTTAAATTTTCGACAAAAATATGCCTCGTCATAGTTAAAGCGGCCGCTTATTGAACTTGAAGAGATGTTGTTTTGAAAATTTTCGTTTATATAGCTTATAACATCTGCAAAATTTTCGGCAGAGCGGGTTACTGTCTGTCGGTCATCTAAACAATATCTGCACAAAATACCCAACAATCTATAAATGCAGCCCACAAACTCAAGCGAATGATATTCTTCCTTGCGGTTATTCATTTTTATTATATCCTGAGCAATCGTTATAATTTGCTTGTTATCGGTTTTTAACACAAAACAAGAGTATCCGCTAAGCAACATTTTAAGCTGTTTTGCAACCGCTAAATTTTCATTTTTCAAATCCTTAATATCAAACATTATGGTAGTAAATTCAACACCCTCATCACCTGCTATACCGCTGTGCGCAAAGGTTGGCGAAATAATTGACATCTCGCCCTTACCAATTATTACCCTCTCGCCGTTGCAAGAAAGCTCAAAACTGCCTTTTTTAACAAGGTGCAATTCAACTCGCTCGTGCCAATGCTGCCTAAAGCAAGATTTGTTCTTTTCAACGTTAAATTCTAAAACCCTGACAGGAACTTCACCGTAAACAATAGGGGTTAATTCTTTCTTTATAAATTTCTGCATAAAACTCCACCTCAAGCAAAGTCAAAATATTATAATCCAAAATCAAAATTTTACAATTTTTTGTCTTGCGCTTATGTTACCATAAACACATCCTAAAATCAATACAAAAAGGAGCAAAATTTTATGAAAATCGGTACTATAATTTCTTTTAACAATGTTGACCTTATTGAAGAAAAGTTTCAACGTCTTACAAAGTTTGGCTTTGACAACTGCCAGTTAAACTGCTGGAAGCCCGAACTCTTTACAGACGAAAACGCCGAATTCCTTAACAGCCTTTGCGAAAAATACGGCATCACCATTTCTGCAATCTGGTGCGGTTGGGAAGGCCCACGCGTTTGGGACTTTTATGACGGTCAGCTCACAATCGGTCTTGTTCCCACAGATTACAGAGCAATGCGTATTAAAAATTTGTGCGACGGCGCAGACTTTGCTAAAAAGCTTGGCGTTGTAAACGTCGCAACACACATGGGCTTCATCCCCGAAAACCCCTATGACGAAAATTTCAATTCACTTTGCGTTGCAATCAGAACAGTTGCAGAACATTTAAAGAAAAACGAGCAATATTTGCTGTTTGAAACAGGTCAAGAAACACCCGTTACAATGATGCGCTGCTTCGAAAAGGTCGGCACCGACAACCTTGGTGTTAACCTTGACACTGCAAACCTTATTCTCTACGGCAAAGGCAACCCCGTTGACGCTCTTGATGTTCTCGGCAAATATGTTCGTAACGTTCACGCTAAAGACGGCAGATTCCCCACCAACGGTAAAGAACTGGGCGAAGAAACCAAAATGGGCGAAGGCAAGGTTGACTTTAATGCCGTTATCAGCGGTCTTCACAAGCTCGGTTATGACGGCTATCTCACAATAGAGCGCGAAATAAAAGGCGACCAGCAAACTAAAGATATTGAAGATGCAAAAGTTTATTTGCAAAATATTGTTGATAAGGTAACAAAAGCATAAAACGAGGTGGTAAGTTATGTTAAAAGTTGCATTAGTGGGTGTAGGTGTAATAAGCGGCGCACACATTCCTGTTTGGATGGAATCTGACGACGTTGAGCTTGTTGCGCTTTGCGATACCCGTCCCGAAAGAATGGAGCCTTACGAAAATGTAAAGCATTACACCAACTTTGACGAGATGTTAGAATGTGAACAGCTTGACATTGTTGACATCTGTCTTCCAACCTTTATGCATGCCGAATTCTCTATTAAAGCAATGGAAAAAGGCATTAACGTAATTTGTGAAAAACCGGTTTGTTTAGACCCAAAAGATGTTCCTCGCATTTATGATGCCGCTGCCAAAAACAATGTCAAATTTATGGTTGCACAGGTTTTGCGTTTTTGGCCCGAATATGAGTTTATTAAAGAGGTTTTTGGAAACGGCAAATACGGCAAATTGCTGTCGGGCAGTATGTCGCGTTTGGGTAAACGCCCCTCAAAAAGATGGGATAACTGGATTGTTGACCAAAGCCGCAGTGGTCTTGTTGCGCAGGACGTTCACATTCACGACCTCGATTATATGATTTATGCTTTCGGTACACCAAAAAACATTCACGCATTCACCTGTGTGCGACCCGAGCAGGATTGCATTAACGCTGTTTACGAGTATGACGGTTTCTTTATTAATGCCGAAGCCGCTTGGTATGCCGCATCTTACCCATTTTCAGGCAAATTCCGTTTCCATTTTGAAAAGGCAGTTATTGAAAATAATGAAAATGGCCTTAAAATTTACGAGTGCGGCGGCAAGGTTACAAGTCTTAGCGACCAAAACGTAAACGCTGACGACAGTTTAAACCTGCCCCAAAGCGATGCCTATGCAAACGAAATTAAATATTTCATCGATTGCGTTAAAAACAACAAACCCATCGATAAAGTTAAACCCGAAGAACTTATAACCGTTTTGGACATTATAAAAGGCTTTCAAAATTAAACTGTTGTAATTGTCTTTAATTTATGTTAAACTAACCATATCCGTATTAATATTAAGGAGTTGGTTTCTTCATGGACGACAGTCCTGCGGGTTATTTAATAGCAATTTCAGTTATATTGTTGTTGGCAGCATATTTTGCGGGAGCAGAAATTGCTTTGGCATCTGTCAACAAGATTCGCATGTCAAATAAAGCAGAAAATGGTGATAAACGCGCTAAGCGTGTGCTCTATATCTTGGATAACTTTGACAAAGCGCTCACCACCTTGCTTATCGGCACTAACGTTACCCATGCGGGTATCGCAACACTCTCAACTGTTTTTACATATTCGTTGTTCAGCAGTATTGAAGCGATGCCTGACTATGCGGTAACCGTTTCTACCATCATTTCAACAGTTGTGGTTTTTTTAATCGGCGAGATGATTCCTAAATCCTTTGCCAAAGCTTGTAACGAAAAGTTTGCCATGACAATCGCGGGGTCACTTATATTGCTGATGAAAATTCTCACCCCTGTCAGCTTCTTCTTTTCCACCATCAGTGAGTGGGCAAGCCGTCCTTTCAAAAAGAAGGCCGACCATACACCCACTGTTACTGAGGATGAACTTTACGATATTATTGAAACCTTTGTAGAAGAAAACGATATCGACGAAGAAACTGAAGAGTTGGTGCAAAACGCTATTGAGTTTTCAGAGCGTACTGCCAAAGATGTTATGACCCCTTGGGAAAAGGTTTGCTACATACACGAAAAAGACAGCAACGAAAAGGTTCTAAACATCATTAGCAACAGCACCTATTCTCGTTTGCCTGTTGTGGATGATAAAGGCTGGGTAATCGGCACTTTAAGCATACGCACCTTCTTAAAATGTAATTATAAAAATGAAAGTTTTAATGTGCGCCAGATTATGCGAAGTGCCACAATGATTAATTCTTCTACCCCCGTGGACGATTTGCTGTCCACCCTTTCTGCCAACCGCACTCATATTGCTTTCGTTCAATCGGCAGGCAAAATTCTCGGCATCATTACCGTCGAGGATATTTTAGAAGAGCTTGTTGGTGAGATATACGACGAAGAAGATGGGGGTAATGTAAATGTTTAATGTAATCATTATCGTTATTTGCCTCATCTGTTCTGCATTTTTTTCTTCATCTGAAATAGCTTTTGCCTCCGCAAACGAACTTCGTCTTAAACGTGCGGCGGAAGAAAAAGGCTCACTCTCAGCAAAACTGGCATACAAAATTTACAACAACTACGAAAGTGCTCTTGCAACTATTCTTATTGGTAACAATTTGGTTAACATCGCATCAGAATCTGTCGCAACCGTGCTTGTTATAAGCCTGCTCGGCTCATCAAAGGCTTGGATTTCCACAATAGGTATGACCGTTATCGTACTTATATGCGGTGAAATTGTGCCTAAGGTTGTTGTTAAAACAATGCCCGAAACCTTTTCAAAGCTTTTTGCCATTCCCCTTTTCGCTCTTATGATAATCACAAAACCTATTGTTATTATCGTAGATGGTATTATTAAAATTCTCTCGTTCCTTTGGCGTGGCAGCATCAGCGACACACCAATAAGCGAAGAAGAACTCGAAACCATTTTAGACACCGTTGAAGACGAGGGTGTTATAGACGAAGAAAAATGTGAACTTCTGCAAAGCGCTTTTGACTTTGACGAGGTTTTAGCATACGAAATCATTACTCCTCGAGTAGATATTGTTGCTATTGATGCGCAAGACAGCCGCGAAGAAATACTTAAAACTATCTTAGAGTCAGACAACACTCGCATTCCCGTATATAAAGATACTATTGATAACATTATAGGAATTTTACATCTTAATCTCGTAATGCGTGATTTAACCGAAGACCGCAACGCAGATGTACTTGCATCACTTATGGAGCCTGTTTTTATTTATAAAACAACACCATTAAACGATGTTTTGACCACCATGCGTAAAAAACGCAGCCATATGGTTATCGTCACAGACGAGTACGGCGGTGTAATGGGCATTCTCACAATGGAAGACGTCTTTGAACAGCTTGTAGGTGACATTTGGGACGAAAACGACGAAATTGACCCCGAAGTTGTAGAGCTTTCTGATGGCACGTTTGAAATCGATGGCGATATGCGTATTGAAGATTTATTTGACGAGGTTGACTTCAATGCACGCGATTTTGATGATGACAATGCCACTATCGGTGGTTTTATCATAGAACAGCTTGGCCGCTATGCCGAGCCGGGTGATAAGATCGATTATAAAAATCTTTCCTTCACCGTTTTAGAAATTGATAACCGCCGCATTGAACGCCTGAAAGTTGAAGTTCTTCCCGTAGAAGAAATAGAAGAATAAAATTAAAGCACCCGATTCGAATTTTTTGAATCGGGTGCTTTTTTATTGTAGTTTTAATTAATATTTACAAACTCACAGAGTAATCTTTTTTAAACCCGTGCGAACCAAAAATCTGCCATTGTCCCACACCGAGCCTACTCATAACGGCTTTGTGTACTCAAGACTTTGGCTAACCTTTCCACAAATGAAAAATAAAATCATTCTTGTGCAATATCATTTTTGTGACATATTTTATACGGAATGCTTCCTATTACAAAGGGCAACACAAACAAACCGATCCATGCTGCTAAAAGCACTTTTATTACTACCATAAATACGCCCGCCGACGTGTCGATGTTGCGAACAATTTTCCATCCGCAAATAAATCCTATTATGCAAAGCGCCAATACAACAAATTCACACACACCAAAAGCAGGATTGCTTGACATAATACTGATATTATTTACTACGTATGGCAGTGCAAGGAAAAAATAGCAAACATATACTATAAGCACCAGAATTAAACGCATCCAACCGGAACCAAAGACCTTTTTCATCAATTTCACCTCCATCATTATATAAATTAAAAATCAAAAGTGCGGCTATCAAAGCAACCACACAAAATTCAAATTAATCGGCTTACATAATATATCATATTTTTCCTTATTTTACAAGTAATTTGCCAAAATCGACTTTTAAGAGAATAGTGAAAAAGTAAAATCGACAAGTCTGTGTCGAATCTTGTCGATTTTTTTAAAATGGTAACAAATTCGAAATTCCTTAAGTTTTCTACCTATGCGTTCAAACTTATGCATATTTCATAGCGAAGCTATTTCATATTACAAAGTAATATTTCTCTCGCCGCAAGGCGAACTTCATTTATTACATCGAGAGGGGTACTCTGCGCTTGGCATTTTTTCGAACACTGCGTGTGTTACCAAAAAAATTGCTCTACTCGAGACTTTGGCAGTCCCAACCACCTAACGCGGTGGTTGGGCTGCGTCGCCGAACCGTTTTGCAAAAGCAAAACGGTTCTCTTTTCCCTCTCTCCGCCAAATAAAAAAACCGACCAAAAAGGGCGGGTTTCCATTGGCGGGGGGAGAGGGATTCGAACCCTCGAGACGCTATTAACGCCTACACGATTTCCAATCGTGCGCCTTAGGCCAGCTCAGCCATCTCT
>JAZSLU010000046.1:0-19100 GCA_045535505.1 Acutalibacteraceae bacterium | reverse complement strand
AAAAATTGTTCCATTTATATGGAATTGTCGGGTCCAATATTTTTTGTCATCGTTGTTTAATTTTCAAGGTCCGAATGCAGCCCTCTGCAAGAGCAGCTTGATTATATTACCACTTTTAATTCACTTTGTCAACACTTTTTTCAAAAAAAATCAAGAAAATTTTTACAATAGCGATAACACCATTAACATTGCCCAAAATATTGTGTTTTATACATATATAATATAGGAGTTTATGCCAAAAGCTTCTTCAGTTCTGTTAGTATTACCCTCTCTCTTCTTGAAACTTGCACCTGTGTCATACCTAAACTATCAGCAGTTTCTTTCTGAGTTTTTTGCTTATAATACCTTAATATTATAATTTTCTTATCTTTTTCCTGTAATTTATCAAGCGCCGTCTGCACCGAAATTTTTTCAAGCAGATTTTCACTTTCATCCTTTGCGGGTAAATCAATTTGAATTTCACCATCTTCACTTTCACAGGTCATAGACATAACCGTCTGACCTGCGCAAAGCGCCTGTGCAATCTCTTCTGCAGTAACGCCAAGTTCTTTTGCAAGTTCGTTTACAGTTGGTTCTCGTCCATACTTAATGCAAAATTGCTCCTTGACACGCACCGTCTTGTACGAAAGTTCTTTCAACCCTCTGCTTATTTTAATTGGGCCTGTATCTCTAAATAATCTTTTCAGTTCTCCTAATATCACAGGAACAGCATAGGTAGAAAAACTAAAACCCAATGAGGCATCAAAATTTTCAGCCGCTTTTATAAGTCCCACACAGCCAACCTGATATAAATCTTCGTATTCTATGCTGTTATTTTTAAATCTTTGACAGCACGAATGTACCAACCTCAAATTATCTTCAACAAGCCGTTTTGTTTCAGGCATGCTTTGCTCTTAGCTTAATCCTTTTTTTCATCGTCACTGTTGTACCCTTCCCCATAATAGATTTAACGGTAATTTTATCCATAAAACTCTCCATAACCGAAAATCCCAATCCTGCACGCTCGTCACCGCCTATACTGGAATAAAGCGGTTGCCTTGCTCGCTCAACGTCTTCAATTCCGCAACCCCTATCTCTTATTTTTATGGTCACAACATTATCCTGCGAAATGCTTGCCTGTATGTAAATCGTTCCGATAGTATCTCTGTATGCATGTACAATACAGTTTGTTACCGCCTCAGAAACAGCAGTCTTAATATCATACAACTCTTCTATTGTTGGATCTGTTTGTGTTACAAAAGCAGACACAGCCACTCGAGCAAACGATTCATTAGCTGAATATGACGGAAAATTAAGTTTAAAAATGTTTTTGTTTTCCAAAATTTTTCTCCCCTTTTTTTACGACTTTACTGTAGTCTTATCTAAAAAAACAAGCCGTTCCATACCGGCAAGTTTCATAACCTTGTATATCTGCGGTGACATATTGGTTATATGAATTTGAGCACCCGTACCGCTCAACATTCTGTATCTACCCATCACAAGACCAATTCCCGAACTGTCCATAAAAGTAATATCCTTAAAATCAAGCACCAACGTTTCGGGTGCGTTTTCGTTTATTGCCAAATCAATAGCACTACGTAGTTCGGCTGCAGAATGGTGGTCAATTTCACCTTGAAGATATGCTGTCAGCACTCTGTTTGAACATTCAATATTAACCGACATAGTAACCCTCCTTAAAAAAATGGTGGACAAGCTATACTTAATAATATAGGCTTGTCCACAAAAACATTGTCATATTAAGATGTCAGTTTAAAAATTTATATGTCGAAAAGCAACGGCCGTATTGCAGAAGCAAGATAAAGCGACCCATAAACAACAAAAGGCTTGTCTTTTATAAGCGAAATTGCTTCCAAATAAGAAGAAGCTGCATACACGTTGCCATTGTATTTTTTTACCTCTTGTGCCAACTCTTTTGCCGAAATTGAACGGGGATTTTCTTTAACCGTAACGGTTATGATTTTCTCAAAATGCGGCGCCGTACATTCAAGCACCTGCGAATAATCTTTGTCGGCCATAACACCCATAATTGCACAAAAGTTTTTGCCTTTAATAAGCTTTTCTAACGCCAACGCACCAGAGGGGTTGTGTGCACCGTCAAGAATAATGAGCGGTTGTCTTCTCACAACCTCCATACGCGCGGGATGAAAAACAGTTTTAAGTCCGTCCATAATATTCTTCTCAGAAACCTCTATGCCAGACGCTTTAACAGTTTCGATAGCAGTAACCGCATTTTCAACTTGATGTTCACCAAGCAACGCCGTTATATATTCGCAGTCATCATATATAAATTTTTGCCCGTCAAAATCGCTTTCAAGCGCAGTATAACCGCAAGGTACGATCACATTAGGTGCTTTTTGTTTTATAACAGCCAGTGCCTGCTCACATTGTTCACTGGCTACAACCTTGCAACCCTCTTTTATAATACCGCACTTTTCAGCCGTAATTTGTTCAATTGTATCGCCAAGCACAGCCGTATGGTCAAGCGAAATGCTTGTTATGACAGAAACTAAAGGCGGTTTTATAACGTTTGTAGCGTCAAGTCTGCCGCCAAGCCCTGTTTCAAGAACAACAACATCACATTTTTTACTTTTAAAATACAAAAATGCCATTGCCGTTATAAACTCAAACTCGGTAACAACGATGCCTGTATCAATAAGCTTTTTAGTAAGCGATGCTAATGTTCGTTTAAGAATAAATTTTCCATTGATTTGTATGCGCTCACGAAAAGACAAAACATAAGGCGATGTATAAAGGCCCACTTTGTATCCTGCACACTCTAAAATTTTTGCCGTCATTGTGCAAACCGAGCCTTTGCCATTTGTGCCTGCTACATGTATAAATTGCAAATCATCCTGCGGATTACCAACCGCATCAAGCAGTTGAGAAACACGTTCAAGTCCCGGCATACTGCCGAACTTATACAACGAATGAATATATCCGATGGCATCATCGTATCGCATAGCCGAAACCTCTTTTCATACAATAATATAATGTGACAGGGTTTTGTTCGCCCTGCCACATTAAAAATTACATCTGTTTTTCAATATCAGCAATACTTGCAGTAAGGTTTTGAATTTTTTCTTCAATCTTTGCAAGTTGCTCTCTTTGTCCTTGAACAACTGCGGCAGGAGCTTTTTCAACAAAGCCTTTGTTGTTAAGTTTTTTGTTTATAAACTCTTTATCCGCCTCAGCAACAGTAAGTTCTTTGTTAAGACGTGCAAGTTCTGCGCTAAAGTCAATAAGCTCATTCATAGGAATATATGCCGTAGCGCTGTCTGTAACAACACGAACCGCACCCGCAACATCCTGCTGTGCCGCAACCTCAACATCAGAAGCAGAAGCTAAACGGCAAATAAACTTAGAACCCATCTCAAATGTATCGATATTTTGAGTAGCAATGCAAACCTTAGCTTTCTTTGATGGAGGAACATTCATTTCTGCACGACGGTTACGGATAGCACGAATAAGTTCCATAACCTTTTCAAACTCAATTTCATCAGAAGCAAAATCAAGTTCCTTATCAAACTCAGGCCAGTCAGAAACCATTATGGAACAGCCCTCGTGAGGCAAAGTCTGCCAAATTTCTTCGGTAATAAAGGGCATAAAAGGATGCAACAATTTCATTGTACCCGAGAAAACGTAAACCAAAACAGCCTTTGAAACCTCTTTTTGTTCTTGATTATCACCATTAAGACGAACCTTTGCAATCTCAATATACCAATCGCAGAAAACGTCCCAAATAAAATCATAAAGTTTTGAAACAGCAAGTCCAAGTTCGAATTTTTCAAGGTTATCCGTTACGTCTGCAACTACCTTGTTATATTTTGAAAGAATCCACTTGTCCTCAATCTGCAAATTTTCGGGAATATAAGGTGCAGGTTCATTATCGCCCAAGTTCATTAGTAGGAAACGTGCCGCATTCCAAATTTTATTTGCAAAGTTACGGCTCGCCTCAACTCTTTCGGGCAGATATCGCATATCGTTACCGGGGCTGTTGCCTGTTGCAAGTGTAAATCGCAACGCATCAGCGCCGTATTTTTCAATTTCAATCAATGGGTCAATACCATTACCCAAAGATTTAGACATTTTTCTTCCCTGTCCGTCACGTACGATACCATGGAATAAAACAGTATCAAAAGGCGGTTTGCCTGTATATTCCAGACCAGAGAAAATCATTCTGGCAACCCAGAAGAAAATAATGTCATATCCCGTTACAAGTGTGCTTGTAGGATAAAAATACTTAAGTTCAAGTGTATCATCAGGCCAACCCAAAGTAGAAAAAGGCCATAATGCCGACGAGAACCATGTATCAAGTGTATCTTCGTCTTGATGTAATTTTTCACTTGAGCACTTGGGGCAAACCTTAGGTTCACCACGCGAAACAATAACCTCGCCGCAATCTTCGCAATACCAAGCAGGTATGCGATGACCCCACCAAAGTTGACGTGAAATGCACCAGTCTTTGATATTTTCCATCCAGTTGTAATAAGTTTTCTCAAAACGAGAAGGAATAAGCTTAATTTCGCCGTTCTTGACAGTGTCAATAGCAGGTTTTGCCAAAGGTTCCATCTTAACAAACCATTGTTTAGAAACCCTGGGCTCAACAACAGAGTTACAACGATAGCAAGAACCTACGTTGTGATTCATTTTTTCTACTTTAATAAGATAACCGCCTGCTTCAAGGTCGGCAACAATCTGCTTTCTTGCTTCATATCTGTCCAAACCGGCATACTTGCCGCAGTCAGCAGTCATATGAGCATCATCAGTCATAACGTTGATAACCTCAAGGTTATGTCTAAGACCAACCTCAAAGTCGTTGGGGTCATGTGCAGGCGTAATCTTAACGGCACCCGTACCAAAGTCCATTTCAACATATTCATCAGCAATAACAGGAATAATTCTGCCAACCAAAGGCAAAACAAGATTTTTGCCGATAATGTCTTTATATTTTTCATCGTTGGGGTTTACAGCAACAGCAGTATCACCAAGCATCGTTTCAGGACGTGTGGTGGCAAGTTCAATATAACCACTTCCATCCTCGAAGGGATAACGCAAATGCCAGAAAGCGCCCTCGTGTTCATCATAAGTAACCTCAGCATCAGAAATTGATGTAAGACAATGAGGACACCAGTTAATAATACGTTCGCCTCTGTAAATAAGACCTTTTTCGTAAAGTGAAACAAACACCTCACGAACAGCCTTACTGCAACCCTCGTCAAGAGTAAATCTCTCTCGTTCCCAGTCACAGGAAGAACCCAGCTTTTTCAACTGAGAAATAATCCGTCCGCCATATTCACGCTTCCAATCCCAAGCGCGCTCTAAAAACTTTTCTCTGCCAAGATCCTCTTTTGAAACACCCTCTTTTTTAAGTGCTTCAACAATCTTAGCTTCAGTAGCGATAGAAGCATGGTCCGTGCCGGGCATCCAAAGGGTAGAATAACCCTGCATTCTTCTAAAACGAATAAGCACGTCTTGCAAGGTGTTATCAAGAGCGTGACCCATATGGAGTTGACCGGTAATATTAGGTGGCGGAATAACTATCGTATAAGGTTTTTTGTTTTGGTCAACTTCGGCATGAAAAAAGCCTCCATCTTGCCAAAACTCATATATTCTGTCTTCAACCTGCCCCGGTTCATATACCTTTGCCAGTTGTTTGTCCATAATTTGCCTCCGATTGTGGAATTTTTGCAACAAACATAATAATATAACAATGCAGCAAAAATGTCAAATAATTCCTTGTTTAATAAAATGTATAAAGGGGAAATTAATACTGTCAGTCCGAAAGAAATTTTATGCTTGCGTTTGTGAAGGACGGACATCCGCTTGCTTTGTTTTCCTAAATATAGGTGAACGTTTTAAAGCAAGCGGTTTTTTTATATTGAAAGTTGTTCGGCTTTTTGCTCATCAGAAGACGGCATACTGCCCGCAGCGGGCAAATTCCGTGCTCTGTGGCGGTGAGGTGTAACGAGTTCGCCCTCTTTATATATATCCGCCGAGAAAACACGCTGTCCCTTCTTTTGAGTCATAACAGCTACACCACTGTTGTTTTTTGTTGTTTTTGCAGCCAATGCACCGCTGTTAAACAACAATATCCTGCCATTTGTAGAACGCATTATAATATCAGTTTCTTCTTCAACGTGTATCACAGCGTGAAGTTTAAATTTTTCGCAATAAGCGTTAATAAGTTTTTTACGTTTGGTCTTGGTTTGATAAGCCGAAAGAGGAACCTTTGCCACCCTACCGTTTTCAAACACAAACAACAAATAGCCTTTATAATCGGTAGTACATATCATGCAAACCGTACTTTCATCCTCGTCAAACTCAAGAACAGAGGGTATATACTCGCCCAAAACACTTGCCTTGGAATCAGAAAACTCAACAGCACGCGATTTATAAACCTGACACTTGTCAGTAAAAAACAATAATTCGTGAGCATTGGTTGCGCTTACGGTTTGAGTAATTTGGTCACCCTCTTTAAGCTTTTGCTCACCGCTCATACGCAACGACTGTGGTGTAATCTTTTTAAAATATCCATCTTTCGTAAAGAACAACTCGACAGGTGATGTATCAACAATAACTTCTTCAGCCTCATCAGCCTCAATATCTGCCGTTACTATTTTTGTTCTTCTTTCTTTGCCATATTTGCTTATAACATCTTTAAGTTCACCGATAATAATTTTTTTAACTCGGCTCCTGCTCGAAAGAATTTCTTCCATCTCTGCAATGCTTTGCTCAAGTTTTTCAATATCTTCGGTACGCTTTAAAATATATTCGCGATTTAAATGGCGCAACTTAATTTCTGCTACATATTCAGCTTGAACCTCGTCAATGCCAAAGCCAATCATAAGATTGGGAACAACCTCTTTTTCCTCTTCGGTCTCTCTTACAATCTTTATGGCTTTATCAATATCAAGCAATATTTTTTGCAAACCCTTTAACAAGTGTAAGCGATTCTTAGCCTTGGTAAGTTCAAAATAAACTCTGCGTCTTACGCATTCGCTTCTAAAAGCAACCCACTCACTCAAAATTTCCGCAACACCCATCACTCTGGGCACACCTGCAACAAGGATATTAAAGTTGCAAGAAAAACTGTCTTGCAACGATGTCATTTTAAAGAGCTTTTTCATCAACTTGTCGGGGTCAACGCCACGCTTTAAGTCAATGGTAATTTTAAGACCACGGATACCTGTTTCATCACGTATGTCATTAATTTCAGTAATTTTTTTTGCCTTTACAAGCTCAACAACCTTTTCAATTATTGCCTCGCTCGTAGTAGTAGGCGGAATTTCGGTTATATCAATGCAGTTAGCCGATTTGTCATAAGTATATACACCTCTAACTTTAAAACCGCCACGACCGGTGCGATATATTTCTTCCATATCACTTCTGCTGTAGATAAGTTCGCCGCCAACAGGAAAATCAGGCGCTAATAAAGTGTCTGCAATATTAATTGTTTCGTCTTTTATAAACTCGATTGCAGTGTTGCAAACTTCAGTAAGGTTAAAAGGACAAATCGAACTCGCCATACCGGCAGCAATACCCATATTAGCGTTAACAAGCACCGATGGGAAGGTTACAGGAAAAAGTGTAGGTTCTTTAAGCGTTGCATCATAGTTATCAACAAAATCAACCGTATCTTTGTCAATATCTGCAAAAAGTTCTGTAGCAATAGGCGCAAGCTTTGCCTCAGTATAACGAGAAGCCGCATAAGCCATATCTCTCGAATAAGCTTTACCAAAAGAGCCTTTTGATGCAACATAAGGATGCAACAACGCTTCATAGCCTTCCGAAAGGCGTACCATTGTTTCATAAATTGCCGCATCACCGTGAGGATTAAGTTGCATTGTTCTGCCCACAATGTTTGCAGATTTTATAGTTCCACCGTTAAGCAATCCCATCATATGCATTGTGTAAAGCAGTTTGCGATGAGAAGGCTTAAACCCATCAATCTCAGGTATAGCTCTGGACACAATAATACTCATGGCATAAGGCATAAAATTGCTTTCGACCGTTGCCACAATAGGCTGTTCAACAGTAAGACCCGCACCTGCTATATAGGTTTTATCAGTATTTACAACCGCCATCTCGGTTGTCTGTTTTTTCTTTCTGGGTGCCATTATTTACATCCTTTGTTTGTTAATTTAGCTGATATCAGCCTCATCAAGATAACGATATCCATTTTCCGAAATAAATTCTTTTCTTCCCTGCAGATTATCACCAAGCAACAACTCAAACATATCGGCCGTACGGTTAGCATCATCAGGCATAACCTTTATAAGTCGCCTTGTGGCAGGATTCATTGTTGTCAGGTTCATCATATCGGGTTGGTTTTCGCCAAGACCCTTTGAACGCTGAATGGTATATTTCTTATCACCGATTTTTTCCATAATCTCGCTTTTTTCTGATTCGTCATAAGCGAAATATGTCATATCTTTAGTGGTAATTTCATAAAGCGGAGTTTCTGCAATGTACACCTTGCCGGCAGTAATAAGGGTTGGCATAAGACGATATATCATTGTAAGTATAAGCGCTCTTATATGGAAACCGTCAACATCGGCATCGGTACAAATTATAATCTTGTTCCAACGAAGGTTATCAATATTAAAGTTGGACAAATTTTTGTTGGCCTTGCTCTTAACCTCAACGCCACAACCAAGAACTTTAAGCAGGTCTGTAATAATTTCGCTTTTGAACACCTTTTCATATTCTGCCTTAAGACAGTTGAGAATTTTACCTCTTACAGGCATAATAGCCTGAAAATTAGGGTCACGCGCAAGTTTACAAGAGCCTAAAGCCGAGTCACCCTCAACTATAAAAATTTCGCGTTCTGCAACGTCTTTACTTCTGCAATCAACAAACTTTTGCACTCTGTCAACCATGCTGTTGCTGCTTTGCAGGGTTTTCTTGATTGAAAGACGTTCTTTTTCGCTTCGCTCACGGCTGCGCTTGTTTATAAGCACTTGGTTAACAATTTTCTCGGCCGATTCTTTGTTTTCGATAAAATAAACCTCTAACTGACGGCGCAAAAAATCTGCTGTCGCTTCATAAATAAACTTATTCGTAACCGCTTTTTTTGTTTGGTTTTCGTAAGAAGTTTGTGTAGAAAAAGAAGAAATAACAATATCCAGACATTCTTCAACATCCGAAAACGAAATCTTACTTTCATTTTTTTGATATTTATTATTCTGCTTTGCATAAGCATCAATCTGAGAAACAAAAGCACTTCTGACCGCCTTTTCAGGCGCACCGCCATATTCAAGCCAACTCGAGTTGTGATAATACTCAATTTTTTGTTTGGTAACAGAAAATGAAACACAAGCATTAATTTTAAGTTTATATTCAGGCTTGTCCTCTCGGTCGCGCCCAACACGCTCGGTCTGCCAAAACTGCGGTTCACAAAGCGACTCGGTTCCAAGATATTCTGCCAAATAATCCTGTATGCCGTTTTGATAATAAAACTCGGTCGTTTCAAAGCGAGCACCAACTTGATTTTTAAAAACAATCTTTAAGCCGTTATTAACAACTGCTTGTCTTTTCAAAACATCAAGATAATATTCAACTGGAATGTTAATGTCGGTAAAAACATCAATATCGGGTTTCCACCTTGTACAAGTTCCTGTTTCTTTCCCCTCGTACTCAGTCTTTTTAAGACCGCCTTTGTTAAAACCTTTTTCAAAATGTAAATTATAAATATAACCGTCGCGCTTAATCTCAACATCCATATATTCAGAAGAATATTGTGTCGCGCAAAGACCTAAGCCATTAAGACCAATAGAGAATTCATAGTTATCACCGTCAGCACCATATTTACCACCGGCATACAACTCACAATAAAGCAATTCCCAGTTAAAACACTTTTCGTTTTGGTTGTAATCAACAGGCGCACCGCGGCCAAAGTCTTTAACCTCTATCGAGCCATCCTCAAAACGTGTTACAATAATCTTTTTGCCGTAACCTTCTCTTGCTTCGTCAACCGAGTTAGAAATAATTTCAAATACGGAATGTTCGCATCCCTCTATGCCGTCAGAACCAAAAATAACTGCAGGACGTTTGCGTACCCTGTCAGGTCCTTTAAGCTGTTTAATGCTTTCGTTACCATACTCTTTTTTAGCGGCCATTAATCTTAATCTCCTTGGAGTTAAAAGTTATACAAATACAAAGTAATTATACACTATATCTTGTTGTTTAGTCAAGCGTTAACACCTATTTATATATACAAATTTTTACAAAAAAGCCGACGGCAGTATAGCCGTCGGCTTTTAATTTTTATATTAAACTTGTTTTAAAAACGTTTAAACTGTTGCACCAACATCTGCAATAACAACATTAACAGATGATACTGCACTGCCGGTCATACTCTGAATTTTTTCTTTTACGCTATGCTGAACGTCCTCAGCAATTTTCTTTATAGGCATACCGGCTTTAACCTTAATATATACATCAAGATTAATAACACCAGAATCAATAGAAACAAAAACACCTTTTATGTTAGTGCCTGTTTTAATCATTTTTTTAATTTTGTTCATTTTAAGAGCAACCGAAGCCAATGCCTCAACACCCTCAACCTCTAAAGCGGCAATCTGTGCCATTTTAGCAATAACGTCTTCATTAATCGCAAGTGTGCTTGTGTTATTTTCCATGGGATAATCCTCCCCTTTTTGTTTTTGTAATCTTATTATACCATATTTTTTAAATAACACAACTATTTTATTGTAACAATTTTTACATTTTCTAAATCAAAGGCAGTTTGCGATAAAACAACATCTTGAATTTGTAAGGTTTCGGCATTGCTTAACTCCTCTTTTTTTACCACAACATTAATATTGCTATCACTTATAACCGCAACAACCTTTTCAAAACCTTTTGCCGAAAGCAATGTTTCAATGGCCGTTTCACTTTCCATTTGTGCAGTTATTTCATTTTTGCGTGAAACGGCTTCTTTTTTCACCTCGTCTGAAAGGGTTGCATCATTCAAAGTTTCTTCAATCATTTCAAGCTGATTTTTTCTTGAGTTTTCTCGCTGTGTTTTGGCGGTCGAAAAATAGTCCTCCTGCTCGGCTTTGGTTCCGGTTTGAACAGCCGACTCAACAGCATCACCCGAAACAAACTCGGCTTGACCTAAATATTTTTCACTTTCTTTATTAGTGCCTATACCCGACACAGAATATTCCATATTAAACCACACCGCTGCCGCAAGCGCCAACACCATAACTGCGAGCGTGATATGTCTTTTACCAAAAATCTTACCCTTTTTCATAAAAATACTCCTATCAAAACTTTAATTTATTTGCCCGTAACAAAAACCCGCTTGGCCGTTATATCAAGTGCCGTCATAACTGCACTTTCAATTTGTTGCGCTATACTTTGTATATTGCCGCCCTCACATATCACGGTAACACCGCGTATAGTGGGCATATATTCGGTAACAACTAATGCTTGTTGCGACCCATTAGAGTCTTCAATAATAACGTGCTTGTTCTCTTTTTTATCATTGCTTTGAATTTTGGTGCTGCCACCATTAACATCTTCGTTGTTCTCGCTGTCGGTCTTTGTTTCATCAGCATATATGTACTTAATTCCTGTATCAAGCGTTACCGTAACAGTGGGATTTTTATCTTTAGAAACCGCCTTCACAATTTGGCACACCTTTTGTTCAACTAAAGTACAATATTGCTCATTTGTCATTTTTTGTTCAACATCAACCTTCTGTTCTTTCTCTTTAGAACCACAAAAAGCAATAAGCAAAATCCCCAAAAGGCCAACGCAAAGCATAACGTAAGCTCCCTTTTTGGTGCCAATAAACCTTTTTATCGTCTTCAATTTATTGTTATTCTTCATACACATAAACCTCTTGTATGCCAAACCCTTCAACAAGAAGTTGTTTGACAACGGCGGCATCCTTTGCTGTATAAACACAAACCTTATTAATAACTATGTCCCCATCATCTAAAATATCCATATAACATAAAACTTTTTTCACCTTTATACCATTTTCAGATAAATAAGCCTCAATTATATATTGCGCTTGCTGTGCCGTCATATTTTCAAGGCTTTGGGTATTGTTGGTTGCCGCAGTCGGCACCTCTATTTCAAAATCAGCCTTGCTAAAGACACCAACCACACTCAAAACAATCACCAAACTTATCACATAGCTTATAAGCTTTTTATATTTTGAATCAGGTAATAAAAACGAAGCAAAAGACGTTGCCACCAAAATACCGCATAACACTAAAGCAACGTTTTTTATTGTTTGCATTATACCCCTGCTTTCATCACAATAGTAAGAGCAATTATGAAAAGGATAATGCTATATAAAACAACACCAAGCAAAATTGCAATCACCGAATCAACCGCTTTCAACAACGAAGAAATTTTTTGACAACCAAACAAATTCGAAATTATACATCCTCCCGCCAACCCCGCTCGCCATAAAACAAGTTCTAAAACCACCGGCAACAGCATAACCGCAACTGCAATCACACCATAAATTCCAACTGAGGTTTTCAACAAACCAAGACAGCTTTTAATCGTTCCCAACGCCTCACTCACCGAAGCCCCAACCACAGGCACTGCCGAGCCAACCGCAAACTTTACCGCACGGTCGCTTATAGTGTCTGTTGCGCTCGAAATAGAGGTCTGTACGCTCAAAATTCCTAAAAAAACCGTCAGCGTCAACCCTAAAATCCAGTTTGCCGCCTTTTGTATGTAGCCTGCTATTTCCGAGCGCGACAATAAAGGATGCGCAGCCGCACAAAGACTAACAGCAAGATAACAACTGCAAAGCGGCATAATAACAAAGGCAATTACGCTCACAGTCAATTCTGCAGCAATAAGCAAAACCGCACTACTTGCTGTTGCCGTTGCCGCTTGTCCGTTTGCCGCAACCACTGCAGTGAAAATCGGCACAAACGAAAGCATAAAACTACCGTTTGCCCGTATGGCATTTACACAAGCTTCTATTGTAGTGTGCAACGGTGCAAGTACGACCGCCGCAACAGCAAGCGTTGCAACAAAATCTATAGTCCCATCACTAACAAGACGCATATTACCAAGACCGCAAACCGCCGCACATACTAATACAATACCCGCAAGGCTCACAAAAACGCCCAACGGCTTTTTAATACCCTGCTTTAAAAATTCTAAAATAACCCCAAAAATGCTTTTGGTGTCAAACTCTTCAAGCCATGAATAATCTTTTGGCGAGATTTCAAAATTATCAAAAAATTCTTGCGCATTTTGCGGTAGCTCATCTCCCAAATTCTGGGCACCGCTGCTTTCATATTGTTGCTCATAAAACCCCGCATCAAACGCATAAACCGAAAAGCTGCAAAACATAATCAAAAGGGTTACACAAATTAAAAAATAAAACACCTTTTTCATTGAATATATCTAACCGCCACTTCAATCAATCTTTGCATAAGCGGTGCCGACAGAACAAGTATGCAACACTTACCCGCAAGGTCAACCCTGCCCGCCAGCGAGGTTTGTCCGTAGTCACGGCAAAGATCGGATACAAACTGTGTTATGTAGCAAATTCCCAAAGCCTTTAAAATAACAATAAAATAGCTGTTATCAATACCGGTTTTAGAAAAATATCCGCTAATATCATCAAGATAGGCCACCAAACCCTTAAGCACCAAAAAGAACAATACGCAACCACCAGCAGCAGAAACGGCAAGTGCAAACTCAGGTCTTTGTTCTTTTAAAACCAATGCAAAAACAGCGGTAATTAAGGCCAACGCTAAAACAACGGTAATGTTCATAATCTATAACCCAAAAACTGATTTAACAGTCGAAAACAAATCTCCAATGCTTTGCACTAACATCATCAGCACAACAACAAGTCCCGCCAAAGTAGTCAACATTGCTTGTTCTTCCCGTCCCGAACGTACAAGCAGTTGATTAAGCACTGTAACAATAATGCCTATCGCGGCAACCTTAAAAATAAAATCAACATCCATACTATCACCAAAATCTACACTAAAATTACTGCAATACAAATTCCACAAAAAAGGCCGAGCACTCTATAAAGCTTGTTTTTTCCATCACATTGAGCCTTTACGTCACTCGCCATTCGTTCAAACTGTAATGCATATCCCTCGCAATATTTCACCTGACCGCATACGTCACTCGCACCAAGTCCGCAAAAAAATGCTTTTATAGTTTCACGTTCTACTGCATTAAACGGATAATCAGGCAAAATTTCAGGATAACCGCATAGAAACTCAAGTTCAGCATATTGGCTTTGTGCCTCACATAAAATTTTTTCAACAGGTGTCGCAAAAAGCCTAATTTTTTCTGCCGCAAACCTACAAAGTTGCGCCACACTTTTTAACGCTTTTGCTCTGTTTGAAAGCCTTATTGCCATACTGTTTCCACATAAATAAGATGCAAAAACAATCAAAATAATACCAACAACCTTAAACAAATGCCTCATCCACCAAAACTTCAAATTCTTCGCCAATCTTTTGCGGTAGCATAATCACCTTCGAAAAAGCACCCGTCTTGCGTAAAGCCTCAACCTTTTTATTGCAAAGCAACTCTGCTTTGTTTCCCGCATGTACGGTTGCAATTACTGCAACGCCGCAGTTGAGCGCCAAAGCAACCGCCTCTGTTTCGCTTTGATTTCCAAACTCGTCAAAAACCACAACCTGAGGATTTAGCGTTCTTACAGCAACCTCAATACCATACGCTTTTTCATAACCGCTCAAAACATCAACCGTATCACCCAAATCGTTTATTGCAACCCCACCAACACTCGCCGCAATCTCAAAGCGTGTATCAATAACAGCAATTCTTAAAGAATATTCGAGCGACAACTGACGAACCATATCGCGAAGTAAGGTCGTTTTGCCGCTTGCGGGCGGCCCGGCTATCAATATCCCTTTGTTGTCAAACTCCCGTATCGCCTTGTCGGCACAACCAATAATTTGCCGTGCAATTCTTATGTTGATACTGCTAACATCTTTAACCACTCCGCTTTTTGTATAGGTTCCGCATACACCTGCCCTATGCCCATATTGCAAAGCAATAAAACCTTGCTTAATTTCCTCCTCGTGCGAGTAAACCGAGTTTTCGCAAAGCACCATAAAAGCCGCATCAATCTGCTCTTTTGTAATTATGTACGGCACCGACGGTCTTGCTCTATACGCACCGGTTTTGTCAACCCAAAAGGGTAAACCGTCAACCGTAAGTTGTAACGGTTTGTTAACCCGCAGTCTAATTTCCTGTGCCGTCTGTTTAACTTCTTTTGGCAAACAGTACAGAAACCCTTGTAAATTTTGCGGCAACAAACAAACCGCGCTGTCAAAACTTTGTTGTGTCATTTGCTTGTCCCCCATATGTTTAATTTTATGTCGCCCTTTGCAAAGGTATTACTTTTATAATTGATTTTTAAATATCTCTGCACTATAATATAAACTAATAATACTTAATGGAGCACAACATATGGGCAATATAAACCACATTTTTTTAGAAGCATATAAGGATGCTGACAATGTCTGCAAACAAATATATGCATCAGATAAAGGCATAACAAACTACATAGATGCAATGAAAGCAATTCCCTTCGATGAAAGCGCAAAAGTTTCCGGATGGAGCGCATTTTTATCCCGCCTTATAAATTTGCGACATATCCGCAACAAACTATCACACGAAGTCGGCACACTTGATATGCAAATGTGCACGCAAGCTGATGTTGATTGGATTAAAAGCTTTAAGCTAAAAATCATCAATAAAGATGATCCCATATCAATATTGCAGCGTCTTAACAAAAAGGCAAAACCAAAACAAAGCACTCGTCCAAGCCGCTTTGCAATTTTCTTTTACACCGCTTTTGTTTTGGCACTCGCCGTCATCATTGCAGTTATCATCATAATAGCAAAAGCATAAAAAAGACAGAGAATGAATAACATTCTCTGTCTTTTTTGTAATAAACAATTTAACTAATCTATAACCGTCTGTGCATAACGAACGGCTCCCATTGCATCTTTAGCATACATATCGGCACCAATTTTTTGGGCATACTCTTTGTTCAACACCGCACCGCCGACAATCACCTTACATTTTGGTGCTTTGACTTTAATCAATTTAATGGTTTCTTCCATAGCGGGTACGGTAGTTGTCATTAACGCACTAAGTCCCACCATTTTTGCACCCGTTTTCACAACCGCATCAACAACAGCTTGTGGTTCAACATCCTTACCTAAATCAACCACTTTATAGCCATAATTTTCAAGCAACAGCTTTACAATATTTTTGCCAATATCGTGTATGTCACCCTTAACGGTCGCAATAACAACCATCCCTTTATCTTGCTCGTTTTTGCTTTGCGCCATAGCAGACTTAATCTGTTCAAATGCGCTTTTTGCCGCTTCAGCACTCATAAGCAACTGTGGCAGATAAACCGTCTTTTTCTCAAAACCCTCACCAACAGTATTAAGTGCAGGAATTATTTCATTGTTAACAATATCAAGTGGTTCAGCGCTTTTAAGCAACTGCTTTGTAATGCTTTTAGCATTATCCTTAAAACCTTTGATAATTGCCTGCGAAAGTGGCGATTCGCCCTGTAAATCAGATGTTTTTTTCGCAATATCGGCAACAGTGCTTACAGTAAAACTCTGTGCCGCATCAATATATTCGGCACAGTTATCATCAAGCCCCGCAAGTGCCTTATACGCATGATAGACCCGCATCATATCGGCAGAATAAGGGTTCATAATAGCAGCACTCATGCCGTTTTGCAAACACATTGCAAAAAACGTGCTGTTAATGGCATCGCGGCAAGGCAACCCAAAAGAAACGTTTGATACACCCAGCGATGTATGACAACCAAGCTCGGTCTTTATTCTGTAAAGCGCCTCTAATGTAACACCTGCCGACTTATTATCGGCACTTACTGTCATAGCAAGCGCATCAAAAACAATATCCTTTTTGTCAATACCGTAATCAGTTGCACAGTCAAGAATTTTTTTGGCAATCTCAACTCTGCCGTTTGCATCAGCAGGAATGCCGTTTTCATCAAGAGTTAACGCAACAACTACACCGCCATACTTTTTAACAAGCGGAAAAATTTGCTCCATACTTTCGCGTTTACCGTTAACAGAGTTAACCATAGCCTTACCGTTATAAATGCGCAAGGCCTTTTCCATCGCAACAACGTTAGAAGTATCAATCTGCAAAGGCAAGTTGCTTACCGCCTGCAGTTCTTTAACGGTAGTCTCTAACATTTTCGGCTCATCAATATCAGGTAAACCTACGTTAACATCAAGAATATGTACACCCTTTTCTTGCTGGTTTACACCCTCGTCAAGAATATAGTTTATGTCGTTTTCAAGCAAAGCCTGCTTAAAACGCTTTTTGCCCGTTGGGTTAATTCGCTCTCCAATAAGTAACGGAACGTTGCCAAACTTAACAGCGTGAGAGTATGACGAAACAACAGTAAAACTTTTTTTCTCAATCGGTAAAGGTTTTTGGTTACAAACCAACTCATTTAGTTTACTTATATATTCAGGTGTTGTGCCGCAACATCCGCCAACAACACGAACACCTTGTTTTACAATTTTGCAAACCTCAAGCGCAAACTCATTTGCATCAATGTCAAAAACAGTTTTGCCGTCCACCGCTTTGGGCAAACCCGCATTAGGTTTTAACACAACAGGCACCGATGCACAAGCAATCAAACGTTTTGCAACGTCACTCAACTGTTTTGGTCCTAATGAACAGTTTGCACCAATTGCATCAGCATCCATACCCTCTAACATAGCAACCATTGTTTCGGGTGTTGCACCGGTCATCAGTTTGCCATCCTCGCCGTAAACGTTAGAAACAATAACAGGCAAACTGCAGTTTTCTTTAACCGCAAGTAACGCCGCCTTGGTTTCATAACTGTCGTTCATTGTTTCAACAACAACTAAATCAACGCCGCACCTTGCGCCAATTTTTACTGTCTTTGCAAAAGCCTCGACTGCTTTTTCAAATTCTAAATCGCCCAAGGGTGAAAGCAATTTTCCCAAAGGGCCAATATCAAGCGCAATAAATTTAGGCTTATCAGATATACTGTTCTCTCTTGCCGCATTTGCGTTACTAACCGCAGCAGTAATAATCTGCTCCAGTTCACTCTCTTCGAATTTTAAAGCATTTGCGCCAAAAGTGTTTGTACACACAACGTTGCTGCCCGCATCAAAATAACTCTTGTGAATTTCGATTATAACGTCAGCATGGGTTAAATTCCATCTTTCAGGATGTTCCCCCGGCTGTAATCCACGGCTTTGCAGCATGGTGCCAAAACCGCCGTCAAGCATAACAATATTATGTTTTAAAAACTCTTTAAAACTCATAAACTTTCATCCTTTATGCCAACAAAAGCCGTAACCGACTTTGAAGGCGACATCAACAAACTGTCATTAAGCGTTATTCCAATACGTCTTGTGCAGTCAAGCAGGCTTATAATCTGCTTTTGAATATTTAAGCCTAAATCACCAAATCCCGGGCTAAAGCGTGGCCGAAGGTTGCCAAATTGCTTTTTAAAATCATCACAAACCATATTGCACAAGGTTTCTACCCTTTCTGCACCTATTGCCTGAAAAAACAGCGCTTTAGACGGTTCAAGACGATTGTATTTTGCAATTATTCTATCAATTTCGACACCTATGGTTGCCGCAAAAAGAATGCACTTTTTACAACCGCATAAATTCTTTGCAAGGCTTTTTGAAACTGTACCGAATAAGCCAAAATCACACTCCCCATTTTCAATTTGCACATCCAATACGATGTAACAAACCTTATAGGTGAGTTTATTTGCAATTTCATTTATGCAATTTTCAATTATTCCATCAAGTTCTTGGCATGTCTGTTTGCAACCCGCATACCGCAATATTTCTTTTTTGTTTATCGCAGGTGCCGTGTAAACCTTTGTTAAAACCATTATGCTCATTTTCCCAAAATGTCTGATAAGTTTTCTTTAATTTTCTTTGCAACGTCTGGTTTGTTCATTGAATAAACGTGTACGTTTGTAATACCGTTTGCAAACAAATCAATAATCTGGTCGGTAGCATACACAATTCCCGCTTGTTTCATTGCTTCGGGATTATCACCAAACT